>CAZMBP010000151.1:0-29042 GCA_964564545.1 uncultured Saprospiraceae bacterium
GCCAATGTACTTTGCCATTGACTGGTGTAAAATGTGTCAAAAAAGTGGTGACAAATTTGGCTGTTTTGGATATTACTCCGGAAGGATTTAAATTAATCGAACGAGCTCCTGGAGTTTCTGTTGAAGAAATAAAAAATGCAACCGAAGGTCGATTAGTCATTGAAGGAGATATTCCTGAGATGAAAATTGATTAAATTTTTTCTAAAAAAATAAAAAGTTAGGGCTGTTAGCGCTTGGAGCGCTAACAGCCCTTCTAAGTTGAAATAACCTAGCAAAATCAATGCATAACAATACTTTTACAAAGTAAGATTAATTAATATTTAATTGCGTTTGCCCTAAAGGTCGATTAAAAAACTGACCATAATGATCTTTCATATTTTGTAAAATAAAGTCTAATGGTAAATCTTCAAAGTGTCCATAATCTTCGATGTATTCCATAAACTCATTTCCTCCTCGATTATATTCTTGGAAAATAGAATCATTTTCTCCATCAAACCCAAGTGGTTCAACATTACATTTTTCGCATAGACCAGCATTAAAAGCAGGAGAAGATTTTACCCATTTTTCATTTATAAAAACATCAACCATTCCATGTGGCGTTAATTCATTTACACCGAATTTTTCAACTAATTTTTCAACTGCAATATGATTTTTTACTTTTGCAAAATGTAATCTAGCAGGTATTCCTAATCCACGTAAACACGTTGTTAGCAAAACGGCTTTATCAATACAATGACCTTCTGACCTTTGGGAAATTTCGCTTGCTCGGAATGCTTCTTTGTTAAAGTGAATTCGGTAGGCATTGTATCTCCAACCATCGCGAATTTTTAAATAAACTTGAATGGCTTTTTCTTTTTGGGAAAGAGAACCTGATTGAAATTCTTTGATTAGATTTTGGATATTCTCATTTTCAAAATCGAAAAAATAAGTTGGAGTGAGATAGTTCATTTATATTTTTTAATGGTAAAGTGGAGAGAGAATTACTGCTAATTCTTTTTTGGAAATTCCATTTTTTAAATATTTTTTCAAATTTATATTTTCGTTTATTTCAATAATTGAAAATACACCATCCTCATTGTCTGCGTCTACTTCAACCTTTAATAATAAATTATTCGTTCCTGAGAAAAAAGGAATTGGATCTATCAGTTTAGCTTCCGCATTTGCCTTTGAATAGTTAACTTTTCTAAGTTTTTCTAGGCATGATAAATATTCATGCCCGGAAATTTCTACCCAAACTAATAAATCAAATTCATCTTCAAAATCAATAATAGGCAAAGAAAGCAATGACTGAACTACAATGGTTTCTTTGTTTATTACAAAATTATTTTTAGCAAAGATTTTTAAGGATGAATCAACTTGTCCACTAGTGATTTTCGAAATAATATCAGGTTGCGGAAATTCCAATAAGGTGATTAACTTATGAGAATTTCCGCAAATTGTACAATCAAAAAATGACATATTTATTGTTTCTGAGTCATCTTCATCGCTCTTCTTTTCGCTTTCATTTCTTTGAAATAATCAGAGAAAATTGCTCTAGCAATCATCAGTTTCATAATTTCATTGGTTCCTCCATAAATCCGAGAAACTCTTGCATCAGCTACTAATCTTGCTATTGGGTATTCCCACATATATCCATATCCACCAAACAACTGGAGGCATTCATCTAGCATTTTTCCTTGCATTTCTGTGGATGCATATTTTGCCATGGAAGCTAATTCTGGAGTTAATTCTTTCCTAGCTAAAAGCTCTGTACATTTATCAACAAAGGCTGTATTTACTTCTAATTGTGTAGCAACTTCAGCTAATTTAAATTGAGTATTTTGGAAAGCACAAATTGGTTGTTTGAAAGCAGTTCGTTCTTGAGTATAAGCCGTGGTTAATTCTAATCCACCTCGAACGGCACCGATAGCTTGAATGGCTATTGTCAATCTTTCTCTAGGTAATTCTTGCATCATGTAAATAAATCCTTTCCCTTCCTCTCCGATCACATTCTCTTTTGGAACTTTTACATTATCAAAAAATAACTCGCAAGTATCACTAGTTTTTAAACCTAATTTTTTAAATGGTTTTCCTTTAGTAAACCCTTCTAAATTAGCATCAATTATAATTAAGCTAATTCCATTTTCAGTTTTACAAGCTGTCAAGGTGAAGTCTGAAGTGTAACCAATAGTGATAAATGTTTTACTTCCATTGATTAGATAATGGTCTCCCATATCAACCGCTGTTGTTCGGATTGCTTGCACATCACTCCCTGTTGAAGGCTCTGTCATCCCTAGAGAACCAATAAGTTCACCTGTACACATTTTAGGTAAATATTTATCCTTGGTTGCCTCGCTTCCATGTTTTTCAATATATGGAATAACAATATCTGAATGCATGGAAATGCCAGGAGAATCTGCTCCTGTTTGTGCGAAAGTTTCAATGGCGATAGCACTATAACTAAAGTCTAACCCAGAACCTCCATATTTTGGATCAAGGTTCAATCCTAATAATCCTAATTCACCTGCCTTCAACCAAGCTTCTCTAGAGCAAGCGGTATTTTCCTCCCATTCTTCTCGTTTGGGTTCAACTTCTGTTTTGTAAAATTCTAAAACTGTGTCCCTCAACATTTGATGTTCTTCTGTTCCATAAACATCACGAGGTAATTGGATACTTGAGCTCATTTTATTATTTTTTTACTGTTAAAATATTCGTTTCTATTCGATAAATTTATTGGTAAAAAAATCTAAAATCGTATAACTAGGGAAAGTAAAAACGAATCATTCTTCAATTGTCGATAATTCTGGTTCAGAAACTTTTACCAAATTTTTCTCTAAAAATATACAAGCATCATGAGCAGTAAGTTTCGGCAACTCTTCCATGGGAAGATGGCCTGCATTTGAGTAGGTAATCAATTCAGAGCCTTTTATGTCTCTTTTAAATTTGGGGGCATCTAATGGCGAAATCCATTCATCAGTTTCTCCCCACATAATTAATGTAGGTGTAGTTATTCTCGCAATCTCTGTAGTATCAATGGTTTCTTTTGACATAGCTCGATCGACAAAAGCTTGCCGATTTCCTGCTCTTAAATATAAATCATAATATCGATTGATTAACTCATCAGTCACCAAGTCATCATTGTGATATACCTCATAAAGACTTTTATAAAACAAGGATTTGGGAGTGACTGTTTTCAAAAACTTACTTGAATATTTATTAGCAGCTAAGCGAAGTGCAAAAGGTGCTTCTCCTCGGTGAGGATATCCCATTGGGTCAACCAAAATCATACTTTTTACTTTCTCTGGAAAAAGAGCTGCATACTTCCAGGCAATTCCACCTCCCAACGAATTCCCTGCAATACTAAATTTATCTACCTCAATTTTTTCTAAAAAACTATCCAAAAATTTAGCATAAAATTCTAAAGTATAAACCCGTTCTGGATTCGGTCCAGTCAATCCAAAAGCAGGCATATCAAGGCTAATCACTTTAAAATCTTTTTCCAAAATCTCTGTCCAACCTTCCCAAGTGTGCAAAGAGGCACCTGTTCCATGAATCAAAACTAAGGGTTCTCCTTCTCCATTTATTCTGTAATGAACGGGCATTCCATTCATTTCTAAAAATTGAGAATTATCATATGACCATTTCGCTTTTAATTCTTCAAATGGCTTATCAGCTGCATAATTCATCCAACTATAGCCTAAGATTAATAAAACTAAAACTCCTAAAACGATGAGTAATTTTTTTAAAATGGATTTCATAATTTTTGATTTTAAATATTGAAATATTTTGATCTTACCTTAATTTTTTTGACGCTGACTTTTTATGATTTTTCATATTATCACTTGCCCTATATTTTCCTTCGGAAAATTAAAAACATATCAATTCATAAAAAGTCAGCGTCAAAAAAATCACACCTCCCAAATAACTTTTCCATCCGCCTCATGCCATCCTAAATATTTATCATTATAATTTTCATCAATTTTACCTCGACGAATTTTAAGCGTTGGTGTCAACATTTGATTACTCTCAGACCATATTTCTTTGTTGATGACTATGGTCGATATTTTTTGATAACTTGATAATGTAGCATTGGTTTTTTCCAATTCTTGTTGAAGAACTTTCTCAACTTTTTCTTTCTCAACTGATAAACCTATTTCAGAAAGATTCACCAATGCAACTGGTTGAGGAGTCGTCAAGCCAGCCACACAAACTTGTTCAATAAAATCACTCTGTGCTAATTTTTCTTCAATTGGATTTGGAATAATAAATTGTCCTTTTGAGGTTTTAAAGGAATCTTTGACTCGTCCAACAACTCGCAAAAAGCCATTATCATCAATCCAACCGCGATCTCCGCTATGCATCCATCCATCAATCAAAACCTTTGCTGTCAATTCTGGATCTTTATAATATCCTTTCATCATCCAAGGACTTGCCATCAAAATTTCTTGAGTGTCAGGATCAATTTTTATTTGGCAACTAGGAACAGGTTCGCCAACCGAATCAGAAGGAGTTTCCTTTTTAGGACCATTTGTAATAGATCCACAAACTTCAGTCATCCCATAAGCCTCCACCAAATTCAATCCTAATCTAGCGTACCAATCTTTTAAATATTTTGGCGTAATTGCTGCTCCAGTTGCTACGATTTGAGCATCTCGTAGACCTAGTGCAGTTTTCAATTTCTTTTTAATAAAACCAGATACGATTGGAATTTTAAGTAAAGTATCTAATTTCTTTTGTGGCATTTTCGCCAATACACCTAAGTAGAATTTTGTCCAAATCCTAGGTACTGCAAATAGAAACGTTGGCTGAGTTTCTTGCAAGTTTTTGGCAAAGGTTTCCAATGATTGCGCAAATGAAATTGTTCCTCCATAATAAAGGCAAGGACTTTCAACACCCAATCGCTCTGCCACATGATTTAAAGGTAAAAAGGAAAAAAATCGAAAATGTTTTAACCGATTAAAACCTATAAAATTAGTTTTATCTTCATTATCAAAAATCAAAGCTGGAGCTTTATGAGTATGCATTACTCCCTTGGGTGTTCCTGTCGTTCCAGAGGTGAAAAGTATTGTCCACAAGTCATCAAAATCGGGGATATAATTTTCTTCAAAAGGAGTATTTGTATTAATCAATTCATTCCAATCTGTCCCAATCTCAACTTTTGCATTTCCTTCATAATGAGGAAATCGAATCACTTGAACATCATCAGGAATCGCCTCAGATCGATCTCCCCATTTATCATATTTTCCACAAAAAATTGCTTTCAAATCTGCCTTAATAATGACTTCATTAAGTTGGTCTTTAGTCAAACTTGGATAGAACGGAACAGATATATATCCTCCCATTAAAATGGCTAAATCTGCCAAGATCCAATGGTAACAATTCTTAGAAGAAATGCCTATATGATCTCCTTTTTTTAACCCCATCTTTCTTAAAGCAGAAGTCATTTTCCGAGCTTCTTTACCTGCTTCAGCATAAGTAAGTGTTTTCCAATTTTCGCCATAAGGCTGGCGCAGAAAAATATTATTTGGAGTATTTTTTTCCCAATGAAAAAAGACTTCATTGAGTGTTTTTAAATTTTCGTTATGTTTTGACATAAATTTTCAATTTTGTCAAAAGATACAAAAACACTAATAAAATCAGGCATTTTAGAGATATTTATCAATTAATCCAAACTGCCATAAATGATATCTGTAATGGTTATGATTAAATAATTCTAATTCTTCAAAATTGAGTTCGCCAAAAAATTTATTGTAACATATGAAATCTGGATTAGCCTCAAAATGTGTGTAAAACCTATTTATCGCTACCTCAACCTGTTCAATCGCTTCTTCCAAATTCTCATATTTATAGGCAGGTAAATCAGCCTTAGTTTTATCACTTGGTCGATGCTCAAATATGGCTCCTTTTTCAATAAATCTTTTAAACCCAAGTTGCCTCTTTGTAGGTGGATTCTCTACTTCACCTACTCTTTTTGTACAGTTTTTTAAAGTCCAGGAAAGATGCTCAACCATATGTTGAGCAGTCATCAAACCAAAAGCAGGTTCAGTCTCTGTTTTTAATTTTTTTAATAGCTCGATAACATCGTTAGTCAAGAAATCTTTTTTACTTTTTGAATGATTCATTTTGGATTTATTTTATTGGACAATAATATAATTGAAGGTAAAGAATAATCTATCTGAGGATGTTATTTTTCAAGAAAAATTGATGATCTAGTTTGGTTAATTATAGAAGTTTAACAAGACATATTTTTCAAAAAAAAAGAGGTAAAGCCATCAGCTTAACCTCTCATCTTAATGATTTTCTCTATTTAAAAAAGAAAAATTACTTCTTCTTTCTAGTCGTCTTTTTTGCAGCTCTTTTAGGTGCAGCCTTCTTTGGTGCAGCTTTTTTCTTAGCATCAGCTTTAGCTTTTGCCGCAGCTTTCATTTCAGCTTTTTTAGCTGCTATTTTTGCTTTAGTAGCTTTTTTAGCTGCAGATAATTCCGCTCTTGGAATTGCATTTATTTTTCCTTCATCTCCATAAAACTCTTTTGACTTCTTATTATATGCATCTGCCGCTTCAACTGCTGTATCAAACATTCCAATGTGAATTGATTTTCCTTTGTGAGAAATAACTGCACGGAATCTTGTACTTTCTTTATAAACCCCTGTGAATCCAGCTTTACTACTAGATTTTCTTTGGCGACTAGCGGTCGACCGAGATCTAAATGCTAAATTATCAATTCGACAATCTAATTTGTTTCCATTCAATGCTCCAACTAAACTTCTTTTTTTAGATCTACCTTTTCGGATAAATTTTTCTGCAATCAATTTGTGCAAGTAAATGGTTTCTGTTTTGTAACCACCTGTTTTCTGTTTTTGGGTTCTTTGAAAAACAGCACACCCACTAGAATGTTTTCTAAGTCGGTTAACAATGTCAATACTACTCAGGTATTTGTCTGTTGTTAAAAATTTGTATCCTTTGTCATCAAGGACAACTTTTTCGCTTGAGTTTCTAAGGTTGATTTTATGCGCCACGCTGTAAAATTTTAAATGATTAAGAAATTAAAACACTTTCAAAATAACAATGTAATTACATTTTTTTAGTAATAATTATTCTGTGACTTTTCAAGTAATTATTCTAAAAACGAAAATGTAATTGTTTTGTTACGAATATTGGAGATAATTATTTTTCAAACGTTCTTTATTGGAAACACAAGAGGGAGCAAAATGTTTGTTTATTGTTACATAGTAAAGTTAAAAATTATTTCCAACAAACTATTAAAATCTGCTTTTTGTTTTCTCTAAAATGAAAATATATTGTTATGCTAATAAAATAAAGGAATAACAATACATTTCCAAAAATAATTTTTTCTAAAAAATCTAAAATCCAAGTAGTTTAACTTAACTTTGATTTCCACGAACAAACTTTTAAAAATTCAATCACAAATGAAGTCTGGTTTTTCAAAAAAACAAGAATTATATATCCGTAGAGCGTTTGATTTAGCTCGCTTATCAGAAGGATCTGCTGTTCCCAATCCGATGGTTGGAGCAGTCATTGTTTTTCAAAATAGAATAATTGGTGAAGGATATTTTAAGGGCTTTGGAAAACCACATGCAGAGGTCAATGCAGTTGCCAATGTAAAAGAAGAGGATCGACAATATTTGACTCAATCTGAAATTTATGTTTCTCTAGAACCATGCAATTTTTTTGGAAAAACACCTCCTTGCACAAGCTTGATTTTGAAAACAAAAATTCCCAAAGTAATCATTTCTACCATTGATAAAACACCTCAAGTTTCAGGAAATGGAATTGAATTGTTGCGTCAACATGGTGTGGAAGTCATTACGGGAGTCTTGGAAAAAGAAGGAGATGAGTTGGTCAAATATCGAACAAATTATGTGGAGCGGGAATCCCCTTTTGTGATTTTAAAATATGCAAAATCCAACGATGGCTTTATTGGACAAAAAAATAAAAGTGTTTGGATTACCAATCAGTTTTCCAAAACTTTAGTGCATAAATGGCGAAGTGAAATTAATGCGATCATGGTAGGAACCAATACTGCTCGACAAGACAATCCAAAATTGACGAACCGATTGTATTTTGGAAAAAGTCCTTTGCGAATTGTTTTGGATCGAAAAGATAATTTGCCTGAAAACCTACATCTTTTTTCAGATGGGCTTCCAACTTGGCAGATTACTGAAAAGGTTACTCGTACTTTTTCTAATAAAAATGTTGTTCAAATTGAATTACCATTTGACGAATTTCTTCTCAAAAATTTATTAAAAAAACTACATGAAGAAAAAATCGGAACATTACTCGTAGAGGGAGGTGCTCAATTATTACAATCATTTATAGATCAAAATCTATGGCAAGAGGCTCGAATCTTTGAGGGAAATAAATATTTGAAAAATGGAATCCTTGCCCCTGAAATCTCCGTTATACCAAGTGAAGAATTTGAGATTGAAAATGACATTTTAAAGATTTTCCATAATGGTTAATGAATGAGTACTTAAAACAGATATATAAACTTTATAAACCATATGAAAAATACCCTTTCAACATGTTGATTATCAGCTAATTACATTTTAAATTGCGAATAGTTCAACATAAGGCCTCCTTCCCCGAAAAATTAGGATATTTATTCAAAAAAAATTAATTTTGCGCATCCTAATATCTGCACGATTCAATCCATTATTTTTTATGTTTCCTATTCCAATTTCTCTTTTATTACTGTTGGAAAATTTATAATTTTTTCCTTCTAACTATAAACTTATTATTAGAAAAACAACGAGATGGATATTCAATACTTTTTTAATGTTATCAAGAAGCGAAAGTGGCTGATCATCATTCCGATGATTATTACAGCTTTGGCTACTTATTACTTTGTTGACAGACAGCCTGAAATGTATGATGCGAAAGCTTCTATTCCAACGGGAATTGTTGAGTTTACGGGGATAAACATGAACGAAAATAGCCCGTTTGTTCAAAAGATGCAGGTGGAAATTAGTTTTGCCAACTTGATCAAATTTATCACTACGGATCGAACCACTCGGTTTTTGAGTTATGAATTATTAGTACATGATATTATGGCTGACTCTAGCAGCCTTGACCCTCCATTCAAAAAGATAAATCCAAGCGACATCGGTTACACTCAATCTGAACTAGAATCACTTGCTGCAGTTTTGCAAGGTCGAATTGATACATTGAATAGTGCCTTAGATCAAGATTCAGATCTGATTTATAGAAAGGTTGCGAAGGCGTATGAATATGATGTAGATTTTTTGAAAAAAGAAAAATTCTATGTGAAAAGAGATGGTGAAACGGATGCTTTGGAAATTAAATATGTAGATGAAAATCCAAGAGCTTGCTCTTTCGCTGTAAATCAATTTTGTAAAATACTAAAACCATATCATCAAAAAGAGCAAAGCAAAGGTGACTTAGAAACTTTTTATGAATATGAAAAATTAGCTCAAACTAGAGCAAACAAACTTCGTGGACTTGAAAAAGAATTAGAAAATTATAAATCTGGAAAAGGAATTTTGAACATCACCGTTCAGTCTGAAGAAACACTTGACCAAATCGGTAAGTTAGAAGCTGAATTAGAAGAAGCGAACAGAGCTGTAAATGCTAACAGAACTATTATTAAAAATTTAGGATCTTATTTGAATGATAATGATCGATATAAATTAGAAAAAAAATCAGGGAATATTCTTAGTAGTAAAGCAGTCGTAAATCTTGATGCTAGAATAAAAAGGTTAACTGATGAATATATTTCTTCTGGTCAAAAAGATACTAATCTAAAAAGTCAGATTGATCTTGCCAAAGTTGCTAGAGATCAACAAATCAAGCGAATTGCTAAAGATCAAAGTAAGGATGATCCAGGAACCATGGATCAGGATGATGAATTTCTCTCTAAGCGAGTAACTGCTGAATCTGAATTGACTTTAGCTCAAGAAACTATGCGATCAATTAATTCCGAATTGGATAAATTAAGAGGAAAGAGAAATGCTTATATCAATGATGAAGCCTACACTACTAACCTAAATAATCAAATCGAAATAGCAAGAAAGGAATACAAAAGTACTTTGGACAGAGTAAATGAGTCACGTCTAAATACGATTTCTTCTACCTTTAAACTAGAACCTTTGGATTGGGCTGATACACCTGAAGAACCTATTCCAGATAATAAATACTTGTTGGCTGGTTTTGCAGGATTGGTAACTGGTTCTTTAGCAACGGTTCTTTTGTTTTTGTTGGCTTTGTTTGATTTGAGTTTGAATACACCAAATCAGTTTAGCAAATTCACTAATTTGAATTTGATAGGTTCATTGAATAAAGTGAAAGATAGCAACTTGGATTTAAAGAAATTATTTGCCTCTTTCTCTGACAATAAAAACCTTGAAAACTTTAAAGAATCTTTGCGAAAACTGCGATACGCTTTTGAAGAAACCAATGCTTCAACCTTCCTTTTTACCAGTACTAAGGAAGGAGAGGGAAAAACATTTCTAATTTTGACTTTAGCGTATGCTTTAACTTTGAAAGATAAAAAAATCTTATTGATCGATACCAATTTTAAAAATAATACCTTAACCAGAATGTCGAATGAAAAGATTCAAGATAATCTTTTACATACTCGATTGATTGGTGAAAATAATTTAGCAGATCAATTTGAGGCTAAGAAAATCAAAAATATGTTCAATTTGGACAATGTCGATATTATTGGAAATAGAGGAACCAGTCACTCCCCTTCTGAGTTCTTTGCTGGACGAGATTTCCAAAATTTCATTAGTGATTTGAAAGACAATTATGATTACATTTTTATGGAAGGTGCCTCACTCAACAAATATTCTGACACACGGGAGTTAGCTAGGTTTGCAGATAAAATTGTTGCGGTATTCTCTGCTGAGTCAGAAATCAAAGATGCGGATAAAGAATCAATTGATTATTTATTGAGCAAAGAAGAAAAATTCTTCGGCTCGATTTTGAATAAAATTGACCTCAAAAATTTGAATTAAACTTTCTCGGAGTAATGAGTATTGAGAGATAAGTGACGAGTTGTTTTACTCACACTAATCACTTATTACTCATAGCTCATCACTTTCAACATATGAGCAAAGAGGAAAAATCTTATTGGATCAAATCGGGGAGTTATTCCTTAATGGAACGTATTTTCGGTCAAGTTCTTGGCTTTGCTAATATGTTTTTATTGCTCCGAGCAGTTTCAAAAGATGAGTACGGGTTGTGGATTCAATTTTTGATTATTGTTGCACTCATCGAAGTTAGCCGAACAGGCTTAATTCAAAATGCACTCATTCGGTACCTTTCTACCAGTCAAGAAAAAGATAGAGCTAAAATAAATACGGCTTCTATTTTTATCAATGTTTGCCTTACTTCAATTACTATTTTACTCCTACTTGTTCTAGCCAATCCTGCGGTAAATTACTTTTATACTGATCCTGATTTTACTCAAATAGTTAGAGACGAATTAATCCAAATGCTTTATTACTATGGAATTACGACCATTGTTATAATGCCTTTTTTGCAATTCAATTATATCCTTCAAGCTAATTTAGATTTCAGAGGATTCTTTTGGGCAAGTTTTACTTATAAGGGAACGCTATTCATTTACATTCTTTTTCAATACCTAAATAATATTCCGATTGACATTTTTCAGATGTCATTATTTTTAATTTTTTCAGGTTTGAGTGCAAGTATTGTGGGTTTTGTTTTTGCGAAAAAGTATCTCGTTTTTTCAAGAAATATAGATTGGAAATGGGTAAAAGAATTATTTAATTTTGGACGATTTACCTTTGGAACTAACTTAAGTACGATCATTTATAAATTTACTGATCGGTCAATGTTGGGAGCGATGATTTCATTTGAAGCAATTGCCATTTACGAAGTGGCGATTCGAATTACAAACTTAGTGGACATTCCAGCGATATCGATTGCTGCTGTAGTCTTCCCTCAAAGTGCCAAAAATTCAATTGAAAAAGGAAAGGAAGGTATCCGAGATTTGTACGAAAGATCGGTTGCTGCAATTCTCGGATTGATCATTCCAGCCATGATTTTTATTTATTTCTTTGCTGAAATTGTGGTAATTACACTGGGAAAAGAAAAATATTTAGACTCCGTTCCAATTTTAAGATATACTATATTCTTTGCGCTATTTGTCCCGTATGCATTGCAGTTTGGAACTATTTTAGATTCAATTGGTAAACCTAAAATTAATTTTCGATTTGTAATCCTCGGCTTGATATTGAATATTATTTTCAATTATTTTCTGATTAAAGAATATGGGATTATGGGAGCAGTTTGGGGAACACTTTCAACCTATTCTGTAATGTTCGTTATTCAGATGGCATTCTTTTATAAATTATATGGCATTCGATGGTGGCGGCCAATTGCTTTGATTCCATGGTTTTATAATAATCTTTTTAATACTGTTTTAGGTTTTTTAAATAAAAAAGAAACAGTCAACGAAGATATTCTTGACAAATAAAAATGAAGTTTACTTAAATTAAAATAAACGAGAACCGCAAAACGTCAAACGTTCAACGTCAAACGGAAAAAATACAAAACTGATACTATAAATAATTTCTCATGCGAAAAGATATCGACATCATTTACTTCACCCTTTTTCCTTGGGATCATCCCTACTCTTCTGTTTCATTTTCTTTCTCAAAAGAATTCATCAAAAACAATCGAGTGTTTTACATCAATCCACCATACACTTATCGAAATTTTACTGAACGATTTAATGATAAAATAACGAAGGAAAGAAGATCCGATTTATTGATGCATCGCATGCGTTATGAACACCCTCCTCAATTAGAAAAATCACCAAATAAGGATAACTTCTTAGCTGCCCTGCCTCCGATGGTTCCTCCAATTAACTTTTTTCCAAAGGGAACTATTTATAATACATTTCGAGAGCGAAATAATCGTAAAGTTTTAAATACCATCAAAAAAGTAATCAAGGATAATAATATCAAAGATTACATTTTTATGAATTGCTATAATCCTTTTCAAGCAGGTTATTTACCAAAAGATGAGTTCAAACCTTTGCTAAATATTTATCAATGCATCGACGATATTTCTCAAAATGATTGGACACTAAAACATGGTTTTGACCTAGAAAGAAATGCGGTTCAAAACGCAGATGTGACCATTGTGACTTCTCGTGAATTAAGAAATATTTGGAAAAAAGATGCCAATGAAATTCATATTGTTCACAATGCTGCGGACATTGACATTTTTGAACGGACGCTAAATGAGAAATTTGAAAAGCCTGATGAGATCAAAAATATTGATACCAAAATCATTGGATTCGTTGGAAACTTAGATGACTTACGGGTGAATTATCCTTTGATAAAAAAAATTGCAGAGGTACATGCTGATAAAACTTTGTTACTCGTTGGGCCAATCAATAATAATGAAGTTTATGAATTAGGGATGGATAAAATGCCTAACATTATATTTACGGGAAGTAAGGATATTCGAAGTTTACCTCCATACCTTCAAAATATGGATGTAGCAATTATTCCATTTTTGCTCAACACTTTGACCAAAAGTATTTATCCTTTGAAAATTAATGAATACCTCGCTGCTGGAAGAGCGGTGATTGCTACCAATTTTTCAGAAGACATTCGAACCTTTAAAGATGTCATTCATATTGCTGAAAGTGAAGATCAATTTGTAAATTTGATCGACAAAGCAATCGAAGAACAAACTCCTGAAAAAATCCAACAATGCGTTGACGTTGCTAACTCAAATACTTGGGAAGCAAGAGTCAATCAAATTTGGGATATTGTTGAAAATAAAATAGGTAATTAGTGAGAAAAGAAGATTGATAATTGAGGAGTAATCCTTGACAATACTCTTTCTTAAAAATTCATTATTCAAAAAAAGAATCATGTTTCAACCAAGTAAAGAAGACAGAGAAAAATACGGAATGACCGAAGCTAATCATATATTTGAATTAATGGCTTTGGCCATGGTATTTTTTGCTTTATTAGCTTTTTTCTTAAAAATATTGATCTTCTAAATTAGTTTAAAGACTTTTTAAATTTAATTACCTTGGAAGGTCTTTGACTCAAAAAATTATTTTAAAAAAATTAATGACTCAGAGAGTCATAATACCTAAATTCTATCAACCTCCATGAAGAACCGACCTTCCATTATTTTTGAAGATGATGATATAATTGTTTTAAATAAACCTGCTCATTATTTAACCATTCCTGATCGATTTGTTGCAGAGCGACCTAACCTAACTTCTTTTTTAAAAAATAGATTGGACGAAGTGTTTACTGTTCATCGCTTGGATAAGGAAACAAGTGGTGTAATTATTTTTGCAAAAAATGCTGCTGCTCATCGGAATCTTAGTATGCAATTTGAAGCAAGAACAATTGACAAAATTTACTTCGCACTTGTCGAAGGTTCTGTGCACAAAGAAGAAGGAGAAATTAATCAACCGATCGCTAATAATATGCGAGATAAGGGTCGAATGATCATTGCAAAACGTGGAAAACCTTCTTTGACTTTATTTAAAGTGATCGAAAGATTTAAAAATTATACACTCGTTGAAGCCAATATCAAAACAGGTAGAACTCATCAAGTAAGAGTTCACTTTGAAGTGATTGGATATCCCTTAGCTGTTGATTCTTTATATGGTCGAAAAGATGCCTTTCTACTTTCGGAAGTAAAAATGAAAAAATATCGACGAAGCAAGGATGTATATGAAGAAAAACCATTAATGAGTCGAACTACTTTACATGCTGCAAAAATTACTTTCCAACACCCAACAACAAACGAATCAATGACTTTCGAAGCAGAACTTCCAAAGGATTTTAGAGCCGTCTTGAATCAATTACGAAAATGGGGAATATAAGTAAAGATCATTTTGTAATTATATTGTTAGGGATCCTTTTCTACCTTCCATTTCTAGGGGGTGTTCATCTATTCGACTGGGATGAAATAAACTTCGCTGAAGCAGCTCGAGAGATGATTGTGTCAGGTGATTATTTTCATGTACAGATCGACTTCTTACCTTTTTGGGAAAAACCACCATTATTTATTTGGATGCAAGTTCTAGCAATGAAACTCTTTGGAGTAAATGAATTTGCAGCAAGGTTTCCCAATGCAATTTGTGGAATTGTAACGCTTCTTTTTTTATTTTCTATTGGAAAAAAACTACATGGTAGATCCTTTGGTTGGATTTGGGTTTTGACTTATTTAGGTTCAATTTTACCACATCTATATTTTCGATCAGGAATTATTGATCCATGGTTTAACTTGCTGATTTTCAGTAGTTTGTATTTTTTAATTTTAATATTTTCAAAACAAGAAAATTCTGGACAAGTAAAATCATTTTACAATAAAAATAAACTACTTTTTCTTGGAGGAGTATTGTTAGGTTTGGCTGTTTTGACAAAAGGACCTGCAGCCATTTTATTAGTTGGATTGACAGGATTCGTTTATTGGATAAGTGTGAAATTTAAAATGTATTTTACCATACCTCAAATTTTGATTTATGGTTTATCGGTAATTTTGGTAACGGCACTTTGGTTTGGAGTAGAATGGATGATGAATGGAAGTTGGTTTATTCGAGAATTTACGACTTACCAAATTCGATTATTTAGTACTCAAGATGCAGGTCACGGAGGATTCCCTGGGTATCATTTTATAGTACTTTTATTAGGTTGTTTTCCTGCATCAATCTTTGCGATTCCTGCTCTTTGGAAATCTCCTCTCCTACTCGATTCTAGTTCACAAAAATGGCAAGTTGATTTTCGAAAATGGATGGTAATTTTATTTTGGGTGGTGCTGATTTTGTTTTCGATTGTACAATCTAAGATTGTTCATTACTCTTCTCTTTGTTATTTTCCGTTGACTTATTTATCCGCTACGTATCTTTTTTCTATTTCTCAGAATGAAAAAAAATTAAATTCAAAAATTGTAATTGCATTGTTATGTTTTGGTCTTTTGATTTCAACTATTTTTATGGCTGTTCCTTTTCTTGGGAAAAATATTGAAATCATAAAACCACTTTTTGCGAATGATTTATTTGCTATGGGAAATTTGGAAGCTGAAGTAACTTGGTCAAATTGGGATATTATCCCAGGTTTATTTTTACTTTTCACTACCTTAATTTCTGTTTTTATTTTTTTAAAAAAAGGTTTTTGGGGAAAATTTTCTTACCGTAAAAGCATTGTTTTTTTATTTGGAGGAGGCGCTATTTTTATTACTTTGAGTTTGATATTTTTCATTAATAAAATTGAAGGGTACTCTCAAAATGCGGTGATTGAATTTTATAAATCCTTGGAAGGTAAAAATGTTTATGTGAAAAACATTGGTTTTAAAAGTTATGCCCCGCTTTTTTATACTAAAAAACCAGCTGGTTTAAGAAGTGAAAATCGAAGTTACAAATGGTTGACAGAAGGGGAAATTGATCGGGAAGTATATTTCGTAATAAAAGTAAATAATGACGGTTGGCAGAAGAAATTTGATGATATTGAAGAAGTTGGGAGAAAGAATGGTTTTGTTTTTTTTAAACGAGAGCCCTAGCTTGACTTCCCAAGTCCAGTATTAATTTTTAAAATAAATTTCTGATTATGTAAACTGGACTTGGGAAGTCTTGCTACACTTTATTCCAATTTAGATTGAGCTTCTTCCCACTCCTCCATCACAATATCAAGATCATTTTTTAATTGTTGATATTCTTCTATTTGTTTTTGGTGATCAGGTTGTTCGTAAAATTCTGGTTGCGCTAATTTCAAATCCCACGCTGCTATTTTCTCTTCTAATCTTTCGATTTTCCTTTCAGCATTTTGAACTGCTCGCTGTAATTTCTTTTTAGTTTCATAATCTAATTCAGGTTTGTCATCTTTTTGAGCTTCAAGTGCCTTGGCTTTTGCCTTGGTTGCCATTTCAACTTCACGCATATTATCCATGGCTCTTTTTTTCAAAAAGAAATTAATATCACCAAGGTAAGTGTGTAATTGTTTATCTCTGAATTCCAACGTTTTATTGGTCAAACCTTCCAAAAAATCTCTATCATGAGATACAACGATCATCGTCCCATCATAATCTTGCAATGCTTTTTTCAATATATCCTTGGATAATATATCTAAGTGATTGGTAGGCTCATCTAATACCAATAAATTAAAAGGACGAAGAAGTAAACAAGCCATAGCCATCCTAGCTTTTTCCCCTCCAGAAAGAACAGAAACTTTCTTTTCTGCATCTTCACCACTAAACATAAATGCACCTAGAATATTTCGAACCTTAGTTCTCATTTCAGCAGGTGCAGCATTTTCCATTGTTTGCAATAAAGTTAATTTGGAATCTAAAGCTTCTGTTTGATTTTGAGCATAATATCCAATTTCAATATTGTGTCCTAACTTTATTTCTCCAGAAGTTGCTGCCAAATCATTGACAAGCATTCTTGCCAAAGTGGTTTTTCCTTGACCATTTTGTCCAACAAATGCGATTCGATCACCACGATCTAGTTTAAGATTGATGTCTTTTAATATTTCTAGACTTCCATAATTTTTATTGACATTCGTAGCTTCAACTGCCACTTGTCCAGACCGAGGAGCAGGTGGAAATTTAAGAACCATTGCCCGATTATCAGCAGAGTCAATTTCGATTCGTTCAATTTTATCTAATTGCTTTTTCATGCTTTGCGCCATTTTAGTTTTGGTCGCTTTTGCCATGAAACGAGTTATGGTTCTTTCTTTTTCAGCAATTACTTTTTGCTGGTTTTTAAAGGCAGCTTCTTGGATTTCCCTACGTTCGATTCTGAGATTGACAAAATCAGAGTAAGATGCTTTGTAATCAAAAAGTTTTCCCCATTCTAATTCTACCGTTCGAGTAGTTACATTATCCAAAAATTGCTTATCGTGCGAAATAGTAACAACAGCACCTGAGTAATTTTTCAAAAACTTTTCCAACCAAATAATCGATTCAATATCTAAGTGGTTAGTAGGCTCATCCAGTAAAAGATAATCAGGATGTTTTAAAAGCATTTTGGTTAACTCAATTCTCATTTGCCAACCGCCACTAAATTCATCAGTCAATCGATTCATGTCAGAACTTTTAAATCCTAACCCTTTTAATACTTTTTCAGCATCCGCTTCCATAGATTCACCTCCCAGAATATGAAAACGATCTCCATATTCGGATAAGTCATTCAAGAGTTTAGTGTAACTTTCAGATTCATAATCTGTTCGATTAGCTACTTCCTCATTAAGTTGAGCTAATTTTTTTTCTAATTTTTTGACTTCATCAAAAGCAGTTAAGGCCTCCTCCATAACAGTTTTTCCTTTAGGAAGATCCATATCCTGATGCAGATAACCAATAGTTTTCCCTCCAGGAATAACAACTCCTCCTGAATCTGGATTAATATCACCAGCAATAACTTTCATTATTGTAGATTTTCCAGATCCATTTCTCCCTACCAAACCGACTTTATCTTTATCACCTATTACAAGGTTGATTTTATCCAATAAAACTCGGTCACCATATTTGATATATATATTATTTGCTGAAATCATAGCTGCAAAAGTAAAAATAGTTTTAGTGAGGAAATAATCTATTTCCTTTTTTTAATAAAATATTTAAAATATTATTTACGAGTAAATTATTCATAAACGGTGATTTTTCATATAGGAAAATAAAAAATATTTCTTTATATGTTAATTATTTTATTCTCAGTGGCATGGTTTTTTATTACTATAAAAGCATAACCATTAAATACACAATCCATGAAAAAGAGAAAACTTTTAGGGTTCGCCCTATTCCTTTTCGCTACCTTTTATTTCAACAGCGTAAATGCTCAAGTTGGTATCGGAGTAGATAATCCTACCAACACATTACACGTAAAACCTACGGATCCAAACGAGGATCCGATTAAATTTGAAGATATGAATCAAATAATGCAAGGTGACTCTGCTTTTGTAGTTGTTGACCCTGCGTCTGGAGTGATTCGATATATGCATATGGACAATTTGTTAGACTATGTTAATTTTACTTACGATTCAAGTAATACAAACGAGCTTCAAAATGCTTCTGAGGTACCCTTAAATCCAAATTTCGATGTGGATAGTAATGGTTTCATTGAAGAAAATGTTCAAGAAGCAATAGAAGCTTTAGCAAGCAAATTGCCGAAAGGAACATTTAAATCCATTGCGGAAGCAAGAGCATCGGGACTTGTCGATGGCGAATCTTTTTATACTGACCCTGAGGGCGTATTCGGATGTAGCGGATGTATCATTACTTTATACGAAGGAATGTAATCAACACATAATAAAACAGTTTTACTAACTGAAAAGCTATTAATATACTTTTCTTTCAATAATCATCTTTCATTATTTATAGACAGCTGATGTTTTAACGAACATCAGCTGTCTTCTTTTTCACCTCTTCAAAATATATATCAATTGGAATTTATGAGATGCGAGTCTCATTTTTTTATAACTAACTATTATTTTTTTATCTAAAACACTAATTAAACAATTCTTGATTATGAGAAAGAAAATTTTATTAATGCTTTCAGCTTTCTGTTTTATGGGAGCCACAGTTTTTGGACAAGCCATTGAAGGTGGTGCGGGTGTAATTCACGTTACAGGTGATCCAAACCTAAATTTATCGTTGAACACAGTTACTGAAAATGAAGGTAATGTTGCATACGATGCAGACAATCAAATTGCATACTTTTATGACCCAGCAGGTACAGACTTTGTTGCTTTACCAACACCTGGTACACACTGGGTTGCAGTTGATATTTCTAACCTTACTGACCCAATTACGAGTATCGTAGTGGATGCAGCAGGTTCTCCAGAGTTAACTGCTACAACAGTAGCAGGAGTTACAACTCTTTCATTTGAGTCAGATGCAACTATCTCATTTACTTCAGGTACAAGTACTTTAACTTTTACAGATCTTGATGGTGACGCTACAAACGTTGATCTCTCTGCACTAGCAATTTTAACTGATGTTACAGCAGCAGATCCAAGTATCACAGTAACAAATACAGGTACAGCTACGGCTCCAGTTTATGAAGTTGGAGTAACGGGAGCAGCTACAGGGGGTAACGCAGGAGGAGTGCCAGTAACAGATGGTTCAGGTAACCTAACATGGACTAATGTCATTGAAGGCCTTACAGTTAATACTGATGGTACAATTGATGTTACCACAACAGATGGAACTGTTACACCTTTAGACATGTCTAACGTTCCAACAGTTGCTAACATTACAGAATTGAATGCAGCAGCAGCAGCATTAGGTGCTGGGGAAGAAGGAATTGTTAGAGCAGCTGACAATAACACATTTGGAATGCCAGCCACATCAGCTGTAGGAGTACTTTTCTTTATTAGTAACTAATAATTAAAAGTTACGTTAAATAGAATTTCGAGGTCGTTTTTTCATAAAGCGATCTCGGAATTCTTATTCAAAACAAACAAATTATGAATTTTATTCTTTGCTTTTCAAATGAGGAAATTATGCAAAAAATAAAAAACCTAATCTAATTCTAGGTTCATAAGAAATTAAATTTCATGAAAAAAATTATCCCCCTGATTTTTTCAGTTTTATATGTAATCTCCTCCAATGCACAAGCAGTTGGTGGATGGGGTACTTGTGAGTTTGCAACTGTTGCAACAATGAATGCTTTTGATCCATCAACTAATGCTTATGATTGTAAAAAAGTATTTGTTCAAGCCACCAATGAACATTACTACTGGAATGGAACTGTTTGGGTTCTAGTTCAAGATACAGATACTGATGATCAAAATGCATCAGAAGTTCCTTTCACTCCAGTCGGCACTATCGTGGCAACTGATGTCCAAGCTGCAATCGCAGAAATTGAACCGGATATTTATGGTTCAATTGATGTTCACTCCGATGTAGATATTACAACTACAGCTCCTTCAAATGGCGATTTACTTTCATGGGATGGAAGTAATTTTGTACCTACTTCAACTGATAATGGATATACCATTTTTAATGTTTTTGCTGAAGAATCTTCTTCATTAGGTGCAGGCCAAACAGAATGGGCTTTTGGAAACGGTGATAATACTCCAAATGGCCATGGAATCGTAATTCCTGTCGATTGTGAATTATTTGCTATGTCTATCGACCATGAAGGTGGTGTTAATACAACTGTAAGAATTATAAAAAATACTGATGCGACTCTATCTACATATCAAGTTACAACTGCAGCATCAGAAAGTGGATATGCAACTTTTGGAACACCTCTTTCTTTTTCCGCTGGAGACATTGCAAACTTTACTACTATTTCAGCTTCTTCGACTGGATCTTCAGGAAGAGCTTCAGCTTGGTTTAGAATAAGAGCTACTCCGGCTTCTACAAGTTTGGTAAATGACATGCTTGATGTTTCAGCAGGCTCAATTTCTAATGGAGATGTACTGTATTTCGATGGATCTTCTTTTGTTCCACTCACTCTTAATGCAGCTAATATCCCTTATGATAATACAACTTCTGGACTAACAGCTTCAAATGTAAAAGCAGCCATTGATGAATTGGCGTCAGGTAGCGGTGGTTCTTCTGATAACATATATAATACAGATGGAACTATAGACGCCAATAGAGAAGTTTCTCTTGGCAATTTTGATTTAGATTTCAATAGTACTGGTACTGGAGATTTCTTTGTCTCAGATAATGGAACAATTGTATTCGCAGTTGAAGATGACCACGTTGGAGTAGGTATAGCTTCACCAACTAATCCTTTACATATTTATGAAACAACAGGTACGCCGGCTTCCGCAACTAATGGAACAATTTTTATAGAAAAAGGAAATGCAGGAGGTTCTCAATCTATTGTTTTTGAGAGTGCTGTTAATGCTGGAAGTGACTATGGATACATTGAATATTCAGATGATGGAAGTGGAAATGGCTCAACAACTGAAAACGGACTTTTGGAAATTGGAACAGCAAATGATGTTCCTGGTATTTACCAAGATGATATTGCTATTATGCCTTCAGGATACTTAGGAGTTGGAACAACTTCTCCAGATGCATTTTTTGATGTAGAAGGTGGTCAAGTAAGATTTTCAAATTATGGAATAGGAACTTATGATGATGCTTCTCCTGTCAGAATATTAGGAGTTCAAGCAGATGGTGATATTATCGAAGTTGACCCATCAAGCCTAGGAGGTAGTTCCTCTTCAGCTGCCTATGGAACAATTTATATTGCAAATGGTGATCAAGTTGAAACTAACTTAAGTGAAGATGTTCCACAAAAAGCAAATGGAACAACTACTCTAATCAATGAGTCTGATGTAGATATGCCAAATAATAACAGGCTTAGATATACTGGAACAGAAACCCAAACATTTTTCGTTTCGTGCAATATTTCGGTACAAGTGGATAATAACAATAGACAAATTTATTACTCTATTCGTAAAGGTGGACCTAGTACTTCGGCTGCTGATATTCCTTCTATTTTATCGGCAAAACATAATTCAGAAACTAATTCATCATCTGAACTGAATTCTACAACTATTACTGGAACTGTAGAACTTAGCACTAATGAATACCTCGAGCTTTGGATAGAAAATGTCGAGAATGGTAGTGATGTAACAGTTTGGTATATGAATATGAGTATGTTTGCTATTGAAGGAGGCGGAGGAAGTAGTGGCGGAGGCGGAGGAAGTGGTGATAATATTTATACTGCAAATGGTACTCTAGGTGGAAATAGAACTGTAACAATGGATGGAAATGATTTAACTTTCGATAGTGGTTCTGGTAGTAATTTTACTATTGATGGATTTACAGGATCTTCAGAAAGTAATCCTATTTTCCAAATCGATAGAAACGGAACTAGAGAATTAAAATTTTTCCATGAAAATGATAGCAATGATGGATATTGGAATATTGCAACTAATGATGGTATTGCTTTAGAAATTGATAATACTGATGGAGAAGGTATTTATTTAGAATTTACTGGTGATGTTGGAATTGGAACTAGTACGCCTGATAGGAAATTAGATGTGGAAGGTGGTCAAGTTCGGTTTTCTGACTATGGAACTGGAACTTACGAGGATACAACGGCAATTTATCTACTTGGAGTAGAAGCTGATGGAGATATCATTGAAATGAATACTGCAAGAAATTCTAGGATTTTTTACCCTCCTGCTATCGCAGTTGTTGCAAATACAATCGATACTGATTTAACAATTGATTTACATCAACAATATTTGAATTTATTTGAATCACCTGCTATTTCAAGTACTTCTGCTCCTGGCGCTATACCAACTTATGATCAAGATGAATTGTACTATTATATTACAGATTATGATACAGACGTCTTTGAAAATATAACTATCGATGATAATGGTCTTATGGAATATGATGTAAAAGCTGTAGCTACTTCTGATACTTGTTCATTCATTAATGTAGTGTTTGTTGTTAAAGAACCATAGAGAAAAATTAATAGAAAAATTTATGTTTTTTAACATATACAAAAATATATTCCTCTCCTTATTATTATGTTTGGGTGTACAATTTCTAATCGCACAACCCTATTCATGGAACCAACTCAGTTTAGGTTTTTCACCTTCGCCTTTAGATTTAAGAGTTGGAGCAAGAGGAGATATTCAAATTTGGAGGGATGGAAGTACTACGGGGCAACTGTATGACCCTTTTGGTAGTGCCAATGGAACATGTGGTAGTTGTTGGAATATGTATAATGGTATTTTTATGAATGTAGGTAGTGATACCTATGTAACTTGGTCCTGGGATCTTGATGGGTATACGGATGAATGGGTAGGTGGTGTTTCAGCCATTACAGGATCAGGAACACCTAGTGATCCATGGAGAATTGAAGTAGATTTGGAAAACTTAACCTCTTCACAATATGGATTCAATATGGTATACATATATGAAAACGGAAATAATTATATAGATATTGAAATGACTCCTTTTGTTCCTAATTCTAATACTGACATTATAAAAGTTTACCATTTAATGGACACCTACCTAAATTCTTCGGATAATGGTGCTTCCTATACTAATGGAGTAGCTCCTTATGATATCGTCGGTGTTTTAGCTTCTGACGGAAGCATATTTGAAGCTTTTGTAGTTACTGATGATCCATGGGATAGATACGGAAGTCATTTTTATTATGATTTACTCAATGAACCTTTTAACGATGGGGAATTAACTAACACCTTGGATCCTGATCCTACAACGGATAATGCAATAGGCGTTCAATGGACTTTGGGAGTAGTAACTGGAACTCAACCTACCATAAAATATAGAATTGGTTTTACTACCAATATTACTGATTTAATCGGTTGTGATAGATCTTATATTAACAAAAATATAGGAAAGTCTGTAAAATCTAATTGAAGTTAATTCTCATTTTTTTTGATAATTTTTTTTGGTATGATTATTTAGATATATAAATATATGAGAAAGCATTTTTGGATTATAATCATGCCTCTTTTTTTCCTACAAATCAATAAATCTTTTGGTCAATTAACTATGACCAATGAAGGACAAATGACCATCACAAATGATCAACTTATCCATGTTGAAGGTCATATTGTCAATAAATCATCTCTTTTTTCCAATAGTGGAGACTTGAGGCTGACAGGTAATTTTTGGAACGAAGCTACCGTAAATAATACTGGAAATGGAATTTTGCGTTTTGTTGGGGGGCAAGCGCAAACCTTCTTTTTGATTGATTCCATGGAAGTATTCAATCTGGAAATAGATAATCCTTCGGGATTATCTTTGACCGGAGATTTTAGTTTAGGCATTTATAATGAAATGACTTTCATTGAAGGTATAGTAACAACTAATCAAACCAACCTGACTGCTTTTCAAGCAAATGCCTTTGCTTCTTTTGCTAGTGATGAATCTCACGTAAATGGTCCTGCTACTAAAAGAGGAGTTTCCAGCTTTATTTTTCCCATTGGAAAAGGAGGTAAATATCGACCTTCCGGAATTGAAAACGTTTCAGATACCACTACATTTATTTCTGAATATTTCAATTTTAGTCATTTCGATTTAACCTCTGATGAAACCATCCATAGAGTTAGCGAAGAAGAGTATTGGAATTTGGATAGAAAAAGTGGATCTGGAAATGCCAATGTTTTATTTGCATATGATGAAGACATTTCAGGATTTGACGAAATCGAAGATGTTCGTTTAGGATATTTCGATAATCCATGGACAAGAGTCGAATCAGTTTATGCTGGAGCCAGTCCTACTTTTTTTGCGTCTAGTAACCTTGTTTCCAAATTTGGCCATTTTACTTTCACCCAAAATAAATTGGATCAACTAGCTATCACTCTTGAAGCCTCTCAAAAAGATGATTGTGCTGTTGAGTTAAATTGGATTGTTCCACCAGGAACCAGAGCTGAAAATTTCGAAATCGAAATAAGCTTTGATAGTTTAACTTTTACTAAAGTAGCTGAAATACCAGGAGATTCCCTTCCTTACTCTTCTTTTGAAGTTTTTACATATTTAGATTATGAACTTTACGAAGAAGAATTTTTAACGTATCGGATAAAAATAATTCAGCCAGGGGGAGCAACTTACTATACAAATGAAGTCACTATAGAAAACAAATGTTTATTCAAGCATTGTAATCTTTTTCCAAATCCTGTAAGTTCGAAAAAGAATATTAATCTGAGTATGACAAGTGAATTTGAACAGACTTTAAATATTAGAGTATACGATGTTCCTGGACGTTTATTAGCTGAGCAAATAGTTGAAATTAAACCTGGGAATGGAGTCTATGAAATTTTCACGGCTGACTTAGATATGCCTTCTGGAATGTACTTTTTACAAATCACTCCAAGAAAGAGTTTGAAATTTGTAGTTGTATATGATTGACAAATATGACTTAAAAAAAGGGTCTGTTGAATTGCCAACAGACCCTTTTTTATTTTCTTTCAAAAAATTAATTCCAGGTAATTTGTTCAGGAACATTTGCAATTACTGAAAATACATCTCCTTTGTGTTTCATAACTTTACTCCACAAATCTATCTTACTTTCCTTAAATAAATAATTCAAATCCATATCTGCAATTACCCAAGAACCTAATTTCAATTCTTCTTTTAATTGTGATTCAGACCACCCAGAATAACCTACAAAAAATCGAATATTCTCTCTTGTAATTAATCCGTTAGCAATTAGAGCTTTCAATTTTTCGAAATCTCCACCCCAATAAACACCTGGCATTATTTCTTGACTATCTTCTAAAAGATGTCCTGCATTATGGATATAATGAATGGTATCTGTCTGCACCGGACCACCATAATATACTGATGATTCAATTTCTGGAAAATCAGAAACCAATTCACTTATTTTCATATTTAAAGATTTATTCAAAATAAATCCTAAACTTCCATCATCTTCATGTTCACACATCAAAACAACGGATCGTTTAAAGTTGGAATCAAGCATAAAAGGTTCCGCTAATAATACTTTTCCACGTGATATTTTCCGATCAATCATGTTCGCTCATTTAAGAGGTGATTTAAATAATTTTTATTTGGGGTTTTTCATAGTAACTTTATCCCTATAAAAATGTTTTAGAACAGGACGGGAGATTAAAAAAACAGCATGTTTTCATTTAGCATTAATACAAAGATTATCAAAAAATTTGAAAATAAAAACTAAAGCAAAACAAATTTTTGATTCCCCAATATTTATTTCACATAAACTTATTTTTTCAAAACAAATCCCCACAACACATTGATAATCAAGAAATTAAAGTACAAATAAGAAATTTAATTTATATAAATACATATCTTTAAACAACTGACTACTAGCTATTTAAAAATACAACAAAAACATAGTTTTAATTTTAATCATATGTAAATAATTCATTTAAAGCCAATTAAAAATTTCATTTCCCGAAAAGAATCGCATTCTTAAAATTTTAAGTCAAAATCAAATAAAAATAACCCTTTCCTTTCCTTACTTTTGTAAAAAAAAATATGTCCTCTGATAATTCAAATTCAACTAGTTTAAATAAATACATCAGCGAAGCAGGAGTTTGTTCTCGACGAGAAGCAGACAAGATTATCGATGCACAAAGAGTTACCATAAATGGAGTAATTGCAAAAAAAGGTAATCGAGTGGAAGATGGTGATATAGTTGAAATTGATGGAAAACCACTTCAGGGAAAGGAAGAACCAATCTATTTAGCTTTTAATAAACCTCCAGGAATTACTTGTACAGGCGATAAGGATGTGGAAGATAATATCATTGATTTCATCAATCATCCAAAGCGGATTTTCTATGTTGGACGAATTGATAAATTTTCTCAAGGGTTGATCTTTTTAACTAACGATGGAGATATCGTCAACAAAATTTTGCGTGCAGGAAATCGCCATGAAAAAGAATATTTAGTAACCGTTAATAAACCAATTACAAATTCTTTTATTCAAAATATGGCAAATGGAGTTCCAATTTTAGGTACTAGAACTAAGAAATGTTTTGTCCAAAAAGAAAGCAATTACACTTTTAGAATTATTTTAACCCAAGGACTTAATCGACAAATCCGAAGAATGTGTGAATACTTTGGTTATCATGTAACTAAATTAATTCGTCTCAGAATTATGCATATCAAGTTGGGAGATTTACCTGAAGGAAAATGGCGAAACTTTACTAAACAAGAAGTTAATAAGTTGATGCAGCTAGTGGCCAAATCTGAAAACCTCAGCCAAAAGATGAAAGAGCATCGAGTTAAAAATAAACGAAAAAGGCGATAAATAAAACCGTTTCATTATTCAATGAAACGGCTTTACAACTACCTAACTGTAAATTAAAAATAAATGAATTTACAAAATCTTTAATCAGGATAAGCAACTGCAATTTCAGCAGTACCTGTTATATTTTTTTCTTCTCCACTACCCTCTTTCTTCAAAATGCAATCATACTCAATGGTTAACTTTTTAGTTTTCTCTCCATTTTCGTTTATCTCGTAATCTTCAATTTTTGTAATTGTAAATGTATTGTTGGAATTATCAGCAAATTTAGAACTGTAGATTCCAGTTTCATCTTGATAATCAATTGTTACTGCTGAGAGTTGTTCGCCATTTCCACCAATTATCTGAGTATCCTCTTGAACCTGAACATCAAATTTTGGAAAAGCTATAGATGATAAATTTAGACTATCAGCATTTATACAGACACCTAATTCAACATTACAGTTGGTATTAGAATTAAATGCTTCCAATGTAATTATTGAGTTTGGTGGTCCAAAAATAGGGATGGTTAATACAGAAATTGGATTTCCATTCCACATAATACTATCATAATTTTGTCCAATCAAACTTAATACATAGACGCTGTCTCCCATCATAAAACTAGCATCCAATTCCAAATCACAAAATTCATCTAACCCATTTTTTACTTTGGTTTTAAAATAACTAGTGCATCCTAATCCATTTGCAATATCAATAGAAAGTCTTACATCCAAATCATCTGTTCCATAAAATGGAAATGAAAATGTATCCCCAGTTCCTGTTTCAAAAGTTTGTCCTGCTAAAATCTCCCAATTTATTTCTCCAGCAATAGCTGAATTTAAAGTATCAATTAAACTACTTGAAAAAGTATAGATATGTCCATCCTGCGTAACTGTATTGCTATTTGAAAAATAATTTAAATTAGTTCCCTGAATAAGTGCTGAACTAATGTCAAAAGGTGCATTAGGTATCGAATCTGCATAACTACTTCTAATTGAGAAACTCAAGGACTCCTCACATTCTACTGTACAATTAGAATCTTTGGCAAATCTTCCAGTCATCGTATACACATCAAAATTATCTTTCGAAAATTCTGAAAACATATAAAAATCATCATCACCTGCAACTAGGTTTAAATCAACTCCATCCAATTCAGCATTTACTAGAAAAACAGGATCTCCTGAAGGAACTTCATCAAGATCAACTTTGCTGCAACTTCCAAATGCAAATACAATTAAGGAAAAATAAATTATTACTTTTTTCATTTTCTAAAATTCAAATATTGAGTAACTCTAAAAGTTAAATAAAATGGTCTCGACTCTTGAAGAGCAACTGTGACTCCATTTGGAAG
>CAZMBP010000152.1:0-24829 GCA_964564545.1 uncultured Saprospiraceae bacterium
GGTCAGCTAAAGCAGACCACCACGTGTTTATGAGCGCTCCACTTGAATATTTAGTGAAACTTCATCATTCAAATCTATCTTTTCTCCTTCCACTTCACTTTGAGCATCCAAGCTAGTTGCTAAAGTTTCCGTACAAATGTAATCTTTGAATTGCTCTAACGCTGGACGAATCGCTTCGTGGTTTTCCAAAGTCACCGCAATTTTATCAGTTACATTAAAGTCACGAGTCTTACGGATATTTTGGATACGATTAACTAACTCTCGAGCAGTTCCTTCTGCCAAAAGATCATCCGTTACCGTCACATCCAATGCAACCGTCAAAGCTCCATCATTCGCTACAGTCCAACCTGGAATATCATCTGAAGTGATTTCAAAATCTTCCAAAGTCAATTCGTAAGTATCGTCTCCAACAACTAATTGGTAGCTATTTGATTTTTCAATCGCTCCAATATCTTCTTGAGATAAACCTCCGATAACTGCCGCTGCAGCTTTCATATTTTTACCCAACTTACGCCCAAGCGTTTTGAAGTTCGGCTTGATTTTCTTTTTGATAAAACCAGTCGTATCTGTCAAGTATTCAATCTCTTTCACATTCACTTCTGATAAAATCAAATCATTCACCGCTTCTACTTGCGATTGGAAAGTATTATCCAAAACAGGTAATAATATTTTTTGCAATGGCTGACGCACTCTGTGATTCTCTTTCTTTCTGATGGATAAAACCAAAGAAGAAATTCTTTGAGCATAATCCATTCTTTCCTCCAATGCTTCGTCGATCAAGTCATAATTCGCTTTTGTCAAATAAGTCAAATGAACAGAATCATGTTTCCAGCGACCATCATTTGCTTTTTGATTTTCTCGAATTGGGTCAGTCAAATTTCGGTACAACCAATCCGCAAAGAAAGGTGCAACGGCTGACATTAACTGCGAAACAACAACCATACATTCGTACAAAGTTTCGTATGCAGCACGCTTGTCTGCATCAGAATCACTTTTCCAAAAACGACGACGACACAATCTTACATACCAGTTTGATAAATCATTCAAAACAAAATTTTCGATTGCTCGACAACCTTTCGTTGCTTCATAATCATCCATTGCATCTGTGTATGCTTTGACCAATGAATTTAATTTTGAAATAATCCACTTGTCTATTTCAGGTCGATCAGCAACTGGAGTTGCATTCGATTCATCCATTTCGAAACCATCGATATTCGCATAAGTTGCAAAGAAATTATAGGTATTGAATAGGGTTCCGAAAAACTTCTTCCGCTTCTCGTCTACTCCATCAATATCATATTTCAAATTATCCCATGGCGGCGAATTAGCAATCATGTACCATCGATTCGCATCTGCTCCATATTTGCTCAACGCTTCAAATGGATCAACAGCATTACCTAATCGCTTAGACATTTTAACTCCATTTTTATCCAAAACTAAACCATTGGAAACTACATTTTTGTATGCAACGGAATCGAAAACCATCGTCGCTATTGCATGCAATGTATAAAACCAACCACGAGTTTGATCAACACCTTCGGCAATAAAATCAGCTGGATAATTTCGCTCAAATTTTTCCTTATTCTCAAATGGATAATGCCATTGAGCATAAGGCATTGAACCTGAATCAAACCAAACGTCGATCAAATCCAACTCTCGCTTCATCGGTTGACCTTCTTCGGTTGCCAAAATCACATCATCGATATATGGTCTATGTAAGTCTTTAGGAACTTCTTGACTTTTCCCTAAAACATTATTTGCATGCTCGATTTCTTTTGTCAAGTCTTCGATAGAAGAAATACATTTTTGATGTTCTCCATCTTCAGTTCTCCATATTGGAAGAGGTATTCCCCAAAATCTTGAACGAGACAAATTCCAATCTTGCAAGTTCTCCAACCATTTCCCAAAACGACCTTCACCTGTCGAAGCAGGTTTCCAATTTATCGCTTTATTCAGCTCTGCCATTCGCTCTTTGACTGATGAAGCTTTGACAAACCAACTATCCAATGGATAATATAAAATTGGTTTATCTGTTCGCCAACAATGTGGATAGTTATGTTCATATTTCGCAACATTGAAAGCTTTGTTTTCCATTTTCAACTTAACTGCGATATCGATATCAACATTTACATAATCAGGATCGTCTTTGTAATTTTTCACATAACGTCCTGAAAATTCACCAACATTATCTTTGAATTTTCCTTGCTTGTCCACCAAAGTCAAAGCACCTATTCCATTTTGCACACCAACCATTCTATCATCCGCACCAAATGAAGGAGCCGTGTGAACGATTCCTGTTCCATCTTCAGTCGTTACAAAATTTCCCAAGATCACTCGGAAGGCATCAGTCTTTCCTTGCAAAGGTTCGATCTCATTTCCAAAATCTAACAATTGCTCATAACGGATTCCCTCCATCAATGCACCTTTAAAAGAGTCACTTTGCTCGATGATCTCAGGTTGATTTTTTGCACCAAACCATTTCTTCACCAATGCCTCGGCCATTACTACACTTACTGGTAAATCTGTGTAGCTATTTTTCATCTTGATTTTTACATAATCAATTTTTGGCCCAGCAGTCAACGCAGTATTGGAAGGCAACGTCCAAGGTGTTGTCGTCCATGCTATGATTCGAACATCTTCGTCATCTGCTTCGAAAAGGAAATTAGATTTCTCATCTTTCTCCACTTTGAACATAGCAACTGCTGAAGTATCTTTTACATTTCGATAGCAACCTGGTTGGTTCAACTCATGCGTACTCAAACCTGTTCCTGCAGCTGGCGAATATGGCTGTATCGTGTACCCTTTGTACATCAAATCCTTATTGTACAGTTGAGACAACAACCACCAAACTGACTCAATGTATTCGTTTTCGTAAGTCACATAAGGATTTTCCAAGTCAACCCAGTATCCCATTTTGATTGTCAGGTCATCCCACAAATCCTTATATCGCATAACTGTCTCCCGACACTTTGCATTATATTCATCTACCGTAATCTTAGTTCCTATATCTTCCTTAGTTATCCCTAATTCTTTTTCCACAGATAATTCAATCGGCAAACCGTGCGTATCCCAACCTCCTTTTCGTTCTACTCTTTTTCCTTTCAACGTATGGTATCGACAAACCAAATCTTTGATCGTTCGAGCCATCACGTGGTGAATTCCAGGTTTTCCATTTGCTGATGGTGGTCCCTCATAAAAGACATAAGAATTGTCTTCACTTCTTTCCTCGACACTTTTTTCGAACACTTTATGGTCCTTCCAAAAAGCGAGTATCTCCTGATCTATCTCAGGAAGATTGAGGGATTTGACTTTACGGTATTTCTCGTTTGACATATTATTAAAATTGTTATTTTTTAAAACGCTTGCAAAGATAAAAGGTTAAACCAATTATTGATTTTATTTTTCTAGTAAAAACTAGGATTTTTGACAGTTTTTAAAAACAAAAAGCTCTGACAGAACAACCTGTCAGAGCTTTTTATTCAAATAAAAGAAGTAGCATCTACAGATTGTCTTGCAATCGCGGAATGATAATGATGCTAATTATTATATTTGAGTAAAAATTCATGTTATTTTTTCTTTCTTTTTAAAGATGGACAAATGTAGCAGTATTTTTGCTTAAAATCAAGGTCAATATTTTTTCAAAAACCAACCGTTCTGCTCACTTGCTTTTGTTACAATAAAAACGAAAAAAAGGTTCACTTTACGGACATTAAAATAACTTATATCATTATGGATTTACATTGGGGAATTGATTTAGGAGGAACTAAAATCGAGGGTGTCGTGCTCGAAGCAGGAAATCCCACACCATTAAAACGATTAAGAGTCCCTACCGAAGCTGACAGAGGATATCAACATATCTTAGATCAAATAACAAAACTTATTGAAGTACTTATTGCTGAGACAGGCGTAAAACCTGAAAAAATTGGAATCGGAACCCCAGGTGTGATTGATCCAATCTTACAAACCATGAAAAATTCCAATACTACTATTATGAATGGAATGCCTTTCAAAAAAGATTTGGAGCAACTCCTTAATTTGCCACTTGTCGTTGCCAATGATGCAAATTGTTTTGCAGTAGCAGAAGCGAACATGGGAATTGTGAAAGAAAAAATGCCTGAAGCAAAAGTTGTCTTTGGCGTTATAATGGGTTCTGGGGTTGGTGGAGGAATTGTGATTAACGGAAAACCTATCACAGGTCGCCAAGGTATTGCTGGCGAGTGGGGACATAATTTTTTAGATGCCTCTGGTGGAGATTGTTATTGTGGGAATACCGGTTGTGTAGAAACTATTATTTCTGGAAAATCTCTAGAACGATTTTATGAAGAACAAGCAGGTGAGCATTTAAAATTAAAAACCATTATCGAAAGATACCACGCAGGAACGGACGGAGCTGCCACTCAAACGGTAAAAAGAATGTTAAAATTCTTTGGAAAAGGAATAGCAAACGTGATTAATATTTTAGACCCAGATGCGATCGTTTTAGGTGGTGGAGTTAGTAATGTTGACTTATTGTATAAAGAAGGTGTAGAAGAAGCAAGAAAATATGTTTTCAACAATCGCTTCGATACGGTGTTTTTAAAACCGAAGCTTGGAGATAGCGCAGGAGTATTCGGTGCAGCATTATTGTAGTTCCCGATTGTAATCGAAAAAAGTAATTAGACAGAAACTATGTTACAAACCAAAAATTTAAAATTTTCCTACGATGGGAAAACCTTTTTAAACTTCCCTGACATCAATTGTCAACGAGGTGAGCAATGGTTATTGCTCGGTCAATCAGGAAGCGGAAAAACAACTCTTTTACATTTGCTCGGAGGTTTAAGAAAACCTAAGCAAGGTGAAATCTTGATTGATGGAAAAAATACTAGCCAACTTTCTTCAACTGCATTGGATCAGTTTCGAGGAAAAAATATCGGTATCGTTTTTCAAAAACCCTATTTCGTCAGAGCTTTAACGGTTGAAGAAAACTTGATGCTAGCTCAAGAATTAGCTGGTCAAGATGTGGACAGAGAATATATTTACAAACTTCTTAACAAACTTAATGTTGGCCATAAATTCAAATCCAAAACTGATAATTTAAGCGAAGGCGAAAAACAAAGAGTTTCTATTGCGCGAGCATTGGTTAATCGACCTACTGTAATTTTAGCTGATGAACCTACTTCAGCGTTGGATGATAAGAATTGCCATGAAGTAATTAAGTTATTGGAAGATCAATCAAAAGAAGCAAATGCAACTTTACTTATCGTTACTCATGATGGGCGATTGAAAGATTTAGTAAAAAATAAAATTGAACTATGAACAATATTAAATTAGCTTGGAAAAACCTGACTAGCAAGCCACTTAATATGATGTTGAGTTTGGTTTTATTTGCTCTTGGTGTAGGAATGATTTCCATGATATTCCTTATCGAAAATCAAGTTCAAGAAAAATTTGACAAAAATTTAGCTGGTATTTCATTAGTCATTGGGGCAAAAGGAAGTCCTTTGCAAATGATCTTATGTAATATGTATCACGTCGATGATCCTACTGGAAATGTCAAAATCAAAGATGTCAAACCTTTTTTGAGTGGAAGAAATCCATTGATTGACAAAGCTATTCCTCTTTCTTTGGGTGACAGTTACAAAGGATTTAGAATCGTAGGAACGACTCTAGATTATCCGCAATTGTATGATGTAAAACCTAAAGAGGGAAAAATTTGGAAAAATAATTTTGAAGCAAACATCGGTGCCGACGTTGCAAAAATTGCTAATCTAAAAATCGGAGATACCTTTTATAGTACTCATGGTTTTTTGAGTGATGGAATGAATGGACATGAACACGGGCAATTCAAAGTAGTAGGTATTTTCCAAAAATCAAATTCAGTTATTGATCAATTGATTTTGACAACCACTCAAAGTATTTGGGCAGTTCACGATCATGAGGAAGGTGCTGCACCAGAAGTTGAAGAAACAGATAATCATGATGGACACGATCACGCAGATCATGAAGGCCATGACCATGATAATCATGACGAACATGATCACGAACATGATGGACATGACCACTCAGAGCATGATCATGCAACTCCACAAAAACCTTTAATCGAAGAAGTTGACCAAGAAATCACTTCTATTTTAATTAAGTTTAAAGAGTCAAGTAAGAAAAGTTTTCAAGCCTTGACTATGCTTCGAGGAATTAATGAAAATACTGAAGTCATGGCAGCCTCTCCAGCAATTGAATTAAATAGACTCTACGATAACATGAGTTTGGGAGAAAGTTTTTTGAGAAATTTGGCAATGATTATTGTCTTCGTTTCTGGCTTGAGTATTTTTATTTCATTGTTCAGTTCGCTAAGAGATCGAAAATATGAGTTGGCATTAATGCGAGTGATGGGAGCAACTCCAACTAAACTTTTTTTCCTAATAATTCTTGAAGGATTATTGTTAGCTGTGATTGGATATCTGATTGGAATTATTTTAAGCCATTTGGGAATGAGCATTTTTGCAGGACAAATGGAAGATAAATATCACTATTCATTTACTGCAGCTAAATTTTTAAAAGAAGAATTTTACTTACTTGGTGGTGCATTATTAATAGGATTTGTAGCTGCAGTTATTCCAGCATATCAAGCATTTAGAACAGATATTTCTCAAACTTTAACAGAGTCTTAAATTACTTCCTTGAAAGTATTACGTTATATTTGTGAGCGATTGAGCCGCTTGAGTTTTTACCAAAAAGAAAAAATAACATGAAAAAAATAACAATTGTATTATTCAGCTTTTTTTTAGTGGCAGCTTTTTCAAATATAAGTACTGCACAATCTTCCTCAAAAGGAGACAAAAATACATCAACAGTTAAAGCTCCAACTGAACCTTCAGAAGCAGCTAAAACTTGGAAGACTTTGAGTAAAATTACTTTCAAAAAAGAGTATGATGAAATCATGGGATTCAAAGTGGACAAACCTGTTTTCAGCAAAGAGGTGCTTGAGCTAGAAGGTAAAGTCATCGAAATCAAAGGATACATCATCCCTGTCGAAGGTTACAAAAGTCATAAAGAATTTGTCTTCTCAGCATTTCCATATAATATGTGTTTCTTCTGTGGAGGCGCAGGACCTGAAACGGTAATGGAAGTTGAGGCAAGCGAGCCTGTAAAATACTCTGCAGAAGCAGTTACTCTTAAAGGAAAATTAGAAACTAATTCAGACGATATCAATCGATTGATTTATACTTTGACTGATGCTGTTTTAGTTAAGGAATAAAATTTTCTAATAACAAACTTCAAAAAAGTGGTGTTAGTCTATAAAGAACTAGCACCACTTTTTTTCTTTCTACTTTAGTTAATAAATTTCGGGCAAAGCAAAAACAATCTTATGTTTGCAAAAAAATTGATCTCAATAACTCATCCCTTTGGGGAATTTTATTTCTCATAATTATTACCATGAATTTAAACGCACAAAATAATTTAGGCTATCAAATGCCACCGAAAGCAATTGCTGATTTAATCGATGCTCCTCCAACACCAGCTGCAAGTTTGAGTCCAGCAGGAGATATAATGTTATTATTAGGTCGAGCAAGTTTGCCATCAATTGAAGAAGTCGCTCAGGAAGAATTACGATTGGCAGGTATTCGAATTAACCCACGAACTAATGGCTCAAGTCGTGCTGCGCATTTTAATAGCATGAAAATAAAAACAGTTGACGGGCAAATAGAAACTGAAATTAGTGGTCTTCCTTCTAATCCAAAAATTCAAAATGTAAGTTGGAGTCCTGATGGGTTGAAAGTACTTTTTACCATCACAAAAGAAAATGGTTTGGAACTATGGACTGCTAATTTGGAAAAAGCACAAGCAAAAAAATTAACTGATGCTAATGTAAATGATTCCATGGGAGGCTTGCCTTACTCTTGGTTTTCTGATAGTCAGACAATTATCTATAAAAAAATAAATTCAGATCGAGGAGAATCTCCAAAAGAAAACCTTAAACCAATTGGGCCTACAATCCAATCTAACGAAGGTAAATCTGCTCCTGTAAGAACTTACCAAGATTTATTGAAAAATCGCCATGATGAGACTTTATTTGAATACTATACCTTTTCCGAGTTAATAAAAATTAATATTGAAACAGGCGATCTCCAACCTTTTGGAAAAACTGGGATTATCAAAGGAATGAGTACTTCTCCTAATGGAGATTATGTTTTGATTTATACGGTCAAAAGACCTTTTTCTTACATAGTTCCTTTTTCTCGATTTCCATTTGATATAGATATTTATGATAAAGATGGAAATGAAGTAACAACCGTTGCTCAGATTCCTTCTGCTGAAAATATCCCAAAAGGGTTCGGAGCAACTCGAACTGGCCCACGTAATTTTACTTGGCGAGCAGATGCTCCTGCAACTATTTACTGGGTGGAAGCACAAGATGGAGGTGATCCAAAACAGGAAGCAACAGTTCGAGATAAAATGTTTTTTAAAACTGCTCCCTTCAAAGGTGAGGCACAAGAAGGCCTTAGTTTTGAATTAAGATACGGCGGAATAACTTGGGGGAATGATCAACTTGCAATGACCTCTGAATGGGAATGGGAAACCCGTCGAGAAGTAACTAGTAGTTGGAATCCAGCTGCTCCAAATAAAGGTAAAAAAGTCATCTTTGATCGCTCATGGGAAGATCGATACAACAGTCCTGGAGGTTTTGAAACTCACCGAAATCAATATGGTCGCCAAATACTTTTGACATCTGACGAAGGGAAAACTCTTTACCTCTCAGGACAAGGTGCATCGCCTGAAGGAAATCGTCCATTTGTTGACAAATTTGATTTAGCCACAAAAAAATCAACTCGCCTTTGGAGATCAGCAGCTCCTTATTATGAAATCCCTGTTGAGATTTTGGATATTGAAAAAGGAAGTATTCTAACTCGTCGAGAGTCGAAAGAAGATCCACCTAATTATTTTATCAAAGACATTAATTCAAAGGAAAACAAACAACTTACTTTTTTCAAAAATCCATACGAATCATTAAAAGGAGTGAAAAAAGAATTAGTGAAATACAAACGTAAAGATGGTATTGAACTAACAGGAACAATGTATACTCCATCAGATTACGACCCCAAAAAAGATCGTCGACTACCTGTACTCATGTGGGCATATCCTCGTGAATATAAAAGTGCCGATGCTGCTAGTCAAGTGAGTGATTCACCTTACGAGTTTACTCGATTGTATTGGGGTTCTCCAATTTTTTGGGTGACGCAAGGCTACGCTGTTTTTGATGATTTCGGAATGCCAATTGTAGGAGAAGGTGATGAAGAACCGAATGAAAAATTTCGAGAACAATTAGTGATGGATGCAGAAGCTGCAGTTGATAAAATTGTTGATATGGGAATTGCGGACAAAGACCGTTTGGTTGTCGGAGGACATTCTTATGGTGCATTTATGACTGCAAATTTGTTAGCACATTCTGATTTATTTGCCGCAGGAATTGCTCGAAGTGGTGCCTACAATCGAACATTAACTCCTTTTGGTTTCCAATCTGAAGAGCGAACTTTTTGGGAAACTCCTAAGACTTATTTTAATATGTCGCCTTTTGTCCATGCTGATAAAATAAAAGATCCACTTCTTTTGATTCACGGAAATGCTGATAATAATTCAGGTACTTATCCAATGCAAAGTGAACGATTTTATGCTGCCCTAAAAGGTCATGGTGCGACGGTTCGATTAGTTATGCTTCCTCATGAAAGTCATGGTTACCAAGCGCGTGAATCAATTATGCATATGCTTTGGGAAATGACAGAATGGATGGATAAGCATGTAAAAAAGAAATAAACTATTAGATTTTTTCGCTTCGCTAACTGTTCATACTGTTACTAGATTTATAAAAAAATTAAATCCTGATACACAAAAACAGTTCAACAGTTAGCGAAACGAAAACAGTTTAACAGTTTTATCTAAACTTAATCTTTATACTTTTCCACTAATTCTTTTTCGGAAAATAGTTCTCCCTCTTTCGGAATTTCACTTCTCAACTCTTTTACTTTTTCAAATTTAATTCCTTGTGGACTAAGACTAAAAGCATTTTTTACATAAGCTGTAATGGCTGCAATTTTTTCATCAGTCAATTCCTCATTATCTTTTAGACCAGGCATCGCTGCGTTAAATTTCACAGGCTTTCCTTCGACCGTAATTTCGCCTTGCAAACCATGTAAAATTATTAAAGTGACCACTTCTGAATTCATTTCAACTAAGTCAGCATTTAGCAAGGACGGAGCTAAATTTTGAATGCCTTCTCCCCCTATCCCATGACAAGCAGCGCAATGAATGTTGAATAAATCTCGCCCAACAGTTTTGTCATCCATTCCTATTTTCACTCGATTATAAATCCGATTTGGATTATCATTTTTGATGTTGGTGACAACTTCTTTGAGTTTGTTTTTTAATACATCACTTCCCCATTGGTATATAAAAGCTAAAAACATTTTTTCTTTTCCTTGCAAGCCACTAACAATTGCTTCTGCGACAAACTCATCATCTGGGTAACGTTGATTTATTTTTAATAACAATGCAAATACATCTTTTGGGGATTCAATCTCAGTAACTGAAAATGCCAATTGCAAATCAATTTCTTTATTATTTATTTGAAAAAATTTGTTGTATTTTTTTAAAATCTGCTTTGGAAAAACATCATCAATTTTATTGGGAAAGTTTTCCATTAATTGAATTGTTGTTGCAATCACCTTTGGATGCCAATCATTCCGGACAACTAATAAATCAGATTCATCAAAAAATTTCATTCCCTCTAAAGTCCAATAAGCATGAATTTGCGCAAGATGATTTTCAGAACTTATAGCAATTGATTTTAATTGGTCAACTACATCTGTTGCATTTCGATGAATCAATAATTGCTGTGCTCGATCTCGAAGCCAACCATTTTTATTTTTTAATAAATCACATAACTCTTCATTAGATAAATTTTCTAAATCAATATTCTCTGTTTTACTTTCTTTTTGAAAAACTCGAAAAATCCTCCCTGAATTTATAATCGTATCCAACTGCCTTTCTTCAATTTGTTTTTTCAAATACGCCGTCATGTAAACTTTATGTTGAATAATTCCACGATGCATATCTGTGATATAAAAACTTCCATCAGGAGCATTATTTAATTTCACCGGACGAAAACCTTGATCGGTTGTGATTAAAAATTCTTTATCATCCCAAGCTGGTTGACCTTCGATTTTTGAATCTTTTTCAGACAGCGTTATTCTTTTTATTGCATTAACTTCGGGGGCGCAGACCAATGCATTTCCAGTATATGTTTCATCAAAATAATTCCCTCGATAAATCATCGGTGAGCATGCCGAAGTAAACGAAATTAACTTCCCTTCTTCATCCAACATACCATCCATATAACCTCGATTAACCGCAGTCGATTGCAAAGGATGCAAACTTCTATCAACACAAATATTTTTGCCAACTCCTTCTTTTGGATGTAAAAATTTATTGCGTGTCATTTGATTCGGCATCACATAATCTCCGTACAAAGGATTCGAATTATCATTATAAAAAAGTCGACCATAATCATCATGAGTGATTCCCCATTGTCCTCGAAAATGAGTGGGTTCTTTTTTCCAAACACCATCCACTCTTCGATATCGAAAATTACTTTTTGCATTATAAATCCAATTATCGAGATTCATCATCAGGCCATTTGGTTGATGTTCCACATTTCCTCCGACTGCATAAAGACTATCAACTAGCACCCTATTTTTAGGTTGATCATTTTCGATTTCTACAAAATATAGATTAGGTGCTTCCGCATAAAGTAGTCCTCCATAAACTAATGCCATCGCTCTTGGCTGATGTAATTTCTCCAAAAAAACTTTTTCATGATCCATTCTCCCATTGCCATTTTTGTCTTCCAAAATAACAATTCGTCCACGTGCTACATCTTCATCGCTTCCATGAATGTTGGGCATATAGTCTGGCATCTCCAATACCCATAATCGTCCTTGATTATCAAATGTCATGGCGACAGGAGCTTCTATCAATGGTTCCGAGGCGATGAGTTCGATCTGAAAGTTGTCTTGTAAAATAAAATCACTCAAATCAATTTCAGGTTCATTAATATTTTGTTGTGATTCTGGTTGGCAAGAAATAAAAAAGATTAAAATAAAAAGTAGATATTTGGATTTCGTCATTTTTTGAAATTGATTTTTCGCACGTTTTAATTTTTCCAAAAATAAAGTAATTATTCAGCATGTGAAATTTTGAACCACATAAGGCACAAAAGAATCACATAAATTTTTAGTGATTTACTTTTGTTTTCTTTGTGCCTTTTGTGGTTCAAAAAATACAAGATGCTGAATATTTACAACATAAAAAGATTCTCAATGAAGTGGTTCTTACTTTTTATTTCCATTCTATTTTTTTCATGTAACAATACTCCTACATCCTCTGATTGGGAATTACTTTTCAATGAACAGAATCTTAATAACTGGGAAGTCAGAAATGGAACAGCTGAATATCACATCGATGAAAAAGTATTAATCGGAACAGCAAAATTAAATACTCCCAACACTTTTTTATGCACAAAAAAAATGTACGGTGATTTTATTTTAGAACTAGAATTAAAAGTTGACAAACCACTCAATTCAGGAATTCAAATTCGAAGTAATTCAATTCCAACCTATTATGATGGTGCCGTGCATGGTTACCAAGTCGAAGTTGATCCTAGCCCTCGAGCATTTAGCGGAGGCATTTATGACGAGTCTCGTCGTGGTTGGATTTATCCACTTTGCGAAAATTCGGAAGGACGGAAAGGTTTTAAAAATGATGAATGGAACAAATATCGAATTGAAGCAATTGGCCCATCGATTCGAGTCTGGATAAATGGAATTCAAACTGCCAATCTTCGAGACGATTTAACTTCAGAAGGTTTTATTGGATTACAAGTCCATAGCATTGGAAAAGATTCTTCGATGGTTGGAAAAACTGTTCAATGGAAAAATGTAAAAATTGCTACCAACAATTTAGAAAAACTAAAAACACCAGATAGTGGCAAAACTTCCGAGATCAATTTAGTTGCAAATGAATTAAGTGATATAGAAAAAGAGGAAGGCTATGAACTAATTTTCTCTAATACAGATACCATTTTACTTCAAGAAGGTGAACCTGTTGATTTTGCAACATCAGAAAATTTTGATTTAAAATTTGATTTTTTACTCGGCGAAAATTCAGAAGGCGGCATTCAATATTTTTCCAATGGAAAAAATGAAAAATGTATTTTCCAAATCATCGATAATAATTCACTTGCAAAAGAAGCGCAAAATGGAAATCAATCTTTAGCATCATTGAAAGGAATCGTTCCTTCTGAAAATTTATGTGTTCCTGGAAGAAATCGAGATTTCAGAGGATTGGGAAATTGGAACACAGGACGAATCATTGTCCAAAATGGAAAAATACAACATTGGATGAATGGATATAAAATGGTGGAAAAAGAAACTTCGGAATTAAATTTGAATTGGAAAAAAGGAAGCCATCAAATATCAATTTTTAATAATTCGGGAGAAGTTAATTTTCGAAGTATCCGATTAAAAAAATAATCACCTTTCTAATTTCTCTCAGCTTGGATAGAAACAATATTTTTTAAATTTCGTTTTTATTTAATACTTATTTTTAAATACAAAAGTATGCGCTAAATGACTGATTGTCATCCATTTAGACAGTAAAAAAACCAAAACAAATAATCAAATATTTTGCTTTGACTATAATGTTGGTTTTTTTTATCTTTGCACTTCCAAAATACAGTTTTAAGGCAGTCACAACATAATTTTTACATACCCACCAATCAACCGTTTATTTTCCGAAAACGATTAAACGTTTTATTTTTATCTGCCCATTTGGAAATAAGGTTAACTCAGAAAATTTATTTTATAACAAACAAGATGTACACCTTCTAATGAAGATACTAGGAATATCCGCTTTTTACCACGATTCAGCAGCAGCCGTTATAGACGGAGATAATATTATTGCCGCAGCACAAGAAGAGCGATTTACTCGAAAAAAACACGATCCAGGTTTCCCTGTTAATGCCGCAAAATATTGTTTAGAGCAAGCAGGATGGAGCATTGATGAATTAGATGCTATTGTTTTTTATGACAAACCATTGCTCAAATTCGAGCGACTTTTAGAAACTTATTATTCATTTGCACCAAAAGGATTTCGGTCTTTTATCACTTCGATTCCAGTATGGTTAAAAGAGAAAATGTTTCTGAAAAGATTGATTCATGAGAAGTTGGCGAAAGTTGGTTCTTATGATAAGAAGCAAATAAAATTATTATTCCCTGAACATCACCTTTCTCACGCAGCTTCTGCGTTCTATCCATCACCTTATGAAGATGCAGCTATTTTGACTGTCGACGGTGTAGGCGAATGGGCAACCGCTTCTATTTCTCATGGAAAAGGAAAGGACATAAAAATTCTTAAAGAATTACGTTTCCCACATTCAATTGGATTATTGTATTCTGCTTTTACTTATTTCTTAGGATTTAAAGTAAACTCAGGAGAGTATAAATTAATGGGATTGGCTCCTTACGGAAATCCAAATTCAGATCGAGTTAAGAAATTTATTGAAATCATTAAGACTGAATTAATTGATATCAAACCTGATGGATCACTTTGGTTGAATCAAGATTATTTCAACTATGCAACTGGTCTTCGAATGGTGCATGATAAAAAATGGGAAAAACTTTTCGGTTTTCCAAGAAGAAATGCGGAGACAGATATGAACCAAGCACAGTCGGATTTGGGGATGGCCATTCAAAAAGTAACTGAAGAGATTGTTATTCTGATGGCTAAAGAGGCGAAGCGATTGACAGGTTCTAAAAACTTGTGTATGGCTGGAGGAGTGGCGCTAAATTGTGTAGCAAATGGAAAATTAGTAAAAGCAGGAGTTTTTGAAAATGTATTTATCCAACCTGCAGCAGGTGATGCTGGAGGAGCTTTGGGTGCAGCGCAAGTAGCTAATTACATTTACTTTGGAAAAGAAAGAAAGGTGACAAATGGGGTGATGATGGATTCTATGAAAGGATCATACTTAGGCCCTGAAGCTTCGAGCAAAGAGATTGAAATTATGGCTCGAAAGACAAAAGCAGTCTATAAAAAATATGACAATTTCCAAGATTTATGTGACCAAGTAGCTAAATATATTGAAGAAGGTGCTGCTATTGGCTGGATGCAAGGGCGAATGGAATTTGGCCCACGTGCATTAGGTGGAAGAAGTATCATCGGAGATCCTCGGAACTCAGAGATGCAAGAAAAAATGAATTTAAAAATTAAATACCGAGAATCTTTCCGACCATTTGCTCCTTCCGTTTTAGCTGAAGATGTAGAAGATTGGTTTGATCATGAAGGTACTTCACCATACATGTTGTTGGTACAAGATGTGGCTGAGAAAATCAAAAAAGAAGTTCCAGCCAACTATCATGATTTATCACAACGTGAAAAATTATACACAGTTCGATCTACTATTCCTGCGATTACTCACATTGATTTTTCTGCAAGAATTCAAACTGTACACAAACAAACAAATCCGAAATATCACCAATTGATTTCAGCATTTAAAAATCTAACAGGATGTCCTGTGGTGATTAATACTTCTTTCAATGTAAGAGGAGAACCCATCGTAAATACACCTGAAGATGCCTACCGTTGTTTTATGAGAACGGAAATGGATTATTTGGTGATAGGCGATTATGTTTTTGTAAAAACAGAACAACCTGATTGGAAGGAAAAAGATAAATGGAAAGAAGAATTTGTTTTAGACTAAAAATCACCCCTAAAGAAATAATTTGTCAAAGGGAAAATTGACCTTTTATTTTTTTTAAAAAGTAAAAACGGCTTAGTCATACTATGAAAAAATGGTTGTCCAATATTGGTACGATGCTACTTTCAACATTTATAATGTTGTTGGTCTGTGAGGGAATCGTTCGGCTTGTAGAGCCGCAACAGTTAGCTCCAGTAAAATTTATGTATGATAAAGATATTGGTCTAATGCATATCCCTCATTTGCAGGGGGATGAATATCGACCAAATAATTATAACATTAAATTCACCAATGGTGCTGACGGATTTCGAGTAACTCACAAAGGTGATATACCCGACTTCGTTAATAAAAAAATAATGTTTGTTGGAGATTCTTTTACCTATGGAAAAGGAGTCAACGATCAAGAAACTTTTGCTTACGAATTGCAACAAGCACTTATTAAAGATAGCGTGGAAATCATCAATGCAGGAGTAGAAGGTCGAGGTACTGATCACGCATTACGCTCGTATCAATTTTATAAAGATAAATATCAACCTAATACAGTTATTTATTTTGCACACTATAATGACTTAGCAGATAATATTCGAGATGAGTATTTTGATGTGATTAATGATTCGACTTTGACACCAAAAAGTTTTGAAAAATTAACTGGCGGTACAAAAGAAAAATTACGCAAGAGCAAGGTTTACAATTGGCTAATTAGTCATTCACATTTTTTCTCTTTGCTAAAAGCTGTTTTAGTTAATTTATTGATACCAGATCAGATTGTGAGTTATGAAAAAGGAATTGATATGGATCGAGCAAAAAATTTAACTTCCATTTATATCGAGCAATTAAGAAAAGAAGTAGAAGCAGATGGTCGTAAATTTTTAGCCTATTATATTCCTGCGATCAATGATATTGATGCAAGAATTAAAGGTCGACAAACAGAACAAGAAGCATTTTTTGACAATTATTTTAGAGATAAAAACATAACCTTTTATAACCTCTCAGATGACTTTATTGATTCAGGTGAAACGAATATTTTAAAACATTTCTATTTACTTGAAGGACATTGGAACCCAAAGGGACATCAACTAGTCGCTGAGAAACTAAAAACTGACGCAAATGGATTTTATTAAAGACTTATTCAAATTTATGGGAGAAAGAAAAAAATTCTGGTTAGCTCCAGTAATTATTTTACTCCTTTTACTAGGTGTATTAATTGTAATTGGTGGTGGTTCTGCAATCGCTCCATTTATCTACACATTATTCTAGTAATTCAAAAACCGTGTCTCTCTGATTCTTCTTGGGGCGACACGGATTTTCATCAGAAAAACTTACGGAAAAAAGAACCTCTCTTTTCCATAAACAATATTTGTAAAAACTAAATAGATTCCGAAAAGGAATTTAAAGATTCATTATCATGAACAGAGAAAAAAAAGTAGAAGCAATTCTTGCCATCGTTGTCGGTTTTTTAGCCTTGTATTTCATATTTGGAGTGTGGAGAGGATTTCAAGTTGATTGGATGTTATGGACATCATTAATAGTTGGCGTTTCAAGTATGATGTCAAGTACGGTGATGAACTTGATCACAAGTATATGGTTTAAATTTGCCGAAATTCTAGGTAATTATGTAACCGGACCTATTCTTTTAGGTTTAGTATTTTTCGTAGTTCTTTTCCCAATATCCGTTTTAGCGAGAATTTTTGGAAAAGATCATTTAATGAGAAAAAGAAGAGATGATTCTTATTATGTAGATCGAGATCATGCATACGTGACTGAAGACATTGAGAATATTTGGTAGGAAAAATTTCTTTTTCTGAAAAATAAAAACCGCAAAAGTATTTAATGCCTTTGCGGTTTTTATTTTTTGTAAATGTACTGTTATAAATCATCCCTTCCCTACTATCCCTTCCCTCGCCATCCAATCATTAATACTCTCCTTCTTAATCGCCGATGCCATCAAACCAGGAAACTGATCAGGCGAACAAGCAAACGCAGGAATATTCAATGCACTAAATTTCGAAGCCACCGACTTATCAAACTGAGGTGCACCTTCATCATCCAAAGCCAACAAAGCAATCAATTGAACTCCCGAACTTTTGATCGAAGCTGCTTTTTTCAACATTGAATTTTCATTTCCACCCTCATATAAATCTGAAATCAAAACCAAAATCGTATCCTCTGGTTTTCGAATTAACTCCTTTGCATAACCTAATGCTTTGTTGATATCTGTTCCGCCTCCAAGCTGAGTCGCAAATAACAAATCCACAGGATCATCTAACTCTTCCGTCAAATCAACCACCGAAGTATCGAACACCACCATGTGAGTTTTGACCGAACGCAATGATGCCATTACTGCTCCAAATACGCCAGCGTAAACCATCGAATTAGCCATTGAACCACTTTGGTCAACTAGCAAAATAACATCTTTTAAAGACTGTCCTTTTTTACCATGTCCAATTAAAACTTCAGGAATAATGGAGTTAAATTCTTTTTGGTAAGTTTTAAGGTTTGCTCGAATGGTTTTGTTCCAATCAATTTCATTATGCTTTGGTCGACGGTTTCTGACGGAACGATTAATCGCTCCTTGAATCGCTTGACGCAAAGGGTTTTTTAATCTTTTTTCTAAATCTTCTACTACTTTTTGCACAACTGCTCGAGCAGTACTTTTAGTTTTCTTAGGCAAAACTTTCATGAGCGAGAGTAGTGTTCCTACCAAATTAACATCTGGTTCAACAGCTTCTAGCAACTCAGGCTCAAGTAACATTTGTTCCAACTTCAATCTTTCCAGCGCATCCTTCTGCATCAGTTGCACCACCGAACTAGGAAAATACTTTCGAATATCTCCCAACCAACGATTAACATTTGGCGAAGAACTTCCTAAACCAGCTTTCCGCTCAGAATCATATAATGCTTCCAAAACATCATCCATTCCTTTCATTTCTGAAGGCAGAGGAACTTGCTCATCATTGTTTTTGTCAGCATCTTTTCCTAAGATCAATCGCCATTTTCTAATTCGTTCTTCCATGCTGTAAAAGTACATTTTTTTAGAAAAACAAAGGGTAGTAAGACTTTCTAAGTCTTGTGTATTTATACAAACCTTAGAAAATCCTGCTATACTTTATTTTTACTAAAATTAGATATTCAATGAACTGTTTTTACTATCTTTCGTTTTCCTTTTTTAATAGTTTTAAAAAAAACAAATCTCCATTTTACAAACTGCCTAGTCGGCAGACAGGCAATCAACTTAAATGAAAGAAAACAAACTAGAAGCATTCAACGAAGATGAGCAAGATGTACTGAAATCAGTTCGAACATCGCGAATTATTCTTCCAATTGTAATTGGATTAGGAGTTGTCTTTTATTTACTCTATCAACAATTCAATCCTGAGGAATTTGCGAAAATCGAATGGTCGAGGCATACTTTGATTTGGGTTTTGGTATCATTCTTTTTGCTAGTCGTTCGGCATATTGCCTATGCTACACGTCTTCGAATTTTGACAGAAGGAGAATTTAGTTGGAAAAAATGTATCGAATTAATTTTCATTTGGGAATTTAGTTCAGCAGTTTCTCCGACGAGTGTTGGAGGTTCAGCAGTTGCTATGGTAGTTTTAGCGCAAGAGAAATTACCCGCAGCCAAAACGACCACACTTGTTTTGTATTCCGCCGTTTTAGATACTATCTTTTTTGTAGGAGTTTTACCTTTCTTATTTCTATTTTTTGGAACCAATATGATTCGCCCCAACATGAACAGCTTGTCTGACATTGACGGTTGGGCTTACACTTTTTTTGGAGCATATGTCTTTATGGCAATTTATGGTGCTTTATTTTTTTATGGTTTATTTGTCAATCCAAGAACCATTAAGCGAATAGTTGTAGGCGCCACTCGAATTGGTTTTTTAAGAAAACGTAGAGAAAAAGCTATTCAATTAGGTGATGATATGATTGCAGCGAGTAAAGAATTATTGACTAAAAAATGGTCTTTCCACCTCGGCGGATTTCTCTCAACGGCAACCGCTTGGTCTTGTCGATTTTTATTACTGAATTGTTTAATCATTGCATTTGTAAATATTCCAACTGACTTCGAGACCCAATCAAATCTCTACGCTCGACTTCAAACAATGTATGTGATTATGGCTTTTAGTCCGACTCCAGGAGGCGCCGGTTTCGCAGAAGTTTTGTTTGGAGGATTTTTAAGTGACTATGTTAACTCAGGCACAATAGCTTTAATTATTGCTTTTATTTGGCGATTATTTACCTACTATTTATACTTGTTGGTAGGAGTAGTGGTGATTCCGAATTGGATTAAAAATGTGATCAATGAGAGGGAATTAAGAAAAGCAATGGAAGAAAAAAGTGATGAATCCTAATCTTAAAACTCATCACTTTTTTCAATTCTAAATTAAGTCAGCTAACATCAAAACTTCAGCCGCAAATTTCCGATTATCACTTTCATCCAAAATTGTTTTGGCAAAAGTATGTAAAGTCTCTTTCACATTTTCCGACTTCAAGATACTTTGCATTTCCTCATCATCTTTTAGCTCTTGAATATCTTCTGCAGTTGGCAATGCTGTCATACCTGCGAGTTGTCCCAAATTATTTCCAGTCAAAATTTCACTATCCCGAATGCTCTCCGGAAGTTGATCAAAACCGATGGTAATTTCTCCTACATTTTGATAAATTGGATAAACATTTTTTCCGCTTGCTCGCACATAAAATGCTCTTCCCATTCTTCCCATCAAATCAATCTTTTGTGGATCAATCTTATTATTTTCATCCATTACATTTTCGTCAATGTGCATCTTTACGACTTCGCAAATAATTAAATTTCCTGCTCCACCTTTATCTCCTAGAGAAATAATTTGTTGCACTTTACATTCCAATTGAGCAGGTGACTCTTTTACTCGAAATGGTCTGACCAAATCAGATTCGATGGGCGTTAAACCTGATTTTTCAAATTCACTCACTCCTGCTGGAAAAGCAATACTGGCCACCGCCATCTGTTGAACAATGCTATGGCTTACCATATTGATCACTACTTCGCCGGTTGCTTCGACATTATGCAAGGTATCTTTAGTCGTGTTGTCTGTTCCTTTTCGATTGGACGAAAAAACTAAAATCGGAGGATTAGAACTAAAACAATTAAAAAAACTATAAGGTGCTATATTGGGGTTTCCATCTTTATCAACGGTACTCGCAAATGCAATTGGTCGAGGAGAAACGCAGCCCAACAGATGTTGATGTAAAACACCTTGGGGAACTTCGCTTGGAATAATACTGAGCATGTTTTTATATTTTAATGTTATTGCTTTTTTACCATTTTAAGAAATAAAACTCGCGCAACGGACATCTGGTTAAAAAATCGACGGAAGTTACAAACTTCTTTTATTTATGTTTATTTAAAAAGGTGATATTTGCATATTCACTTTTGCAAATAAAAAATCAAAATTAGTTCATATGAAAATTTTAAAAAAATGGTGGGTGCTACCATTATTCCTCCTCAGCTTTGTCATTGGAAAATATTTGTACAAAATGCCAAAGTTCGATGATGGAGAACGATCTCCAAATTTTGAATGGACTTTGCCTTCAGGTGAAAAATCAGACTTGACGAAATTAGAGGGAAAATATGTTTTGATTGACTTTTGGGGAAGTTGGTGTGGTCCATGTTTGAGAGAAATCCCTGGATTAAAAATGCTATTTAAAAAATACCAAAATGTAAAATTTAAAAATGCGGATGGCTTTGAAATTGTCGGAGTTGGAATTGAAAAAGATGAAAAACGATGGATGAATGCCATTCGTAAAAAACAATTAAATTGGGAAAATCATGTTTTTGATCAAGTAACTAATTTTCGTTTTTTCAATTCAAAAGTTGCTAAACTTTATGGCATCACAGATGTACCAACAAAATATTTATTAGATGAAAAAGGCGTAATAGTTTTGGTCAATCCTAGCGTGAAGGATTTAGATGATTTTTTGAAAAATCAGCTTTAAATAAAAAAACTTCCAGAACTTTGAGTTCTGGAAGTTTTAATTTTTTCCAACAATTGTAATTCTAATATTTTAAAATACGCTCCAACTGCTCTCGCAATCTTCCCATAGGCATAAAATCTTTTTCTAAAGTTTTCGCAAATGGAATCGGTGTGTCTAGACCTGCCGCTCGCAAAACGGGAGCATCCAAATATTCAAAATAATGCTCCGAAATATGCGCAGACAACTCTCCTCCTATTCCACCAAATAATGTATCCTCATGTAAAATAATTACTCGGTTCGTTTTCTTTACGGTTGCCTCCACCGCATCATAATCTATTGGCAACAAAGTTCGCAAATCTAAAACTTCCGCATCAACTCCCATCTCTTCGACTAATGCTTTTGCATGATGCACCATTTGCCCATAAGTAATAATCGAAACGTCAGCACCTTCTCGAGCAATGCGAGCTTTTCCAATTTCAACGGTATAATAATCATCTGGAATTTCTTCCGAAAGACTTCGATACAATCCTTTATGCTCAAAAAATAAAATTGGATTCGGATCTTCAAAACTTGCTAACAATAATCCTTTCGCATCATGTGGCGTCGAAGGATAAACTACTTTCAACCCTGGCGTGTGAGCAAACCAAGCTTCATTACTTTGTGAGTGAAATGGCCCCGCACCAACGCCACCACCGGCAGGCATTCGAATGACGACATCTGCATGCTGTCCCCAACGATAATGTAATTTTGCTAAATTATTAATGATCTGATTAAAACCACAAGTGACGAAATCTGCAAATTGCATCTCGACCATCGCTTTATATTTTTTCAAACTCAAACCTAACCCAATTCCAATAATAGCACTTTCACAAAGAGGTGTATTTCGCACACGACCTTTTCCAAACTGCTTCACAAATCCATCTGTGATTTTAAAAACACCGCCATACTCAGCAATGTCTTGTCCCATCAAAACTAAATTATCATGCTTCTCCATCGCCTGTCGAAGTCCATCTGAAATAGCATCAACTAATCTTTTTTCAGATTTCTTTTTCTTTTTTGGAGCAACTACTTTTTGTGTGTGAGGTGCGTACACATCTGCTAATTCTGCTTCGGGAGTTGAAGTTACGACTTCTAATTCTGCAGCTTCCGCCAAACCTGTTTCGATTTCAGATTTAATTTGTGCTCTTAAATCTTCAATTGATTTCTCCGTCAAAATCCCTTCTTCCAGCAAGAAGCTTTCATAATTTTTCAATGGATCTTTTGCCGCCCATTCAGCCATTAGTTTTTTAGGAACATACTTCGTTCCTGAAGCTTCTTCGTGACCACGCATTCTAAAGGTTTGACATTCCAATAGAATCGGTTCTGGCTTTTTACGAATTTCAGTTGCCAATTTTTTTATCGTAGAAAAAACTTCTAAGACATTATTTCCATCAATCGTGTACGAACGCATTCCGTAGCCTTTTCCTCGATCAGCCAAAGTTTCGCAACGATATTGTTCATTTACAGGAGTCGATAATCCGTATCCATTATTTTCAATCACAAAAATTACAGGCAATTGCCAAACCGCTGCGGTGTTCATTGCTTCGTGAAATTCTCCTTGACTCGTTCCTCCATCACCTGTAAAAGCGATAGAAATTTTTCTTTCTTTTCCTAATTTATTCGCCAAGGCAACTCCGCTCGCCAAAGACAATTGTGGTCCCAAATGCGAAATCATTCCAACGATATTGTACTCCATCGTTCCAAAATGGAATGATCGATCACGGCCTTTGGTGAAACCTGGTTCTTTTCCTTGCCATTGGCAAAACAATCTTTTTAAAGGAATATTTCGTGAAGTAAAAACTCCTAAGTTTCGATGCATCGGAAACATTAACTCATCATTATCCAAAGCCGCAGTTGCTCCTACAGAAATAGCTTCTTGTCCGATTCCTGAAAACCACTTTGAGATTTTTCCTTGGCGGAGCAAAATGAGCATTTTCTCCTCGATCATGCGAGGACGTAATAATTGTTCGTGAAGTTCGAGTAATAATTTTTTAGACAGTTTTCCTTTTTTATATTGAATGGCTGATTTGGTCGTAGGCATTATTTATTATTTTTTTCTAAAAATGTAGATCTGTAGTGTTAAACTACATTTATAAATTCATGTTTCGCCGCAAAGGTAAAAGAAAAAGGAGAATGAAAACATAGAAATTTGCCCAAAGAATTACTTAATTTCATTTTATAAAAATTATCCTTTTCTTTAATATAAAAACTTGAATTATGTTACAACGAATCCTCCTCTTTTCTATCCTCAGTTTACTCCTATTTTCATGTGGAGAAAACCAATCTTCGGAAAAAAATGCTACTGATAAATTTGCAGAAAATGCCAATGATAAGGAATTTCAAAAACAACATGAAACCCCAAAGGACATTGATTTCACACCCAAGGGAATAAAACTGGAAGTCCCTACTTTAAATGGAAAACAAGCTAGCGGCTACCTTTTAACTTCAAAAGAAGAATCTAAAAATTACTTGTTCGTTTTTCATGAATGGTATGGTTTAAACGATTATATCAAAAGAGAATCTGAGCGATTACATCAAGAATTACCAAATACCAATGTAATTGCGATTGACCTTTATGATGGACAAGTTGCTACCAAACCTGAAGATGCAGGTAAATTGATGCAATCAATTTCTACTGATCGTGCTAAGTCAATTATTGAAGGTTTTATGGCATCAGTTGGAAAGGATGCTCGAGTCGCCACCATTGGTTGGTGCTTTGGTGGTGGATGGTCTTTACAGGCTTCGATAATGCTCGAAACACAAGGAGCAGGCTGTGTTATTTATTATGGAAGTCCTGTGGAAAATGCAAAAGACTTACTTCCTCTTAAGGCTGATGTGTTAGGACTTTTTGCCGAAAAAGATACTTGGATTTCTCCTGAAAAAGTAGAGAAATTTGATGCACTCACTAAGGCAACTGGAAAGAATTTTACTTATAAAATTTTTGATGCAGATCATGCTTTTGCCAATCCGAGTGGAGAGAGATACAAAGAAGCGGCAGCTCAAGAAGCAAATGCCATGGCGCTTGATTTTTTAAAAGAAAAATTAAACTAA
>CAZMBP010000153.1:0-83177 GCA_964564545.1 uncultured Saprospiraceae bacterium
CCTTTTTTCTTAGCCTTTCGGCAAGGAAAAAAGTTAAGTACTATATGTTTTTCCCACAATTGATTTTCAATTAAAAAATGCACTTTGAAATTTAATTTCAAAGTGCATTTTTTCTATAGTATCGTTATACTATTTAGTTTATTTTTTTCCTTGCCGAAAGGCAAAGGAAAAAGGCTCCCCTTTAGGGGCTGGGGGTTCCCAATGACACCACAAAACCACTAATCTTCTTATTCTTCTTCAAGGTCTTTTTATAAGCATTTGCTTGCTCACGAGTTTCGAATTGTCCCAAAATGATTTTGTAAACATTATTTCCTCGATCTACTTTTTCAGTACTCACTAGGATTTGAGTAAACCATTTTCCTTGCAGTTCAGCTACTTTTTTCAAAACACCATCATAGTCAGAAAGTGAAGCAACCTGAACACCATAACCTACTTTTTGAGGCTTTAAAATAGAAATTTGAAACAAGTCAGCATTTTGAAAATCTTTTCCAGTCATCATTGGAAGCGCTTTTTTAGCAGCACCTTTACTCACAGTTTTAGCTGCAGGTTTTGCAGAAGCTTTTGTAGCAGCAACTTCTTTTTTAGGAGCAGCTTTTTTGGCTGTTGCTGCAGGCACTTTAGCTTTTGTCTCAGTTGATTTTGAAGAATTAGCCGCTTTCGCATTTCCTTTTTTAATCGTTTCTTCTACAGCTTTTCTAGTATTTGAAGGAACGGAATATTCATCAGTATTTTTGTCTCCTTTACTTGTCATCTTCTCTGATCTACCTTTAACTAACTCAACTTTTACTTGAGCAATCCCATCTTGAATCAAGCCAATTTTTGCAGCAGCAGCTCTTGACAAATCAACGATTCGGCCTTTGATATAAGGTCCTCGATCAATTACTTTAACTACTACCGTTTTTTTATTTTCTAAATGAGTCACTTTTAGCATGGTGCCATAAGCATAATCATTGTGAGCACAAGTCAATTTATTTTTGTCATATTTTGCGCCACTAGCAGTCTTTTTGCCATGGTAAGCATCCGAATAATAGGAAGCTTGTCCATATTGTTCATCCTGTGCAGTCATTGCAACTGTAAATCCAAAAAGGAGGAACATCGATAATGTAAGTTTGAAATAGGTTTTCATGGTGAAACTGTTTTTAGATTATGTATTTCTTAAAATTAAGTTTAAAATTAAACTGACACAACTTTTGTCAGCAAAAGCTGTTCAGATGTAGAATAAGCTACATTCAAAATGCCATTGGTTTTTTGAACCAATAAGCATCAAATTTTGTATTTTTGTGGTTTGAAAAAGGGATTCAACTGCTCTGTAATGAATAGTATTACAAATAGTATGTTTTTATTCGAGAACAGTTGATAAAAGGATTAGAATAAAGTAACGAACATCTAAGTTCGTAAATTATTAACAAATATCTTTTTATTTTTTGAAAAAAGCTAGAAGTAGCGAATAAAACAAAAATCTATTTTAAAATAGGTAAGCATTTTTTAATAAAAAAAACGACCCAAAAGAAGCTTAAAAAGTGGTTAACTTTTTCAAATGCTGGAGGCATATTTGAAAAATTATCCCCTTTAGGGGCTGGGGGTTTAACATGAGTAAAAAAGGAAGAGTTCTAGTAGCCATGAGTGGTGGAATCGATAGTACGGTTGCAGCTATGATGTTGCACGAAGAAGGCTATGAGGTGATTGGAATCACTATGAAAACGTGGGATTATGCCAATGCTGGAGGTAATAAAAAAGAAACTGGATGTTGCAGTTTGGACTCCATCAATGATGCTCGGATGGTGGCGGTAAATATGGGGTTCCATCATTTTATCGTGGATATTCGAGATGAATTTGGTGACTACGTGATTGATAATTTTGTGGATGAGTATTTGGCTGGCCGAACACCAAATCCATGTGTCTTGTGCAATACGCATATTAAATGGAGTTCTCTTTTGAAAAGAGCGGATGCTCTAGATTGTGAATTTATTGCAACGGGACATTATGCGAAAATCAAAGAAGAGAATGGTCGAAAATTTATCACTAAAGGAAAAGATGAACGAAAAGATCAATCATATGTCCTTTGGGGGTTGAGTCAAGAATGTTTGGATCGAAGTCGGTTTCCACTAGGAGGATTTACAAAACCTGAAGTTCGAAAAATGGCTTTCGATTGGGGATATACTGATTTGTCAAAAAAAGGGGAGAGCTACGAAATCTGCTTTGTTCCTGATAATGACTACCGTGGTTTCTTAACTCGCCGAGTGGAAGGATTAGAAGAAAGAGTAGCTGGTGGAGAATTTATTAGTCCTCAAGGAGAAGTTTTAGGAACGCATCGAGGTTATCCATTTTATACTGTTGGTCAACGAAAAGGATTAGGAATGGCATTCGGAGAACCGATGTTTGTAACTGAAATTCAACCAGATTCTAATCGAGTTGTACTTGGACGAATTGATGATTTGATTCGAAATGGAATGACCGTTTCACAAATCAATTCTATGAAATATGAATCTATTCCAGATGGAATGGAAGCAGTCACTCAAATTCGATATAATGATCCTGGCGTATTGTCTACTCTGAAAAATGATGGAAGCGGAAAAATTGAAGTAGATTTTTTAGCAAATGTTAGAGGAGTAGCTCCTGGACAATCTGCTGTTTTTTATGAGGGTGATGATGTGATTGGGGGTGGATTGATCTATGGTAGTTTTTTGAATAAATAAATGAAAAGACCTCTGCCAGCGTAGCGATCTCCTCAAAAGTTGGAGTATTTTTTGCAAATATTATTTTTTGTTTTTATTTGAAAAAATATTAAAATGTGAATGAATTGAATAATTCGAATTTACATATCGTTTTTTAATTATGAAAAATAAAATATTACTATTTTTTGCTTTTGCTGTTTTGAGTTTTAGTCATTATTCATGTAATGAAAATACGGTTGGAGAAAATTTGACGCTCAAAAAAGGCTATAATTATTTCCCACTAGAAATTGGAAAATATATTACCTATCAACTTGATTCGATTGTATATCGAGGACAAAGTGGAAGCGATTGTATTTTCGTTCAGGATACTGCGAGCCATTTTTTAAAAGAAGAAGTGGTTGATGTTTTTGAAGATAACACAGGAACTGTTAATTATATCATTGAAAGATTTACGAGCCAAAATCAGAACGGCTCATGGCAAGTGACTGATGTTTGGAATACCAAAAAAACGGATACTCAAGTTGAAAGAGTTGAAGAAAATTTGAGATTTATCAAAGTTGTTTTTCCAATTCGAGAGGGAACTGCTTGGAATGGAAATACATTTTTTCAAGATACTACAATTGTCATTGGTGGGGAAACGATAGATTTTTATAAGCATTGGTCTGACCAATATGAGTACGAATCAGTAGATATGCCTGAAGAATTTAATGGAGTGATGTATGATTCTGTGATGACTGTGATTCAATCTGAACCAAGCGAAAATAAAATTAATCACCGTGTTTCAATTGAGAAATATGCGAGAGGAGTTGGCTTGATTTATAAAGAGATGAAAATTTTAGATACACAATGTGCTATTTCAAGTTCAGCTTGTGGTGGAGATGATTCGGGATTAGTTTATTGTAATAATGTTTCTTGGGAAGAAAAAGCAGAGCGTGGGTTGATTCTTCGACAAATTGTAGTTGATCATAATTAGGTTGAAATTGTAGAATAAAAAAAGGGAATTAGTCATCAACTAATTCCCTTTTTTTATTTTGAATTTTACATTTTATCAACTTGAGTGATCCGCAACAATCAACCATTTCCCTTTCATCTTTTTTAAAATCAATAAAAAGTGTCCTTCCAAATCTCCAAGATCATCGCCTCGTTTAAGATGCCATTTTCCAACAACTGACATTACTTTCCGACTTCGCTTATCCATATTAATAATATCAAAAGTCAAAAAACCCATTGCTTCTTTTGAAGGGTAACTTTTTTTGTATCGATCAAGTGTATTTTTCCAGCCGTAAGTTGGTCCATTCGAGCCAATGAATTGTAATTCATCTGACTTCCAATAAGTTTGCATAAATCCATCAATATCTCCCTTATTCCATGCTTCTGATTGAGTAGTCATCAATTTTTTTACTTTGTCGAAATCTTTTTTTTGAGCAAAAGTGAGCTGAGCTGAGAATAGAATTAAGCTAAAAAGCAAGATTGTTTTTTTCATGATTTTGTTTTTTGTAAAAATAGTAAACTGCCAACGGAATCAAAAAATGTGGAGCTCGATAAACTGCTTCATGCACCCACATCATCAAAGTATCTTCCATCATATCCAAATAAAAATGTCCAACTATCCGAGCCATTGTCGTTGCTAATCCCCAAAAAATAGTATAGAGTAAAATCCAATTTCCAATTTTTCCTTTGATAAAAATTCCAATTGCAATGACAAAATCCAAAACACCTGCAATATTTAAAAATAGAATAGCAGTACTTTCTTTTACTCCTAAAATGGTCATCACCATTTCTGTAAAATGTCCTGGACGAGGATAATAATTCAGAGCATATAATCCATGCGAAACAAAAGTAATGGCAATCGCAATTTTCATGATCAAAATCAAACGATCATTTACTTCTTGTTTTCCCCATAAATAAAATAAGAAAAGGGGAGATCCAAATTGCAAGCTATATTCCCAAAATTGCCCCCATTGAAAAAACTTTTCTTTACAATATAAAAAGGCTAAAAACATCAAACTCGCTGAACCCAACCACAAAATATAAGTTAAGGCTCGTGGAATTTTTTTTATAAAAATCGCAACTAACGCACAAATCACATAAAACCATCCATTTATTTTTATACTTTTTTGAATAGCTTCATCCATCTCAGAACTTGTAATGAAATCTTCATAGGGCATATTTGAAAACCAAGGTAAAATAGTACTCATCCATGCCTCATCCCACAACAATGTTCGGAAAGGTGCATCCCAAATAATGTGCTGCCAAGCTCTTCCCAAAAAGACAGAAACGGTAGCCAATTGAACCAATAAAAAAATATGTTGAAATTTTTTAGATGACATGATGGGGGATTTTTTTCAAAAATAAAGCTACTAAAGTTATCAGGTTTTTAAGCGATAGAATTGTAATAATAAGATAAAAGATTATTGACCAACCTTTTTAGAAAATGTAGATACCTCCTTAGTTTTTTTCTTAAGTTGTGCTTCTGACCTTTTGATCTTTTTCTCTTCCTGCAAAATTTCTTTTTGAGAAATTTTCTTTCGCTTTTTCATTTTCTCTAAATCTGTTTTTGCACGTTCGATTCGAGATGAAGAAAGGTACAATTTATCTTCCTTATGTATTGCCTTTCTATTTTTGATTTGTTGAATCTGTTTTTCTTTATCAGTTTTAGAAAGAACTCTTTTTCTCTTTTGTAAAACCATAGTATCTTTTTTCTTTTCAATTTGCTCATCTTCTCCAACTTCAATTTCATGAGAAGTTTGCGCTGCCAAACTATTTGGAAATAAGGAAATGCAAGTAAAAAGAAAAACACCTAAAATTACTTTTTGAAAAATCATAATTCAATTTTTATTTGGAGTAAAATACACCTTAATTGTAGCAGTTTTTATGCCATATGTTCTCATAAAAAAAGACAACAATCAAAGATTGTTGTCCCATAAATCTTCATTATTTAGAAGATTACCTATCACTATATTTTAAGGAAGTTGATTCTCTTCATTAAGGTCTTTCAACTTCTGCTTATCTTTTTTACCTGCCTTTTCTTTTTTGATTGCCTTTCTTCTAGCTCTCATTTCTTCCTTTTGTTTTGGCGTCATATTTCTCATTCTTTCCGTATCAGCTTTTCTTTTTGCCTTTCTTTCGGCTCTCTTTTTCTCTCTTTCAGCTCTTTGTTCAGGTGTCATATTTTTTTCTCTTTCAGCCTTAGCAGCCTTTCTTCTTGCCTTCATCTCTTTTCGTTGTTCAGGCTTAATATTTTTTCTTCTAGCCTTTTTCTTATTTCTTGCTTCGATTTTAACTTGTTTATTTCTTTCCTTTTTTGCTTGCCTAGCAGCATCACGTTCTGCTTTTTCAATTTGAGCTTCATCAGAAACTTGAGCAAATGTGTTTACAGGAGCAGAAGCAATTGCAAGCAGTAAACTAAAACTAAATAGAATTTTTAATGCCTTCATGATATTTAATTTAGAAGCCAAATGGCTAGGTTTTAAAATTTGTTTGATGAAAAACGGATTTTGAAAATAAGATTTATTAGGATAGTCTATTTTTCAAAATTTGAAAACGTCATGATTTTGATCATATTGTTTGACTGTTCGACGCCCAAAAATGGGGTAGTAACACCTGATAACATAATCTTAACTTAAATGAATGAAATTCGAAATAAAAGCTATTTTTTTAACGTGAGCTTCACAAAAATGGCTGAAAAAAGAACTGAAATTTTTGAAAAAAAAAGTAACTGCCAAATATAGTTGACAGTTACTATTGTGATTGTAATTAAGATTTTATTCTCAATTACCCTTTTAAATATTCCCTTGATAAGTTGAATAATCCACCTGGAAAATATTAAAGGGGAAATCCTTTATTGGCACGTGTTAGTAATGGTGGTAATATTTCAATTTACAGGAATACTATTTTTATAAATGAAAATAGATCACTTAAAAGTATTTATGTATTGTAATTTGGGGGAGAAGTGAAACTTCGATACACTTGTGACGGTGAAATTATATTTAGTCACAGTTATATTGTTTTTTTTTATAAACATAAATTAGTCAAAAGTTGACTGATTTGGTTCCAATTTATTTTGCGAAAAAGGAAATATATTTTCCCAATATTAATAAAATTTTACTTTTTTATGAAATAAAAAAGATGATTTTATTTCACCATTTATTACATGAAAATAGTTTTTCAACTAAGGGATTCTTTTTAAGGTTTCCAATAAATATTTCCAAAACTTTTGAACTGAACTAATTTGTACTTTTTCATCTGGAGAATGTGCTCCTCTAATGTTAGGTCCAAATGAAATCATTTCCATTTCAGGATAATTCGTTCCTAATATTCCACATTCCAAACCTGCATGGCAAGCATTGACATCTGCTTCCTCATCAAACATCTCTTTGTATAAGTTACTCATGATTTTTACGATCTCTGCTCCTGGTTTTGGCGTCCACCCTGGATAAGTGCCACTAAAACTTATCTTGGCTCCAATCAATTCAAAAGCACTCGCAATAGCATTTGCTTCGTCCATCTTTTCACTATCGACAGAGCTTCGAGTCAGACAAAGAATTTTATACTTTCCATCATTGACTAAAACTCTTGCCACATTATTGGAAGTTTGAACTAGGTCTTCAATATCAGGGCTCATTCGGTAAATTCCATTTGGACAAGCATAAATACTTCGTAATAAATTTAGTTGATCTGATTCTGATAACAATGTATTTACATTTTCCGTTGGCTCAATCAGAAGCTGTAAATCAGGGTCAGTAGATTCATATTCTTTTTGAAAAATATCGGAATATTTAGCTATTAAACTTTTAAGAGCATCTTCATTTTCCTCTGCAATTGTAATAATTGAAAACGATTCTCTAGGAATTGCATTTCGCAATCCTCCACCATCAATTGAATGAATTCGAATATTTAATTCTTTGGTAGCTTCCAACAAAAATCGATTCATCAATTTATTCGAATTACCTTTTCCTAAATGGATTTCCATTCCAGAATGTCCTCCAGCAAGACCTTTCAAACTTACTTTCCAAGCTTTATGAGGTGTATCTAAGTTTTCAATTTCATAAGTTCCTTCAGCAGTCACGTCAATGCCTCCAGCACAACCTATCGTTAATTCATTATCATCTTCAGTATCTAAATTCAACATGATTTTCCCATCGAGATATCCACCTTTTAGTCCCAAGGCTCCTGTCATTCCTGTTTCTTCATCAATGGTAAAAAGAGCTTCTAGTGGAGGGTGAGGAATATCAGTAGATTCAAGAATTGCCATAATTGTTGCTACCCCAATTCCATTATCTGCACCAAGTGTTGTACCATCGGCACGAACCCAATCGTCTTCAATCAACATTTTAATGCCTTCAGTATCGAAATCAAAATCGGTGTCTGCATTTTTTTGATGCACCATGTCAAGGTGACTTTGCATGACAACAGTTGTTCGATTTTCCATTCCAGCAGTCGCAGGTTTTTTGATAATCACATTTCCGATGTCATCAACAGTTGTTTCTAGACTTAATTTTTCTCCAAAGTTTTTGGCGAATTCGATGACACGTTCTTCTTTTTTTGAAGCGCGCGGAACAGCATTAAGGTGGGCAAAATTTTTCCAAAGGGATTTTGGTTCGAGATTTTGAATATCAACTGACATGGAATATTTGGTATTTTTTTAAATGATGGCAAATATAAAAAATGTATAGTAGAATTATAGATGTAAATACTGTTAACTTTTATTTAGTTCCTTTTCTAAAATTTGAAGATTTTTTTCGTGAGCTGGGATCATGTTTTTTGGGAAATTATATTTTCTTAAAAAAGAATTCAATTCATAAGGTTTATTTTCTTTTATGGAAAATATTAAATCATTGATATATTTTTCGTCTTCTATAGCTCGATTAAGCATTTCTTTTTTATTTCTAGAAATAAGACCATGGCCTGGAATCAAAATTTTTGGCTCATATTGGTTAATTATTTTTAGGGCTTTTTTGAGCGTCTCCAAATATTGAAAACCACTCACATAAATAAATGGGAATTCTACTTCACATAAATAGTCACCGGCGATAAAAATTCCCAAACTTGGAATCATCGTAAAAATGCCATCTGAATTATGTCCTATTGCCTGACAAAAAACAAATTCAATATTTTCAATTTCAATTTTTTGAAAATCACCTGAGACAATTATATCAACTTTAGGATATTCAATTGGATAATTTCGAAGGATATAATTTTCGTCATCGAATTTTTTGATTTGTTCGATGATTTTATCTTTTTCGGAATTGTTTTGGAAAGCTTCGGATGCAATTACTTTTGCATCAGGGAATGCCCGAAATCCAATGATATGATCATAATCTGAGTGAGTAAACAAAAGATAAATAGGTTTTGAGTTTCTTATTTTTTCAACGTGGGTTTGAATGGTTGCAATTTCTATTGGTAACCAATTGGGGTCGACGATGAGGATAAAGTTATCTAAATTTATAACGGTGGAAGTGGTTTGGTAAAGTGCACTTTCGAAGATGGTGGTGGTGGAATCTTGATATTGGATTTTCATAGATTGTGTTCCTATCATTTTTTATTTATTTCAGAAAACAAAATCATCAATTTCCCTCAAATTATCTAAATTGCAGCTTTCTTTTTTTCAAAAATAAAAACAAAAAAAGTGTCCAATAAAAAGCGACAATTTACACTCATCGGTTATCCTCTTTCTCATTCTTTTTCCAAAAAATATTTTACGGAAAAATTTAAAAAAGAGAATATTTCCAATCATGAATATTTCCTTTCTCCTTTGGAAAAAATAGAAGACTTTCCAAACTTACTTTCTACTTACCCTAATTTGGTTGGATTAAATGTAACCATCCCTTACAAGGAAAAGGTAATACCTTTTTTAGACGAAATTTCAGAAGAGGCAAAAGCGATTGGAGCAGTTAATACCATTAAAATTATTGAAGGAAAACTGAAAGGTTTCAATACTGATGTTTATGGTTTTGAGAAATCACTAGTTGATTTTTTGACTCAAAAAGAAAAGAAGATTACCGTCGAGAATGCTTTGGTTTTAGGAACTGGAGGAGCTGCAAAAGCAGTAGTTTATATTTTGAAAAAAATGGGAATAGAACCTATTTTAGTTTCTCGAAATAAAGAAAAGGGAGATTTAACTTATGAGGATTTGGATACGATTATTTTTGACGAATGCAGGCTAATCGTAAACACAACTCCACTTGGAATGTTACCTAACCTAGAAAGTTGTCCTAATCTTCCTTTTCATAGAATTAATGAGAAATTTCACCTTTATGATTTAGTTTATAATCCAGAAAAAACAGTATTTTTGAGAAGAGGAGAAAGTAAAGGAGCAGCCATCAAAAATGGTTTGGAAATGCTACATTTACAAGCCGAAAAAGCATGGGAAATTTGGAACGAGGAATAGGGAAATTATTGATCTATGAATTAAAATATAAGTCAAAAAAAATAACCAAATATAATGAGTAAAACCAAAAAGAAATCTAGCACATCAGCATTACAATTGGATTTTTCCAATACAGAAATTGCCTTTGCTTACAAATCTGACAAAGAGTTAAAAAAAGCAGCATGGCTATACAGTTTGATGAATAAAACATGGTTAGTAAATCCACTTTCAGATTTGGGATTGTTAGCGATGAAATTGAGAATTCCTTTGACAGAAACTATTGTTAAGGAAACGATGTTTGAGCAATTTGTGGGAGGAAGAACCTTGCTAGAAAGTACAGCTGCGATTGAGAAATTATATGAGTATAATATTCAATCAGTTTTAGATTATGGTGCCGAGGCAAAGACAACCGAGCATGAATTTAATAAAACCATGAATGAAAACATTCGGGCGATTGAGTTTGCGAAAATAAATGAGAGTACCCCCGTTGTTGTTTCCAAAATTTCTGGAATAGCTAGATTCGGATTATTGGAGACTATTCAAAAAGATAGATCTGGTTTGCCGAAATCTGTGTTAGTTGAATATCGAAATGTTTTAAAGAGAATAGATTCAATTTGCTATGCTGCGTCGATCAATGGTGTTTCGGTAATGATAGATGCAGAGGAAAGTTGGATTCAGGATACCATCGATCATATTGCCGATTTGATGATGAAACGATATAACAAAGAAAGGGTAGTGGTGTATAATACTTTCCAAATGTATCGACACGATCGGTTGAAATTTTTGACTAATTCCTACGACAAAGCTCAAGCGAATGGCTATTTACTGGGTGCGAAATTAGTGAGAGGTGCCTATATGGAAAAAGAAGGTGAAAGAGCAGAAGAGAAAGGTTATCCTACTCCAATTCAACCTAGCAAACAAGCTACAGATGATGCTTATAATATGGCATTACGTTTTTGTATAGATAATTACGAAACTATTGCTTCCTGCGCCGCCACTCATAATGAAGAAAGTTCTCGTCTCCAAGCTGAGATGATTAATGAAAAAGGAATTAAAAAAGATCATCCTCATTTGAATTTTTGTCAGCTTTATGGAATGAGTGATAATTTAACTTTTAATTTGGCTAATTCAGGTTACAACGTTGCGAAGTATATGGTGTATGGTCAGGTGAATGAGGTTTTTCCTTACTTGATTCGAAGAGCAAAAGAAAATACAGCGGTGAGTGGAGATATGAGTAGAGAATATGGATTGGTGAAGAAGGAAGTAGATCGACGTGGAATATAGTTAATGTTTAACGGTGAACGATTAACACCATATTGGGTTTAATCATTCACCGTTAACAGCTCACCGTTAACTAGAACATTTCGATTCCAGAGAAGTGGAAAGCCGCTTCTTTTTTTGCATTTCGATCAGAGTCAGCTCCGTGAACTGCATTTTCTCCGATGCTCTTAGCATATTTTTTACGGATAGTTCCTTTAGCAGCTTCTTTTGGATTAGTAGCTCCGATTGTTGCTCGGTAATCTTCAACTGCATTTTCTTTTTCCAAAACAGCAGCAACGATTGGCCCGCTTGTCATGAATTCAACCAACTCTCCAAAGAATGGACGTTTTTTGTGAACACTATAAAAAGCTTCAGCAGATGCTTTAGTTAATTGAGTTTTTTTCATTGCTACAATTCTGAAACCTGCTTTGTTGATGTGATTCAAAATAGCTCCGGTATGTCCAGCTTTAACTGCATCCGGTTTGATCATTGTAAAGGTGATTTTACCTGCCATGATAATTTGTTAAAATTTTTTATTTAAAATATTATAATGAATTCAGAAATTAAACCCTTGAATTTCAATACAGTTACATTTATTCAAAGGCATTTTTAAAAAAACGCTGCAAAAGTATAATTAAATCCCTAAATTTTGTCAATTTCGCACTCTCGTTTTTTGAATCTTTGAAAAAATTACTTTTTGGAAAAAGATCAAGCAAATTTTACACAGACTATTTCAAAGGAATACCGATAAACCTGATATGGAAAATATTAAAGAATTAAAAAGCCTACTTTCGATTCCTAAGGACATTGTTATCACATCTCATAGAAATCCAGATGGCGATGCAATTGGTTCTTCTCTTGCCTTATATCATTATTTAATTCGAAATGGACATACTGTTAGAGTAATGTTTCCATCTGAGTATCCAGATAATTTTGCATGGATGCCTGATGCGGATAAAATATTGATTCATGATATTGAACCTGAAGAGTCCAATGAATATTTGAAAAAATCAGACATCATTTTTTGCTTAGATTATAATGCATTGGAGCGAGTGGATAAAATGGGTGAGGTGATAGGTGTTTCGAATTCTTTTAAAGTTTTGATTGATCATCATTTATTTCCTGAAAATTTTGCAGACTTTGTTTTGTCTGATACAACAGCGAGTTCGACATGTGAATTGATTTATGATTTTTTAGTCATGATGGATGAGAAAAAAGGGATTGATGTGACGGTGGGTGAATGTATGTTTACTGGAATCTTGACTGATACAGGTTCTTTTAAATATAGTACTTCTCCAAAATTGTTTCGAATTGTAGCCGACTTGCTAGAGCGAGGAGTTGATGATTATACTATTCAGGATTTGATTTTCAATAGTTTGACAGAAAAGCAATTGAGAATATTAGGTCATATTTTACATAACCGAATGGAAATTTTACCTGAATATAAAACTGGAATTATCACTTTAACAAAAAAGGATTACGAAGATTTTAATATTCAGCGGGGAGATACTGAAGGAGTCGTCAATCAAATTTTGATGATGAAAAAAGTAAAAGTGGCAGTATTCATTCATGAGCAGCCTACGATTGTAAAAATTTCGATGCGATCAAAAGGTGATTTTTCTGTTCAAGAAATTTGTCGAAAATATTTCAGAGGTGGCGGACATAAAAATGCCTCGGGCGGAGCTTCCTATTCAAGTTTGAGTGCAACGGTGAATAAATTTAAAAAACTGTTGCCTGAATATAAAGAGCAATTGGATGCGTTATAGAAGGTGGGAGTATTAGAATAAACTCTATTGAATAACGATTTAAAAAACGCTTTGCTAAGGATTTATGATTGGAGAAGTTTTCCCATTTTCGTTATTCAAAAAAACTCTTAAATTTATAGATAATAAATAAAATCTATGAAACACATTCCGCTAATATTTTTACTCATCTTAATTTCATCATGTGAAACAATCGATGGAGTTACACCTTCCAATTATTCCTTTCAATTTTTTGTTGATAAAGAAGGTGATTCTCCAAAAGTTGGAGATTTGGTGAAATTTAGTGAAACTGTTTTTTTGAATGAGAAGGAAATTTCATCTACAGATGAATTTAGGTTGAAAGAAATTGTTTTGCCTTCCACAGAAATTTTGACCCGACCACTTCCCCCTAATTATGAGATGTTATTCAAAATGTCAATTGGTGATAGTGTTGCCGTTACTCAAGAATTGAAAGATTTAGATAATCTCCCCAAAGGATTTACCACAGAAGATAAATTGAGATATGTGATTAAGTTAATTGACATTACGCCCAAAGATCAATTAGAATCTTCAAAAAAAAAAAATAAAACTTCCGATAACTACCCCTACGAAATTTTCAAAAAGACTGGAAATATAACTGCTCAACCTGGTGATCGAATTCGATATCGAGAGTACCGATATATTAATGGAGAGTTGGAAAAAGAAACTCCAATGCATAAACCTTTACAAGCATTTTTACCTGCCAGAAGTACTGTTCCTTCGCCTGCACCTGGAAATTATGAAGCCTTATTATTAGGTGGAATTGGTGACAGTTTGCATTTGGATCAATTGCTCGTAGGAGTGAAAAAATTACCTAAGAACTTAAAGGAAACAGATACAATTCATTATAGAATTCAAATTGTAGAAGTTTTTACTCCAGGTGAATATGAAATTGAAAAGATCCTAAAAAGAGCCAAAGCAGAACAACTTAAAAAAGAAACGATCGGAAGAAAAGAGGATGTGGAAAAAATGATTTTGGAGAATATGGAGAAATTCGAAAATGGTGAATTAGAAGATGATTTGATATATACTCACTCTGGTTTGAAATATATTTTACATGAAAAAGGAACAGGTCGAAAAGTTTCGCCTTTGGAAAATGTAGAAGTTCACTACATGGGTTTTTTGCCAGATGGAAAAGTATTCGACAGCACTTTTGATGATGGGAATTCTTTTAAATTTCCATTAGGTGCTGAAAAAGTAATTAAAGGTTGGGATGAAGGAATTTCAAAATTAACAGTTGGTTCAAAAGCTACATTTTTTGTTCCTTATCGATTGGCCTATGGAAGAGCAGGTTGGTATGGAAAAATACCTCGTCGAGCAGACTTGGTATTTTACATTGAACTTTTAAGCAGCACGTAGCAGTCTGCTTTAGCTGACCGCCAAAAAAGAGCGCAGCGATTTTTTTGTCAAGAAAAATTAAAATAATAGATATAGTGCAAGTGATAATTATTTATATTTTCAAAAAAATCGACACACTCTTTTCTGACTGCCAAATAAAGTTAGCAGCAACAAAGGCAACAAAAAAGACATTTCCTAAACAAGTTTCATTTACCTATTTTTGCAAAAAGGAAATAACACATTTTATTTTTTAACAAAAAAAATACACACTTGTAAAAGTGATGTTATAAAAAATTATGACTCAAGACCAATACAAAGAATTGGAGGAAAGATTGGGCGTTTTAAGGAGGTACCTTTGACGTCGATCATCGATTATTAGAAATTGAGGACAAAGAACAATTGACTCTCGATCCTGATTTTTGGAAAGATCCAAAACGGGCAGAAGGTATTATCAAACAAATCAAGGGACATAAAAATTGGGTGTCCAATTATCAAAAGACCAAGGCTGAAATTGACGAGCTCGAAGTGCTTTACGAATTCTATAAGGAGGACGAAGCGACCGAGGAAGAACTCAATGCTCAATATGATAAAACCCTTGCTGCTGTTGACGATTTGGAGTTTAGATCTACATTGAATAAAGAGGAAGATGAGTTAAGTTGTTTGCTAGAAATTAATGCTGGAGCAGGAGGAACGGAAAGTTGCGACTGGTCAGAAATGCTGCTTCGGATGTATATTATGTGGGCCGAAAAGTCAGGCTTCAAAGTCAAACAACTTAATCGCGTAAATGGAGATGTAGCAGGAATTCGAAGTGTTGAAATAGAGATTAAAGGTGATTTTGTTTATGGATTACTCAAAGGTGAAAATGGTGTTCATCGACTAGTTCGAGTGAGTCCATTTAATGCTCAAGGAAAAAGAATGACTTCATTTGCATCTGTTTTTGTTCACCCATTAATTGATGATACGATCGAAATTGATGTTAATCCAGCAGATTTAGATTGGGATACATTTCGAGCAAGTGGAGCAGGAGGACAGCATGTTAACAAAACGGAATCAGCTGTTCGACTTCGACACTTACCTTCAGGTTTGGTGGTAGAATGTCAAGAAGAACGATCTCAGCATTTGAATCGAGAAAAAGCTATTACGATGTTGAAATCTCGACTCTATGAATTAGAAATCAAAAAACGAGCTGCTGAAAAAAATAAAGTCGAAGCTGGAAAAATGGCAAACGAATGGGGTTCTCAAATTCGGAGCTATGTCCTTGACGATCGACGCGTAAAAGATCATCGCTCCAACCATCAACATAATAATCCTGACGCTGTTTTGAATGGCGATTTGGATGGTTTCTTAAAAGCCTTTCTTATGGTTGACGCAGTTTAGAATAACGGTGAACTGTTAACGGTGAACGATTAACACCATTGTGGGATTAACTGTTCACCGTTAAACATTTACCGTTGATTCACGAATCCATTTTTCATATTCCTCATTTGCTTCTGCTTCAATCTTCATTATGCATGGCACATCGTAGGGATGAATGGTCTTAATTTCTTTTTGTAAAATTTCCCACAATTCAGGTTTTGTTTTGACAATGGAAACATATTCGTTTTCATTTTCGATATTTCCATTCCACCAATACATACTTTTTATGGGGAAAATATTGGCGCAGGCGACCAACTTTTTTTGGAGTAATTGGTCTGCTATTTTTTGCGCATTCTCTTCGGATGAGTGAGTGATGTAGATAATGATAAAACTCATTTCATGAAATTTAAATATCCAAAATTCCTTCTGGGAGATTCATGTAAATGTATTGTTTTTTCTCATCGATTTTTTCAATCAAACTCTCATGAAGCGGAATAAAAACTTCTTTTTCGTTATGAGAAATTACAGCCATTTCTTGTTGGGGGAATTCGATGACTTCTTCAATTTTGCCAAGTTCACCGATCTCAGCATCAACTAAAGTAAAATCAACTATATGCCCAAAAACCAAATCTGACTCGACTTCAAATTCTCTTTCTTCCTTTTTTAAAATATTTGCAGGTTGTAAAAATATTTCTTTGGAAGTTAAAAGGTGAGCAGCCTCTTTTGAATCGACATCTTCTAATTTTAAAATCAGATCATTTCCTAATCTTGCTTTTTCCACAAAATAGGGGAGATGTCTTCCTTTGATAGAAAGGAAAATAACTGGTGTCTTTAAAAAATCCTCCAGATACTCATCTTCCACCATGACTTTTAATTCACCTTTTAGGCCATGACATTTTTTGGTAAAACCAATGCTAGTGTATTTTTCCATGGGCGCAAAAATAGGTTATTTCACCTGAAATTTTAAACTAACCTTTTCTCCTTTTTCATTTTTTATCAATAAAAAATAACTCCCATAAGGGCATTGGGAAATAGGAAATGAAAAAGTGTTTTCACCAATTGATGATTTCGTAAAGACTTTATTTCGAATACTTTTTCCCTCAATATTTATTGCTTCCATAGTGATTTTCCCAAACCAAGAAGCTGGTATCTTGACTTGAAGAATTTGATCGTGTGAAATTGGATTTGGAAAAAGGGTGATACTTTCATTTTCATTTAGAGAAGAAGTACTTGTTGATTCTTGGCAAGAAACAGAATCCAACCATTGAAATGCATCACTTAAAATTTGATTCCGATTTGGAAAATCAATCGTGTGTCCAACTCCATTCATTAAAATAGAATTGACACAAGCATCGTTATTTTCCATCGCATTTTTTAGAGGGGTAAAACGAGTATTGGGTGAATCATTGTTTCCATGAACTAGGTACATTGGGTGCCACGCTGCATTCGCTTCAAGTCCTGCAACTTCACCGATGGTTACTGCTGCACCGATTGGCATAAAGCCTCTAAATCGTTCGTGATTATTCAAACCATAAGTGTAAACTGTTTTACCTCCCCATGAAAATCCCATGGCATAAACTTTCTCCAAATTGATATTATACCACACTTCCATCGAGTCCAAAAGCGCTGTCGTAAATGCGGTATCAATTGGATCATCTATCGCTCCATCCACACCTCCGTCAGGACAAACTAGCAACAAATTATTCATCTCTGCAAAATCAATCAAAGTGTCGCACCAAGATTCTCCATCCCATCGATTGGTATTTAAAGGGTGCAAACCAAGCATTAAAGTATGTGGAGTATTCGCATCATAATCAGATGGAATGTAGATGGAATATTTTTTTGCAGGATCAGTTTGGAAAGCAAAATCTCCATCCACTCGTTGCTGAGCAAGAAATTGAAAAGCGAAAAATAGAATGGAAAAAGAAAGTAAATATTTTTTCATGATGAATGATTTTGAGTTTTTCACAAATTAGATATTTATGAAGAACTCAAAATCAGAATGACGGGGAAATGTCTTTAGTTAGACAGGTGATTATTTATTTAGGATTTTAAAGGAATTGAGGAATTTATTAATATCCTCCTTAGTAGATTCGGTTCCTGTTGTAACATGTTGGATATAATAAAATCTATTTTTAGATAAAAGTCTAATAGCATTGATGTAGACATCAATACCCTCCGAGGTAACTAAGGATTTACTTCTTTGGATTTGGTACCCATCAAAATCCATTATCTTTTTATCAGTTGATTTTACAGTAAAATTTGCTAGAGCATCATTCAAGTTTTGATCATAAAATTCAATAAGTTCATTTGAAGACATAGAGTCAGAGTGAAATGCATTTGGGGAATCTACATAAGTAATATATTGAATAAGGGAATTTCCTGCACTATCAATATTTTCAGTAGAGTAAATAATTGGATCATCCATTTTTGGTAATTCCCCTTCTTTATTATTTCTTTCCATTTTCGGTTTTCCATACATATCAATTGAAAAATTTCCTTCCTCAGAAATTAAGGTCTCCCATTCTTTTGGAGAAGAAGATGCAAGACTTGATTTTGATAAATCATAATCAATTAATTTAAAAGAGTTAAGGAATTTTTCTAATCCATGGTTGTTTTCCAAAGATGCTTTAGAAATAACTTGAGCTAAAAAAAGTCGATTTTTTCTGAGTAAAACAGCAAATCTTATTTTAATTGCCCCATTATAAGCATCCACATCCATGGTTTTAGCTATGTAAGAATCAAATTGAATTTCTCCCCGTTTGATAGGAGTACCACTAACTCCATTGGCTCCTCCGAGTAATGATTTTTCATAATATTCATCTAATTCTGTTTTTGTCATATTATCAGAATTGATAGCTTCGATTGGATAATCAGTAATAGCTATCCCATAAGCCATATTTTCAAGATCATTTGGAGTTTCAACCATGTAAAACTTAAGTTTAAGATTTCCAATATCCGAGGCCTGATCGAATTCTCTTAATTCAGGTTCCCCTGGCATATCAATTGAAAAACCAGTTTCTGCTGGAGCGAAAGATATCCAATTTTCTTCCTTTTCAATTTTAGGAAGTTCTTTAGTTTTAGGAGCAATAATCGGTTTTACCTCATATCCTTTTTTTCGCAAAAGATCGATTACTCCACCTTCAAGTGGCAAATGACCAGTTCCGATAGCAATAAAAGTAGACTGTCGATTGACAAAAAGATCAATGGAATCAGCCATAGTTATATTTCGATTCCAAATAAATGCATCCTCCATTTTTTTAAAACCACCATCACTAAACATTACTTCTATCAGAGCATCCATATCCTCTTTTGCATAAGCATCAACCATCTTTTCAGTCATACCTTGATAGGTTTCCCATTCATTGGCCATATCGAGGAGGTATTCGGCAGGAACATTTTTCAATAAATCTATTTGCAGTTGCACAGGTTCTACGCTAAAGGTTTTTTTGTTTTTACTTTTAGCATATTCGTATAAGAAATTATCAACATAGGTATCCATATCACTTTTATAAAGTTTCATAGTTGACATGGTGGCAATAGTCATTGGAGTGAAAATTTTTAGCCCATCCAAATTTAAGTCAAATGTTTCTTTGAAGAATTTGGTCAAAAAAGCATACTCTTCTACGGAAAGCATTTTATCAATGGTTTGGCCATTTTCTAAATAAATACTATTTCCTACTGCTGCAGTATTTTCAGGAGTAGCCTCGATTTCCATAGTAAAGGCATCGCATTCATCAATTTTGGCAAAAACAGAATCATTAAAATTAAAAACTCGTTTATCACTTAAATGAACGGTACCAAATAAATAGGAAGATTCTTCTAATCCATTTCCAGAGATTTCCCAAAGGAGCGATTGACTATTTACATTTATGGAAAAAGAGAGGAAAGCAATAGTTATTAAAGAAAGCGTACTAATTTTATTCATACAGAATATTTTTTTGTTGAAAAATTTCCTAAAATTAAGCTTAATTTCGTATTCAAAAAAATCTAAAAATGAAAGGTAATAAACCATCTAAAAAGAAAGTCTCTTTCCATGTTCAGAAAGAATTGAATGTGTATTTGGATGCCTATAATCGTAATATCAAATTGCCTTTATTGTATGAAGACATGCTGCGATTTACGACTGCCATTCCTTTGATGGATAATGATGATAATGATACTTTTTGGGAAACCGTTTATTATAATGAATCTGATACGAGAGATTTACACAAGGCGATGCGAGAGATTTATGCATTACTGAAAACGGATGGAGATACCAATGTGATGGAGCACCTTTCGGTAGCAAGAATTGATTATTGTACTTTCGGAAATAGTAAACCTTTTCGAGTCAGAATCATCAATCGGTTCAATGATAACTATGATCATTTTTATGTTAAAAGGGCTGATGCGTCACGAATTTATGGATTAGAATTAGAGTATCTTTTATCACCAAATTCAATTCAATTTTTTGTTGATGGAGAGACTTTGATAGAGGAGCATGTGGCTGGGATTCCAGGTGATGATTTTATGAAAAATAATTTGGACGAGTCAGTTTTTAATAAAACGAGAATTGCCAAAGAGTTTATCAAATTTAATGAACGTTGTTTCGTGCGACTGTTAGGAGACATGCGTTCTTATAATTATGTGGTGGATATTACGCCTGATATTGAAGGATCTCAGTATCGAATTCGAGCCATAGATTTTGATCAGCAAAGTTATGAAGGACGGAAAAGTTTTTACATGCCCCAATATTTTAAGGAAAATAATCCGATTATATTTTTAGGGATTGAACATATGGCACCAGAGGTGGTAACGCAATATCAAATGGAGGAAAGAAGTTTAATTGCAGTTCGTGCTAAAGCCGAACGGACGCGACTCAATGATCTTTTTGAAGTGATGGTGGAGGATAAAATTTCATTTCCAGATAAAGTCGAGTTACTAAAAAAAGATCTATCGGCACATCATAAAAATGATGCTTTTATGAAATGTCGAAATATGGGAGAGATAGTTTTGACGAATATTCAGTTGCTGTTGAAAAAAGAATTTAAACAGAGTTTGATAAATGTTGATGATTTAGAAATGGAAGATTAAAGTAAAACTACTCTCCGAATCGTTCCTCGTCCTTCGATTCCCCGAATCGTAAAATGCCAATTTCGATTCGGAGAATCGTCAAAGGGGAAACAACTCGAAGAGTCGTTTTACTTCATCATTTTGTCAAGAAAGTCTTTTATCATATCATCCAAGTCTCCCTTGCCTTGAAGCTCTCCAATCATTCCATACATAGCAGCCGAACGTTTTCCACCGACATCTGAATGTTTACTTGCGAGTTTTTTTATTTTTTCAAAAAGAGGTTTCGGTAACATGCGTTGCATCGTTTTGATGGCTTGTAATTGAACATTTTTTCCAACTTTATTGAGCGATAATTTTTTCGCTTTTTGCACTGCTATTTTTAAATCTTCAATTGTTTGATCAATCACCTTTTCATGCGCTGGATTGATAGAAAAATGCAAACTAGGAGGCATCTGCTGTCGATCAATCTGCCAACCTAAAATTCCCATTTCATCACCCACTTCATAAATGTCTAAACTGTCGGAAGTAATGGCAAAAAGTGTAGATTCAGGAGTCGTCAATATATCTAACTCAGGAATATCTCGAATAGCATTTTGTAATTTCTGAGTAGTGTTCATGCAAGATTTTGCGAGTTTGAGATAACCATCATTTCCAACAAACTTTAGTGCAGCGTAAGCAGCTGCAATTGATCCACCAGGGCGAGTTCCAGTCATCGTTGGGGAGGCATAAATTCCACCTGTCCATGCTGTGTAAGTATAAAATTGATGTTTTCGTAGTTCTGAATTTTTATATAAAATAACTGATGCACCTTTGGCTGCGTAACCATATTTGTGAATGTCAGCAGAGATAGAAGTTACACCTTCGACGGAGAAATCGAACGCCGGAATTTTATAATCTAACTGTTGCAAGAAAGGTAAAATAAAACCTCCGATACAAGCATCTACATGAAAAAGTAAATCATGTTTTATGGCAACTTGACCGATCGCTTCGATTGGGTCAACAACACCTTGAGGGTAAGAAGGAGCCGAGCCAACAAGTAAAACTGTGTTTTCAGAAATTAAGTTTTCCATTTTTTGTGCATCTACTCGAAAGTCTTGTTCCACCGGGCATAACACGATATTTACATTGAAATAATGAGCTGCTTTGAAGAAGGCTGGATGTGCGGTTGCAGGTAAAATTATTTCAGGATTGCCAGTCAGGTTTTTATTTTTTTTGCCCCATTCTCTTGCTGTTTTTACTGCCATCAAGATAGATTCTGTTCCTCCTGTTGTTAGACTTCCAACAGTTTCTTCGTTACCTTTAAAAAGGTGAGCACACATAGAAACGACATCGTTTTCCATATTTCTCAAACTTGGAAATGCGGAAGGATTAAGGGCATTTTCAGAAAAGAATAATTGGTATGCCTTTTTTACTACGCTCAAAATTTCTTCTCCTGGATAATAAACGTAAGCGAAGTTTCGACCATCTCGCCAGTTTAAATCGTCTTGTCGTAAGGCGTTCATTTCTTCGAATAGTTCTTTTTCGGAAAGGCCTTTTTGTGGTATTTTTTTCATGTTTTTTTTGTAGCTGCTGACTTTAGTCGGCAGTAATTTATTTGCTGCTAAAGTCAGCAGCTACGTTAGAATATCGTGAACTGTTTTTTGTAATACGTTAATTACATCTTTTTCAAACCAAGGATTATTCCTAAGCCATCGAAAGTTTAAAGGTGATGGATGTACAATTGGAAAAAAGTCAGGCAAGTATTCTTCAAAATGCATGACTGTTTCCGTTAAGTTCTTTTTTCCTTTTTTTCCTAAATAATATTTCTGCGCATAAGCGCCAATTAGTAAAGTTAATTTCACATTTTTTAATTGATCAAAAAGTGGTGGATGCCATTCTGGAGCACACTCTTTTCGAGGAGGTAAATCGCCGCCTTTGGGATTTTTTCCAGGGTAACAAAACCCCATTGGGATAATCGCAAATTTGGAAGTATCGTAAAAAGTTTCCCGATCAACTCCTAGCCATTCGATGAGTCGCTCACCACTTTTGTCTGCCCACGGTTGGTTGCTGAGATGAACTTTCATTCCAGGCGCTTGACCAATGACCACGATTTTAGAATTTTGAGCAGCCGTCAAAACAGGATTTGCTCCATGCGATAAATTGGATTCGCAGATTTTGCAAGCTTTTATTTTTTTTAGTAAAACTGGTAATTCGTGCGTCATTTTTGTGTGCCTTATTTCACCACAGATTAATTTCAAAATTCATTTTCCCTAGTTGTCTCAATCAAATAATCAATTCCATGAAAATCAATTTCCATTTCTTTAGCTTTTTGAAAATGTTGATGAGCTAATTTTTCTTGATTGGTTTTTTGAAAATAAAAACCTAAATGAAGGTAAATATACGCATTGGAATCATCAAACGATTTTGCTTTTTTGATATCTGCTAGTCCTTCTTCAGTTTGACCTAATCTTACTTTTGCCAGTCCTCGGTTATTATATGCAAAGGCATATTTTGGATTATGGATGATAGCCGAATCTAGACTTCGAATGGCTTTTTCATATTCACCCATTTGAAGGTAGGTGTAACCTCGATTATTTAAAGCATTCGCATCTTGGAAGTTTTTATGAAGATATTTATCGAATGAAATAATTGCATTCGCGAGTTCGCCTTTTTTCATTTGTAAATAACCGATGTAGGCAAAATCACGAAGATTAATTTGTTTTTTTTCAAAAAGGATATTGTATTGATCAATGGCATCATCATACTTTTTAGCATGAGTATAACTTTCAATTAAACGGAGACGAATGTTCTTTTTATCATGCCCATTCTCTATTAATTTTTTAAAAATTGAAATGGCATCGTCGTATTTTTTTTCTCTTAAAAAATTAACACCTTCAAAGTAGCTTGGAGGCAGTTTTCCTTCTTGAATAATCATCCACAACAGTTTTCCATCATTATATCCAACTGAACCGTTATGCATTATAATTCCATTTTCGGTAGGAAAAATATTTACAATAAAATCCCAAACTGAAGACACTATAAAACAAGTGAAAATAATCTCAACCAAATCGCTCCATTCCCCAAAACGAAGCAATAATATCAGCACTAAACCAATCAGTAAACTAAATATTGGTCCACCTAAGACAATGAAAATTTTTTCCCAATATTCTGTATTCCCTTTGTGTTTGCAAAGTCCAATATTCCAATGTAAGAAATCAAATTTGAAAAATGTCTTCAACCTTCCGATCGTAAAATGAGAACTGTTTTCTTCATCGCCATAAGATCCGATATGAATTTGAACTTCTTCGTTGGTGAAGGCTAAAGATGGCAAAGCATGTCCCATCTCATGAATGAAGGTAGTTAGGATTCTTGCAAAAACAAATCCTATGATCCATCCAATAGCCAACAAAATTCCAAAAAGAGTTTCCATAAAAGGCTGATTATTAAAATTTCATTCCTACTCTACTCGATGGTTTTAGAACAGGGTCAGTCCTACGGACTTTATCTATATGTTATGAATATTGTACTACAAACAGGAACAGGAACAGCCCGCTGGGCTTGAGTTGCAAAAGCCCAGCGGGCTGTTCCTGTTCCTGTTTGTAGTAGTAGTAATAGTAAAATAATAAATAGAATCCGTAAAGTCCGTAGGACTGACCCTGTTCTAAAATCAAAGGATAGAGTGTCTCATACTCTAAGGGTATTAAAGGAAAAATAAAGATCGAAAGTAAGTTTTGACAAGTGCTATGCAAACCTTTAATAATTAAACTTTGTTCTATTTTTCGTTCCTTTGTTTTTCTTAATTTTAAAGTAACAAATTAATTATTGAATTGTGAAAATTGCATTGACAAGTTTTACAGATACCCAAAGAATGGTTCAATGTACCATTCCTAATTCACCGAAATATTATGAATAGAATTTTCCTTCTCACATTTATTGTTTTTTTATTTTTTGGAAATGATACTGAAGCTCAAAACATTCGAAGGTTGGATGTTGGATTTGAGAAAAATGGTTTGGACTTACAAAATCCATTTGCTGGTGGACTAAACTCCCCACAAATAAATGCCGTTGATTTGAATAATGATGGCGTGTTGGATGTCCATTTTTTTGATAAAGCAGGAGAGGTTCATTTGACGTTTTTAAATAATGGTTCAACGGACGGAGCAGCCTACGAATTTGCGCCTGAGTATGCTAAGAATTTTCCAGATACCAAAGGTTGGGTTTTGCTTAGAGACTATAATGGAGATGGAATTATGGATATGTTTTCCTATTCTGATAATCCGGGAATTCATGGAGTAAAAGTTCACAAAGGGAGTTATGAAAATGATGAAATTACTTTCACTCGACTTTTCCACGCTGATGGCCCACACAATCTTTTATCATTTTTAATTCCAAATGGAACGTATCCTCAAATTGCCATTACTAACGAAGATTTGCCTGCGATAGATGATATCGATAATGATGGAGACCTAGATATATTGACTTTTGATCTCGGCGGAGCGACTATTGAAATGTTTAAAAATCTTTCCGTAGAAATGGGATATGGATTGGATAGTTTGAAATTTGAACTGTACGACGATTGCTGGGGAAATTTTAAAGAAGCTGGATTGAGTTCTGCAATCCAGTTAGGAACGAATACAGATATTTGTCCATCGTTATGGAACCCAACGGTGGATACTCGGCATTCTGGCTCAACGATTTTGAGTCTTGATGATAATAATGATGGGGATAAAGAAATTATTTTGGGAGATTTGAGTGGAGTTTCTTTGGTTTATTTGGAAAATGGTGGAGATTCCGAAAATTCATTTATGGTTGACTTCGACCCAGCTTATCCAAGTTACGATGTCTCGGTTGACATGCCGATTTTTTTAGCTGGATTTCATTTGGATATGGATAATGATGGGAACAAAGATTTGATTGCCGCACCTAATAATTTTAAATCTTCGGAGGATGACCAAAATATTTGGTTTTATAAAAATGTAACGGATAATGAATTTCCAGAATTTGAATTTCAACAAAATGACTTCATCGTAGAAACCATGATTGATATTGGAACAGGTGCTAACCCTGCTTTTGGAGATGTAAATGGAGATGGATTAATAGATATGGTGGTAGGAAACATTACCTACTTTTTGCCTCAGGGACAAAAAGACTCTCGTCTATTTTTATATGAAAATATTGGAACAGCAAGTGCCCCAAAATATAAATTAGCAGATGATAATTATCTAGGTCTGAATCAATATAATACTTCAAGTAGTTATTTTAATTTCTCTCCCGCATTTGGAGATTTGGATCATGATGGTGATCTGGATTTGCTAGTAGGAGAGGAGACAGGTAAGTTAATTTATTTTGAAAATACGGCAGGTGCAGGGAATCCGGCTTCTTTTAGTGGAATGCCTGATTTGAATTATCAAGGTATAGATGCAGGACAAGGAGTTAACCCACAAGTTATTGATGTCAATCGAGATGGTCTGAATGACTTGCTCATTGGTTGGAGATTAGGTAAAGTAATTTATTACCCAAACACAGGAACATCAGGTGCTCCACAATTTGAGCCAGATCAATTTACGGCTCCAAATGTAGCTTCATTTGGAGGAATTGATACTCGGATAATTCCAGGGTTTGATGGTTCTGCTTCACCTACCATGATTGATGTGGATGGAGAATATGTCATGTATGTTGGAACTCAGCGAGGAAGAATTGAAGTGTATGAAAATATCGATGGAAACTTAGATGGAGATTTTACAATGGTTGATTCTACTTTTGGTGGAATTCGGGAAGGACAAGTTACCCACATTGATATTGCCGATATTAATGGGAATGGAAAAATGGATTATATCGTCGGAAATAGTCGAGGTGGATTAGGGTTTTATACCTCAGATTCATCGGTTCCAAATAATAATATAGTCAACGATAATTTATTGAATATCAAAGTTTTACCTAACCCTGCAAATGATTTTGTCTATTTTGAGGTGGATGGATTTAAGGAAGGGAAAACGCAATTGCGGTTGATCAATTCAGTAGGGCAAATTGTTTTGGAAAAATCACTTCCTTACTGGAAGTCTGGAGTTGATTTGAGTCGATTACCTGCAGGGATTTATTTTTGTGAAATTACAATTGGGGAAAATCGAGGATTAAAAAAATTAGTTAAAAATTAATCGAATATTGATTGAGACTTTAGAGACAAGGCATGCCTTGTCTCTAAAGTCATAAAACCAAAAATCATCTCGCTCCAAACAACAAACTCCCAATTCTTACCATTGTACTTCCTTCCTCCACAGCAAGTTCATAGTCTCCAGACATTCCCATTGAAATTTCTTTAAAGCTGTCATCACTTTCAAAAAACTCCTTTTTCAAATCATCAAAAATATTTTTTAATGTTCGAAATTCATTGCGAACTTGATTTTTATCATCCGTAAATGTAGCCATTCCCATCACTCCGACGACTTTAATATTTTCCGCATTTTTATAAAAATCACTATTCAAAATTTCTTGAGCTTCTAACAAGTCAAGACCAAACTTAGTATCCTCTTCAGCGATATGAAATTGTAATAAAACCTCAATCACTCTTTCGTTTTTCTTTGCCTGTTTATTAATTTCTTTCATCAATTTAAGACTCTCTACCGAGTGAATCATTGCCACAAAAGGAGCAATATATTTTACCTTGTTAGTCTGCAAATGACCGATAGCATGCCACTCAATATCTTTTGGCAGAGCTTCATATTTCCAAGTTAATTCCTGCACTCTATTTTCACCAAAGATTCTTTGACCTTGTTCATATAATTCTTGAATTGCTTCGGCTGGTTTCGTTTTCGAAACAGCGACCAGGGTGGTAGAAGTTGGTGCTAATTTTTCTAATATTTTATTTAACATAAATATGATTTTATTCCTCATCCTCCTTCCCCCTTATCCTTTTTAGGAGAAGAGGGAAGGAGGATCAGGTGTAATTTTTTATAAAAACATTAACAAGTAAAAACGGACTAAGTTCGGCACGTTTTTCGTTTTTCAAACATTACTTTTCGTAACAATATTTAAAAATCTTAAAACATGAATAATTTTCAATTTCAACGTGCAGAAAGAATCACAAAAAGAAAAGCATTAGTTTTCACTATTTTATTTCATGCTTTGCTATTTGGAGGAATCACTTTTGGAACTGAAATGGGTGATAAAATTACCGATACCGTCAAAGAATATTTCCAAGATGATCAAGCTGCAAAAAACAAAAAAGAACCTTTAGCTAAAAATAAAAAGTGAATAATTGCCACAGGTAATTATTCACTTTTTATTCTATAAGTTTATTTTTCGTTTAAAATAAACCATGCAATTCTGCGGATACCATATTCATCACTTCTCCTAAATCTTCTGGATTATTTTTAAAATCCATCGTGTTTACATCAATCACTAAAAGTTTCCCAGCAGTATATCCCGAAATCCAATTTTCATATCTTTCATTCAATCTTTTTAAATAGTCTAAACTCATATTTCCTTCATAATCTCTGCCTCTTGATTGAATATGAGAAACCAAAGTCGAAATATCTGCTTTCAAATAAATTAATAAATCAGGAGCTTGAACTTGTGAAGTCATCGTCTCAAAAAGATCCGAATAGTTCTCAAAATCTCGCGTCGTCATCAAATTCATATCATGCAAGTTAGGCGCAAAAATAAATGCATCTTCAAAAATCGTTCGATCCTGAATGACCGTTTTATCGCCATTCAAAATTTTTAGAATTTGTCGATATCGACTATTAAGAAAGTAAACTTGAAGATTAAAAGACCAACGTTGCATATCACCATAAAAATCATTCAGATAAGGGTTATCATCAGTTGATTCATACTGAACTTCCCATCCGAAATTCTTACCCAGTTGAGTACAAAGTGTAGTTTTACCTGCTCCAATATTTCCAGCAACCGCTACGTATTTAACTTCTTTTTTTGTTTCCTCCGACTTCATTGTTATCTTTTATGAATTTGTGTATTATGGTTTTATGAAAAAGCAAATGTGCCTCTAGCTTGTTTAATTATTATCTCACCGTATTTTGAATTGCGAAAATACGATTCCTATATTTATTTTTGGAATGTATGGGTTTAAAGTTTTCCACGAAATTATTTAAGATCCTGTGAAATTGAACGAAGATGTAAAAAACTTGTTAAGCTTAAAAATTCAACAAGAGCTTTTTAATTTTGTATTTTAAAAAAGGTTATTTTGCGTCTTCTTAACTAAATAACGCGATTGACAGATAAAAACCTATCAATCATCTAATATTTTAAAATGGAAATAGATCAATCATTAATTTCGAAACTCGAACATTTAGCTCGATTGGAACTTTCAGAAACTGAAAAGGAAGGAATCAGAAATGACCTCAATAATATTCTACAAATGGTAGAAAAAATGAATGAGTTAAATACTGATGAAGTCGAACCACTCATTTATATTAATGAACAAGAAAATGTGTGGCGAGAAGATAAGGTGGAAAATCAAGTCGATCGAAAAGATGCACTTCGCAATGCACCAGATAGCAACGAGCAATTTTTTAAAGTGCCAAAAGTTATAAAATAAAATGGTCGTTAAACGTTTTACGATAGACGTTGAACGAACCGTTTCTTTTTATAGAAAATATTATTCTGAAGAAAGTTATACTGTTGGAAGAACGTAAAACGTCCAACGAATACATCTCAATCAACAAAAAGATAAAATGAACCCAATTATTTCAGTTAAAGAGTTAAGGAAAACTTATGTCATGGGAGTGGAAAAAATCCATGCCTTGAAGAATGTTTCTGTCGATATTAGAAAAAATGAGTACGTTGCTTTGATGGGACCTTCTGGTTCTGGAAAATCAACTTTAATGAATTTGTTAGGATGTTTAGATACACCGAGTAGCGGAAATTATTTCTTGAACGATATTGATGTAAGTGAAATGACTGATGGCGAATTAGCGGAAGTACGTAATAAAGAAATCGGATTCGTTTTTCAGACCTTTAATTTATTGCCAAGATTATCCTCTTTGGATAATGTTGCTTTGCCTTTGGTGTATGCTGGGTTAGGAAAAAAGACCAGAATGGAAAAGGCAGCAAAAGCATTAAATGCGGTTGGTTTGGGAGATCGAATGGATCATAAACCTAACGAACTTTCAGGTGGTCAAAGACAAAGAGTTGCCATCGCTAGAGCACTAGTAAATGACCCTGCAATTATACTTGCCGATGAGCCGACAGGTAATTTGGATACCAAAACTTCCATTGAAATTATGGAGATTTTTGAAAGACTTCATGAGCAAGGCAATACGATAATAATAGTTACTCACGAACCTGACATTGCTGAACATGCACATCGAATCATTAGATTGAGAGATGGAATGGTAGAAATTGATAAAAAGAATGAACAAATCGTTCGTGCAGCTGAAAGATAAAACCAAGTTTTAAGTTTACAATTGTTAAATAAATTGAGAGCGAATTTGAACAAAAATCAAATTCGCTTTTTTAATACCTAGAATTAATTGTTTATTTTGAGAAAACTATTTTTTTAAAAACAAAAAACTCGAAAAATGGATAAAAGTAAACTTGTAAAAAAATATTCCAATGGAGAAGTGACTGTTGTCTGGGAACCAGGGAAATGTATTCACGCAGGAAATTGTGTTCGTGGACTTCCCACCGTTTTTAATGCGAAGGCAAAACCTTGGATCAATATAGAAGGAGCTGATACTCAATCTATTATTAACCAAGTAAAAGATTGCCCGTCAGGTGCTTTATCTATTTTGGAAAATGATAAGACCGAGGTAGAACAAACTGCAAATACTCATGTTGAATTAATGAAAAATGGTCCATTACTTATCGAAGGAGAGATCAAATTAACTCAAGCTGATGGAAGCATTATTTTGAAAAACAAAAAAACGGCCTTCTGTCGATGTGGAGCTTCTGCAAGAAAACCATATTGTGATGGATCACATTCTAGTGCAGGCTTTGTAGGTTAAAAAATAGACTAAATTCGTTTGACATTGAACGTTAGACGTTTTACGGTCGCCCACACAATTTCATTTAGAATAGACTTTAATATTTAAAAATTAGTAAAACAGGGAAACGTAAAAAGTCTAACGTTCAACGTCAAACGATTTAAAAAAACAATAATGGCATTTAAAATTTATACAAAAACAGGTGACTCAGGAGAAACAGGTTTGTTTGGAGGTAAACGATTACCGAAGAGTCATCTTCGAATTGAAAGTTACGGAACAGTTGACGAATTGAATTCTTGGATCGGACTGATTCGAGATTTGACAGAGTATCCAAAGACAGAAGGTGTTTTGGAAAATGTACAAAATCGATTATTTGAAATTGGTTCTAATTTGGCAACGGATCCTTCAAAAACTATGAATGTTCCTGAGGTAAAACAAAAAGCGATTACTTTATTGGAAAAAGAAATTGATCGAATGGAAAGCGAGTTACCTCCTTTGAAAACTTTTATTTTGCCAGGAGGACATCCAACTGTTTCTCAAATTCACATTGCTAGATGCGTTTGTCGAAGAGCAGAAAGGGGAGTAGTTGGTCTAGCGATCATAGATGAAGTGCCAGATATTCTAATTCAATATCTAAATCGTTTATCGGATTATTTATTCGTTTTATCTCGATGGGTAGGAATGAAATTAGACGCCAAAGAACTTCCGTGGATACCTGAGAAATAATGGTTAATGTTTAACGGTGAACGGTCAATACCTCAGGAGGTGTTAATCGTTCACCGTTCACAATTAATCGTTAAAAGAGATGCTCATTTTTATTCCGTATTTAGGTTGTAGAGTTACGTAAGGCATTGCTTCAATTATTTGATTTTTTTCTAATTCAAAATTATACCTTTTTAGTAATTCCAAAATAACCATTTGCATTTCCATCATGGCGAAATTGTTTCCAATGCAAAGTCTTGGTCCACCTCCAAAAGGCATGTAAGCAAAAGAAGGTTTCCCTTTCATATTTTCCTTTTCAAATCTTTCAGGCTTAAATTTTTCAGGTTCATTCCAATATTTTTTGGAGTGATGCAAACCATAAATATAAATGGCAAACATTCGATCTTTTGGAATATGGTAATCTTTGATATCCTCAGCTTCATTAGCCAATCGATCAGTAATCCAAGCGGGTGGATAAATCCTCATTGTTTCTTGAATGACTTGAGTAGTATATTTTAATTTTGGAAAATCAGAAAACTCTACTTTTCGATTACCTACAACTTCTTGATATTCCTCTCGAATTTTTTTAGTTGCTTCTGGATTCTTGCATAATAAATAAAATGCCCAAGCTAGCGCGTTGGCAGAAGTTTCATGCCCTGCGACGAAAAGAATCAAAGATTCGTCAAGCAATTGAGTGTCAGTCATCCCTTCACCATTGTCTTCATATCGTGCTGACAATAGCATATCCAAAAGATCATCATGAGATTGCCCACTAGTTCGTCGCTCTTGAATAATTCTTAAAATTATCGCTTTGGATTCTTGAGATATTTTGAATTGACGTTTTGTTTTTCCAGTCAAATAAAACCATGGAATTAGATATGGTTGACGAAGTCTTTTAACGATGTATTCTTGAATTTCCTGAATGTTATCAGAAAGAGTGACTAATTCTTCATCACTTACACTTGTTGTGAAAAGTGATTTGGCAACGACTTGGAAAGCCATTTTAGTCATTTCGATAGAGAGATCGAAAGGTTGATTACTGGCAGCTAATTTATCCAAATTTTTCCAAGACTCTTGTACCACTTTTAGCATCACGTCAGATAGGGCTGCTAATTTAGCTCGATGAAATCCAGGTTGAATCAATCTACGTTGTCGTAGCCAATAACTACCATCGCTGGTCAATAATCCTTGTCCTGCAAATTGAGCAATCATCTTAGTTTGAATTTCAGACTTGCGATAATTACGATTATTTTTTTGCATCACATGTTGGACTATTTCTGGATCAGTTGTGAAGATCGCTTTAGAGTATCCACCCATGTACATTTCGAATATTTCTCCTTTTTCCTCTACAAATTTATTGAGTACAGGAAGTGGGTTATTTATAAATTTAAAGGCATTTGTTAGGGTAGTTAAACGAGGAATGAGTGGGATTTCTTTATTCATAAGTTGTTGATTTTCAAAAGATTAAGTTGGTTTGGAGTTGGTGGAAATAAGTTTGATGTTATCTTTTCAAATTTAATGATTATTGATGTGAAAATGGTTGGAAGGAAGAATGTTTTATAAATTAGATTAGTTATGAATAAAATATAAGATAAATATTCTATGTGGAAAAAGCTCGAGTCACTCAATTCTTGTGTTTTAAAATAAATACAAAAAACATGAATTTTCTTTTATTAAAAAAAGCTTAAAATTGAAGACTTGGTATAAATCTTGTTTTTCTCAAAGTCAAAATGTTTTAGTTTTTTAGCCCCAATAAAAACTGCTACTACTTCGTTTAGAAGACGATTCCCCTCCCAAATTTCCGAAATTCCCCTCCTCTCTTAATAGAAAAATTCTAACACATATTTTTACTTTATAATATTTCGTAATGAAAAATACCAATAACCTGTTTTTACTAATCGCAGCTATCTTTTTGTCGAATTATTCGGTTCAGGCATCAAGTAAATTTTTAAATTCACCAACACAAGTTTTGGCTGAAGTTTCAACTTACAATGCACCTTGTAGCAAAAGGAAAAAATTTTGCAAAGGGACAGTAAGTTTCAAAGATGGAAGTTCGTACGAAGGAGAATTTCGATATGGAGAACCACACGGTCGAGGTATTTATCATTGGTCAGATGGTGAATCGTATGAAGGTGAATTTGTAAATGGTTTAAGACACGGAAGAGGCAAGCATATATTTAACAATAATGATGTGTATGAAGGTGAGTGGGAATTTGGGATGATGCATGGAGAAGGAGTTTACCTTTGGGAAAATGGAGGACAATATAAAGGAGAATTTGTTGAAGGGTTGATGCAAGGCAAAGGAAAAATAACTTTGCCTGATGGAGAAAGTTACGATGGAGAATGGAAAAATGGATTAGCTGATGGGAAAGGAACCTACACTCGAGTAGATGGAAGTAAGTACAAGGGAAAAAGTAAAAAAGGGGAGCGACACGGCTCAGGAAGAATTGTTTGGAAAACAGGTGACTATTTTATAGGAAAGTGGAAACATGGAAAAATCAACAAAACAGGAACTTTCCACTATAATAATGGAGATCAATTTACTAGTATTTGGGATGAAGGTGAAATGAAAGGGAAAGCTACCTATAAGTTTCGAAACGGAAAAGAAGTGAAAGGTGACTTAAAAGAAGTGGAAAGACAAGTAAAAGGTAATGAAGAAAAGATGGAAGAGATTATGCCAAACCTTGGCTTGACTTGGTATGCAATTGCCTTGGAATACAAAGCTGCAGAGCGATATGATTTAGCTATGGAGAATTTGAAATTGTCTCAAAAATATATTCCTTCTTCTTCAGACTTAAATCAGTTAGTACATCAACAAATCGAAATTGTTCAAGAAAAATTAGACGAAATAGAAGGTCTTTAAATCAATAATTAGTATTACAAAAACTTAATAAACATCCATCCAAAACAGGATAATAAAAACTGCTCAGATTACCTGCGCAGTTTTTTTTTGTCAAACATTAGGCAAGGTTTTTAGTTAGTATAACATGAAAGAGTTAAAGTCTTTATAAAATAGGGACTCTCTTAATCAAGTTCGGGTCTCTATTGTTAAGTACTTGATTTACATTTTAAGATTCTAAAAATTGATTCCATGATTAAAAAAAGATTTTTTATCCTCATCATAATTACTGCATTTTTTATTCCTCGATCTTTTTTGTCATTGGTTTTATCTCAAAATCAAAATGAGATTTCTTTAGTTTCTAGCATGGAAAATAATAAGACTTTCGTTGACAGTTACAAAGCTCAATGCCTGAAAGCGCTTTCCTTTTATCCTGAATTACAAAATGTGAATATTGAATTTCGTGAAGCAGGGATTGGAACTACTTTGGCAGCACGACCGATACTTTCTAGTTTTTTTAATACTGATTATGAAAGAAAATATGAGGTGATATTTAATAATGCGAATGATTGTGAGGTGCCTTTCTCTGAATTACCAGAAGAAGGTCAGGTTGGAATTTTAGGGCATGAATTAGCGCATATCTTAGATTATGAGACTAAAAGCTTTGGTCAATTATTAGTAACAGGGTGTTTTTATATTAATGCACATAGCATTCGAAATTACGAACGAGGTATCGATCGAGTGACGGTTGAACGAGGACTTGGAGAAAAACTACATGATGCTTATCATTACATCTTAGAGGAATCTCAAGCCTCTTTGAAATATAAAAGGTTTAAAAAATTCACATACCTAGAACCTCAAGAAATTTTGGATCACGTGAGAGAAGCAAGTGTTAAAATTGAATTTTAGACTTTTAAAAACACTCTGCTTCAAAGTTTGGAAGATTAGGATCTAAGTTTCCTTGACCATTATGTTGAGTTGGAAATCCACAATTTGTGGCATTTTCACTTGGAACAACATTCTCGCCACATTTGATCGAACAAACTTTTCCTGTGTAGGTCGCTTCCTGATTATCTATATTCGAAAAAGTAATTTCATAATCAAATAATCCAAAAAGTAAATTTCCTTGCCCATCCGTTCCATCCCATCCATTTGAAACATTAGGAAAAGGACCTGCCTGAAGATTTAATTTTTGAAATATTTCTTGCCCTGCATCATCTTTTATAACAAATGAAAGGATAGATGAAATGTCGTCATTTGTAAAGGGATAAAATATATCATTAAATCCATCTGCATTTGGAGTGAAAATATTTGGAACAAATATTTCACCAGTACCTAAAACAGCTTCGAGAGGTTCTACTCCACAACAATTTTCATATGGATTGACAAGGATTGGTTCACATTCAGGTTCAGCATCATCTGAGTTGCAATTAGAAAAGAAGGTAAGTCAAAGTATAAGAAATGGTAAAAATGAAATTTTCATAAATGTAGCTTTTATTTTTTTTGCTAAAGGTAAAATTAAATTCCATTTCCTTTGGAAAACTTGCTACAAAAAAAAATACGTTATGGAAATCAATATTCCATAACGCATTTTTTACAAACCTTAACTTCTTTTTTTATTTAAAAGCAAACTTTTGCGAATATCTCTTTTCTATTTGGTGCTTCAATTCTTTTCTTGCAAAAAAGATTTTACTCTTTACTGTACCAATTGGAAGATCGAATTTGTCAGCAATTTCTTGATATTTATAACCTTCATAATGCATTAAAAAAGGAATTCGAAGACCTTCATCGAGATTACCAATAATCTCTGTCAATTCATCCATCATAATATTACTATCTCCTTCGTTGGCTATTACATTTTTACCCGAGTTAATGTAGTAATTATTATCTGTCGAATCCATAATTACATTAGCTCTTACCTTTTTTCTATAATCATTAATAAATAGATTTTTCATAATTGTAAAAACCCAAGCTTTGAAATTAGTACCTGTTTGAAACTTATTTTTATAAGTCAAAGCTCTGAATGTAGTCTCTTGGTATAAGTCCTTAGCTCTCTCTTTGTCTTGAGTTAATTTATAAGCAAATGCATTTAGCATGTGAGTTAGCTGTTGGTAGTTAGATTGAAATTCAGCAGTAGTCATTTATATATGGTTTTAATATTATTAATGTTTAAATGGTACTATAAAGGTATATTTTTGTTTAACCAAAACCAAATAAAAGTTAAACAAAAATAAGGTTGATTTTCTTTTGTTTTTTTTAAATAGCACATTTTATTCATAAATGATTGATAGTCAATGGTTTACGTGTTTAGCTTTTCGACTAAAAAAGATAAACAATTTTCATTTTTTTTTGAAAGTTTGAACAAAGCATTATAATTGACGTTGTCTTGGTATTATGAAAAACGAAATATTCTTTAAATATCTTAATCTAAATCGACCTCTCATACAGAGTCTTGCGACTGAATTGTCTAGTGATTTTGCTACAGCTCGTTTTCTTTATCGAGAAACGACACATCAAGCAATGAAAAACCAAGCGCACCTTAAAGAAGAAAATTTTAATGCTTGGCTTTTGACAACTATGAAGAAGACTTACTACAAAATTTTGCGGAATGAATATTCAGTTAAAAACTAAGGTTGATGGAAATTACAAGGCCATTATGGAACAGTTTGACCGTAAACTGTTCGAGGCATTGAAGCCTAAATATGGTAAGATGGAAATTGTGAAATTCACAGGTTCCAAGAAAGGAGACAGAGTTCATTTACGATTTTTAAGTCCGATAAAAGCTGAATGGGTAAGTGAAATAATTGATGATGGTGAAGATGAAAATCAATCCTTTTTTATAGACAAAGGCACGATCCTACCTTTTCCTCTCAAAAGTTGGAAGCATAAACATATCGTCCAAAAAATAACAGAAGATACTAGTCACATTATTGATGATATGACATTCGAAGGTATCAATTCATTGTTTACATTATTTTTATATCCAGCACTTTACCTTGCTTTTTATCCTCGAAAGAGCATTTATAAATCCTACTTCAAGGCCAATTAAAGGGTCAAAAATACAATTATAAAATAATAGATTAATTATGAGTATTGTTTTTTACATGAAATTATACGCGTTGACTATTCCTGTATTTTTCCTAATAGACATGATTTGGTTAGGTTCTCTAGCTAAGAAATTTTATGGAGATAATGTTGGGCATTTACTTTCAGAAAAAGTCAATTGGAAAGCTGCCTTGGTTTTTTATTTCATATATATCATTGGCATCCTTTTTTACTCCGTGGTTCCAACATTAGAAGATGGTGATTGGCAAAGAGCTCTATTGCTGGGAAGTACCTTTGGTTTTTTTACTTATGCAACTTATGATTTAACCAATTTAGCTACGCTAAAAAATTGGCCAGTAAAAGTAGTGTTAGTGGATATTGTGTGGGGGATGATTCTTTGTGGGTCTGTAGCTGCTGCTGCTTTTCAGATTGCTAAATGGTTACTTTAATCAATGATTTTGTTCTGAATTTTGTCGTTGAGTCATTCATTTTTTTGCAGAACAAAAACAAAAATTATGAAAAAACAAAAACTTTTTTATTTATTCTAAGTTAAACCTGTATCTCTATTTCAGGACAGGACATTGTTTATTTTAAAAGTTCTCCATCCCTAATATTTCATACTTGTTACTTTTTTGTAGATACTTAAAATATCTTTTAGAAACAGATACAAAAACCTCAATGGATGGAAATTTTAAAACCACTTTTTCTGATGTTTTTTTGATCAATTTTATTTTAATTTTCATAAAATGGAAGTTTATTTTTTGAAAAAAATGTATTACTCTGTACAGAAATAAGTTCTTGCTTTGGTAGCAATTTCGTAGCCTAGGTCGATACTTTTATCCAAATCCATGCACCCAGAAATTTTATCATAAATTAGAAAGAAAGCTAAAGCACGATTATAATAAGCTTCAGCATAATTCTCATCTAATGCGATAGCCTTGGTATAATCATCAATTGCTTTTCGAGGCAATCCAAAAAGTAATTGTAAGTTTCCTCGATTTTTATGTAGCTCAGCATTATTGGGAAATTGCTCAATTGCTTGATTTAAATCTGCTAATGCTCCGCCATAATCTCCTAGCATTTTTTTGGTCAAACCTCTATTTAAAAAGGCCTCCATGTAAGTATCTCCTTTTAGTTTTATAATCGTATTATAATCATTCAAGGCTTTTTCTTTTTCTCCAATTTGTTTGAATAATAAAGCTCTTTCGAAGTAAGCTTTAGTTAAATCGCTTTGCAAATCAATAGCACGATCTAAATATGTTTTTGCTTTTTCAAAATTATTTAGGCCTCGCTCAATTCTTCCAAGGTTGTACCAAGCAATAGCAAAGTCAGGTTCTACAACCACAGCATCTGAAAAGGCATCCACAGCGTCTTCAAATTTTCCTTGCTTCTTTAATATGGTACCTTTCAAGTCATAAGCAATAGCTGATTTGGGAAAATCACTTAATACCTTATTAATTATTTCTAGCGCTTCAGGGAGATCCTCGGACTCAATTTCTTCTATAACTTTACCTATTAACAGAATCTCAGCTTCTTTATTTTTGTCGGCCAATATTTTATTATCCAATGCTTGATAATAATAGGTGAGTTTTTGAAAAGTAGTTAATCCCTGAACCGCTTGTTCTGGAGCCATAGATAAAATTTGAAGTAGCCCACCACTTCCATTATAACCATATAGATTGGCTGCAAGTGGATTGATACGATTAGCCTTTCGAAGATCTTCTTCTGCTTCTATATTCATTCCTACTATCTTTTTAAACTTCGCTCTCAAGAGAAGTGCTTCAGAAGAGTTTGGGTTTTGTGCAACTGCATTCTCTAAGGTGAAAAATGTTCCTTCATAGTCCAATGCTCTGAATTGTTGCTCTGCTTTTAAGAGCAGAGGCTGAACAGTACGAGCTTGGTTTTCAGAAGTATATGATTGTCCAATTTCTACATTATTCATCCTTCTTGTCTGTGCAAAGAAGTTGGATTGCAAAATTAAAATTAGAATTGTAGTAATAAGGTATCTCATATTTTTTTGACTTTAAAAAGGTTATAAGAAAATTATTTATTGATGTTGTAAGCTTATAACAAAGCAAAGGCACAATAGTTGTCAGACTTTAATTAATAATAGCAAAGCTATCACTTTTGAGGGTTTAACAGTATGTAAAAGTTGTAAAACTTAAAAAAAATGAAAAATAATTAACTTTTTATGCAAAAAGGTTAAACATTTTGATTTACATTTGCGTTATGCTTCTGAAAATGATAGTAAAACTATTAAAAATACAAGTAACAGACTAAAATAATATATTATGCAAAACTTCCAATTTGTTCAAGAATTTAACTCACATAGTAACTACTTAAAGAATTTTGCGATGAAATTGACTAGAGATAAAAATGCTGCAGATGATCTGTTTCAAGAAACTGCATTACGAGCATTTAAACATCAAAGGCAATATATTTCAAATACTAATCTGAAAGCCTGGTTAAGTACAATCATGAAAAATTCTTTTATCAACTTATATCGAAAACAAAAAAGAAGAAGCGAAATACAGGATACGACTTCAGAAGATTTTTATCTGAATCTGTCAAAAGATACGATCATGAATGAGGGTGAAATGAACATTAATATTCAAGAAATTTCTAGAATAATTGATTCACTTGATGACGGATTTAGAATTCCATTTTTAATGGCATATCAAGGATATCAATACGATGAGATTAAGGAGAAAATGGATCTTCCAATGGGGACAATTAAAAGTAGAATCCATCATGCAAGAAGAATGTTGAAAAGCCAAATTAGAGAAGTTTATGATGAATTAGCAGTATAAAATATTCAACTGTTGAAAATAACAATTATTAAAAAAATTGTTTTCTGAGAGATACCTAACCGTCAAATGTATAACTATAAATAGATTAATTATGAGACCTTTTTTTGTTCAACTTGAAATCAATCCAAACTTATATTTAAACGACCCTCAGAAAACAAAACTGGGAAAGAAAATTATTGAACAGAGTGTATTGTTGATTGATGAAATAGGTTTAGAACAATTTAATTTTAAAAAATTAGCAGAAACTATTTCTTCTTCAGAAGCATCTGTTTATCGTTATTTTGAAAATAAGCATCACCTTTTTGTATACCTTTTAAATTGGTATTGGGAATGGATGATTGCAAGAATTGACCTTAATACACTAAATATTGTTGATCCAAATCATCGACTCAGAGTAGCACTTGGAATTATCGTTGATACCGCAAATAAGAACATGACGATTGAATTTGTAGACGAAGAAATTCTGCATAAAATAGTGGTGCGAGAAGGAGCTAAGGCCTACCACCATAAGTTAGTCGATGAAGATAACGAGGATGGATTTTTCTTAGCCTACAAAAGATTATGTAAAAAAATTGCCAATATTATTACCGAAGTAAAAGAGGATTTCCCATACCCAAAAGCTTTAGCAAGTACTTTAATTGAAACTGCCAATAACAATTTATATTTTGCTAGACATCTACCTCGATTGACTGATCTAAAAGAAGAGGGTGAAGGACAAACATTAAATGAACGGGTAAAACAAATGTTAGAATTCTTCTGCTTTGGATTAATTCATAAAGAGGTAGAATCTAAAAGAGAAATGAAATCTATGTTTTAGAACAAAAGATTTGCAAAGAATCAAATAGATAGATGTACAAATAGTAGTTAGCATAGTCATCCACTTCGAGTGGATGGCATGCTAAAATCAAAAAAAAATCACAACCACATATTTAGAAAAAATTATTATTTGAAACCAGTAATGTCTGGTCTCGACCCTAAATAACTATATCAAATTTGAAAAATACCTATTTAAAATTATTTAATAACTTAAAAAATTAAAACGCATGAAATCACAAAATGTCTTAAAATCATTGTTTTGCCTTTTGGCAATTTTTACATTGGCAAGTTGTGCCACTATTCGTGAAGGAGAAGTTGGAGTTAAGCGAACTTTTGGAAAATATGCTGACAAACCTTACACACAAGGAGTAAAAGTTTTTAACCCTCTTGCTTCAAGAATCATTAGGATTTCTACACAAACCGAAAACTTAGAAGTCGGATTGAATATTCCGTCAAAGGAAGGATTGACGATCAAAAGTGAAGTTTCAATTCTTTACAATATTGATGGAAATAAAGTTCCTGACCTATTGCGAAACATAGGTGAAGATTATGAGCGAAATGTAATTCTTCCTGTGTTCAGATCAGCAGTTGCAGATGTGTCATCAAGATTTTATGCAAAAGATATGCATACCGGTGAAAGAGCAACTATTGAAAAAGCTATCAAAGAACAAATGATGACTTTGATGGATGGAAAAGGAATAGAAGTAGAAGCCGTTCTTTTAAAAAGTATCCAACTTCCAAGAACTCTATCTGTAGCTATCGAATCAAAATTAGAAGCAGAGCAACAAGCACAACAAATGGAATTTGTCTTGCAACAGGCTAAGCGAGAGGCTGAACAAAAAAGAATAGAAGCTGCCGGAGTAAGAGATGCTCAGTTAATCATTGCAGAAGGATTGAACGCTAAAATTTTACAATTTAAATCAATTGAAGCTTTCCAAGAATTAGCAAAATCACCAAATGCAAAAGTAATTATTACAGATGGAGATTTACCGATGATCATGGAATCAGAAATGGGAATTAATCCAAAGACAGCTAAGAAAAAAGTGAGTATAAATAATTAAAGAATTTTTTTCAGAATTTCGATTGTTAGCTTATATGGGCGAGTTCTTTCATTGGCTCGCCCATTTTTTGAGCAACCAAAAATTAATCATATGCGAATCATAATCAGAAATAACCTAGAAATTTCAAATAAGTATATCCGCTTTATTAAATGGAAGATTAATTCTGTCAAGAGAAAATTTCATGATTTAATTTATGTAGAAATTCACCTTAATTCAGAAGGTCAATCACCGAAAACTTATTATGCAAATATTAGGTTAGGTATATCTGGACATGATATTGTTATTCAAAATAAATCACGGGATTTAGTTGAAGTTTTCCAAAAATCATCTCAGGCTGTTCATCGATATTTAGCAAAAAATAAATCAACAAAAAAAAAGTTAAAAAAAAGGAATGAAGTTTTTCACAAGGAAATTAATTAAACCAGGAGATCTTAATGCAAACAATAGTTTGTTTGGAGGACAACTACTAAAGTGGATAGATGAGGAAGCGGGGATTTATTCGATGACAAAATTAGGAAGCCACAGGGTGGTCACCAAGTTTATGTCGGAGATTAATTTTGTGAGTTCAGCTAATCAAGCAGATGTGATCGAAATTGGACTACAATTCATTTCTATCGGTCGTACTTCTATCACCTTTCGATGTGAGGTTCGAAATCTTTTTTCAAAAAAAACAATCATCTCTATTGAGCAAATTGTATTCGTAAATGTGGATGAAAATTTAACCTCTACACCACATGGTAAAACGATGGAAGATATAGAGAACGAAGCCATTTTTTAAGATATAAAATTCCGAAAAATGAAAAATAAAATTATTATTTCCATTGGCCTAATTGTGTTGGGATTCATTTTCGAGTGTCTTCACTTTTTTACGAACATTAGATTTTTTGAAATCAAATTTTCCATTCTTGGGATTGTTTCAATGGTTTTAGGTGTTGTTGGAATATTATGGTATTTTGTTATTCCTGTTTTAGAGAAAAGAGCTGAAGTTTTAGGAAAATTTAAAAAAGGGAAAATCAAAAATAATCAACCTAACTAACGTTTAAATTTCCAAATCATGAAAAAAGAAATATTAATTTCCATTCTAATTCTTTCTCTGGGTATTGTCTTTGAATGGCTTTATTATGCAGTTGACAGTACTTTTTTTGATGTAAAATTTTACTTGCTAGGAATACTTTGTGTAATTATAGGTGGTATTGGAGTTTGGATTTATGGGATCATGCCATTTATAAATAGTAGATTACGAGATAAGGATAACTGAGGATAAAATATAATAATAAACTTTTTAACAATCGAAATAAAAATGAAATCGACACAACGATTTTTCAAACTTTTAGAACTAGACCGTAAAGACATAAGCTACATATATTTGTATGCTATCTTTGCTGGGATTATTACGCTTTCTTTGCCACTTGGTATCCAAGCGATTATCAACTTGATGGTAGGCGGTGAAGTTTCCTCTTCACTTTATTTACTCATCGGAATTATTACTGCGGGTATTGCTTTTAATGGATTCTTGACGATCATGCAATTGACGGTGACGGAGACCTTACAAAGAAGAATTTTTACTCGCTCCGCATTTGAGTTTGCTTGGCGTGTACCTCGTCTCAAAATAGAAGCACTCACCGGAATTTATCCACCTGAATTGGTCAATCGTTTCTTTGATACGGTTACCCTTCAGAAGGGAATTCCTAAAATTTTAATTGACTTTTCTACCGCAGTATTACAAATCATTTTTGGTTTGATACTACTTTCATTATATCATCCATTTTTCATTTTCTTCGGGCTACTCTTACTTTTGATTTTGTTATCCATATTTAGATTTACAGGTAGTAAAGGATTAAAAACTAGCTTAAAAGAAAGTAAATACAAATACCAAGTAGCACATTGGTTGGAAGAGTTAGGAAGAGCGATGAATATTTTTAAACTATCTGGAGCATCTAATTTGCCAATGCGTCGGACTGACCAATTAGTAACTAGTTATCTCGACGCTCGAAAAAAACACTTCAAAATTTTACTAGTCCAGTATGGAAGTGTGGTATTATTCAAGACATTGATAACCGCGACTTTACTTTTACTAGGAAGTATCTTGGTAATCAGAAATCAAATTAGCATTGGACAATTCGTTGCAGCAGAAATCATTGTGATTTTGATTATGAATTCTGCGGAAAAACTCATTTTGAGTATGGATAATATTTATGATGTGTTGACAGGTTTGGAAAAAATTGGATACGTAACAGATTTGCCTTTGGAGCAAACGGATGGGATAAAGTTAGAAAAGGTCGAAGGTCAAGGTTCTGGAATTGAAATAGAAATGGATGATTTGTTTTTCCAATATGAGGATTCCAACCGACCTACACTAAATAATGTTTCACTAAAAATTAAGCCAGGAGAAAAAGTATGTATTGCTGGATTTAATGGATCAGGAAAGTCCACATTGACTAAATTGATCGGTGGCTTGTATACTAGTTATGAAGGAATGATCACGTTCAATAGTATTCCTCTAAAAAGAATTAATCTTGATAGTTTAAGACAAGAGATCGGAACATTGAGTAGTCAAGATGAAATATTTAATTCAAGTATTATTGAAAATATCAATCTAGGAAATGATGAAATTCCTTTTCAAAAAGTAATTCAAACAGCAAAAGAGATTGGTTTACACGAATATATTAATCGACTACCTGATGGTTATCAGACGGAGTTACTAGCCAATGGAGTTAACGTTCCACGAAGTGTGAGAACCAAAATTATTCTTGCTAGAACATTAATTTTTCAGCCTGAAATTTTATTGTTAGATAATTTTATGCCTCGATTAGAGCGCAAAGAAAAACAACTAATAATTAATTATTTAACTGAAGAAAGAAAGCATTGGACTTTAATAGGGATTTCTAATAATCCAAAATTTGCAGAAAAATGTGATCGTGTAATTATTCTCCAAAATGGAGAAATTATTGAAAATGCGCCTTTTTCTGAAATCAAAACTAATCTTTTGGTAAAAGAAATCTTTAAAATCTAAGAGACTATTTTGAAATAGGTGCTAAAAAAATTGAGAGAAAAATAAAGACACAATACGATGTTAAATATATCAAATAATTCTATTTTAAATAAAGTCAAGACAGAAGAGATGGCTTGCTTCCAAAGGAACGAGCTGCCGAAGTCCAACCGAATGTTTGCCATTTGGTTGGTTGGATTGTTATTGGTAATTATTGTTATTTTCTTTTTACCATGGACTCAAAATATCCAGATGAAAGGAAAAGTAACAACTCTTTTACCTAGTCAACGACCACAAGATGTGAACTCAGCAATCGCAGGAAGAATCGAAAAGTGGTATGTCAGAGAAGGGGAATTGGTCGAAGCAGGTGATACTATTATTTTCTTATCTGAGGTAAAACCAGAATATCTTGATCCCCAATTATTAGAAAGAGCTTCTAACCAAATTACAGCAAAAGAAGGCTCTAGAAATAGCTACCAACAAAAAGCGAATGCATTGGATAACCAAATTGAGGCATTACGATTAGAGTTGAAATTCAAAAAGCAGCAATTGGAAAATAAGATTCAGCAGGCTCAATTCAAACAGCAAAGCCAAGAAGCAGAAGTGAGTCAGGTGCAAGTGGATGCAGATATTGCGGAATTTCAATATCGTCGAACAGATACTCTGTTCCAAAAAGGAATTAAATCGCTGAGTGCTCTGGAGGAGAAGAGAATGAAAATGCAAGCAACCAAGGCTAAATTGATCACCTCTAAAAATAAATTGCAAGAAAGTGGAAATGATTTGAGGATTGCACAACTGGCTTTGGAAACTATCGACAATGAATATAACAATAAAATTGCAAAAGCTCAATCAGATAGGTTCTCTACGCTTTCGTCTCAGTTTGAGGCAGAAGGAACGATCAATAAATTGAAAAATCAATATGCAAATTATGATCGACGAAATAATCTTTATTATGTCATTGCTCCTCAGTCTGGCTATATCACTAAAACCATGAAATCAGGAATAGGCGAGATGATCAAAGAGGGCGATAAGATTGTGACTATTGTTCCGTTCAATCGAGAGTTGGCAGTAGAAATGTATGTTCGTCCAATGGATTTGCCATTAATGGATATCGGTCAGGAAGTGCGTTTAGTTTTCGATGGATGGCAAGCATTTATTATTTCAGGATGGGCTGATTTCTCATTTGGAACATATAGTGGAGATGTGATTGCAATCGATAATATTCCGAATGATAATAGTATGTATCGGATTTTGATAAAATCAAATCAACCAGATTTGCCATTTCCTGACCTGCTTCGAGTAGGAGCAGGTGCGCAAGGAATTGCCTTGCTCAATGATGTTCCTGTTTGGTATGAACTATGGCGGCAGTTGAATGGATTTCCTCCAGATTTTTACGAAAATGATATTAAGAAAAATGATCCTAAATTCAAGCCGCCAGTAAAATCTGTAGCGAAGTAATTAATATTTAACAATCGAATAAATTGTTCTTAGACAAAATATCTAGTCAAACTAAAAAGATAAAATTCATCTAAGGATAAAAATAATTATAAAAAAACGTGATTAGAATAATCTTTTTTCTATTAATATCAGTTCCCTTGTGTGGTCAACAGATCGATTCAACTCAAGTGTTTTCATTAGAAAAATATTTGACCTGGGTACGTGCTTATCATCCCGTGGTGCAGCAAGCCAACTTGTTGGAAAATAAAGCTGATGCAAGTTTATTGGAAGCGCGAGGTATTTTTGATCCAAAGTGGTTTGGAGATTATGAGGATAAATCTTTTGATCAAAAAAATTATTTTCGAATAGGAGAGGCAGGTCTGAAAATTCCAACATGGTTTGGGGTTGATGTAAAAATGGCGTACCTCTGGTCCAATGGTCAGTTTTTAAATCCTGAAGGAAATTTACCTTCCAATGGACAAGCCGTCGTTGGTATAGAAGTGCCACTTTTGCAAGGGTTGACTTTTGATCAAAGAAGAGCACAAGTACAACAAGCTAGATTATTACAAGATGGAAATGAAGCAACAAGAAGAACGATTGTCAATGACTTATTTTTAAAAGCAATTGAAACTTATTGGAAATGGGCTTATCAAAATCAGATCCTACAGGTTTATGAAAATTCTTTAAACTTAGCTCAGGATCGATTTCAATTAGTCAAAGCAAGTTTTGAGCAAGGAGACAAACCTGCGATTGATACTTTAGAGTCATTGATTCAAATTCAAAATAGACAAATACAGTATACTCAAGCTCAAGTTGATTTTCGAAATGCGACTTTGGCATTATCTAATTTTTTATGGTTCGAGAATTTGACTCCATTAGAAGTTTCGGAAAATTTACGTCCAGAAGGATTAGAGGCTGATTGGAGTTTTTTGGAGGACAAACCTAATCCAGAATTTATGAGAGCTATTGCAGATTCACATCCTGAATTGCAAAGTATTTTAATTAAACAACAACAGCTGGATATCAAAGAGAGACTCAAACGAGAACAATTCAAGCCTAACCTTCGACTCAATTATAATTTTTTAGGGAACGGGGTAGATTTGACACATAATAATTCTGACGAGACTGTGGTCAATAATTTAGTGACTGAAAATTATAAATGGGGAGTGAGTTTTAGTTATCCACTTATGTTAAGAAAAGAGAGAGGAGGTTTAGAATTGGTAAGAATTGAACAGTTGGAAAATCAATATAAACTAGGGGAGAAGCAGTTGAAAATTTCCAATAAGATCAATGCAATCTATCAGCAATTAGAAACTACTTTTGGACAAATCAATACACTCGAAAGTATGGTGCAAAATTATTCCACTTTGCTTGATGCTGAATTTGAGAAATTTAGGATAGGGGAAAGTTCAATTTTTTTACTTAATAGTCGAGAGCAAAAATTGATTGAAGCTCAAATGAAATTGAATAAACTCCAATCAGAGTTTCAAAAATTGAGATGGAAATTACGTGGTGCGAAAGGACAACTTCAATAAGAGTTATTCAAAATAAGATTATATTTAGTCCTTCTAGATTTTATAAAATCTAGAAGGACTATTTTTTTATAGAAAAAATTATCGACATGTTTTTAGCTGCAGTCAACCCAAATCTTTATGCCTTCGTCATTCTAGGAATTATCATTGTCCTATTGGGTAGTATTTTGCGCTATTTTAAACAACCATATATTGTCGCTTATATTCTGGCCGGTATTTTTTTGGGAGATTTTGGTTTCCAAGTTATCACCGACAAAGAACTCGTTACCATCATGGGAGATATTGGTTTAATTCTCCTTTTGTTTTTTATTGGAATGGAAATTAGTTTGCCAGATCTGGTGAAAAACTGGAAGGTAGCTACAATTGGAACTTTTATTCAAGTGTTAGGGAGCGTGTTTTTAGTTGGAGTTATTGGTTGGTTTTTGGGCTGGCAGTATAATCGGATTATTACCATAGGATTTGTAATAAGCTTGAGTAGTTCGGCGGTTATTATAAAATTATTACAAGACAATGGCGAGATAAAATCTTCAACTGGAAAAAATGTTTTAAGTATTTTGTTGATGCAAGATATTCTAATTGTACCGATGTTAATTGCTACAAATTATTTAGGAGGACATGTACCAAGTATGGAAGAAAGTATTCTTCAAGTAGTTGGTGGGGCTTTAATTATTGGAACTATCATTTGGATTTGGAGGAAAAAACATTTTGAAATTCCTTATAGTAAGCATGTAGAAAAGGATCATGAATTACAAGTTTTTGTGGCTTTAGTAATTTGTTTCGGGTGTGCCATTATTACAGCATTTTTTGGATTATCAGCAGCTTTAGGAGCATTTGTCGGAGGGATGGTCATTCATGCTGCTCGTTCAACAGAGTGGTTTCATGATAGTTTGCATTCTTTGCGAGTGATGTTTGTGGCGTTGTTTTTTGTTTCCATTGGAATGTTGATTGATTTAAATTTTTTGATTGAAAACTGGGAAACAGTTGGCCTCGTTTTGTTGACGGTTTATTTGACTAATCATTTGATTAATACCTTAATGCTTCACTATTTTGGAAGGGACTGGGGGAATAGTATTTACGGAGGAGCATTGTTAGCACAAGTTGGGGAGCTAGGTTTTGTGTTGGTAGCAAGTGCATTTGCCTCAAATATTATTTCGGATTTTACTTATCAGTTGACGATTATTGTGATTTCATTGACGCTATTGATTAGTCCATTTTGGATTGCGATAACGAAGCGAATTATTGGGAGAGAAAGTAAACAAAATTCTTAGAATTAATTATGGAAAGGAAAAAAGTAATCGATGTATTAAGGCATGTTAATAAACTCTTGGTTGAAAAAAAGTATGATCAACTTTATGAAGAAAATTTTGATAAAGGGGGAAACTTTGAAGCTTTATGGCTTAATATTGAAGAATATGGGGGACAAATAACTTTGCCTCCAGAAAAGGCCTTAAATAATTCAGGATTTATGGAAATATATGATGAAGATAATGATGCCAGTATTGATTTTGATTTATGGATAGATGGGAAGGAAAGTGATTTGACTCTCTCTCTATATGTAATAAAAAAAGAAGATGATAGATATCAATTTAATATTGAGGATATTCATATTCAATAGGTTTTATTAAGTAAGAGAATTCCTGAAAAAAGAAGGGAAGGGGTTAGAGAGGAATTGGGGATTAGAGAAGTTAGTCGTTTAATTTTCCATGGAGGTTTTGTTATTATTTTGGAAAAACTAAATGAACAATAGTTCCGCTATCTTCTTGGTCAGGAGCTAAATCTTTGATCGAGAAACTGATTTTTTTATGATTAGCTGCATTGATTAAATCGATTCTCTTTCTATTCGCAGTAGTTGCAAATGATAAATGATTTTTCTTTCGCCGAGCTTTGATTTGAGCTGATTTTTTTAGTCCAATGCCATTGTCAGAGATAGTACTGTGCAATGCTTGATCTTTCAGAAAGAAATTAATTTCTAGCCTTTTTTTTCCTTTTTTATGAAGTAATCCGTGCTTGATAGCATTCTCAACATAAGGCTGAATAAGCAAAGGGGGAATTCTGATATTCTCTTGTTGTTGCTGGGTTAAATTAGTATGAATATTGGTTGTGAAATCTTCTCCAAATCGAAGGGTTTCAATTTCTAAATACAAGGATAATAAATCAATTTCATCTGATAAACTGATGGTGTTTTTCCCAGAGGCATTTAATATCATTCGCATCAAATCGGCGAACTTACCCAAATAAATATTCGATGCGCGGATATCATTCATTAAGATCAAGTCTTGAATAGAATTGAGTGTGTTGAAGATAAAATGAGGATTCATTTGAGCTTTTAAGGCTGTGATCTCTGATGTTTTTAACTTATTCTCCAACTGTAACCGCTGTGAAATAATGGATTCTCTTATTTTAAATATACTTACAATGATCAAAGCAACACTTATGATGCAGCCGAATAAAAACCAACTTGTCAGCCAAAAGGGATATTGAATAGAAAAGGAATAAACGAGTGTCGGGGATTCGGTTTGATTCTGGTCAATTGCTTTAACCAGAAATCTATAATCTCCAGGAGGTAGCGATTTATATTCCACTTTGTTATCTAGAAAATCATCGCTTGACCACTCATTTTTCCAACCTTCTAATTGATAGTGATAGGTAAGTTGTCCTCGATGCCGATGCCCCTTTACTAAATATTCGAAACTTAATTCGTTCTGATTATAGTTAAATTGACCTTTCTGATCGAATGCTACATTTTTTCCATTAACCAGTATTTGATGCATGGCTAATGAGATATTATTTTTCTTTTTTTGGAATTTGTTAAGTGGAATCTTTTGGACTCCATTTTGGAAAACCATCCATGCAGTAGTATCATGAACTGCAAAGTCAATGATTAATTTAGAAAGCAATCCATCGGACTGAGTGAAATTATTGAAGCTTCTATTAACTATATCATATTGCTGCAAGCCCTCTTTGGAGATGAGATATAAAAGATTATCCTTTAGAACTATTTTTAGAATATGATTGCTTAAAAGGCCATTTTGTTGATGGAGGTGCAATACTAAAGAGTCTTGATCGTAAACAAGAATTCCATGATTTCTAGTAGCTATCCAAGTTTTTTCATCTTCATAAAGAATTGATGTAGCTATGATAGATTGTTCATTGAAAGTAATGGATTTTATAGTGTCAGGTTGAATCACTTTTAAACCTTTACTTGTTCCTGCCCATATGTATCTTCGGTTCGAATCCCAAGCTAAGGTGAAGGTACGTACAACTAAAAATGATATTAAGGTGGTGTCTATAAGCTTGGCATTTTTAAAAGTTCGGAGATATTGACTGAGAGGGTTGTTTAGTTTGTACTCCGTATTTATGTATTCAATACCTGAAAAAGTAGCAGTTAGATATTGATCATCATCCAGTCGTATGATATCTTTTCCTTTGGAAAATAAGTCTACATTGGTCTTAGATTTGGCTTTGCTAAGATCGATCTTTTTTGAGCCAAAGATAAGTGCATCTTCCTCTTTGAGATAATGTAAAAAATTAATTTTTTCAGCACCTTCTTGAAATATGCTTACTTCTCCCTTTTCGATTTGATAAATGTTCCCACTAATTCCACCTAGGTAAACCTTTCCATCTTGATCAATATCTATAGAAAGAATATCATCTTTGTTTAAAAGTGGATGATTCCTATAGTCGATAAAAGTTTGATTTGGAATAACAATGATACCTTTGCCAAGCGTAGGTAACCACAAATTTCCTTCTACATCTTCTAAGTAGCATGAGATACGAAATCGAGGTAGTAGATTAACTCCTTGGTAGTATGCATTCCCCTCATGATCAAAAACACGGGCTCCATTTCTCTCATTGGCTAACCAAATTCTATCGTTGGAAAGCAGGTAGGTATTCCATCCGGTTTGGAGTGATTCAAAATTTTCAAAGCTGATAGCCTGCCATTGTCCTTCGTGCTCTTTAAAAATTTTAGGCATTCTCTGTCCATGAATAAGCAATTGATTATTTCGGATTTCAAGGTTGAAAAAAAGTCGCATCTCCGAAGGTAAAATATCAAAGTCAGGTTTATTTTCAATAGTAAGATTACCATCTTTGTAGAAGAGTAATTGATTTTTTGAGGGATCAACTAATACCAGTTCATCTCGATTATTGGATGGAATATTTCTTACAGTTGTTTCTTTATCTTTTAATATTAATCGAATGTTTCCATCTCCATCTATTTCATAATAGTTAATTGTTCTAAAGATCAAACGATTACGGTTATCAAAATTGAATTCCATTTGGTTGGAAAATAGACTATCTGGAATTTCCGCAAATAAGTGTAAGCTGTCATTTTGTATTCTAAAAAATTGCCCGACTAGGTTATTACAATAGATGGTACCTTTTCGATCTTTTTTTAATCCAAAGAGGGAATTGCTTTTTAATTGATTAGAGGTGTAGTGATGAAAAGTGTATCCATCATATCGTAAAAGACCTTGATTACTACTTAACCAAATATCTCCTTTTTTATCTTGGGTAATTGAATATAAATCAATACCAGCACATTCTTTTTCTCCGATGAGATAGTACGAGGGTTGTTGTGCTTGTATCATAAATACAAGTCCAAAGAAAAAATAGAATAGACTTAGAAGGGATCTCAATTTTATTCTCGAGGATGGATTGTCGAAGTACATGATTTGGAAAAGTGAGTAATAGATTTTTTTTAACAAGGTACAGAAATACTTAATGGTAAAACAAATTTCAAAAGATGTGATTTTGTATTTCAAAGGATAAATTTTAGAATAGATGCTTTGGAATAATTTTATTTGAAAATTTTTGATTACCAAGTGAAAATAAATAAAATTACAATTCGTGAATTTCATTTGACATTTGGTGAATTTGTTGTTGGAGTTGATCAAATTTTTATCGAATTTTTCGTCAAATTAAATTTTGAAAATGGCTCAAGGGAAACATAAAATCATCTTTGGTAACAGCTTTAATACGTAATTTAGCCATTCAAAATACTATTGATTTATAAAAAAATCCTGAAAGCATTAATCACGTTCCTAAATACTTATTTTGTAATAATACTACTTTAACGACTAGGAAATATGACTGCAATTATTATTGACGATGAAGAACGCGCGAGAAGAGTTCTAAGTACAACTCTTACTAAATATTGTCCAGCCGTTAAGATAGTGGCTCAATGTGAGGATGTTCCTCAGGGCGTCCGCCAAATCAATCTTCACCAACCCGATATTGTTTTTCTTGATATAGAAATGCCAGAGTACAATGGTTTTGAACTATTTGATTTTTTTAGATCGATAGATTTTGAAATCATTTTTGTTACTGCTTACAATGAGTATGCGCTGCGTGCCTTTGAAGTTTCTGCAGTAGACTATCTGCTGAAGCCAGTTAGAATAGATCAACTAGAGCAAGCTGTACAAAAAGTAGCCAATCGAATGCATAGAGCTAAGATGCAAGACCGTTTAGAAGTATTGAAAGAAAATCTACAAGCACAGCAACTCCAAAAAATTACAGTACCCGTAGCAGAGGGTTTACTTTTTGTTAAAGTAAAAGATATTTCTCATGTTGATGCAGAAGGTGCTTATTCTAAACTTTGGCTTACCGATGGTTCAAATTTATTGATTAGTAAAAAACTCAAATACTTTGAGGATATGCTTATTGATATTCCTTTCTTTTATAGAGTGCATCGTTCACATTTGATTAATTTATTGAAAATTAAGATGTACAATCGACGAGAAAGTATTTTGATATTGGAAAATCAACAACGAATCAAAGTAGCTCGCGATAATAAAGTTCACCTCGAAGAGTGCTTGCGGAAGTTACATTGATAATCAAAATGCATGACAATGGGGCAGAGCAATAGACTAATTTTCGACCTAAAAAATGTTCAAAGAACTTAATAATCTCCACAGAGTACACCTCCTACTAATTGATCGTTTTATTTTAAGGAACCGCACTATTTACTTCAGCTATCTTTTTTTGAAAAACTACAAACAGAATCAGTCTTAATGACTGACTCTATTCGTAGAAGAAAAAAACATCGAGGATGTTTAACTGGGTGGTGTGTTACTTACTGTTTAATTAGTGGGATTATAACTTGCTTTTCTTTTACTAAAGCTTTCATGTAGTAAACACCACGTGGCAGATTTGAAACATCGACGAAATCTTCCTGTACATTCAAAATGGGCTGACCTAGGGTATTGCAAATCACCGCATTTTCGAGCTGCTCGATACCATCTATTTGGATATACATTTTCGTTGGATTTGGGAAAATAGATATCCCCGCTTCCTGTAAAATATCTTTTGTGTTCGTCACATTCACGGACTGGCAACCAGAAATAATTTGGCAACCTCCTTTTGAAATTTCTACAGCATAAACTCCGCTCGTGGTAGGAGTATAGCTTTGCTCTGTTGCTCCTGTTATGGGTTGAAAACCATTCCCACAGTTTACCCATTGGTAGCTGGCATCTGATTCATTTGCTGTCAATGTCCCTCCTGAGTTAGTTAAAGTTGCATCTAGATCAGTTGGGTTATTGATGGTTAAGTTAAGGGTAACAATAGAATCACAACCTTGAGCATTAGTCAATACGAAGGTTGCAGTATTATTTGATGCAGTATAGTCATTTCCATCAATCCAAGTATAAAAAATACAAGCTTCGACAATATCCACACCGGTTGTCGCAATACATGTTGAGGTTTCATAAATATGTACTAACCCCGCATTTGTTCCATTACTATCATCATTGTTTGCCCCAATGACTATTCGTGTTCCGTCTGCAGAAATGCCAACCTGTGTTCCATATCGTTGAAAAGCGGTGCTTCCATTTATATTGTTTCCCGAAAGAATCCAATTTCCATCGTCTTCAACAAAAATACTGACCTGACCAGCATCAGTTCCATTGTCGCTTTTACGAGGAGCTCCAACTACTAAGTGACTACCATCATCAGATAAGGCAACTGCTGATCCAAATAATTCAACAATTGAAGTTCCAGACAGACTTTGAATCATACTCCAAATACCATTTTCTTCTTCGTAAATGAAAACTTCCCCAGCAGCAGTTGCCGCTATATTTGAGCCTGGAATACCTACAGCAAGTACGGTTCCGTCTGCGGATAATGAGATAGATTGTCCAAATAATTCACCTCCCACAGTACCTGTAAAGGTTGATAGGATTTGCCAAACCCCGTTGACTTCTTCATAGATATCTACAGCTCCTGTTGCTCCACTAGCACTAGGTCTGCTAATAGCTATTCGAGTTCCATCAGCTGATAATGACATTCCATCATTGGTATCAAAGCCATCGTTTGCTGGGATATCCGTTCCTATTTGCGTCCAAATTGCTCCAACTCCTTCTTCATAAATTCTAACATTTCCAAGGCTAGAACCTAAACCTTCAGTAAAAGTGCGAATAGCTACTCGTTGACCATTTGCAGAAATGGAAATCGAGGTACCAAAGTTTTCGCTAACGTTTTGCCCACCGATAGGTGTTCCTACTTCCTGCCAAGTTCCATTGTTTTCTTGATAGATATATACTTGTCCAGATGCAACACCTGCTGTTGTTGGTTTATTTGGAGCTCCAATTGCTACTCGACTACCATCAGCAGATAATGCTACTGCGTACCCAAAACGGTCATTACTCGCTTCTCCGCCAAGTGCTCCAATGGCTATTTCCCAGTCATCATTATTATCTTCATAAATGTACACTTGACCAGCATTAACTCCGAATTCATCATTTCGCCACGCTCCTACAGCTACTCGATTTCCCTGCGCAGAAAAGGAGACGGCACTACCAAATTGATCTCCTTGGGCTTGCCCTAGGAAATCGGCAATTTGAGTTTGGGCGAATATAAAATTTGTAGAAAATAAAATTACTATTGTAAATAAAACTCTCATTTCGAATGATTTTATTTTTTTGAAAAATGAATTATAATATGTTTAGATATTTCCAAAAACTTCATACCGTTCGCAAAAGGCGAAGTCATGTTTATCTGATACGATTATGTTGTTCGATTGAAGTATTTTGGTAAGGGGGAGATATTCAGTTTGAAATTTTCAAACTGAATATCGATTGAGATTATTTAATTTCTACCGTACCTCCGCATGATGAATTTGCAGAATAAAACCGAAGACCATTTCCATTGATATCGGCTTTACCACTAGTGGAATAATAGTAGGTTTTTTTACAATCAAAAGTACTTCTGCCTCCAGCTCTCACGGGAGTTCCATTTCTAGAACCCTCTTGGTATACATAAATATCTTTTCCTAGTTTATTTTGTACAGTTATGAGATCTCCAGATTGGGTTCCGCTGTTGTTATTTGCCATGATGCGTTTGTACTCATCTGATTTTAAGTATTCTTCACGATCTTTCTTAATGAAGTTTTTCATGTTCTGGGCTATTTCTTCTTTCTTATCAATAAAAGCCGAATTCTTAGGATTCAGAATCCATGTTTCGTAGATTTCCCTTTGTTTGGTAAATGCTTGGTCGAGGTATTTTTGAAGCTTGGCATCTGGTTGCTCCTTCTTCATTTTTTTTCGAGTTTTATACACTTCTTTCATTAACTTAATACCTTTTAAAGGTTTGTTAGTGTGTTCAAGAACTGCATGCAATGTGTAGTCATCTTTGCTTTTCCAATCTTTGATTAAGTAAATTTTACCTTCAAGAAAAACCACTCTTTCTGATCCATAGCCACTATGTTCTCTAATAGTATAACCGATGTCTTTCATTAATTTTTTATTTCCTTCATATGCTGCAAAGATGTAAGTCGCGGGAAATGCCTCATTATCAGGAACTAGCATATCAGGTCTAAGCTCTTTTGGTTTTTGAGGGTTTTTGTTTTTAATTAAATATACTTCTTGGTGTGTGCCAGGCTTAACCCTGTAATCTTTGATGTCAGTTACTTCATGATGAAGGTCATTGATTCCTCCTATATATTGGTCTCCATTCTTATGAGTGAGATAGGCGGTATACGCTCCTTTTTTAATGTTTTGGAGTTCCTTTGTTTGATCATTGATGCTTTGTGCTTGACTTGAAAAAGTAAAGCAGGAAATCAATAGAATTATAATTGTTGAAGTTTTCACAATATTAATTTTAGATAAGTATGTAGTTCATACTTGTATGTTAAAAAATAAGTTTTGTAGTCAAATGACTAATTGTACATTGAATTCAATGCCGCAAATGTGGGATTAAACAGAGCACCAATCAATAATGAATTCATGGTTCGTCAAGTTGAGTTCATGAACTGAACTGCTAATCGCCAAAGACCTTCTTCGACCTAAAGGTTGAGGCGATGAAAAATTATGCGGATTTAAAAAAAGGAAGAAAAGTGAGTTCAAGCTAGGATGTATAGTAGATGTATCTATTGTATTAATATCAAAAGATTTAATAACTCAAATTCTATTTATTGTTTTGAGTTAGGGGTGATTGTTTACAAAGCTGGTAAATTTTACAAATGATAATGGAAGACTAATAATATTTTACCTTAGTAAAAATATAAGTACGACAAACCGCTCTGAATCCATAAGGACTAAGACGACAAAAAATAATAAAAGTACATCTCCAAACAAAAAAGCCTATTCGTAAAATATCAGATTCGAAGGCATGAATCAGAAACCTTACATTGTCTACAGAAATGGCCTTTGAATACTCTGTAATTTTTTTTTAAATGATTTACATAAAAAACTAATATTACGAAAGTGAAGCAATTATCTTAATCAACACAGCATTGCTCCTCCTTACATTGGCAATATTTACGATTATACAAATGCAAAAACACTAAACTAAAAGCTGGTAAATAAACCATCACATGAGGAATTTCAAAATAAGGAAATCGCTCATGCAAAATCAGAATTGCCAATAATCCCCAACTGAAATATAAAACAAATGGCATCCATTTAAGAGAGGTTGCTTTTGCTGAATAATAAATAGCTACTAAGGATATTACAAGGAATATGTAATCTATCATACTCCACCACCAAGGTCCTGTTTCACAACAACTCTTAGTACAGGCTTGAACTACAAAAATTAATGGAGTTGCTATACAATGTACCATACATAAACTACTCGCCACAACTCCAAAAAGGTCGGACTTACTATTAATGGTTTTTACAAATTGAGAATTGTTCATTTGAATTTTTTTATGAATCTGTTTAAGTATGAGTTTATTTTTCTTTAGCAATGCATTGGCCCAACATTTTTTCAAATGGCTTTTTTTGGATGTTTTTTCCGATAAAAACCATTTTGCTTTGTTTGGTTTCATTAGGTTTCCATGATCTTTTTTCTTCAATAACTAATCGTTTTCCTACTGATTGAAGGATGTATTGTTGGTCAGTATCTTTTAACCATATTAATCCTTTCAGTCTGTACAAATCTTTTGCTTGAAACATCAAGTAAACTAAAAGTCGATGTTGTAGAGTCTTGTAATCAAAAGGACGGTTAAAAAATAATGTAAAGGAAACTACTTCATCAGTATGCTCATGTGGATGATGAGTATGTGGTTTTTGTATAGGGAAATTCTGATTGGTTGAATGATCATGACTATTTTTTTTATCAAAAAAAGTATCATCAAGCTGAGGATTGTGTGCGTCGATTTCTATTAAAGGAAAATTGGTTTGGTTACCAAAAACTATCTTGGCAAGTGGATTTAAATTTTGTAAACGTGCCGTTAATTTTTCTAGATAATCTTCATTCACCAAATCTGTTTTATTGATTAGTAAAACATCACTAAAGGAAATTTGACTAATTGCTTCTTTTGTATCTTGAAGTTGGTCTTCAATTAATTCTGCATCTATCAAACAAATAATTTTTGTCAGAGGAAATTGCTTTTTGATACCAGGAATCGTAATAAATGGATCAGCTAATCCTCTTGGGTCTGCCACTCCTGTAGCTTCAATGAGTAATTGATCATAATCATTTTTACGATTAAAAAGTTTGTTTAAAATATCATACAAATTATCATTCAGGGTGCAGCAAAGACAACCATTATTAAGCTCTACGATATCATCTTCTGCTCGAAGAATCAATTCACTATCGATACTTTGTTCACCGTATTCATTCTCTATAATGGCAAAACGAGTATCAGGTTTGCTTTGCAGTAAATGATTTAAATAAGTCGTTTTTCCAGCACCTAAAAATCCAGTTAAAATGGTGGTGGGTTTGGCGTCCATTTGAAAATTTAAGTTTAAAATGTAAAAGGAATAGTTCGTAACAATTCTTTTGCATTTTTTTGTGATTTAATAATTACTGTGCTTTGTTTTTACAAAGCATAAACTTTTTGTACTGGCCATTCATCATCATACCCTTTTTTCCATCGGCCCGTTTCAAGTTCTTCATCTGTTGCTAAACAAGTTTCAAGAGTGGCTCTGATACCCGTTTCATCCATGTCTTGACCAATAAAAACAATTTCATTTTTTCTATCTCCAAAAATTTCTGACCAATCGGATTCTATCAGTTGTTGATTTTCTAAAAAGGCTACGTATTTGATTCGTCTTTCCCAAGGCATACTATCCCACCAAACGCCTGCACTATCAGTACGCATTGAACCTCCTGCTTGTCCCCAAATCATGGCTTGCTCAGGTCGAGAAGCAATCCAAAACATTCCTTTACTTCGAATAACGGTATATGGAAAGTCACGTTGAACAAAAGCCCACAAGCGAGTAGGGTCGAAGGGTTTTCTACTTCGATAAACAAAAGAACCTATTCCGTATTCGTCTGTCTCAGGAGTATGTTCTTCTTTATTTAACTCTTCAATCCAACCAGCACTTTGTTCCGCTTCTCCAAAATTGAAAAGACCTGTATTAATGATTTCTTTAGGATCAACTTTGCTAAAAGTTGATTTGATAATCTTGGCAGAAGGATTGAGTTTTTGAATAGCAGCTTTGAGAAAATCCACCGTTTCTTTAGTGACTAAGTCCGTTTTATTCAAAATAATTACATTGGCAAATTCTACTTGATCGGTCAAAAGGTTGACAATCGTTCTGATATCACCATCAATATCAGTCAACTTTCTATCGACCAACATTTCAGGACTTCCAAAATCATCAAAGAAATTAAGTGCATCGACCACCGTCACCATAGTATCCACATAGCTCCATTTAGAAAGGTCAATATTATTTTCTTGATCGATAAAACTAAAAGTTTGAGCTACAGGAATTGGTTCACTAATACCTGTACTTTCAATGAGCAAATAGTCAAATCGATTTTCCTGAGCTAACCTTTCCACCTCTATCATAAGGTCTTCACGAAGCGTGCAGCAAATGCAGCCATTGCTCATTTCTACAAGTTTTTCTTCCGTTCTTGAAAGGACATTTTCACTTTTCACAAGGTTGGCGTCTACATTGACTTCACTCATATCATTGACAATGACGGCGACTTTTAAGCCATCTTTATTATGTAAAACATGATTGAGAAGTGTTGTTTTTCCAGCACCTAAAAAACCGCTTAATACGGTGACGGGTAATTTTTTAGTCGTCGTCATATATGGTTGTTTTTAAATTTAAATTGGAGGTTAATTAAATTACTTTTTTTTAGAATTAGTAGGTGAAAACTTAAAGTTGCTATTCTGCTATTGCATTTTTTAATATGTAATAAAATTCATTTGTATCATCATAGTTTAAGTATAAAACTCCTTTGAATTTTTTAAAGTCATCTACTTTAAATCGCTCACTTCTATCTTTCATGTACATGCTTACAACTGATGCAGGACTTGCTTTTCCACAAAAAAAACAGGAAACATAAGGATTGTAAGACAAAGAGAACAATCCTTTTTCTTCTTCAAAAGGAAAGACAAAACCTTCAATGATGACTTCTTTTCCATTCAATTTTTTTATTGCTGTACTAAAAATAGGAGCGAACATCTCCATTTCTATTTTTTTAAAATATCGAAGTCGGTAATTTATATCTACCAATACTTTCCAATCTAATTCAATGGGCGTTGATAAGTTGTTATCTGCTTTTATCATTTTTGTTAAAAGCACTTGAAAGTCATCACTATCTTTTTTTGTAGCTACCCAATCAAAAGAATGTTCATCCCAACGGTATAAAGAATCATTTATAAAATAGTCGCCATCATTGGATTTATCGTCTTTATCTAATTTAGCCTTCTGTGATTTTGACAGAGAAATCCCATGATGTTTTGCTTGCCCAAATCCTAAATGTTGGCATATTTTATCTTGTGTAAATACCATAGCAAAGAAGATAGAGGCAAATAATATTTTAAGTTTTTGATTCATTTAGATTTTCCCAATAGAGGCTTTAGAAGTTATGCAAGACTTTCCCATATCTCATTTGCTTTAAATTTTTTTCAACCAATAAATAATATTATTCAAATGCTGTTTGCCATATAACTTTCCGAAATTTTGTGTTTCAGGATGGTTAGTATTTTCGTAAATACTTAATCTTTTTTCAGCAAACTCTTTTGTTAATTTTATTTTACAATCATGGACAATGCAATTTTTCCATTCTTCAAAAGTGTGTGGTATCATGTCTAAAATTTATTGATTCAGTAATTATTAATAAAAATCATTTCTCGTCAGATTCCTCAATTGATTAAAATCAAAATCAACTTAAACTCAAAATAAGAAGCATAAAAAGCCCTCTCCATTTATAAGGAAAAGGCTTTTTATTTTTACTGAATATTTAATATAAACTGTAACTCAAAGTCAGTATCTCCATCACTAGCACCAGAGGTTGCAGTCTTCACATCTGGTTGATGTTGTAATCTAGCAGTAAATGTTCCTCCTGTGATAGTTGAAGATGAAGTTGTCCACGAAGTAGATAATCCTAAAGAATTTCCATTTCCGTCAGTATCATTATAGTTGATAGGGTCGGACGCAGAATCAACATTTCCGTCTCCACTAGGACTAGCAAATGCATCAGCAGTAAAGCTATAGAAAAGTTGATGTTCATCATCTTCTTCTCGAATTTCAGCTCCGATATTTTGCTCCTCTGGTTCATCAGCTAAACTGTTAGTAATCTCATAAGTTAGCGTATAAGTCTTATCAGTACCAAGCGTAATTTCACCTAAGATTTTAAGTTCTTCAACACCCTCTCCATCTGGGTCTTGAGCACTAGCTTCGACCACATCTGTCGCATCTGCATCATTTGTAAAAATGAGTTTCACATCTGTGATTACCTCTACTTCATTTTCTTCATCAGGAACATCATCATCTTTACATCCTGTTGTCATTAAAATACCTACTGCCAAAAAAGCAAGAAGGCTAAACTTGTTAAAGTAATTGAATACTTTCATTGTTAATTTGATTTTGAATTAAAAAAATAATTGATTGATAAGAGAAAATTTATCCCAGGTTCATCAGCGAAATATCTCATTTCATTGAGATAATTCCGATAACGAGTATTGAATACATTTTGAACGGATAGACCTACACTAAACCTGTCAGATTTAAGCTGCCAAGCAACATCAAATAAAAAATATCCTGAGGGAGCATCTTTGAAATCGAAGAGCTCCGAATCTGGTGTAATGACAACTGAACCATCTATCAAGTCTTCTGGTCGAATCGTTCGAGGTGCTTGAAATTGTCTAAATGTATAGTTTGGTTTAAAAGAGAGTTGGGAAGATGTCGCTTTCCAAAAAGTTGGCATTTTCCAGTCTAATTGGTAATTAGTTCTAATTGGAGGTTGGTTAATAAGTGGTTCTTTTTTCTTTAAGTTTTTTGACCATAAATAACTTATGCCTAGTGTTCCATTTAAGGCAGTAGACCATTCTTTTTGCCATGATAAATCTGTACCAGCGAATAACGCATCAGCTTGGTCGTGTATGAATACAGGCATCGGCCCTCTAATCGTTCCAATCACTCCCAAGGGGCGGTCAAATATGAAATTTTGAATATAGTGCGTGAATGCGGTTACCGTATATGTATTGTTTTTCTTTTGCGTCCGCCATTCATTAATCCATTTATATCCCTTTTCGGGAGTAACATTACTTTCTTCTAAATCAATAACTTTATCCGTTCGTAGTGCACCATTTTCATTTTCATCAGAATAGTATCGAAGTAACCCAAAAGAGGTTTTAAAACCATGTTGCCCAAAACTATATAACTCTGCCATATTAGGAGTACGCCAAGCTGTTGCCAGGTTGGTTCTGAAAGTAGTTTTGTTTGAAACATGACGAATATATCCAAATGAAGAAGTTAGATTCGTAAAACTATAATTGTCCCTAAAAATTTTTTGACTAGTTTCTCTTCCTCGGACATTATTGTATTCATGGTCTAAACGAATACCTAATTCAAATGTGTTGTTAGATTTTTTAAGGCTTTCAATAGCAAAAGCACTAAAGCGAAAAGAATTATAATTAGGAATAAAAGGAGTGGTTTGAGTACCTGGATTGTTGTCATTGTTTTGGGTAAAAACTTGTAACCCTACTAAACCATCTAGCTCAAGCCAGTCGGGATGTTTCCAATCCAATTGGAAATCATTAGTAATAATATCGAGGTCGATGATGGGTAATTCAGCATTTCTCCGCACATCATATTCTTCTCTCTTATTGAGTTGACTTCCTATTCTTAATGTCAATTTTGCATCATCAGCATACCTCCAGTCCACTTCTACTTTTCCCAGATGATGTTGAACAAGTTGACGGGGCTGATTAATATCATAAGAAAATTCATTGATAATAATTGGTTCATCAGAATTAATGGCTCTGATAAAGGCAGTACCACTATGTGCAATTGAAGACCGCAAAAGTCCCAAATTTTGATTTAAATAGCTATAGTAAATTTTGAAGTCCAAGTCCTTCATATGATAACGTAAACCTCCATTGATGGCTCTTTCTTCTTTACCCGTATTGGTGAGTGAATAGTCTGGAGTATGTCTATCGCCAATCCGAGAATAGTTAGCTCCAAGATGATAACTCCATTTATCTAGTCCTTGGGAAATTTCAGAATTAGCAAAGTAACCTTTTCCATTAGTTTGATAACCAGTACCTACATTGGCTTTAAACGGTTGGGTTAGTAGAAGCGGATTGGCATCTACAATAATTGCTCCTCCTAATGCTTCAGGACCATAACGAACGCCAGCAGCCCCTTTCAATACTGTCACCCGATTAGCTGTTGAAATATCAATTTCAGGCGCGTGGTCTGAACCCCAATTTTGAAATCCATGCTTAATTCCATTATTAAGAATGAGAATACGATTACCATACAAACCATGTATGACGGGTAGTTGTACATTATTTCCAGTTGAAGTAAAAGTCACTCCTTCTACTTTTGAGATGGCAGCAGCAAGTGATTGAGTTGGGTCGATGGATAGTACTTCTTTATTAAGACTTCGTTGTGAAATAGATGCCGTACCTGCTTCTTTAGTTCTTGCTGCAGTAATGGTAACTGTCTCTAAATAATTTTTTTCTTTTCTAAGATATATATAAGGTTTTTCGCTGTATTCATAAAAATGTTGACAAGTGGTGTCACAATAACCTAAGCATGATATGGTAAGAGAATTAGATGAGTTGCATAATTTCTTAATATGAAATTCTCCATTGGTATCTGTGAGTGAAAAATGTTGTGTCCCTTTAATATTTACAGCGACGTATTGCAGTACCTCTTCTGTATCTGCATCTAAGATAATGCCTTTCATTTCGTAGGTGCAGGAATCTGCGTTTTGAGCAATTAATCCAACATTAATTACCAACATGGTGAATATGAATAGGACATTTTTCATCTTTGAATAATGTGTTTTATTTATAATGTTATATTTATTTTTCTATTTTTAAATAGATTAAACGCAACTGGGTTGCAAATATAATAATACTTAAAAACTAAATGCAACTAAGTTGCGTTAAGTTTTCAAACTTGTGACAAAAACATTAACTTTGCACCATGGATAAAGAATATATTCTAGAACTTCTATTAACTAATGATATTAGAAAAACACAATTTCGAATAGAGTTACTAGAAGTATTTACAAGCACTAAGTATGGTCTTTCTTTTAAAGATATTAAGGAGAGAATAACCTCCACTCAAGATAAAGTAACCATCTATAGAGCATTAACTATTTTCGAAAAGAAAGGATTAATACATAAAGTTCCTAATACAGATGATGTATCTAAATATGCTTTATGTCCAGAATCTTGTTCGGAAAAAGCACATGAACACAATCATGCCCATTTCATTTGTACCCAATGTAAGAATACCTTTTGCGTCGATGAGATTGAGCTGCCTGTCTTAAAAAAAGTAAAAGGGTATATGATTAAAAAATCAAATTTAACGTTAGAAGGAGATTGCCCTGATTGTATTTCCTAAGTAACATTTAATCAAAAATTATCACCTTATTTTATTGGAATCGCTTTCCGCAAAATGTAATAATATTCTTCTGGGTCATCATAATTCAATTTTAATATTCCTCGAAACTTTCTAAAATCATCCATTTTATATCGCTTCTTTTTTTTTAAATACATACTCATGACTGAGGCGGGACTGGCTTTGCCACAAAAAAAACATGATGCAAACGGATTTGCAGATAATGCCAGTAAGTCACCGCTTTCTTCAAATGGAATCACAAAACCTTCAATAATTACTTCCTTGCCATCAATTGCTTTTAATGCCTTTGTAAAAACTGGGGAATATATTTCCATCTTTAATGCATCGTAGTATTTGAGTTGAAATTCAATATTTTGTAATAAATTCCAATCAATGACAATTGGTTTGGAACTCGTTTCTACCAACGGAGCGGAAGTGAAAACAGGATTTATGGACTGCTCCATTTTTTTTTCTGGTGGAGCTGAACTTACCCAGTTTAGCAAAATTTCGTCCCACTTATATAATGAATCATTGACCAAATAATTTCTATTGGATTGCTCCACTTCCATTCCTGTTTTAGTTACTTCAGTTAACTTAGGAGTTAGATTATTTTTGATTCCTTTAGGATTTAGGTTTTCCTCGTTTTCGTTTAGGTTGACTATGAAAAATATGATAGCTAATGCAACTGTAATTTGTAGTAAGTGCTTCATTTTTAAAATTAATTTTCTGATAAAGTAGCTGATACATTCATTTGCATCGCTTGGAAAGCTGGAATTAAGGCAGCTAAAATACCCACACCCAAAGTCATGAATAGTAGATTGACTTCACCTGTGACTAACCCATTTTCAAACTGTAAATTGAAATCATGTTGCGCTTGATGGTTGACAAAGTGCAATCCTAAACGGCTTAATCCCCACCCGAATACATACCCAATCAACGCTAATAATATCCCTTCAAAAACTAATAAACTAAAAAGATGCAATCGCTTGTAACCAACTGAACGCAAAAGTGCAAGTTCATATTTACGTTCTTTCAAACGATTGAAAAGTCCAAAGAAAACGCTTAAACCAGCCATCAGCATAATACCACCTGCAATTAATTTTAAGGTAGATACTCCAACACCAATCATGTAGAAAAGTCGATTTATTTCTAAGGCAGGTAGTACTGCTTGCATATTAGTTTGTTCGTTAATGAGACGAGGCATAGTCATGATTGACCGCTTAGTTTTATATTTAAGTAGGATAGCGGTGATGTCCATACTATCCGCAGTAATGACTGGCTCATCATGGTCATGGTCGTGATGATGGTCATGGTCATGATGCTCATGATTGAGGTCAAGTGTCGTGGCATGAAGCGTGTCAATTGAAGTTGGATTTTCAGAATGCTTAGTGTGGACTTGCCAAACACTTTCTACATTTGTCAATAATAAATTATCTAAAACAGTATTAGATTTTGCCAATATTCCAACTACTATATATTCATGGTTATCATGAACATGCCCACCTTTGGCTTCTCCATGTGTTCCAAAAAAAGTAGCACCTATGATTAGACCAGTTCGTGCTGCCACATCAGCACCTAGAGTAACTTCCATTTTTTTAGAAAACAGTTTTCCATCTTGAATTTGAGCATCGTAATTTTTTACATAATCTGTAGTTGTTCCTAAAATACGATACCCTTGATAAGAGTCACCATAAGCTAAAGGAATAGCTTTTTTGACCATTGGATTATTCATTATTTTGCGAGCCTCTGTTAAATTAATATTTCCAGTAGGTGCATCTAAGTGGTAAATAGCGGAAAGTACTAATTGAAGAGGACTTCCTTTGGCTCCTACTACTAAATCAATATTTTTTAAGTCGCGACTAAATTTTTGTTCCATTTGGTGTTGCATCAAAAGCAATAAAGAAATAATACCCACCCCAAATGTCAGCAGGCAGATACACAATGCGGTGTTCCATGGTTTATGAATTATATTTTTCCAAGCAATTTTTGTAATCATTGATTAATGGACTTTGGTGGTGATTGGAAATAATTCAATACTATTATGAACTTCTTCTTTCAAACGGTCATCATGAGTCACTATCACTAAAGCAGCATTATTATTGATCGCTTCTTCTAAAAGTAAATTGATGACATTTTTGCAATTACGATAATCCAAAGCACTTGTAGGTTCATCAGCGAGTAATAGTTGAGGAGCATTCATTACCGCACGACCAATACTTGCTCTTTGCTGTTGTCCCACACTTAATTGATTAGGATAACGATTTAGTGTTTCCATAATTCCTAATCGTTCGGCAATAATTTCTGCACGTTTTTTTGTTGTAGGGTAGGGGGAGATGATAAGATTTTCTAATACTGATAGAGATTCTATAAAATAATTTTTTTGAAAAACCAGACCGATATGTTCCCCTCTAAACTGATCCATTTGAGAATTATTAATTTTTGAAATTAAATTATCATTAATCCAAATTTCTCCAGTAGTAGGACGTATTAAGCCAGCCAATAAATGTAGCAAGGTAGTTTTACCACAACCGGACTCTCCTAAAACTAAAAGAGATTCTCCACCTTTAACTTCAAAGTCTGGAAAATGAATTAATGGTCCATTAGGATATTTATAAGATAACTGTTTTATTTTAATCATAATTTTGAATAAAGACTAATGTTATATTTCTTTTCTAAGCGGATTGTAATAGATAATGAATGGAGTGTGTTACCACTCCATTCTATTACCCTATTTAATTCCAAGTAAAAAAAATAAATCTGAAAAACTTAAATCATCGTATATGTCTTTTAATTTACATTTTACATTTTACATTTTACATTTTATCATGAGTTCATCAATCATCGAATCCCTCAACCCATCTTTTATTTTTTCATTTAGAAAAGAAGAAAGAATTAAGAACTGAGGATTTTGGATTTGCTATAACATCTCTAAATTTTCCTTTTTTAATAGCACATGATTATAATTTTTTTTGGTCATTTTAAAATTGTTTTATTAATGTTATTTTAGATATGAACTGTTGCTCCTAAAAAGGAGTGAGTTCTGAATTAATACGAGAGTCATTAAAAACCAAATAAATAAAAGACAAGGGCTGATTTAGATAGCGACTTAAAAAGTAAAAACTCAAAGCCGCTTAAAAACCTTCCTGCTTAAGTTTGAAAAGTTGATTGTATTCCAAATCAACTTGCTCACCCAATATTCGTTTAGCCGCATATTCTCCCATAGCAGGGCCATGTTTAAAACCATGACCAGAGCCTGCGCCAATTATCCAAGTATTATTTGAGGAAGGCAGTTGATCCACAATAAAGTTACCATCAACAGAATTGGTTACCTGACATACCCGACTTTCGATTATGGGTTGGTCAGCTAGTGCTGGAAAGCGGCGTTTTACAAAATCATGTGCCCTTTTCACCTGATAAGGGTTGACCAGCCGCTCATCCATATCAGGGTCAAAGGTGTTATAATCTGGATAAGGAGCTACTTTCAAGCCCCTTCCTTCAATATCTGGAAAACCGTAAAACCCACTTCCATACACACTCCATTCGGGTAGATTAGGATGGGAGAACCTGTCATCTCCAGAGGGTGTACCTACAAAAAGTACATCTCGCCGCTCGATTTTAAGTTTTGGTAAAAGCAGGTCGGGAAATATTTTAGGCAACCATGGGCCACAAGCAAATACATAGTACTTTGCTTTCAAAGACTTGTCTCCTAAATTTATACCCTCTACTTTTCCTTTATTGATAATGGGTGTCCCTTGGGCAATTTTCAAGGTTCCTCCATTTTTCTCAAATTGTTTGGCTACAACCTGACAACCTTTCCTTGCCATCAAAGTGCTACCAGAAGGACCACCATCATTATACATGGCGATTTCAATATCATCCGAATAGATTTGGGGCCAACGATATTTAATCTCTTCCGGATTGAGCACTTCTGTATTATGTATGCCTTGCGATGCCAATTGTTGCTTTCTACCTAAAGCATATTGCCGAAGGGCTTTTTGCTTTGCCATGAGTAAACGACCAGTTGATAGCACCAGTTTTTCTCCAGATTCCTCTTCTATTTTTTTCCACCAATCGAAGGCACGTATCGCACTTTGTACATAAATTTTGTTGTCATTATCAGCTTGAATCAATCTGGTTTCACCTCCAGAACTAGCTCTAGAATTTCCTGGCCCATAAGCATCGAGTAGCGTGACTTTAGCTCCCATTTGAACAAGATGATAAGCAGTCCAAACACCAAAAGTACCTGCACCAACCACAATTACTTCAGGTGAGTCAGCGACAATATTTCCCAACTTAGGCGCATAATTGTTTAAAGGGGCTCCAATAATCCCCATGCCTGATAGTTGTATAAAATTTCTTCTTTTCATTTTTTTAATCTATTTCTAAATACATTGACCAATTGGGTAAATTCATTTTCAATACAGATTTCTGTTTTTCAAAGAGAGGTATCAGGTTAAAAAATTTAAAAATTCATTGGTGTCAATTCTTAATAAAAGTCGTTTTTCTCCGGTCTTTTCGATGGTAGGGCTTCGGTGTAAAATTGGATTCGCATCAGGGTATAGTCCGCCTTTTAAGAGCACTACATCTCCTGTGCTTACTTGTTGTATTTGCTTTTCGTCTTTAACTATCTCTTGATTATCTCCTCCCATTACTAAGGCTTTTTCATTAATTATATCATCTGGAAGCCAAAGTGTCCCTTGTCCTACATAGGTACATAGCAACCGTAAATCATTAATATCTGTGTGAAATTTGCGACACATATTTGTGTTTACTGTGACCAATAAGAATCGAAAAGAGGATGCTTGAGTTGTTTTTTCGAATAGCTTTAGAAGTTTAGAAATGTCTTCGAATAAAACATCAAATTCACCAAGATTATCATTGAAGTATTTTTTTAGTGAAGACGAAATTTCTTCTACTGTTCCAGTTGCACGGCATTCAATTGATTGTTCCGCTAGCTCGTTCAGTTCCTTTTTTAGAGAATTGATATCACGTTGGTAAATCGCAATGTTTTTGATTTTTAAATGAATGTCTTGCAAATCTTTTTCATTATGACTGATAACTGCATTTTTATATGAAGATTTTGTTTTAATCATTTTATTATTCTATTTAGTTATATAATTTTTCCCTACGCAAACTTCACTTCAAGAAGAGATTTTAAGGTTTTGTATTTGAATATTCTGCTTCATACAATTTCTCTTGTCCTTGATAAAATTCATCTTCGTTTACGGTGTACCAGTTTGCATTTGTATTGTATTTATATGCAGGTGTAAACACATCAACCATTTGAGAAAATTCATTAGGCATAATTGAATGGATATTTCCTTCATGTGCGGTGAGGATACCTATATCACCTGCTTTTAAGATTTCGTTCTCAGTTTCTCGAAGGGTACATTTTTTCAATACTGTAGTTTTTCCATCCTTTACTATTTCTCTAGTTGATGAGAGTTGTTCTTCAATGGTATAATTTTTTGCTAGAAGATTTCCTGAAACAACATTTAATACTCCAGTCATATCAGGATGGTCATGATGCGGAATGTATTCTCCTTTTTCGAATTGAAATAGAGATACTTGAAAATCTACTTCATAATGTAAACTTGCCGATTCAAACCAGTCTTGTCTTTTATTTTCATAAGCTTCCATCTCTTTCTTGATTTTTTCAAATTCTGGAAAATTACATTGATGTAATAACTGTTTTACCTGCTTGGTATATAGTTTTTGATTCCAAGGCAACTCGTGTTGAGTTTTTGCAAGTTGAGAAAGACGCTCCAAGAAGGCATCCCAGTTGAGTTTGGTGTCCTTATTCCATTTTCCCAAATTACTATTTGCCTGTTGAGCATAAGAAGAAAGTGTACTAAACTGCAAAGCAATACTTGCAAATCCTAAGGCACTTAATTTGATGAACTCTCTTCGTTTAAAATCATCCATATTTTATTTTTTTTATAAAAAATTATTTTTTTAAATCATGTTTTACCTAGGATTGAGCAATGGCTCGAAAGTATATTGACTTCCAGCCATCGCTTCATTCCTAATTAAAAACAAATGCTTTTGAAAAAATTAAGTCAGAGAATATGTCTTTAAATACATACTCTTTTTTAATATAAATCTTACTCTTTATCGTTATTTCCCCAATCATCAAATCACTCAATCCATTTTTCAGTTTTTCTATTTTTTCATTTAAAAAAGAAGAGAGAATGAGGAGTTGAGAATTTTGGGTTTTCCATGACATTTCTAAATGTTCTTTTTGCAGTATCACTTGGTCATAAAATTTTTTTAACCCTCTTATATTTGAAAAGTCTTGTTTGTCTATGGCATCTGAGACAATTTGATTATCATCGGACAGTATGAAATAAATTTCTCTAATGCCTTTGCTACAAATCAATTTCATAATTTGACTCAACTCAATTTGGGTAAAGGGTACAGAGTTCCCAAGAGAACTATAGAAATAATTCTCTTGGTGAAATGTATTTTCAATAATAGATTCAAGACAATCTGTTGGGCAAATAAAATACAATCGACTATTCATTATACTTTAGTTATTGATAAGAAGTAGCATGGTTTCCTATTTCATAATTTCTACATACAATTGAATTGCTCCAACTCGTTCAGTCCAAATAGTTAGTCAGCACACCATCATGTTATAATGTCAAGAGGGTATACATTTCTATTGTTTGGAAAACTAGTTTTGAAGTATTGGAATAGAGCTTCAGCAATTGATTACTTTTTGATATTCAATTACCTCCTCCACATCTTTATTCAAAAAGTTGAAATCCATATTTGATAGGTGTGAGCTTAAAATTTCTAGGGGCAAAAATGATTAGAAGCACATGGATTTCAAATGTTTGAAATACAACTCAACGAATCAGTTTTATTTTCCTAATAGAAAATTAACTCAAACTAATCAGCGATGTAAAAAATGAAAGGGATATGTAGATTTAAGAAATCGGAGGACGATAGATGTCTTCGGAAATGATTTTTTCGTAGAGAAGAGAATAATCAGGACTAATAGAGATGCGATTAGATAATAAGAGCTGTGTATTAAAAGGAGAAAAGGAAGATAGACATTGTTTTAACTCGTAAAATTCTATTTTATGAGGAACTTGACCTTGGTCATGTTGTGGAGAGATATGGCAAATGGTCTGGCAATCTTCTGTTGAAGTGTGTTGGTGGTCTTGCTCACTTGCACAAAAAGTATGGGTATGTTCCACCAAGTGGTGTACGAAACTTATACTATTCCAAAATAATGGAAAAAGCATCAAGCTTAATAATAATATGGTGGAGGTTTTCTTCATTTTGGGTGAAATTAAGGATTGCAAATATAACTTCCAAAAGTTAATGCTACTTTGCTTAATTGAATTGATTGTTATATTGTACTTTGACAACAGAGTTCCAGTTTACAAAATGAAGAGCCTTCTTTTAGAAGATCAATAAAAAATAAAGAAATATTAGGCATTCAAATCGTTTTATCTTTTTTTATCTGAATGAGTTAGATAAAAGAACATCAAAAATAAAAAAGGTCTGTAATCAATTGATTATCAGACCTCTAATTTAGTACCGAAGGCGGGAATCGAACCCGCACTCCCGAAGGAACTGGATTTTGAATCCAGCGCGTCTACCAATTCCGCCACTTCGGCATTTATAAAAATCACTTTAGTTGGTAGACAAGGAAGATACCTTCCTTCTAAAGCGACGCAAATTTATTTAAATTTTCTTTAATTCGCAATAAATAACGCTTTTTCAAAAAATAATTTTTTATCGCGTTCAATTCCTCTTCATTTGGAGCATTATCATCATATTTTTCAAGATGAGGATTAACTTCATCAAGAAGATTTGATTCTAATGATTTTAATTCATTTTGAACTTTATCAAAATTACTTTGGTCAAAATCAAACTCCAATTCCATCAAGTTTTCATTGATATCCATCATCTCCATTAGAAATTCTTGAGGGAGTTGATTTTTACCTTCTTCTGCTAAAGCTCCTTTTAACTCAAGAATATATTTCATTCTTTTATCAAAATCTGAAAGTGTTTTATACGCTTTATTATTTAACGTTGAAAGCTCAAGAACTTCCATTTGTTTTTCTTCAGATTCTAAAGTGTAAAAATCAGGATGATACTTTTTACTATTGGCGTAAAACGTTTTTTTCAATCCTGCTTCATCCAATTGGAAGCTTACGGGTATTTCGAAAAATTCAAAGTAGTTCATTGTATATAACTTGGTATGGAGTATTGAGGCTAAGAGTAATGGGAAACCTCAATGCTCTTAGTCTCAAGTCTCTAATACTATTTTAACGAATAAATACATTCCAAATATCCAATCCTAAAATCGAAATCATCAAAATGACTAAGAATATAAATCCTGCAATCGTGGCGTATTCCAAAAATTTATCATTTGGTTTTCGACCGCTAATCACTTCGTATAACAAAAACATCACATGACCTCCATCTAAAGCAGGAATGGGTAATAAATTCATAAATGCTAAAATCAAAGATAACGTTCCAGTTAAGGTCCAAAATTTTCTCCAATCCCAAATTGGTCCATAAGCCTGAGCAATTGAAAAAACACTTCCTAAATTATCTTTGGCAGCCAATTTACCCGAAACCATCTGACCAATTGCTTTTACTTGATCGGTTAATGAGTTCCACCCATTTTTAATTCCTAATGGAATAGATTCAGCAAAACCGTACTCTATTTTTTTAGTACCAAGTGCATCAAATGGATTTTTATAAGCAATACCCATTCTGCCTTCTTCACTTGTTTTAAGACTTATCTCTTTCGTTTCATTTTCTCTAAGAACTGAAAGGGTTATTTCTTGTCCTTTTAACTTTACTACTTCATCGATAATTTGATGAGAATATGGAGTCTGTTTTCCATTTACTCCCACGATTTGATCGCCAGGAAGGATTCCAGCTTTTTCCGCAGGTCTTCCTTTGGTCGCTTCCACAACGATGAATGGAGTTCTTACTTCAAATACAGCATATCGTCGATTGGCTTTATTACCAAGCGTTTCGGTTACATTTTCTGGGAGTTGAATTTTTTGAATAGAACCATCTCTTTCTACATCTAGCGTCTTCGCTTCATTGATGATAATTTCTTTTCTAAAAAGACCTGGGTTTACTTTTTCAAAATCAACATCTCCAATTTTCATAATTTTATCACCATCTCGTAATCCTAATTCAAGTCCAATCGTATCGGCATGAATTCCATAGATTACATTTTCCTTAGGAATGTACTCTTCTCCCCATGTGTATAAAATTCCAACAAAAATTATTAATCCTAAAACAAAATTAACGGTAACTCCACCGAGCATGATAATTAATCTTTGCACAGCTGTTTTACTTCGAAATTCCCAAGGTTGCGGTTCTTGTTCCAATTGCTCTGTATCAAAACTCTCGTCGATCATCCCTGAAATTTTCACATAACCTCCGAATGGCAACCAACCAATTCCGTATTCTGTTTCGCCTTTTTTAAATTTGAAAAGAGAAAAATATGGATCAAAAAAGAGGTAAAATTTCTCTACTCTTGTTCCAAATAGTTTTGCAGGTAAGAAATGCCCGCCTTCATGAAGGACAATTAAAATGGACAAACTTAAAATTAGTTGCCCCACCATTACCAAAGTACCCATCTATATATTTTTTTTTATTTAAAATTTCTGATTTACTTTACGTTATTATAAACTCATTCTCCATAGAATATGTTTTAAAACGAGTGCAAAAGTACTATTTACATTAGGAGTTTCAAAGTTTATTATACGAGTTGATTTTTTAAACAAATTCATCGATTGAAGTCGGTGGTTAATGAAATTTATGCAGCTTTTTTTTACAAAAAACATTCAGGGAAATATTGCCACTTTTGAGGCAGAAGAGGCTCGTCATATTCAAGTTTTAAGAAAAAAGATTGGGGATCATTTACATTTCGTCGATGGGGAAGGAGGGATGTATCTAGGTGAGATTATCGAGGTTCATAAAAAACAATGTATGTTGAGAATCCTTGAACATAACTCTTCGTATAATGAGCGAAAAGTGAAATTACACATCGCCATTGCCCCAACTAAAAATATCGCTCGACTTGAATGGTTTTTAGAAAAAGCGACCGAAATTGGAATAGATGAAATTACTCCAATCCTTTGTGATCGCTCTGAAAGAAAAAGGATAAGAACTGATCGTTTGGGAAAAATTACCATGTCTGCAATGAAGCAATCACTTAAAGCTTATTTGCCAAAATTGAATGAACTAACTGATTATCAAGACTTTATTAAACAAAGTAATGATGATTTAAAATATATTGCTTATTGCAATGACGACGCTTTGAATCATTTGAAAAAAGAATATTCTACCGCAGAAAACGTTACTATTTTGATTGGTCCAGAAGGGGACTTTTCTCCGAAAGAAATTGAGTTAGCTTTAGAAAACGGATACAAAGGTATCAGTTTGGGAGAGAGTAGATTGAGGACTGAGACGGCGGGGCTTGTGGCTTGTCATATCATTAATTTAACGGTTAACGATTAATTGTGAATGGTTAATCACACATTTAGTGGTAACGATTATAAATTTGAAAAAGAAATTGAACAACGATGTTCAAAAAAATAAATTAAACATGAAAAAATTATTATTCCTTTTACCGATTGTCTTTTGCTTTGCTTTTGTTGCTGATATAGAAAAGCCAAGCTTGAAAATGGGTTTGCTAAAATATAATGGAGGAGGAGACTGGTATTCTAATCCGACCGCACTTCCAAACTTAGCTGAATTTTGTAATAAAGAATTAAAAACCAACTTTGATAAAGATTACGGAACTGTTGAAGTAGGAAGTGCAGAACTTTTTAATTATTCATTTTTGCATATGACTGGCCATGGAAATGTGGTTTTTTCAGATGCAGAAGCTGACAATTTGAGAAACTATTTATTGGCAGGAGGATTTTTGCATATTGATGATAATTATGGAATGGATCCATTTGTGAGAACTGCCATGAAGAAAGTTTTTCCAGAATTAGAATTTGTAGAATTACCTTTTGAACATCCGATTTATCATCAAAAATTTGAGTTCAAAAATGGTTTACCAAAAATTCATAAGCATGATGACAAACCTGCACAAGGATTTGGAATTATCCATCAAGGGCGGCTAGTTTGTTTTTACACCTTTGAATGTGACCTAGGAGATGGCTGGGAAGATCAAGATGTACATAAGGATCCAGCAGAGACGCGAAGATTGGCTTTAAGAATGGGGGCAAATATTATTCAGTATGCATTTGAACAATAATCGTTTTTTTGAATTACTATTATGTTTTAGTATTTTTGGATAATTGCTCCGCTGAAATAATCAATCACATATTTGTATAAAAAATGAAAGTGTTATGAATAAGTTTAAAGATTTGATGGAAAAATCTGCCTTTGGAGTTTGTAGTTATTTAGGTAGAAAAATGGGAATTGCTTCGAGCAGAGTTCGTCTTTATTTTATTTATACATCTTTTATTTCAATGGGGTCACCTGTAATTATTTATCTCTTTGTTGCTTTTTGGTTGAATATCAAAAAGTATATAAAGAAAGGTAAAAACATGATTTGGGAATAGTACTCCAAGCTCTAAAAATATAAAAAGAGGATAGTTGAATAAATCAGCTATCCTCTTTTTATTTTATTGAGAAACCAGAAAAATTACAATAACACTAAGCACCTTCTTCGGCTTCCTCAATTGCATTTACAGCTTCTACTTCTTTGTCAATGTAATAAAGTGCCATTGGGCTTTTTCCAATCAATTTAATTTTATCCAAAATTGATCGCATCAAATTTTCTTCTTCTCGCTGTTCAGCGATATACCATTGAAGGAAATTTTCAGTTGTGTAATCATTTTCTGCTTTGGCAATTTTCAATAAATCGTGAATCGATTTAGTTACTTTTTGCTCATGTTTGTAAACCATGTCAAACATTTTTTGAGGGGTTCCAAATTTGTGAGGAACTTGAGCAATTGCTGGTGTCAAAGCCATAGCATCAACTTCGCTCAGGTATTCAAAAATTTTCAACATGTGCATTCTTTCTTCTTCAGATTGTCGATGCATAAATTTCTCGCAACCATCCAAACCTTCGTTCCCACACCAAGTTGCCATTGACAAATATAAAAATGAAGCATATCCTTCCAAGACAATCTGCTGATTTAATGCCTTTTCCATCTTTTTTGAAATCATAATATTTTGAGTTTTTATTTTTTTGCGAAACTACGAATATTAAACAATTCCAAGGTTAAAATGGTTACGGAAACTGCTTCCTTTTTTATGTTTTTTTATCAAAAAAATAATTTTGGTTAGCTACTTAAAGTTCCTCAATGCTTAATAGCTCAATAATTGGAATCATCCCAGCAAGTCCACATACTGATTCATTTGGGGTATTTTTATACTCAATTTTCACCTGTAAATCATTTTGTTGAAAATCGGTTGACAACGTATCTGCTCGATGATTTGTGAGATCTCCATTCACTTCAAATTGAAGAACCCAACCACAACCATCTACCGCAGGATCACCAAGGTCTAAAACTCTACCAGTTACTTCTATTGGACACATTCCTTCAGAATAAGTGACTCCAGCACATTCAGCTTTACAACTATTTCCATAAGTTTTTCCATCATCTCCACAAACAGGTGCATATATTTCAATGCAAACGCAGTCATCATCGTTTTTGGTGCAACTTGAATTAAAAATTAAAATACTAGCAAAGGTCAAAAGCAATAATAAATTTTTCATAACGATTTTTTTTAGTGTACAAAATTAGGATTAAAGATTTAAAAAGGAAGACTGTTGTTTTTTGAGAATAGATGGGGCGAAGTCTAGTTTTAAGATTTTTTTAACCAAAAGGATATTTGTCACGTTCTAAAAAAACTTTTGTCATTGATAATGGATTTTAAATAAAAAGAAAAAAATCAAAATCTCTATTCCCAAAATTTTATCTTTGTGCTCATTTTAAAAATCAATATATTTTTTCAAAAAATTACTAAGTATAATTATGAATAAAATTGCTCTATTTTTCGGATTCGCATTATTAATGCTTTCCTGTAAGACTAAAAAGCCAATGACTGCGGCGGTAGAGATGACTGACAAAACCATTGCTGAATCTACGGTTAATGTAAACAATATTAAAAGCCATATTTTTTACTTGGCTTCCGATGAATTAAAAGGTCGAGATACGCCTTCGGAAGGATTAGATATTGCTGCAAAATATTTGGCAACTAGCTTGATGAGATATGGTGTAAAACCAGCTTATGGAGAAGGAGTTAATGGATATTATCAAAATGTTCCCTTGGTAAATGCCATGCCTCCAACAGGTGGAGCGCTAAAATTTGGAGAGTTTGATTTGCAATTACCTGATGGATTTTTGATGATGAGAGGAGATAATATGGAAGTGGAGTCTGAAATGATTTTTGCTAATCGAGGATCAGAAGAAGATCTTAAAGGTCTTGATGTAAAAGGTAAAATTGTAGTGGTAATGTGCGGATTAGAAGGTGATGATAGTCCACAATCTTGGTTTTTTGCAGGTCGTGAAAAACGAAATGCAGTAAAAGCTGCTGGCGCAAAAGCATTGATTGAGATTTATAATAATGCTCAATTGCCTTATAATTTCTTAATTCGATTTTTGAATTCTCCACAAATGAAAGTGGACGATTCTGACGATGATAATGCAGTTCAATTTCCACACGTTTGGGTAAATGGGGCGAATGCAGAAGCCGTTGCAAAATTAAGAGCTTCGAACGGGATGAAGGGAAGTTTGAAAATTGAGGGAATGAGAAAAGAGAAAATCAAAACACAAAATATTGTTGGTGTTCTCGAAGGATCTGATCCCAAGCTAAAAGATGAATACATTATTTATTCAGCACATTATGACCATGTTGGAGTTGGCCGAGTAGTAGAAGGTGATTCAATTTATAATGGTTCGCGAGATAATGCTGTAGGAAGTGTAACGGTTTTATCAGCTGCCGAAAATTTAGCGAAATATCCAACAAAACGATCTGCAGTATTTATCTTTTTCACAGGGGAAGAAAAAGGATTATTAGGTTCATCATATTATGCAGATAATCCTGCGATTCCTTTGGACAAAATGACTTACTGTTTTAATAGTGATAATGCTGGATATAATGATACGACCAAGGCGATGATTATTGGTTTGGAAAGAACGTTGGCTCGACCATTAATTGAAAAAGCATGTGCTGCTTTTGGATTGGAAGCGATCAAAGACAATATGCCTGAGCAAGGATTATTTGACCGATCTGATAATGTGAACTTTGCGAAAAAAGGAGTTCCTGCTCCAACCTTCGGAATGGGGATCACTAAAATGGATGATGAGGTAAATAAATATTATCACCAACCTCAAGATAATCCTGAAACTTTGGATTATAATTATTTGACTAAGTTTTTCAAATCATATGTTTATGCTTGCCGCTTGATTGCCAATACAAATGAATCAGTATTTTGGCAGGAAGGGGATAAGTATTATAAAGATGGTTTGAAGTTGTACAATATGAAAGATGTGAAAAAATAATTAGCATTTTGGTTAATTATTTATAAAAAAAGGAAGCCCGTAAATACATTGTTATTTACGGGCTTCTTTTTTTCGTAAAGTTTATGTTGCGAGTTTTTTTAAAAAAGTAATACCCCAACCCCAACATGAAGTCTCCAAAGATAGGAACCTGCGACAGCATAACCATAACCTCTTTCAGCAGCACCGCCACCGCCTGTTACAAATCCGAATGAACCACCAACATTGAAAACCATTTGATCAAAAAATATTCTTCTGATACCGTAGCCGAATTCAAAAGCGTATTCATCATAATCGCCATCAATGATAAAGGATATTCCATTTCCGAAATCATAATCTTCAAATTGTCCAAACATTTTTTTCGCGGATAATCGGAAATAATTTCCGACAGGAGCAATCGATTTTTTGTTGTACCAATCAAAGTTAATTCCAATACCTCCACCTGATACAGAACTATAAACCTCCTCTCCATCTATCCTTTCAATACCATTTCCAGGAAGAGCATGCAGGTTAAAGAAATCAACAGTTAATCCAATTTGGGCACGCCTTCGAATGACATAATTAAAATTAACATTATGCATAAAGTTAGTCCACTTGGGGCCTAAGTAAATAATGAAAGGTGAATTAAAATTATAATCAACAAAAGCTCTTTTGCCCAGATACCCAGGAACGTTTTTCTGACTTTGAGCAGCAAAAGAAGAGAGCAAACAAAATAAGATTAAGAATATATATTTTCGAAGCATAATTTTTATTTATAAGTTGTTTAAGATGGTCAAAAAAGGTTTAAAAAAATATAAGAGCAATTTATCTCTTACGTTTCTTTTTTACCTGAGACAAAATATCATAAACTCTTTGTTTGATAACATCTTTGTGATCAATGTATGGTACGTAGTCAAATGAACCCATTCTTGCTCGACCTGTTTCGCTATCTAAGGCAAGAGAAAAAATGATACTTTCACCTTTTGGTGTAACCATCGTGTATAACCAAGAAAATTGATTGAAGATAAATTTGCCAATAACATCAAAAGAGTTTTTTCCTTTTTTTCCAGTCATCACACCTGTCCAAACGAAGGTGTCCACGTTGTATTTTTTTGTCAGTTCATTGATCCGCTCTTGATTAAAAGCAATCATTTTAAAATCATCTTCCATATTCATTTGATGCCCAAACCATTCTTGGATTTCTCTGAAATCATTAAATTCTTCTACATCTTTATTGGTGAAATTATTAGGATCAATTACGGTCAATTTTAAATCTAATCGGTCAGCATTTTTTTGAATAGACTTATTAAATTCCATTTGTGCTTTTTCCGTTTTTATCAAAAGTTGCTTTTGGAAATTACGACTTAACTTCAAGTAATAAGGATTAATTAATAAGACCTTATTTTCACCTAAGGCAAAATCTCCATTTTGCATAATTGAGTTATTTCTTGATTCTTCTCGATCTTGTTTTTTCTTTTTGATGGCTTTGCAATCTTCAATCATTGCGTTGAAATCGTCCTGGCCTAAAAGATCACCGAAGCCATGATACACATATCTATCAAATTCTTCATCCTTGTGTTTTTTTAGTAGTTCATCATATTTCTTTTTTTCTTCCTCTGTGGCATCTTCAGTTGGTTTTTCTGGAAGTGGCGAATTAGCAGTATTGGGTGCTTTTCCATTCTTGAATTTTTTTAATTTCTTGCTATGTTTATTCACCATATCTTGACAAAGATCTTTGATCATATCCTGAAAGACAACATCATCTTTGAATTCATCCTTAAGTAAATAAGCGTATCGCAGCGCAAGGGTATTCATCTCGAATTTCTCTAGTTCATTGATGAAGTAAACAACACTTCCTATTTCTCCTTCCGTTTTTTTATGCTTTAATCGGTAGTCGGAAAACTGACGAGCGTTTCTCATTTTTGTAAAACCATATAAAGATTTTGCAATGATTTTTTTCAAATATAAATCCTCAGGAAATTCTTTCTGCAAGGAATAGGCATTGTAAAAAGACTCATAGAATTCATAATCACGTAACTGGTATTCTAGAAGTTCATATCGTGCACGGTTTTTTAATTCCTTGAATCTACTCTCCGAAATAACATAATCTACTCGATTTTCATTGGAGTTTTTTCTGATTACGTTATCAGCAGCAATTCTTCTTTTGGGCAAACTTGGATGAGTACTTTCTTCATCATCTTCGTCCACTTCTGTAGAAATTGCATTTATAGCATCTAACTGATAATCGTCTTTAAAAATCAAATACTCATCTTCGAAATAGGATTTATTAAAAGGAACATCGGCAAATGGTAAGTACGCATATTGTAATACATCGAAAGCACCTTTAACTCCATTAAGATTATATTTTGATTTTAAAAATAACTCTAAACCTAATTCGTCTGCTTCAGATTCTTGTTCTTTTGAAAATTGATTTTTAGTTAATTTGTTTTCGAATCTTTTTCTTCTCAATATATTTCGGCTATTATTTCGATCAATTTCTTTTGATTCTAAGTAGAATTTTAGTGCATGTTTTTCTTTAAAATGCGCAATCTCATGAGCTAAAATAAATGCTAATTGAGCTTCATTTTTTAATTGTGCAATCAAACCCATATTGACTACCACAATCCCTTGGTTGGTAGCGAAGGCATTAACTGAACTTGACCTTACGGTATAAAATCTAAGTTTACCTTTCAATTCAGGTTCATTTTCTAACAATACATTTGCAATTTCAGTTACGTACTCAGAAACAGGATCGTTAAACATCACATAACCGCTTTGCAACAAATCATCAATGCCAAAATTACTTTCTAGGAAAAATTCTTTTTGGTTTTTTCGAGAACGTCTTTTTGATTTTCTATCAATATATTCTAATTCCTTTTTATATTTCTGATAGGAATAAGTTGTGAAATCTTCTGGGACGTCTCCCTTACTCTCAAAAGGTTCGTATTGACAAAATACTAATTGGGCAAAAAATAGAATTGCTAAGGTGAGATTTATTTTCATGCTAATATATTGTGTAGTTAAATTTAGAAAAAACTAAAGGTATAAAAAAAGAGGTATTAAATAAAAATCTAATTTTTACTACTTGATTAAAAGAACACGTGGTGATCCGTTTAGCTGGCTCCTAAAAAAATATGAGTCATCCCGAATTTTATATTTTGTACCGAAAGGCACAACTTGAAATCACATTTAATATTGGTAGAAATATCCAGCCTCATTATTTCGAAACGTGCCTTTAGGTACGTTATATAAAAAGAATCCCGAATTTTTGTTTTTTCAAAAATTCGGGATGACTCATATTTTTTTAGGACAGCTAAAGCATATTACTACGTGCTATTTTTTTTCGATCCAATTAATTGCTGCTTGAACCATTTTATCTTGATCTAAATTATCCAAATCTTCGCCTCCTCGAACATGTATATCGGGTAAAATTGAGGTTCCTTTATAC
>CAZMBP010000154.1:0-24962 GCA_964564545.1 uncultured Saprospiraceae bacterium
TTTATGTTTCTCACTAAATACGTGGTGGTCTGCTCTAACTGACCTAAAAAAGGAGTGCAACGACTTACTTCATTATTTATAAAATATCAGTTAGTTTTTTATTAGGAAAAAAATCGCTGTGCTCTTTTTTTAGGTCAGCTAAAGCAGACCACCACGTATTTAGTGATAAACATAAATGAGTAAACAGTTATTTTATTTAAAGAAAAACAAAAACTAAGAATAGCTGTTTTACTTTTTTTGAGAAAAAAGTCTAAAATTTTCTGACTATTTTTGCAGGCTCAAATTTTAACAACTTGATACATTTCGTCTTCATATAGATATGGCAAAAAGAACAACTACAAAAGCAAAAAGTAATGGCAAAAAATCAATCAATGACAACATTGATGTGATTGGCGCACGCGTGCATAATCTCAAAAATATTGATGTTCAAATTCCTCGAAATCAATTTGTCGTGATTACTGGCATTAGTGGAAGTGGAAAATCTTCTTTGGCATTCGATACGATTTATGCGGAAGGACAACGTCGATATATGGAAACTTTTTCGGCTTATGCTCGACAGTTCATTGGTGAAATGGAAAGACCTGATGTGGAGAAAATTACGGGTTTGAGTCCGGTGATTTCTATTGAGCAAAAAACAGTTGGACGTAACCCAAGATCGACCGTTGGAACGATTACAGAAGTTTATGATTTTCTTCGATTATTATTTGCCAGAGTAGGTGAAGCATATTCACATGTGACCGGTAAGAAGATGGTGAAATACACCGAGGAGCAAATGAGGGAGAACATTTTTAAAACTTTTGGAGGGAAAAAAACCCTTTTGCTCGCACCCTTGGTGAGAGGTCGAAAAGGACATTATCGAGAGTTGTTTGATCATGTGCGAAAGCAAGGATATACCAAAGTTAGAATTGATGGAGAGGTGCAAGATTTAGTTCCAAAAATGCAAGTTGATCGGTACAAAGTTCATGATATTGAGTTGGTGATTGATCGTTTAAATATGACGGAAGATCGTAAAGAACGATTTGGTGAATCATTACAAACTGCTTTAAAAATGGGGAACGGTTTAGTCTTCTTGGCAGAGCAAGGAGCGAAAGAAGTTTTTCCATACAGCAAGCATTTGATGGATGCAGAGACTGGACTTTCCTACGAAGAACCTTCACCAAATGCTTTCTCTTTCAACTCACCTTATGGAGCTTGTTCAAACTGTAAAGGACTCGGTGAAGTGATGAGAGTCGACATCAAAAAAGTCATTCCTGACGACTCAAAATCTATTAATGAAGTTGGGATTGTTCCCTTTGGTGAAGTGCGAGATAATTGGACATTTAAGCAATTAAAATCTATTGCAAAAAAATATAAGTTTACTTTTTCTACTCCTATCAAAAAGATACCTGCGAAAGCATTGGACATTATTTTAAATGGAGGTGATGAAAGTTTTGAAATCAAGAAAAATTTCAAACATGACTTCGTCTACAACTTGGCTTATGAAGGTTTGAATAATATGTTGGTTCGATGGTACAAAGATTCTTCTTCCGAAAAAATCAGACGATGGACGGAAGATTTTATGGTCATTGATAAATGTCCAACTTGTAATGGTCAACGTTTAAAAATTGAGTCGCTACATTTTAAATTAGATGGAAAAAACATCAGCGATTTAGCGGTGATGGATTTTACGGACTTGATGGATTGGGTGGAGAATTTAGAAAAAAAATTGACCGATCGTCAGAAGGCAATTGGGCACGAAGTAATCAAGGAAATCAAATTGCGGATTGGATTTTTGCTGCATGTTGGTTTGGATTATTTAAACTTGGATCGACCCGCGAGAACTTTGTCAGGAGGGGAAGCGCAACGGATTCGGTTGGCGACTCAGATTGGTTCGCAACTGACTGGAGTAACTTATATTTTGGATGAGCCAAGTATTGGTTTGCATCAACGAGATAATCAAAGATTGATCGAAGCACTTCGAGAATTATCAGATATTGGAAATACAGTTTTGGTGGTGGAACATGATAAAGATATTATGTTGGCTTCTGATTTTTTAATTGATTTGGGGCCTGGAGCAGGGAAGCATGGAGGTGAATTAGTAGCAGCTGGAGTACCTGAAACTTTTTTGAAAAAACACACTTTGACTTCTCTCTACTTGCGAGATAAAAAGAAAATTGAGGTTCCTACAAAACGTCGAAAAGGAAATGGCAATTTTTTAGAACTCAAAGGTGCGAATGGAAATAATTTGAAAAATGTCAATATCAAGATTCCATTAGGTACTTTTTGTTGTGTGACTGGAGTTTCGGGAAGCGGTAAATCTACTTTGGTAAATGAGACGCTTTATCCGATTTTGCGCCAACACTTTTATAAAAGTATAAAGCGCCCAATGGAATATAAATCAATTTCAGGTTTGGAACATGTGGATAAAGTGATTGAAATTGATCAATCTCCAATCGGTCGAACACCTCGTTCAAATCCAGCGACTTACACTAAAATGTTTGATGAAATTCGAAAGATTTATTCGAGTTTGCCAGAGGCGAAAATTAGAGGATACAAGCCTGGACGTTTTTCATTTAATGTCAAAGGTGGTCGTTGTGAGGAATGCCAAGGTGCAGGGAAGCGAGTAATCGAAATGAATTTTCTTCCAGACGTGCAAGTTGATTGTGAAAGATGTCAAGGTCGAAGGTATAATCGAGAAACGTTGGAAATTTTATACAAAGGAAAATCCATTAGCGATGTGTTAAATATGACGGTGGAGGAAGCAGTTGATTTTTTCGAAATGATCCCAAAAATTCATCGAAAAGCCAAAACGTTGAAAGATGTTGGTTTAGGTTATATCACTTTGGGACAACAGGCAACGACACTTTCAGGTGGAGAGGCACAGCGAGTAAAACTTTCGGAAGAGTTGTCAAAAAGAGATACTGGAAATACTATTTATATTTTGGATGAGCCAACGACTGGTCTACACTTTGATGATATTCGACAATTACTAAATGTTTTAAATAAATTAGTAGAAAAAGGAAATACAATCATTGTCATTGAACATAATTTGGATGTAGTTAAAGTGGCAGATTATATTATCGATATGGGACCAGAAGGTGGAAGTCGAGGAGGAAAAGTGGTAGCACAAGGAACTCCTGAAAAAGTAGCAAAGTCCCAGAATAGTCACACAGGGATATTCTTAAAAAATGAGTTATAATTAAGAAATGAAACAATATATCTGGTTCATAATACTTGGAATTCTGACTTTAATCATCATTTTTTCTGTTTTACAAAAAAAAGAGAGGGTATCTTTTCAAAAATTACCTATAGATATTAAAAATAGAATCAAAAGAGACTTTCCAGATCCTCAGGATTTTAAGGAAGTATTAGATTTAATCGGTATAGTTCAGGAAGATACTCTTAATGTTGGATCAGAACAATTAATTCGTTGTATTCTTATCATCGCTAAAAATGATAAAAATAAAATTAAAGAAATTATTGATGAAAAAGACTATTACGGGGATCCACGTGATGTTATTATGATTGCTATGGAGGTTCCAGGAAATAAAAATGACCATGGAATGACTCCCTTTGAAAATTAGAACTTAAATCCCCTTTTTCACCCCGTCCCCCTTTTTTTTTATTAAAACGAGTAATTACCTCACCATTTTTACGTTTTTATCTTTGATTTATTCAAATCAATCAAAAAAAGGTTTTTACTTTGTTTCTAGTTTTAAAATTCCTTAATTTTAAGGAACGTAACAAAAACTCTAAACTTTCAACTTACATAACCATGAAGAAGCTGATCAACAAGGGAATGCAATTCTTTTTCCAGCAACGCTACAAGCGTATTCTTCATTTCATGGAGCACCCTCATGAAGTGCAGTCTGCTGTACTTCATGAGCTCATACAATCTACTAAACATACCGAGTGGGGAAGGAACCACGACTTTCAATCTGTCAAAACTCAAGCTGATTTTGCCGAAAGAGTACCAATTCAGGACTATGAATCATTGAAACCATACATCGAGAGAATGATGTTGGGTGAATCTGATGTATTGTGGAGCGGAAAAGTTAAATGGTTCGCTAAATCTTCTGGAACAACAAGCGATAAGAGTAAATTCATTCCAGTTTCAAAAACGAATTTGAAAAAATGTCATATTCGAGGAACTTGGGATACAATGAATTTATTTTATCATAATCGCCCAGATGCTCGCCAGTTTGAGTGTAAAAGTTTATTGATGGGCGGAAGTCTCGATCATTTTGATGCTTATCCTGATACTTTGATTGGAGATGTTTCTGCCATCATGATGGAAAATATGCCTTACATTGGTCGTCCATTTTTCACACCAGATATTGAAACTGCAACAATGCCTAAGTTTGATGAAAAGCTTGAACGCATGGCTCAAATTACCAGCAAAGAAAAAGACATGGTAATGATAGGAGGAGTTCCAACGTGGACAATGGTTTTCCTAGATCGGATATTAGAATTGACGGGTAAAAAAAATATGTCAGAAGTGTGGCCAGACTTGGAAGTTTACATTCATGGAGGGGTTAGTTTTGAACCTTACCGAGAACAATTCCATAAATATTTTCCAAATGGCAATGTTCAATACATGGAAATTTACAATGCAACAGAAGGTTATTTTGCAATTCAAAATGATTTGAACTCGAGAGATATGTTGTTGCTTTTAGACAATGGAATTTACTACGAGTTTTTACCTGCTGAAGAGTGGGACAAGGATAATCCAAAAGCAATTCCACTTTCAGAAGTAGAAGAGGGAAAAAATTATGCGATGGTCATCAGTACGAATGCAGGTTTATGGAGATATGTGCCAGGAGATACTGTGATGTTTACATCAACATCACCTTACAAAATTAAAATTACTGGTCGAACCAAACAGTTTGTTAATGCATTTGGCGAAGAGGTAATGGTTTCTAATACAGATAAAGCATTAGCTCAAACTTGTCATTCGACAGGAGCTGTTGTACTTGAATATACGGTTGCTCCAATTTTTTTGGCAAAGCAAGGCAAAGGTGGTCATGAGTGGTTAATAGAATTTGAAAAAACGCCTGCTGACCTTAAAAAATTCAATAAATTATTGGACGAGAATTTGCAAAAAATCAACTCTGATTACGAAGCAAAAAGATACAAAGGTATGGCTCTCAAACAACTTCAAATGCGACCAATGCCAAAAGGGACTTTTCATAAATGGCTAAAATCAAAAGGTAAATTTGGAGGTCAACACAAAGTGCCTCGATTAGCTAATCATCGAAAATATGTAGATGAAATTTTAGATTTTTCAGGAGGGGTAGCGCAGTAAAATTTTAGATTTTATGTTATTAATATTCATTAGGTGATTTCGAGTAGCCTTGTGAATAGAAAACAAAAAAGGATCATTCAATACTAATTTGAATGATCCTTTTTTGTTTTTCTTTTTTCTAAAAAAATCAATTTTGCGAAGCGCTATCCATAAAATTCAAAAGGTCTGGAAATAAAGCAGATTGTGACTTTGACTCAGAATTACTCAATCGAATTCCATTGATATATGGAATCACTTCAGCTGTAGCTATTCCTTGTCGTTGGAGTTCTTTTCGAAGATAATTAGCCGATTCAAATGTTTGATACAACCCAATCGTGTATTGGTAATAATTAGAGTCAGCTCTACTCTCAACCATCGCATCAGGGTAATCTACAATCATCCGACTATTATAATTTTGTTTAATTTCAGCAACTTGAACTTTGTAAGAAAGTCCTTTGATCGCCTTACCATAATACACTCCTCTTGAAGCAATCATTCCTTGTTCAACTTTTGGTTGTTTTTCTATGAAATTGACCGGCACTCTCTGAATATTAAATATTTTAAAATCAATTCTTCGATTCAATCTCTGTCCTAACAAATTAGGTTTATCTCCAAAAACATTTTTAGCAATTGGAAAATTTGAACCACATCCTTTCAATATAATATTAGAAGGATCTACTCCACTTTCAACCAAATAATCTGCTACTTGTTCTGCTCTTTTTATGGAAAAAAATAAAGAAAATTGTTCCTGATCTTGATTATCAGAATTTCCGGTAATCTCAATTTTTAACTGAGGATACTCTTCCATCAAACGAATGATTTTATTCATTTGAGCAATATTATCAACACTCAATAAATCATCATCTGACTCATAATAAATTGGTTCTACTTCGAAATCTGCCATCTCACCTTTAAAAGCATAACCATTATTGTTTACATAATTTCCATCGGGTTCAAGATCCAAATTTTTAAAAGCTAAAGTGTGAAAACCAGCAGGAGTTGATGAAACTAATTGCTCTAAATTTTGAGTTTTAAAATAAGCAGCATACAAGTCTTTCCCACCAAATCCATCTATTCTTGCTGAAGTAAAATATCCTAATGAACCATCTTGACTTAATCGGAAATGAGTATCATCTTTTGGTGAATTGATAGGTAAACCTAAATTTTGTGGCTTATTCCATTCTTTTTTAAAATCATTAAAAACCGCTTTGTAAATATCAAATCCTCCAATTCCCACTACACTATTTGAACTAAAATATAAAGTTCGTCCATCTTCGGCTAGAAATGGTGTGGTCTCATCATAAGCCGAGTTAATCGTACTTCCTAAATTAAGCGGAGGACACCATTTTCCATTTGATTTTTGTGAAATATACAAATCACTTCCACCAAATCCGCCATCAATTCTACTGGAAAAAATAAGTGTTGAATCATTAAAGAAATATGGCGCAGCATCACCTCTTTCTGCAACAACTGAACTTTCAAACTTAGGAGGGTATAATGGTTTCTCTTCAATCGGTTTGAAAGAGTCTATTAAAATTTGTCCGCTATAAAAATCAAATCCTTTAAACAAAAGCATTGCAGTTCCATCGTCATTAAAATCTAAAATCACATCATTTTGAGTGCTATTTAATAAATTATTCATTCGTTTTGGATTTGTCCAAGTACCATTTTGAATAATGACGGAAAAAATATCGCTTGAATATTTTCCTTTCAAATCATCCAGTTTTCCTTCTTTATCCCGAAGACCTCCTAAGTTGCCTGGTCGAGCAGAAGAGAAATATAATTTTTCAGGATTGTTTGGACTTTGAACCGAAGAAAATTCATCAGATCGAGTATTGACATTTTCACCTAAGTTCTCAACTACAGCTAATTCCTTTTGGTATTTAATTTTTAAGCCTTGTGCACATCTTTTTATTTCATCTTTTACAGATAATCGATTAGGATCATTTGATGGTCTATGTTTTAAAAATAACTTATAGTATTTAATCGCTTTTTTAAATTCTTGTTTAGAATGATACGCACACCCTAAATAAAAATATGCTCTTGCTTTCGGTTTCTTTTTATTGTGAACCAATGGCATCAAATAGTCAATACTTCTATCCATCTCGTTATTGAAAAAATAACAAATCCCCAAACGAATTTTTACGTCCTGATCTTTATTTTTGATTTTATCATATTTTTTATACAGCTCAAGTGCTTCAAAATATTTTTCATTTTTGAAGTAAAGATTAGCTTTATCTTTTAATTTTTTTCCAGAAAATTGTCCAGTCCCTGCAAGGCAAAAAGAAGAGATGAAAAGTGTGGTAAGAATAAGTCTAATAATCTTCATAATTCACAGTTTTGAAATTTGCCTAGGTGTGATAGGCTAGCGTTGTAAAAACTACTTGAATTATCGTTTAACGGTTTTGGGAAATTTTTGTGTCTTTTTTTTAGAAAAAAAATAAAAAAAGAGATGCTTCTTAAACGAAGCATCTCTTTTTATTATTTTAAATCGTTCTTTCAGCATCGAAGGCTTCCAAGTATTTTCCTACTTGACTCAAAAATGAACCTCCGAGGAAACCATCAACGATTCGATGATCGTACGATAATGATAAGAACATCATGTGTCTAACCGCAATCACATCTCCATATTCAGTTTCAACTACTGCTGGTTTTTTTCGGATTGCTCCGACAGCCATAATTGCTACTTGAGGTTGATTGATAATCGGCGTCCCCATTACATTACCAAATGTCCCAACATTAGTCAAGGTAAATGTTCCATCTTGGATATCCGTAGGTTTCAATTGATTTGCTCTTGCTCGACTAGCCAAATCATTTACTGATTTAGTTAAACCTAACAAATTCAAATGGTTCGCATTTTTGATAACTGGAACAATTAAGTTTCCTGAAGGAAGAGCCGCAGCCATTCCGATATTAATATTTTTCTTAACGATGATTTTTGTTCCATCTAATGAAACATTAATCATTGGAAAATCGCCAATTGCTTTAGTAACTGCTTCAATAAAAATTGGAGTGAAGGTAATTTTCTCTCCATGTGTTTTCTGAAAATTAGCTTTAATTTTATTTCTCCAATTTACAATATTCGTTACATCAACTTCTACGAATGACGTAACGTGTGGTGATGTATGTTTTGACATCACCATATGTTCTGCGATTAATTTTCTCATTCTATCCATCTCCACAATTTCGGTTCCGCCATCAAAACTGATTTGTGGTTGTGTCGAAGTTTTTGGAGCAACAGGTGCCGAAGAGGGTGTTGCCACTTTTGCAGCAGGAGCAGTAAAAGTATTGGTTGAACGATTAGAAAGATAATTCATCATATCTTTTTTAGTCACTCTTCCTTTTGCACCGCTTCCAGAAATAGTATCTAATTCAGCAACACTAATATTTTCTTGTTTTGCAATATTTTTTACCAATGGAGAGTAAAAACGATCACTCGTTGCTACTCCACTAACAGCTACTGCTGGAGTAGGAGCTGCTGCTGCTGGCGCTGAAACAGGCGCTGGAGTTGGTTCTTTTTGTCCATTTGCAGCAGGTGCTTTATCTACACTTGGAGCTGGAGTCGAACTTACTTCTTCGCCTTCAGTAGCGATAATTGCAATTACTTTTTCAATTTCTACAACATCATCAACTTGAAAAAATATTTCTTTAATCACTCCTTTTACTGGCGAAGGTACTTCTGAATCTACTTTGTCAGTTGCAATTTCAAGAATTGTTTCATCTACATCAACTGCATCTCCTACGTTTTTCACCCAGTTCAAAATGGTTGCTTCCATTATACTTTCCCCCATCTTGGGCATAATTAATTCTACTTGAGCCATAATTTATTTTTAGGTTAAATGGTTTGGTTAGGTCGTTTTTTTTTCCTGTGCAAAATTACAGGAATTATAGTTCTAATAAAAATTTTCGAATCACATTCAGCGCAACAGTTGAAGTGTACTCTATATTTTTCATACGATCTTTCCACAAGTTTAGTTGATAGGTTTTCGTGTTTTTTTTATTTCCAATAGCGATCCAAATTGTTCCAACTGGTTTTTCAGGTGTTCCTCCATCTGGTCCAGCAATTCCAGAAGTTGCAATTGCAATGTCCGTTTTTAATAAATCCAATGTCCCTTGAACCATTTCCTTGACTGTTTCTTCGCTAACTGCTCCATGCTTTTTGAGTGTAGAAGATTTGACATTGAGTTGATTTATTTTTATTTCATTGGAATAAGCAATGATGCTTCCCATAAAATATTTGGACGAACCAGGAACAGAAGTAATTTTATGTGCTAAAAAACCTCCTGTACAACTTTCTGCCGTAGCGATAGTTTTTCCTTTTTCAATTAACATTCGACCTATTACTTCCTCCAATTTCTCTTTTTCAAAACCAAAGATGAATTCCGAAATCAATGGCTTGAGTTCTTCCACTTTTTGATCTAATAAAATATTTAATTTTTTTTCATCATCTCCAATTCCAGTCATTCGCAAACGAACTTGACCTGTTCCTGGAAGATATGCCATTTTAATATTTTTAGGTAAAGCCTCGAGAAAAGGATCGATTCGATCTGCAATTCTACTCTCACCTTCTCCAACTGTCAATATTGTTCGATGAGCAATTGGTTTCCCCGGAAATTGATTTTTCAATTTTGGTAAAACTTCCTCCTCCATCAAATATTTCATTTCATAGGGAACACCTGGCATCGAAACTAAAACTTTTCCTTCATGCTCAAACCACATTCCTGGAGCAGTTCCCATTTTATTCATTAACAAATCAGCATTCGCAGGCATGTAGGATTGTTCATGATGAGCTTCCGTCATGTTTTTTCCAAATTTTTTGAACAAGCGCTGAATCCGATTATAAGTTGATTCACTAAATCGCATGTCTACACCAAAATAATCAGCTAGTGCTTTTTTTGTAATATCATCTTTTGTCGGCCCCAGTCCTCCTGTGAGCAAAATGATATCAGCTTCCGAAAATGCTGAATCGACTGCTTCAGTAATTTCTTTATGAGTATCACTTACTGTGACGATTTTGCCAACTTGGATACCTTGCATATTTAATTGTTGCCCCATCCAAGCGGAGTTCGTATCAACGATTTGTCCAATTAAAATCTCATCACCGATAGTTATTATATTTGCTGTCATTGTTCGTTTTTTTAATGATAATGTAGCTGTCAACTAAAGTCAACAACTATAGGATCTCATTCAACTTCTTCATAATCAATATATTCCCCATCATCCACGTCATTTTCCTTAATTTTCGAGTTCTCTTTTTGATTTGCCGAACCCAATTGAGATTTCCACGTATTGTATCTATATACTATATATATCAAGCCAAGAAGGATTAAATATTTCATTTCTAATTTTTTTTGCAAAAATACACTTCATTCTGCTAAAAATGCTATTGTTTTAACCAATGTTACACATATAAACGTTAGCAATATTTTATTACTTTTGCAGTTCTTTTGAAGAGACGTTTCTATTTTGAAAGACTAGATTCTTAGACACATCCTTTGTTTTTATGTCAAGCGAAAATTGACCTCAAGATTTGTCTAAGAATAAAAACTATTATTTCCGCGAGTGGTTCACGCATTCGCTACATTTAATCTAATTATTCAGCTAATGAATTCATCATTTAAAAAGTTAATCAATATTGCCGGTTGGACGGTTTTTGGAATTGCGACTATCGTATATTTCTTTTCAGTTGAGCGGACAGGAAGTTTGTGGGATTGTGGGGAGTTTATCACCGGAGCACATAAACTTCAAGTAGTTCACCCTCCCGGTGCAGCTTTATTCTTATTGGTTGGGCGAATGTTTGCTATGGTCGGAAGTGTTTTTTCAAGTGATCCAGCAAATATTGCTTTTGCAGTAAATATGCTTTCTGGAATTTGTAGTGCGTTCGCAGCAATGTTTATTTGCTGGGTAACGATTATGTTGGGTCAAATGGCAATTGTTGAAAAAGATGAAGAACCTACTTCAGGGCAAGAGATTGCTTTATTAGGTTCAGGTGTTATTGCAGGTTTGGCGACGGCATTTTCAACTTCGATTTGGTTCTCAGCTGTCGAGGGTGAGGTTTATGCAATGTCAACTTTTTTCACCGCATTGACACTTTGGGCAGTAATCAAATGGTATAATTTACCAGACAAACCAGATTCAGATCGTTGGTTAGTTTTTGCGATTTATTCTGCTGGACTTTCGATTGGAGTCCACCTTTTAAGTATTTTGACTTTCCCAGCACTTGCGCTTTTTTATTATTTTAAAAAATATGAAAATCACACGTTGATGGGAATGGCTAGTGCAGCAGGGATTGGTGTAGTGATGATTGTAGCATTACAAACTTTAATTATTACTGGAATTCCTCACCTATGGACTGCATTTGAATTGATGATGGTAAATTCATTTGGTTTGCCATTTCACTCTGGAGTTGTTCCTACAGTTTTGTTGGTTGGATCATTATTGACACTTCCTCTACTTTATCTTCATGGGAAAATAAAATCACTTACGCCAATTTACGTTGCTTTAGGTGTTTTAGGATTGACTGTCTTCTATTATTTGAGTTACGGAGGAGGCCCTGGTTCTAGCATTACTTTAGGTGGTTTTGCAAAATTGGCTATCCTAGTTGGAGCTTTATTTATGGGGGCAACTTATGCGCTTGATAAATATCGATATTTAGCTCAGTTAGTTTTAGTGAGTATGACTTTGGTAGTTGTTTCATTTTCTACTGTTGGGGTAATTGTAATTCGAGCAAATGCAAATACTCCGATTAATATGAATGCGCCAAGTGATCCAATGCGATTATTGCCTTATCTAAATCGGGAGCAATATGGAGAACGATCATTATTTAATGGACCTAACTTTGATGTTCCTAGAGAAGGAATTACAACTGAAGTTGAGAACAGATATGGCCGCGTAGAAGGAAAAGATAAATATGTAATCACCGATCGGAAAATTACTCAAAAAATAAAATCAAGATATAAAACGATTTTCCCTCGAATGCAGGATGGTTCACAAAGTCGTCCTCAGCTATATCGAATATGGATGGATACTTGGGGAGCCAAAGGTTCGCCAAGCGTCATGGATAATATCCAATTTACGATTAGGTATCAGTTAGGATGGATGTATTGGCGATACTTTATGTGGAACTTTGGAGGAAGACAAAATGGAGACCAAGGGTTTTATTCTTGGGATGCAACAGATGGAAATTGGCAATCAGGACTTAGTTTTATAGATAATGCTAGACTTTATAATCAGTCTGAAGAACCTTCAAGGTTAGCCAATAATAAAGCAAGAAATAAATATTACATGCTACCTTTCCTTTTTGGATTGCTTGGATTGTTTTTCCATTTTTCCAAAGATCAAAAAGGAGCGATGGGACTTTTCGCCTTATTTATAATTACAGGAGTTGGTTTGATTATTTATTCCAACCAGCCTCCAAATGAACCCAGGGAAAGGGATTACGTTTTGGTTGGTTCCTTTTTTACATATTGTATTTGGATAGGAATGGGGGCACTCGCCTTGTTTGAAGTATTAAGAAAAAATGGTAATCTCGCAGGTAAAATTGCAGCTCCTGTTGCAGTTGGATTAGTGATGCTTGCTCCTCTTTTGATGGGCTTCCAAAACTTTGACGACCACTCTCGAAGAGTTCATTCAGGTGCAAGGGATTATGCAAGTAACTTCTTAGAATCATGCGAACCGAATGCGATCATTTTCACTTATGGAGATAATGATACTTATCCGCTTTGGTACGCACAAGAAGTAGAAAATATTCGAACAGATGTTCGGGTGGTCAACTTGAGTTTGATTGCAGTTGATTGGTACATTGATCAGTTGAGAAGAAAAGTCAATCAATCAGATGCCATCAAGATGAGTATCCCGATGCCCCAATTAAGAGGTTTTAAACGAAACCAATTAATTGTCCCTCAAGATCCAACTAGACGAGAATATAAAATGCCTTTGTCAAGTGTTCTTAAAATAGCAGGAGAAGAGAACCCTGGTCCTACAGGAGGTCAACTTGAAAGTTACTGGGCAACTAGTAAATTGAGTATCCCGGTAGATAAAGCAAAAGCAAGAAACATGGTTAACCCAGAAGATTATGATAAAATTGTCAATGAAATTGTATTTGACATTGACGATATTTATAGAGATGATAATGAAAAAGCACTTGCGCAAGGAAAAGCTCCTCGAAATAATAATCAATTATTAAAAGGTGACGTTGCTGTTTTGGATATCATTTCTTCTAATTTTCAAGATCGACCGATTTACTTTGCAGTTACATGTCGACCTCAGTCGATGATGGGATTAGATGATTATTTCCAACTAGAAGGTTTGGGATTAAAATTAGTTCCTTTGAAAAATAGAGATAGACAATATGGTTTCTTAGGTATGATGGGGAAAGGGAAAATTGATGCTGATAAAACTTTAGAATTAATGTCTACTAAATTCCGTTGGGGAGGATTTGACGAACATGATACTTTCATTGATCGAAGTTTCGGACCAGCTATTCAATCTCAAAAAGCAGGGATGGTTAGAGCTGCACAAACTTTCCTTGATCGAGGAGATAAAGCTAAGGCAGTTGAAATGGCAGACTTGTTCTTCAAAGCATTTCCATTTATGAATTTCAGATATGAATTTCAATCTCTTCAGATGTTAGACATTTATGTTGAATCTGATGCTTATGATAAAGCAAAACCACAAATCGAATTGATGGCTCAAGAGACAGAAGAATATCTTAATTTCTTCAAGTCTATTGATGATGAAACTCGAACTAGTCGGTATGGTTTTGGTCGAGAAAATCAATTCTATAATGGTTTCCGTCAAGGTAATCGAGTTTCTCCAGGAGCTAAAGATGAATTGATGAGATTAGTGCAAATAGGAGAAGGAAAAGATTCTGAATTCTATAAACAGTTAGAAGAAAAATTTAAACCTTTTGATTTAGCACCTCTTAAGAATTAATTTTTTTAGAAAAAAATACAAAGAAGCGGTACTTTTGCAAAAAGTACCGCTTTCTTTTTTTATTTATAATAATCAGTTTTCAAAAAATAGAAAATGAATATCAAAAAAATTGCTATCGGTTGCGACCACGGAGGATTTGCCTACAAAGATGCTATCATCGAACTCTTAACTACTCATGACATTGAAGTCTTTGATTTTGGAACTGATTCTGATGCATCGGTGGATTATCCTGATTTCATTCATCCTGTTGCGGAAAATGTAGAAAATGAAAATACCGACTTAGGTATCATTCTATGCGGAAGCGGAAATGGTGCGGCAATGTCTGCTAACAAGCATCAAGGTATTCGAGCAGCTTTGTGTTGGACTGAAGAATTAGCAGCTCTCGCTCGTCAACATAATAATGCCAATATTATTTCTATTCCTGCTAGATTTGTCAGCAAAGATTTAGCTTTGGCAATGGTTAAGACTTTTATCTCAACTGAGTTTGAAGGAGGAAGACATGAGAGAAGAGTTAAGAAAATTAGTTGCATTTAAATTTTTTATCCATGACACGTTTTCAAGTGTACCACTAATCGGTTGATAAAAAGTGCTTCAAAATGAACGATAAGTGATAAGTCTTGTTTAAAGATTATCGATAAGTGAAAATTCATTACTTCTCACTCATAACTCATCGCTCCAAATAATATATGAATAATAATAAAATAGATTTTTTATTGCTGGGTCGGGTTTTAGCTTTGGCTAAACCTTACAAAAAAGTATTCATCCTCGCGGTGGTTTTGACTGTGGTGTTGGCACCTTTAGCGATTCTCCGTCCGTACATCATCAAAATAATGGTGGATGATTATATTTTCAAATTTGATATTCCAGGCTTAACAAATATGGCGATTCTTTTGGTAGTCATCTTGATGATCAATGTTTCGTTGCGATATGTTTTTATTTATTCTACTAGTTGGTTGGGACAATCGGTGATTAAAGATTTGCGTGTTCGGATGTTCAATCATATTTCGAGTTTGCGATTATCTTATTTTGATACAACTCCGATTGGAACTTCTACGACTAGAACAATCAACGATATTGAAACAATCAATACTGTTTTTTCCCAAGGAGCAATTACAATCATTGCAGATTTGTTTACAGTCTTTGCGGTGTTGGTAATCATGTTGATTACCAGTTGGAAATTAACTTTGGTTTGTTTGACTACTCTTCCTTTTTTGATGATTGCCACTTATATTTTTAAAGAAAAAGTAAAAGTTTCCTACCAAAAAGTTAGAGCACAAATCACTAAAATGAATGCCTTTCTGCAAGAGCGAATCTCAGGGATGCGTATCGTTCAGATTTTTAATGCAGAAGAAAAAGAGTTAGAAAAATTCAACCTCATCAATCGAAAATATACTCAAGCCAACCTTGATGCAATTTTATATTACGCCGTATTTTTTCCAGTTGTAGAAATTATTTCCGCGGCAGCGCTTGGATTATTAGTTTGGTGGGGAGCGCGTGGAGTAATTGGCGGCGAAGTGACGACAGGGACATTTATCGCATTTCCAATTTATTTGAGCATGCTATTTCGACCGATTCGAATGCTCGCTGATCGATTCAATACTTTGCAAATGGGATTGGTTGCTGCAGAACGTGTTTTTAATCTGTTGGATAAAAATGATATCATTGAAAACAACGGAACTGTCAAAAAAGAAACGATCAAAGGTGATGTTGAATTTAAAAATGTCAATTTTGCCTATAATAGTATTGACTACGTTTTAAAAGATTTAAACTTCAAAATTAATGCTGGCGAAACGTTGGCAATTTGTGGTAGTACTGGTTCTGGAAAAACAACCATCATTAATATCCTCAACCGATTTTATGATATTCAAAAAGGAAATATTCTAATCGATGGAGTTGACATTAAGGATTATGAATTATTTGACTACAGAAAAAAGATAGCGATTGTTTTACAAGATGTTTTCCTTTTTTCTGGAAGTGTGATGGAAAATATCACCTTACGAGATGATCGTTTTTCAGAGGAAGAAGTGATCGAAGCAGCAAAATTAATTGGTGCTCATGAATTCATTGAGCGACTACCAGGGGGATATAATTACCAAGTGATGGAACGAGGAGCAACTCTCTCCATGGGACAACGACAACTAATTTCGTTCGTCCGAGCACTTGTCTTTAATCCTGAAATTTTAATTTTAGATGAAGCAACATCTTCCATTGATCCTGAGTCAGAAGCAGTTATTCAAAATGCTATCGAAAAATTAATTGAAAAAAGAACTTCCATCATTATTGCCCATCGACTATCCACCATCCGACATGCAGATAATATCATGGTTTTGGATAAAGGAAAAATTGCAGAATTTGGAGCGCATGATACTCTGTTAGAAATTGAAGACGGGCACTATAAAGAATTGTATGAAATGCAATTCATGCAATTGGAATCGTAGTTTTTTTGATTCTTAGGCAAATCCTCTTTTTTAATCGAAAAAATAATCCAACTCATCTTTTCTTTCCTCAATCTAAGTCTAATCATCTTTAGATTTCAAGAACAATTGCGTAAATTTATTTATTATTATTTCAATTGTAACTCATAAAAATTTAGTCTAGAAAAATATTCGCCAATGGCCAATCAAAATAAAGGATTCAATATTATTAATCTTATCCCTGCGATTTTAATGCTTGTAGCTGTTTTTATTGCAGTTGGATACATTGCTTCAGGAATCTATCAAATTTTAGAATTCATTGCCTTAGGATTATTCTTAATCACCTTAGGATTGGATATTGCTTATGGTAGAAAGGTGATTTTAGGATTTGCCAAAACTTTAATTAATCTAGTTAAGAAAAACCCTTTAATGGGAGTTGCGGCAATTGGTTTGACTTTTTTCTTTCATCCATTGGTTGCTTTATTCCTTTTTGGAAAAGCAATGTTATTGCGTAAAGTCGATAATTTGAAAAAGGGTTTTGAAACTCGCCAACAAGGTCAATACACGGAATATGAAGAGGTCGAAGTTGACTACGAAGAAGTGCCTGATGAAAAACCAAACCTAATCGAACTTCCGCCTCTAAGAGAAAAACCAAAACAGGAACGAAGAAACGATTACGAAGATTTATTCGAAGAGTAAAATTTGACGGTTAAAAACTGTTATGCCTAATGAGCGAAAGTTGCGAAAAACAGTTTAGCAGTAAGAACAGTTTAACAGTAATAGACCTTTGCAATACTACATTTACATTTCTCTTTTTTTTAGCGTGGCGTATATTTTCATCATGCTTCGATATCTTCTAAATTGGAAATCAAATCCTATTTGGAAAATCCCACTTGACTTTTCTCCTCAAACAAAAGTGACCATTCTTATTCCTGCTCGTAATGAAGCGGAAAATATTAAAGCATGTATCCAATCCATTTTAAATCAAAAATATCCTCTTCCCCTTTTTGAAGTTATTGTGATCGATGACCACTCGGAAGATGAAACAGCTGCACTCATTCAGCAAATTAATGCACCAAATATTCGAGTTTTATTTTTAAAAGATTTTATAAAGAATAGGAACGAACTTCAATCTTTTAAAAAGAAAGCCATTGAAATAGGAATCGAAAATTCAAATGGAGATTTAATCATTACAACTGATGCTGATTGTATGGTTCCTGAAAACTGGCTCAACTATTTAGTCTCTTTTTATGAAAAAGGGAAATATAAATTCATTGCGGCACCAGTTAATTTTCACGAAGAAAATTCTTTATTTGAAAAATTTCAATCACTAGATTTCGTAGGAATGATGGGAGTGACTGGCGCTGGAATTCATGGAGGGTTTATGAATATGTGCAACGGGGCAAATTTAGCTTATGAGAAAAAAGCATTTTACGAGATCGATGGTTTTTATGGAATTGATAATATTGCTTCAGGAGACGATATGCTTTTAATGCAAAAAATGGCTAAGCAATTTCCTCTTCAAATCGGTTTTCTAAAAAATAAAAATGCAACAGTTTTAACGAAAGCGAAACCTGATTTAAAATCGTTTTCCCAACAAAGAATTCGTTGGGCTTCCAAAACAGGAAGTTATCAGGAGTTTCAAATCACATTTATTTTAGCTCTCGTTTTTTTCTTTTGCGTGAGTATTGTTTTTAATTTTTTCCTACTCCCTTTCTTTTTTGAAAAAATAGGTTGGGTATTTTTAACTCAAATACTAATCAAAACTGTTGTTGATTTTTTCTATTTGAATCATATGGCTACCTTTTTCCAGCGTGAGGATTTGATGAAAGTATTTTTCCCAGCTCAAGTTTTTCATGTCATTTATATTTTTGTAATTGGATTGTTAGGGAACTTGGTAAAAGAATATAATTGGAAAGGAAGGAAGGTGAAATGAAGCCTGACTTCTCTACAGAAAATACCACAAAAAAAGCGGTGTTAATCCGTATGAACTAACACCGCTAGGTATATAAATTTGAAAATTTATTTTCTAAACATCAACTTTAGCGTACTTCGCATTCTCTTCGATAAATGCTCGACGAGGAGGAACCTCATCTCCCATCAACCTTGAGAATACTCGATCAGCTTCTACGGCATCTTCGATTTGTACTTGACGCAATGTTCGACCTTCAGGATCCATTGTAGTCTCCCAAAGTTGCACATCATTCATCTCTCCCAAACCTTTGTAACGTTGAATTTTTACAGAGTTATCATTTTCTCCTTTCGAATAAAAATCAACTGCTTCTTGTCGTTCTTCATCACTCCAGCAATATCTAAATTGCTTTCCTTTTCGCACTTGATAAAGTGGTGGTGCTGCAATGTAAATAAATCCTTGGTCTACCAACGGTCGCATATATCTAAAGAAGAAAGTTAAAATCAAAGTAACGATATGACTACCATCTACGTCGGCGTCACACATGATGACTATCTTGTGGTAGCGTAATTTTTCGATATTCAAAACTTTCACTCCGTCCTTCTCTTCAATCGAAACTCCCAACGCGGTAAACATATTTTTGATCTCCTCATTTTCATAGATTCGATATTCGAGTGCTTTTTCTACATTCAAAATCTTACCTCGAAGAGGAAGTATCGCTTGGAATTTTCGATCACGTCCTTGCTTTGCAGTTCCACCTGCCGAATCTCCCTCAACCAAAAAGATCTCACTTTCTACAGGATCTTTCGAAGAACAATCAGACAACTTTCCTGGTAATCCACTTCCCGTCAAAACATTCTTTCGTTGAACCATTTCCCTTGCTTTCCGAGCAGCATTTCTAGCCGTAGCTGCAAGAATTACTTTGTCCATGATTCTTTTTCCTTGCTTTGGATTTTCTTCCAAATAAGATTTTAGAATATCACCAACCGCACGCGAAACGATTCCATTTACTTCTGAATTACCTAACTCTCCTTTTGTTTGACCTTTGAATTGAGGTTCAGGAACTTTTACCGAAACGATCGCAGTCAAACCTTCTCTAAAATCTTCCCCAGAGATATTGAATTTTAACTTTCTGAAAAAACCATTTTCATCACCGTACTGTTTGAAAACTCGATTTACAGCTCTTCGGAATCCACTTACGTGAGTTCCTCCTTCTCGGGTATTAATATTATTTACGTAAGAATGGATAGATTCAGCATAAGAAGTATTGTAAGTCATTGCAACTTCAATTTCTACGTTATCTTCTTTTCCTGTTACATAAATTGGGGTCTCAATTAACTTTTGACGATTCTCATCCAAATAAACTACAAACTCTTGCAATCCACCTTCTGAGTGAAAAGTCTCTGTCTTAAAACTTCCATCTTCTTCTTTCACTCGCTCATCTGTCAAAGTCAAAGTCAAGCCTTTATTCAAGAAAGATAATTCTCGAATTCTACCTGCCAACGTTTCATATTTATAGACACCTTCTTCGAAGATTTCTTCCATGTCAGGTTGGAAAGTAACATAGGTTCCAGTTACATCTGTTTTACCAATAACTTTTACATCTGCTTGAGGTTTCCCACGCTTATATTCTTGCTCAAAAACCTCCCCTTCTCGATGTACTTCAACTCTCAAGTAAGAAGACAATGCATTCACACAAGAAACCCCTACACCATGCAGTCCTCCTGATACTTTATAAGTGTCTTTATCGAACTTTCCACCGGCATGCAAAACAGTCATTACGACCTCTAAAGCTGACTTTTGCAACTTTTTGTGCATACTAGTTGGAATTCCCCTTCCGTTGTCTTTTACAGTAATGGAATTATTAGGATGAACAATAGTGTGAATATGAGAACAATGACCAGCCAAATGCTCATCAATAGAGTTGTCAATCACCTCCCACACTAAATGGTGTAACCCTTTAGTATCGGTACTTCCAATGTACATTCCCGGTCTTTTTCGAACCGCTTCTAAGCCTTCCAAAGCGGTGATATTATCCGCACCATAATTGCTTTTTTTGGGCTCCAAATTTTCGTTATTTTCTTCTGTATTCATAGCCGCAAAAATACGAAAAATTGTTCACTTTTTAAAGTGATTTTTAAATTAGTATACGCAAAAAATGGATAAAATCGAAAGTATTTTTTTCTTAAAAAATAATAGGTTGACATGAAAAAAAATTACATTTGTCTACACTCATATTTATTAAAATGTCATTCTGCAAAAAGGTCTTTTTTATACTATTTTTTTTAGCTTATGGAGGGAACTTCAATAGCTATGCACAGACCTTTTCTATCCAACAATATACTACTGAAGATGGGCTTCCTGGAGCTACTGCTTACAGCATAGCTCAGGATAAAAATCAGATGCTTTGGATTGCCACAGATGGAGGTGTTTGTAAGTTTGATGGGCTCGATTTTCAGCCTTTAAAAGATGAAACACTTCAAGGCGAAGTGATTAAAATTTTTTATGACTCTGATAACTCACTTTGGATGATTGACTTGGCCTTACAAGTTTCTTTTCTCGATTTGGAGAGTGGTAAAATTAGTCGTTTTAATAATCTCCTTCCCAAATTTCCTGTCCATAACGTCTTTGAAGATTTGAATCAAAACTATTGGTTTCTTCATCCCAAAAATGCGAGTATTATTATTGAATCAGATACATTAGGTGCAATGCCTCAACACATTGTGTTTAAAGAAAAGTCTTTAGCTGGGTTAAAATCTATTTTATCTATTGATCAAGACCAAACTATTCTTATTAGTCGTTTTGGAGTAAATCACTTCATCAATTATGAACATTCTTTTTATCCTTTTGAAAAAGAGATTCCATCAATAGATCTCCCTCTGTTTGCTGTTAACTATGGTGATTCTGTGTTACTTTCCACTAATAATCGAATCTATTCTTTTGCTCTAAATGAACATATTTTACATCCTGCATTTTCTCAAATCAACCATTTACTAGATGCTGGAATTAATAATATATTTCTTGATTCTGAACAAAATCTTTGGGTTGCTACTCGTGATGGAGTTATTTATTTGAGAAAACAAAAAGATGGTTCAAACAAAGTTTTTCATTTTCTGAAAGGATATACCGCAAAAAGTATCTTTGAAGATCATGAAAATAATTTTTGGATTGCGGCGCTTCAAGAAGGAGTTTTTAAATTATCATCTAACAATATTTCGGTTTATAGCAATAAAAAATACGGTGATCGAGCTTCCGTTGTTCATGCTTTTTCTGATGACAAAATATTAGTAGGATACAACAATAATGGAATGGTTGTATTGGACAAAAACTTAAACTCTACTCATGAAAAAAAACTATCGGTAAGCAACGAAGAAATATACGATCTAAAATATGACCCTATAAAAAGCGAATTATTTATCGTAACGAATTTTGGGGTTTTTAAAATCAATAATGAATCTTTCGATGCATATCCTTTAACCAAAACCAAAGGATCTAAAACTTGTGCAATTAATAGTAAAAATGATATTTGGGTAGGAACTTTTTCAGCAGCTTCAATTCTTCAAAAGGATAAAGAAAATATATCTGTACTTCCTAAAAGAACTTATTCCATTTATTTTGATCAAGATGATAACGCATGGGTAGGAACTGTTGAAGGCTTATTTTTTTGTAAAAATCAGGACTGTAAAAAAATTCCTATTCCGGAACTATACGGAGATGTACGAGATTTGCAAATGGATAAAAATGGTGTCCTTTGGATTGCTACTCAGGCTAATGGTGTTTTTTTATATAAAGATGGAAAAGTATTGCAGCATTTGACTTCTCAAAGCGGACTTTCCAGTAATAATTGCCATCGAATTTTATTAGATAATCATTTTGCATGGATTGCTACTAATAATGGAATTAGTAAAGTCAATACCCAAAATTTTTCGATCGAAATCATTAGAAAAGATGATGGACTTCCATCCAATGAAGTGAAGTTTTTACATTCCAAAAATGAAAAAATATATGCTGCAACTTCTAAGGGGCTTGCGATATTTGCAAAGGATTTTAATGTTTATTCTAAACCTCCACATCTTTCTTTTACTGGAATCCAAATAAAAAGTCAAGACACCTTAATCCTCCCTAAATATGAACTTTCTCACTATCAAAATAATATAAAAATCAACTTCAATGGAACTACCTTTAAAAATGCAAAAGAAGTTCAGTATGAATATAAAATGAGTCCTATTAATGAAGAATGGGTTTCATCTAATGCTAATGTTATTTCATTTTCCGCTTTACCTTTTGGCGAATATGATTTTTTAGTTCGAGCAAAATCACTTAATTCTGATTGGTCTGGAATTCAAAAAATTTCATTTAATGTAAAAAAAGCATATTGGCAGACTTGGTGGTTTTATGGATTAATTGCTTTCATTTCTTTTTTAGCTGGCGCAAAATTATTACAAATTGTTTTTGATCAACTCAAAAAGCGAAATGAAATTCAACAAAATTTAAAAGCATCTCAATTAACTGCATTGCGAGCACAAATGAATCCTCATTTCATTTTTAATGCATTGAATTCAATTCAAGATTTTATCATTCAAGAAGATAAAAGATCAGCCAATCGGTACCTCTCTAAATTTTCAAAATTGATGCGAAACGTTTTAGATGCATCAGATAGAAACAAAATTTCCCTCAAGAAAGAAATCGAATATTTAGAGTTGTATTTGAGTTTGGAATCATTGCGAATAGATGATGAGTTTGAATATAAATTTGATCTTGATCCAAGTATCAACGTGAATAATATTTTAATTCCTTCGATGCTTTTGCAACCTTATGTCGAAAATGCACTTAAGCATGGGCTGATGCATCGTAATGGAAAGAAGAAATTGACTATTCGTTTTTCCAGAAATTGCCCAATGGCCGGATGGGATAAAGATCATTTATTTTGTGAAATTGAAGACAATGGAATTGGAAGAGAAGCTTCTATGAAAATAAATGAACAAAATGGTCGAGTTTATCAATCCAAAGCAATGAGTCTGACGCAAGACAGAATTGATTTGTTAAACTCTGCAGATACCAGTAAATTGGGTTTGCAAATTGATGACCTTAAAAATGAAGATGGATCAGCAGCTGGAACGAAGGTTAACATTTGTATTTTTCAATCTAAAATGACCCTTTCTTAGAAAAGTCTTGTGGTCACCCCAAAATGGAAATCAAAAACGACTAAAAGAAGTGTTGATTTTTATTTTGGATTGACTTAATAAACAAGATTTTTCTGAGATATAAATTAAATTATGCTAAAAGCAATTATTGTTGACGACGAGGCTAGAAATAGAAATACTTTGGAGCTATTATTAAAAGAATATTGCCCTGAAGTAAAGGTAGTTGCCGTGGCTGAAGATGTACTTTCAGGAGTGAAAATTATTCAAAAAAACAATCCCGACCTTATTTTTTTGGATATCCAAATGCCCAATTATTCAGGTTTCAAACTGATTGAATATTTTGACAAAATTGATTTTCAAATTATCTTTACTACTGCTCATGAGCAGTATGCTATCGATGCTTTTCATGCTAATGCAACAGGTTACTTACTTAAACCTATTGACATTGATGAATTAATTCATGCAGTAAATAAAGCGGTAAAAAATGTAGAGAAAAAAAATCACCAACAGCATAAATCGACCAATCAATCACCCGTTATTGACCCTGATAAAAAAATAGATTTACCCACTAAAAATGGAATTATTTATTTAACCATAAATGAAATAATTCACCTTCAATCGGAAGGTCGAAATACTCATATTTTTCTAAATGATGGTCGAAGTGTTTTGTCTACTTTAACCATGAAAGAATGCGAAAAAAGGTTTTTAAAAACAACACTTTTACGTATTCATAAGTCCAATATGATTAACTTGGCCTACATCAAAAAGTATATCAAAAAACTAGACGCTTTTGTTGAAATGGAGAACGGGCAAAGGTTACAAGTCGGTAGTTCTTTTAAAGACCAATTAAATCGAAGCCTTTCTATTTTTGCACGTTGAGCCAAATATTCAGACCGATTTTAAATAGATATTTTCTTATAAAAAATGAACAGTAAGTAGAAAAATGGAAATCACTATCCAATCAATTGACGAGCTAGACAAAGTTGTAAAAGCATTGTTGGAATTTTCTGAAGGAAGAAAAAAAATGATGTTCTATGGAGAAATGGGAGCAGGTATCGCCCGCATCAAGTCTGGCTATGTACGGAACCTGAAGCTCAAAACATGCTTCTATCCCTCGATTCAGTGCGGCAACAATCCCCTGGTTTGACGGTAAGCGGATTAGCTGAAGACCAATTTCTGGGTCCAGATATTGAATCATCCGGTCATGTTTCAGCGGGGGGGTACTGCCATCATCGACAACTATAACGACTAGCGCTTCGTTGGTTTGAATGCTACCAAGTGATCGATACAGGCCA
>CAZMBP010000155.1:0-50231 GCA_964564545.1 uncultured Saprospiraceae bacterium
AGAAATGATCGAAACGATAGAAAAGATGATAAACGTGGAAATGATAGAGCAAAAAATCCTGTATTCAATATTGAATTAGATGGAATTATTGAAGGAGAAGGTATTCTTGAAATGATGCCTGACGGATATGGATTCCTTCGATCAGCTGATTATAATTATTTGACTTCTCCAGATGATATATATGTTTCTCCATCTCAAATCAAGTTATTTGGTTTACGTACAGGAGATACGGTTTGTGGAGCGATTCGACCTCCAAAAGAAGGTGAAAAGTACTTTGCTCTTCTTCGAGTTTCCCGAATTAATGGTTTAGATCCAATGGATATTCGAAATCGAGTTCCATTTGATTATTTAACTCCACTTTTCCCTAGAGAGAAATTTACCTTAGTCAATCCAGCTCTTGGTGGTAAAGATTATGGTAATCGAATGATTGATTTATTTACGCCAATCGGAAAAGGACAACGTGGATTGATCGTAGCACAACCTAAAACGGGTAAAACATTTTTATTAAAAGATGTTGCTAACGCCATTGCATCAAACCATCCTGAATGTTATATCATCGTCCTTTTGATTGATGAACGACCTGAGGAGGTAACTGATATGAAACGAAATGTAAAAGCAGAAGTAGTTGCTTCTACATTTGATGAGCCTGCTGATAATCACGTTCGTGTAGCTAATATTGTTTTAGAAAAAGCGAAACGATTGGTAGAGTCAGGTCATGATGTTGTTGTCTTATTGGATTCGATTACACGTTTAGCTCGTGCCTACAACACTGTTGCTCCTGCGAGTGGAAAAGTGCTTTCTGGTGGTGTGGAAGCAAATGCTTTACATAAACCTAAAAAATTCTTTGGGGCTGCTCGTAATATAGAACATGGTGGTTCTATGACAATCATTGCTACAGCCCTAGTTGATACTGGTTCTAAAATGGATTTAGTAATCTTCGAAGAGTTTAAAGGTACTGGTAATATGGAATTACAATTGGATAGAGGTTTGGCAAACAAACGAATGTATCCAGCTATTGATTTAACTAAATCAAGTACTCGTCGAGAAGATTTATTGATGGATCGGGACTCATTGCAAAGAATGTTTGTTTTAAGAAAACACTTGTCTGATATGAAACCAGAAGAGGCAATGGATTTCTTGAGAAAAAATATGATGCATACGATGAGCAATGATGAATTTTTAGCATCAATGAATAAATAAAATGAATTTGGGAGATAAAGTGTTGAGATAATGCGATTTACTCTTTTCTCAATACTCGAAATCCCATACCTTTTTCAAAAAATAATTGTCAATTACAAAAAATAAATTTACCTTTGCCCCCGCTTAACTTTAAAGCGATGATTTTCAGGTAATAAAATAAACAAATCATGTCAAAAAGAACATTTCAGCCATCAAGAAGAAAGCGTGCTAACAAACACGGATTCAGATCAAGAATGGCTACTAAAAACGGAAGAAAAGTATTGGCACGTCGAAGAGCAAAAGGTCGATTAAAATTGACTACTTCTGACGAGAATTCTGCCAAATAATTATAATGAATAGTAAATATTGAAAAATGAATGATTTCTATTTAATGTAATTATTCATTTTTCACTATTCATTATAGCATGTTTACTTTCCAAAAAGGAGAAAGACTCAAGAGCCGAAAAACTATCGGCAAACTCTTCACCGAAGGCAAGTCCTTCATCTCATATCCTATTAGATTTGTTTGGGTTAAAATGGAATCACCTCTTAGTGAGTTTCCATTGCAAATGGCATTAACTGTCCCTAAACGTTCATTTCCCAAAGCTGTAGACCGTAATCGCCTCCGACGTAGAATAAGAGAAGCTTACCGACTGAATAAACATTCCATTTATCAAAAATTAGATAATCAAGAGAATCAATATGGACTCATGCTAATTTATGTAGCACGGGAGACTTTGGATTTTAATCAGATAGAGGAAGGTGTAAAAAAAGGTCTTCGTAAGTTACCACACCGATTATAACGGTTAATTATGAAAGGTTAATGATTAATCATTAACAGTTAAACTCCCAACCACTTTTTTCTTACTTTCGTTTTTCAATAAAAACAAAATAAGATTTATGAAAACATCCTATTTATTACTTTTCTTTTTCTTCTTTTTAGCCTTACCTGCCCATGCCCAAAAAGTATTACAAATGGAGAAAAGAGGTAAAGTCAAAACAAAAAAATATTACCTAGGCGAAGAATTGACCTTCAAATTAAAAGGGGGAACAGATTGGTATACAGATGTTATGATTGACATTAAAGTAGAGGACGAAATTATTGTTTTCTCCGAAAGGTTTGTAAAAGTTAGTGATATCAAAACTATAAAATCATATAAAAATGCTCGCTTTGCCAACCGAGCTGAAAAAAGTTTATACTCTTTTGGCGCAGCTTGGCTGCTTTTCTCTTTAGGAGGTACTCTTGTTGGAGAACCATTAAACGAATTAACTTGGCAAGTTCCAGCTTCTTCTGTCGGACTTGGATTCCTTATAAAAAGAATCTTTTATACTCGAAAATATAGGATTGGTAAAAAGAGGAGGTTGAGATTATTAGATTTGAGCTTTAACAAAGACATGCAGTTAGGATATTAATAATTAATTGTGAAGGTGAATGGTTAACCATTTTGGAATTAACCATTCACCGTTCAACATTAGTTATTAATTCCGGTTGTTATGTTTTTTACGAGCTATATTTCTACTTGCCATTGCTTGCTTGTTTCTAATAACTGCTTTCTCTTTTCGAGTGACTACCCCATCAGCAGCAGCTTTTCTTTTTGCGCATTGGATATTAACTTGTTGTTTTTTTAATTGAACAATTTCTCCTTTAGTTAACTCCCCATTTCGGATACCATGCTGAATTCGCTTCTGTTGATTGATTTGGGTTTTGACGACTTTCTTTTTAGTTGTTTGAGCTTGAGAAGTAAAAGTAAATCCTACTAGGAACATTCCGATAATTGCTAATTTGATTTTCATGATAAAATAATTTTTAAAGTTGATGAAATTTGATTTTAAATAGATTACCAGTTTTTTGATTGGTAAATATGTAGTCTTTGACTTTGGAGCTAAAGACTAGTTTAAAAAGAATTCACTTCTTAATATTTTTTTAACTTATCTCAAATTCTGACCATCTATTCATTTCAAAAAATTAGCTTTGCATAGTTTTTAAATTCAACTTTTACTCATGAAAAAAATTGAACACATCGGAATCGCAGTTAAAGACCTTGAAAGTGGGAATGATATTTATAAAAAACTACTAGGCAAGGCTCATTATAAAATAGAGGAAGTCAAATCTGAAAATGTAAAAACCTCCTTTTTCCAAGTTGGCCCAAATAAAATTGAATTGCTCGAAGCCACCTCGCCTGATAGTCCAATTGCAAAGTTTATTGAAAAAAGAGGAGAAGGAATCCATCACATCGCTTTTGCAGTTAAAGACATTCGAAAGGAAATGAAACGACTTGAAAAGGAAGGTTTTATTCTTTTAAATAAAGAACCTAAAAAGGGAGCTGACAATAAACTTGTTTGCTTCGTTCATCCTAAAACTGCTAATGGAGTTCTAATCGAGCTATGCCAAGAAATTCCTAAATAATTAAAATGGAATTAGAATTCTACCATTATCTCATCATCATCTTTGGCTCCGCAACTGCTGGATTTATCAATACCCTAGCGGGTAATGGTTCTGCAATCACCTTGTCTATTCTGACTGAAATATTATTACTTCCTGGAAATATGGCTAATGCAACCAATCGTGTTGGCATTGTCTTCCAGTCTAGTGCAAGTACTTTTGCTTTTTATAGAAATGGGAAATTGGACATTAAAAGGAATTGGCAACCGATCTTTTTTATTTCAATAGGAGCAATTGCAGGAATATTCTTAGCCATCTGGGTGAGCAATGAACAATTCAAACAAGTCTTCCGATTTATGTTGGTAGTCATGCTTTTTGCTATTTTAATAAAACCAAAACGATGGTTACAAAAAACTGACCCTGATAAAAAAATGAACCCATGGATTGGAATTCCTCTTTTTTTAGCGTTGGGGTTTTATGGTGGATTTATTCAAATGGGAATGGGCGTAATGTTTTTAATAGTCATGGTCTTAGTCGCCAAAAACAACATCATCGATGCCAATGTTTTAAAATCATTCATCGTCGCATTTTACACCATTGTTGCTATTGCAATTTTTCATTGGCAAGGATTAGTTGACTGGAAAATTGGAGGACTCATGGCAATTGGTCAGACAGCTGGAGGTTGGTGGACTGCTCAATTCGCATCTAAATATCCACTAGCAGATGTTTGGGCGTATCGAGTTTTAATTGTTGTAGTTATTGGAGCGATCTTAAATATGTTTGGATTTTTTAAATGGATTGGTCAACTATTTTGATTGTCGTCCCCCTATCCAATTTTTCACTTTTGAAACTTTTGATAAACAAAATGGAGTTCTGATGGTTTTAAATCTGATAAAAGAAAATTTTATTATAAGTTAAAGTTTTAGGAAAAACATAAAAACAAACTGGTTTGGATTAATTTTTGAGCATACAACAATGAATCTTTCCAATAAATTATTATCCAAATACTGTTAATTTTTATTTAAGAAAATAGTGCTTACTTGAATTTTATAGAAGTTTAGCCTATTTTACATCATCACTCATAAAACCAGCGGTATGAAGAAAATTATACTTTATTCTTTTTTATTTATTCTTGCTTTTGGAGCTTCGGCTCAATTAGCTGATAATGCGTCGGAGGTTCCTTCATTCCGTTCCTATAAACAGGCTTTAAAAGTCTTTCCTAATCCAGCTACTGAATATTTTCAATTATCTGATAAGAATGATTCTGTAGATCAAATCAATATTTATAATATTGTTGGAAAAAAGATGAGAACTTTTGAAGTAGAAGATGATAAAAAATATTATCTCGACCAATTTCCTAAGGGAATGTACTTAGTACAATTGGTTGGTCATAACAATAAAATTATTTCCACTCAAAGATTAAATGTCAAAAAACCTTAGTCTTAGTTTTGATAAAACAAAAAAGCGGCTTCTTTTCAAATGAAAAGAAGCCGCTTTTTTGTTGGAGAATGTTCAATAAACTCTAATATATCATCACTTTTTCAACTACCTCCCCTAGTTCAGTTTTTATTTTAAAGAAATAAACTCCTTTCGAAAGATCGCTCACTTGAATTTTAAAATCATTTTTCCCTTTTTGTCCATTTTCAGTTTTAGAAAAAATAAATCTTCCTGCAATATCAAAAGCCTCAATGCCTACTGAATTTTCATTTTCCAAAATCATAGAAAAAGTCAAAACATCAGAAGTTGGATTAGGAAACACTTTTACATTTTCCCTAAATACAACTGGAGGAGTTGGATAAATTAAGTTAATAACTTGTAATTCATCTGGTGACAATTTTGAATCATCCAATATTCCACCATTCATAAAAATATTCAATTTCATATTTCTATCAACTGAAAAATGATTCGTCAAATAAGCTTGCTCTCCAAAAGCTAAAGTACTTCCTTCATTCAATTCCATAAATATTTGTTGATTATCCACCTCCCCAAAAAGATCAGGATCTTCTACCAATACAAATCTATTATTAATAAGTAGCGTGCTGTTTTTTCCTAACTCAATAGTTCCTCCATGACCAAGGACGAGCATGCCCATTCCATTTTGTCCATATTCAAAATCGGTATCATCAGCCAAGATGAATTTTGATCCATTTTTAAAAAGGAAACAAGAAGTCTGTGCACCAAATTTTATATCTCCTCCTTGATGAATATAATTACTTCGTCCTTCAAATATGACATCTATCCCCATTTGAGAAAAACAAAAATCACCTCCATTATTGATTAAATTAAAGTGATGTCGAATACTATCATTACCTTCTATCAAGCCGCCTCGAAATTGAGCAAATGGTTGAGGATAAAAGGTCTCCTCATATTTAACACTTACATTGATTGTAGTTTGAAACGTATCATTTTCAAAAGGAGTTAAATCCAAATAAGAAATATCTTGAGGACTTGGATAAGTAGTATCGGTATAAGCTAGAATATAATTACCTCCATAAGGATTATCACTAATCACTATATCAAAAAGCCCAACGTTGTAACTAGAATCACTTGAGTTATAACTATAATTATAAACAAAAGTATCCCGATCTATTCGATTCATAAAGTACTCATCAGGACCATATAAATTTACATTTTGAGGACGAAACCAAAGATCGGTAGCGGAAGAATTTAAAAGTTTAAATTTAAAAACTATCTCCCTTAAATATATTTCCTCAAAGCTTTCAGTAACAATGCAATGATCAAAAAATCTATCTAATGAAGAAGTCGCCCCATCTATATGAGTTCTAACTAAAGTTGAATCTCCAGAACTATCAGGAACCTCAATTCCAATAATTGAACCTGTACAAAATCCATTTTCACAATTAGGAGAGAAATTAACAAATGTCTCATCCGCAATTTCAAAACTCGAATAACTTTCGTAAATCCAATCTGAATGAAGTTCTATCTTGGTAGAATCATTCATTAAACTTTTGACAAAAACTGGTTTGTCAATATCAATTTGATCCAACTCAATAATTAATTTCCCCAAAGTATCTTTTACTCCAAGGCATTTGGTACTATCCATTACACCATTCCAGGTATCATCAAGCGTTTGATAAATCAACCAATCATCTGCTTGCAAAAGCATCTGAGTAGAATCAAAAGGACATGGCTTCATCGATGCTGATGAAAAATTATGATTAGGAGGATATACGTCTTGAGCAAATAATGAGAAAAAAGAAAATGTAAAAATTAGGGTAAATATTTTTTTCATAAAAAGGTTGGTTTTGTTTGTTTTTGAAAAGACATTGTTTTCTAGCTAATGAATCACTACTTTTTCAACTGCCTCTCCTAAGTTCGTTTTTATTTTGAAAAAGTAAATGCCCTCCGAAATGTCATTAACTTGAATTTGAAAATCATTATTTCCCTTTTGTCCATTTTCAATTTTGGAAAAAATGAGTTTTCCTGTCAAATCATAAGCTTCAATCATTACCCTATTTTCATTTTCTAAAATCATGGAAAAAGTCACAAGGTCTGAAGTTGGATTAGGAAATACTTTTACGTTCTCAGTAAAAACAGTTGGAGGAGTTGGGTATATTAAATTTATTATTGCGCGCTCCTCTGGAGATAATTTTGAATCATCCAAAATTCCACCATTCATATAAATGTTCAATTTCATGTTTTTATCAATCGAAAATTTATTTGTCAACTTTGCTTTTTCCCCAAAAGCCAAAGTGCTCCCTTTATTTAACTCCATATAAATTTGTTGATCTTCTACGATTCCATAAAGTTGAGGTTGTTCTAACAATGCCATGGTGTTGTTGATAAAGAGTGTGCTATTTTTCCCAATTTTAATGGTCCCTCCTGTAGCAAGAGCGAGCATTCCCATTCCGTTTTCTCCATATTCTAAATAAGTATCATCCCCTACAATTAAAGCTGAATTATTTTTAAATTGAAAACAAGCAGAAGGCCCACCAAAATAAATATCTCCACCATTATGTATATAATTATCTCCACCACTAAAAGTAAATTCTACAAATCCATACCCAAAACATAAATCTCCTCCATCGTTAATCAAATTAAAATGATGTCGAATACTATCACTTCCTTCAATTAGACCACCTCGAAATTCAACAAAAGGTTGCGGATGCAAAACTTGGAAATACTCAACAATAAGACTAATCGTGTTTTGAACGGTATCATTCTCAAGAGGATTTAAATCCAAATAAGAAAGATATTCTGGACTAGGATAAGTTGTATCATGATAAACTAAAATAAAATTTTCATAAAATAGTCCAGGCCCATTACTTATTTCATGAAGAAAAACGTAGTATGTCGAATCAACCGAACTAATGCCTCCAACAGTAGTATCTCTATCGATCAGATCTATCCAAAAATCAAAGCCAAAGAGAGCACTTGAACTAGGACGGAACCATAAATCTTCAGCCGAGGAATTGAGTAATTTAAATTTAAAAACCACTTCTTTTAAAAAAATCTCATCTGGAAAATTTTCAGTAGCAATACAAAAATCATTATAGTTTAAATCAGATCCACCTTCAGCAATATCTGAATAAGTTCGGAGGTTGGTAGAAGTACCAGTACTATCAGGAACTTCAATTCCAAAAATAACTCCTGTACAAAATCCATTACCACAGTTAGGTGAAAAATTCACGAATGTATCATCTGAAGTTTCTATATATGCAGCTCCCTCATAGATGGCATTAGCAATCATCGGTACTTTCGTATTTTCATCCATCAGGCTTTTGACAAAAACAGGTTTTGAAATATCAATTTGAGATAATTCAATAATCAATTTTCCTAAAGTATCTTTTACTCCGATGCATTTTGTGCTATCCATTGTTCCATCCCAAGTATCATCTAGCGTTTGATAAATAAGCCAATCATCTGCTTGCAATAGCATTTGCGTGGAATCAAATGGACAAGGTTGTATGGAAGACTGGGTAAATGAATTATTAGGCGGATAGGCATCTTGACCAAATGTAATAAGAATGGAAAGAGAAAAAAATAAGGTAAAGATTCTTTTCATAGCTAGTTGAGTTTTAGTTTCGATTAAAATATTTTTCTAAAAATAGAAAATCATAACACATTGACCAAAACAAGATGTGAAAATTGCTTTTCCAAAAAATGAAAAAGCGACTTCTTTCAGGAAAAGGAAATCGCTTTTAAATTGGTTTTAAATGGCATGAAAAGAATAGTTTTTTTCACAACCTAATTTTTTTTGGTCGTTAAGCTTTGTAAATACGATGTAAGTTACATTTACACACTTAGTAAAACAATAATAGGAATGACGGGCTTTTGTCAAAATCATATTTTACACAACAAGCATCCTATTACTTTTTTATTTTATTTTCATTATCATAGTAGAATTTTATTTCTATTTTCCTATCAAAAAAAATATAACATGAAAAATTTAATCCGTTTCTCCAATTTTAAAACCATAACTTTCCTAATCTTTTCAACTTTATTTTTATTAACTGCTTTTGCTTTTTCAAGGGCTCTAAAAAGTACTCCAACTGTAAGTGTAGCTGCTGACAAAATGAATTTATTTTACATCGGCATTGACAACCCAATCACCGTTGCCATGGCTGGTGTCCCATCTGAAAATGTAAAAGTGAGTTGCGACGAAGCTGAAATTGAAAACCTCGGCAATGGACATTATAATGTTCGGATTAAAACTGTAGGTAAAAAAACTATCAAAGTTGAAGCTGACGGAATTGCTCTAAAAGAAATTGAATATCGAGTAAAAAGAATTCCTGATCCGATTGCGATGATCAACTTCTCATCGGGTGGAGCATTTGGAGTAGATCATTTTAAACAGCAAAAGAAAGTTCGAGCACATCTTTCAGGATGGCCATTGGAAGAGCAATGTGAGGTTAAAGGATTTGTGGTTACTCGCCAAAGTAAAATGATGGATCCTATAGAAGTGAAAAATGAAGGAGATAATTTTAGTGAAACTACACTTGAATTATTTGAAAGTATTCAAGCGGGAGACGTTGTTTACTTTGATAATATTCTTTGTAAATGTCCTGGTGATCCTGCATCTCGAAAAATAAATTCGATGGTCTTTAAAATGAAATAAATGCAAAAGCCGTGACACAACTAAATCGTGTCACGGCTTTTTTTTACATCGTTAAATTATCATAGACAATCACCTCCTTCCACAAATCTTTAAAGTCTTCAATAAACTTCAAATGAATCGGATCAACTTGATACGCATCTTGATCTTCCTTATTTTTAAAATGACAAATCAACGCGAAGTCATAACTATTGTCCACTACTTCTCTTGGCGTTTTTGCAGGTGGCCCGAAGTAGCTCTTATAGATCGAGGAAACTTTAACTAACTCGCCTAATCCATTTTTAGCAAAGTCAGCTTTTTGTTCATCCGTTACATTTTCATTCATCCAAAAAAAGACGGTGTGGACGAATCCTGTTTCATCTTTGGCTGGAGTGGCAGTAGCAGCTTCCATGGCTGCGATTTTTTCTTTGAGTTCTTTGACTTCATTTTGCATCGTAGTATCGACTTGGTTGCAGCTGAAGAAAAAAGTGTGAAAAGGAGCAGAAGGTTTTTCATTTTTTTTGATTTTAATTTTTTCCAAATTTAAAAAGTAATTCGATAGTTTTTCAAATGGAATAAAATATTTTTTTCATAAAAATGTCTCAACTAGAACGTTGAATTAACTAATTTTCTAATTAAAAATCTCTCCATTTTCCTACTAAATGTTTACCTTCCTTCTTTGAAATTTTCCAAAAAAAAGAAAAATAAAATATGAGCGAATTTTCCAAATTAATTTTCCAAAAAGCGCTTTTCATTATCCTCTTCTGTTGTTCTACTCAATTAATTTTTTCCCAAAGTTTACAATCGCCTGATGAGTTTTTGACTCATAAGATTGGCGAAGAATTTACGCCTCACCACATGCTCGTCGACTACTTTAAGTATGTCGCTGAAAATAGTGAGCAAGTTATTCTAAAGCAATATGGATTGACTAATGAAGATCGACCATTGTTGTTAGCTTTTATTTCAACCAAAGAAAATTTAGCGAAGCTAGAAGAAATTAGAAATGATAATTTAATTCGAGCAGGTGTCAAAAAAGGTACGCCTAAAAATAATATTGCCATTGTTTGGTTGAGTTATTCGGTGCATGGAAATGAAGCTGCAGGTTCTGAAAGTTCTATGCCGGTGCTCCACAGTTTGGTTGGAGGAAAAAATTTGCAAGCACAGTCTTGGTTAAAAAATACTTTGATCATCATGGATCCTAGTGTCAATCCTGATGGATATTCTCGCTATACACATTGGGTACGTCGAGTGAGTAATACAAAAATGACTTCCAACATGGATTCATGGGAACACAACGAACCTCATCCAGGTGGTCGGATGAATCACTACATGTTTGACTTGAATCGAGATTGGGCATGGCAGACACAAATAGAATCACAACAACGAATGGCTGTTTATAATAATTGGTTGCCACAAGTGCACGCCGACCTTCATGAAATGTACAAAGATGATCCATATTATTTTGCGCCAGCAGCTCAACCTTATCATCAATATTTAACGAAATGGCAATCTGAATTTCAACATAGTGTTGGAAAAAATCACGCAAAATATTTTGATAAAAATGGTTGGTTGTATTACACAAAAGAAGTTTTCGATTTATTTTATCCAAGTTATGGAGATACTTATCCGATGTTCAATGGAGCGATTGGGATGACTTATGAGCAAGGTGGAAGTGGTTCCGCAAGTCGAAAAGCAGATATGAATAATGGAGAAACTGTTTCGCTAGCAGATCGAGTAAACCATCATTTCACCACTTCACTTTCGACAATCGAGATGACTTCAAAAAATGCAAATGAATTGTTAGAAAAATATGTGAGCTACTTTAAATCACATTCAACTAATCCTATTGGGAAGTATAAAAGTTTTGTCATTCGACATGATAATGCAGAAGGAAAGAAAGAAGCGTTGCTCGATTTATTGGATAAAAATAAAATCAATTATGGTTTGACTAATGCCACTTCTTCCTTTAAAGGTTATGATTACGAGACTGGAAAAACCGCTTCTTTTAAAACCCAAAAGAACGACATCATCATCAATGCTTTCCAACCAAAATCTGTTTTGGTGCAAGTACTTTTTGAACCTCAGTCTTACTTGGTCGATTCGTTGACTTATGATATTACCGCTTGGTCATTGCCTCATGCTTATGGTTTGAAAGCTTATGCGACTGAGACAAAAATCCCAGTTGACTCAAAATATGTTTCAACTGAAAATGCATTTGAACCAAGCAAAAATGCCTATGGATATTTAGCCAAATGGGAATCATTGAACGATGCAAAATTCATTGGTCAGCTCATGGATCAAGGCGTAACTGCTCGTGCTGCAAAAAGTGAATTCACCATTGAAGGAAAAAAATATGCTGCAGGAACTGTAATTATTACCCGAGGAGATAATCGAAAACTAGAAGGTGATTTTGAAAAAATAGTTGTCGAAACTGCTTCGGATTTAAACTACGAAAACTTGACCGCTGTCTCAACTGGTTTTGCTGATAGTGGTGCTGACCTTGGTTCAGAGAGTTTGATTTTATTAAAAAAACCAAAAGTGGCTGTCCTTGCCGGTGACAAAACTTCACCATATTCGTTCGGTCAAATTTGGCATTTTTTCGAAACAGATTTGGATTACCCATTGACGACTGTGCCTGTAGAAAATTTTCCATATTTGAATTTGGATAATTATTCATTGGTGATTTTACCAGAAGGATGGTATCGTTTGAGCGACGATACTTTGGATAAATTAAAAACTTGGATTCGTAAAGGTGGACGAGTCATCGCCGTCGGAAGTGCTGTTTCAAAATTAGAAGGAAAACCCGGTTTTAACTTAGAAAAATATGCAGAGAATAGTGATAAAAATGCTGCTAACAATGCCTATGAAAAAGAAACATTGGACAGTCGATTAGAACCTCACTCTCACCAAACTCGAAATTCAATTAAAAATAATATGCCTGGTGCGATCTTTAAATTGAATTGGGATAATACGCATCCTCTTGGTTTTGGAATGTCTGATTATTATTTTTCCTTAAAAACGAGTTCGCGCCATTATCAATATTTGAAGAAAACTTCGAATGTAGGTTATATTGGAAAAGATCCGTTGATCCTTGGTTTTGCAGGTTCGAAAACGAAAAAGGAACAGAAGGAAACCACCGTTTTTGCAGTACAAAAAATGGGGCGCGGAAATGTAACATATATGATCGATAATCCATTGTTTAGAGCGTTTTGGTATCAAGGGAAAATGGTTTTCGCAAATGCAATATTTTTGAATCAGTAAAAATTTGCCACAGACTTTCACTAACTAAACTGACTTTCCCACTATTTGTATTTTGCTAGATAACACCTAGTGGAAAAGTCAGTTTAGTCTGTGGCTAGATATTTTTTAAAATTTAAATCAGAAAAAAATGAAAGCACAACCTTTTCATTTAGCATTTCCAGTTACGAGTCTGGAAAAAACTCGCGAATTTTATGAAGGATTACTTGGCTGCGAAGTTGGCCGTACTTCCGAACGATGGATTGATTTTAATTTTTGGGGAAATCAAATGTCCGCTCATTTGACAGAGGAACCAATTGTTGAACCTGCAGCTAACCCTGTGGATGGCAAGCAAGTTCCTATCAAACATTTTGGTGCTATCCTCGAAATGGATGAGTGGAAAGCACTTGCCGAAAAATTAAAAGCCAACGGTATTGAATTTATTATCGAACCATATATTCGTTTCGAAGGAGAGGTGGGCGAACAAGCTACCATGTTTTTTATGGATCCAAGTGGGAACGCTTTGGAGTTTAAATCATTTGCCGACTTTGATCAAATCTTTGCTAGTTAATTTTTTTGCCACAGACTTTAACTTTTCAACCTTTTTGTGCCGCTGACAAGAGCTGACTTTTTAAATGACCCTCACAGACATTTTTTCGCCATAAAATAATTTGATCTGCGAAAAGTCATAAAAAAGTCAGCGCAAGTCTGCGGCAAAAAAAACTACGGTTTCACCACTATCAGCTTCCCATTTGCTACTCCGTTTTCTTTTCTAAACCTTATTAAATAAAACCCTTCTGAAAACCTACTTAGGTCAACTCGCAATTCCCCTGCGGGTACATTTTCAAATCGTTGCACCACTTTTCCATTGGATTGAATAATCATAATTTCAGAGATTGGTTCTTGTAATTGTAATGTTACACTCGTAGTTGCTGGATTAGGAAAATATTTTACATTATTCAAAATAGATTTGTCTTCCTTGATTACAATGCTGTTAGAATTTGAGTTCTCGGAATTGTTGGCAAAAAGAACTTCACTATATGGTTCCTCATTTTCTTGTTCCTCTTCCTCACAAGATTCTCGATTTGTATATTGACCGATTAATCGAACCAACAAATCATTTAACTTTTCAACTTTGTAATCTTTATTTTTTGGTTTCAAATGTGAATTACCAATTCCGCTATCGTCCGTGATAAAAACATACGTTCCAGTTGTCGCCAAAGCCATTGTCTTCATCAAATATTCCGTCGAACGATTAATTCCACTTGCAGTAACTGGAATAATTTTAATTCCTTTCTCAGCAGCCATTCGAATAGATTTCTGCAAAGACTCAATATTTTGCTGCTGCATATGCGGAGGTGCATCGAGCACTAAAAAAACTATTCTCGCAATAGCTTCTTTGCTCCAATTTTGTTTTTGAATGGTCTCTTCCAAAGCTGCATCTACTGCTTCTGGAAAATCACCTCCGCCGCCAGCACTCTGATTTTTAATAAAATTAACTGTCTTCGAAATATCTGAATCCAAAGGTGTCGATTGCGTCAAATAAGCATCTCTCAGGTCTCGATAAAAAACAGATCCCAATCGAATATCTAATTCATCATCTGATTTTTGAACTCGCTCGATGACGTTTTGCAACTCGGATTTCAAGTAATTAATTTCATCACCCATCGAACCAGTTGCATCTACGGCAAACATGATGTCCACCTTGTTCGATAAATTACAATCTGTTTTGATTTTAATCTTATTGATTTTTTTAAATGGTTTTGCTTTTCGGATAGTGTGTTTTTTTCCATTATAAGTTGCAACGATTTTTAAGTTGCGGCCATCTTCTTTCCTATCGAAAATACCAGCCCACAAATCTGCTTTTCCTTCATTATCTGTTCGGGATGTCCAAAGAACATCTTTCTTTGAATTCACTAATTCCACTTGAACATCTGCCAATGGTTGACCTTTTTTATTTTTTACTACAACTGCATATCGGTTGGTCAAATAAAATTTCCAATCACTTTTTGCACGTTTGTAATCATTATCTTTTTGCTGCTTTGTCCAAGTTTTCCAATGGTCAGCATCTCGCCATTCAGCAGCGGTAAGTTGCCCTGCTTTTGGTGTTTTCACTTTTGGAGGAGTGAGGGTATTCTTTTTCAAAACAATAACTTTCGCAGGATCAAGTTCGATCATTGGAAAACTATTTTTGATGTCAATCTTATCTTTTAAAACGTAATCAGTTGATTCAAAAAATTTATTACCGGTAATTAAAATCCTAGAATCTTCAGTCAAAACATCTTCCTCCATTTCAGTTGCGATGATGGAAACTTTTGAATCTTTCAGCATCTTTTTTCCTTTTACTCTGACACCGTCTATATAATAATCAGTTGAACTGCTTCGAGAACCTTTTACTGAAACGTCTGCGCCTGCATCAGTAGTTTTTATTCCTGATATTGAAGTTGCCATTGCTGAAACGTCTCGAGTAGGGAGGCTTCGGATATGTTCACTTGTAACTGTGCTTCCTGTTGATGTTGCATCCATACTAATTGATGGAGTTTTGTAACTAGTAATTACAACTTCATCAAGTACCTCAGCTTCAGTTTTCATTTGAACATTTACTCTAGTTGCTTTACCTTTTACCACGTTAACGTCTACAATTTTTTTATTTGTAAAACCAACATAAATTACTTCCAAATCATATTTCCCTGGATCAAGTCGGATATTAAAATTACCGTTAAAATCAGTTGTAGTACCACTTACGACAGTTCCACTTTTTGAAATTATAACACTTGCACCAATGAGTTCTTCGCCTGTCGAATCATCTGTAACTTTTCCAACGATAGAACTAGTTACCACAGAATGATTTTGGAAAAAAAATAAACATAAAATCAAAGGGATCGCATAAAACTTTTTCATAGATTTAATTTTTTAGTTTAATTAAATGTGCTTTCCCTTATTGACGAGAGGTGAGTTGGAAATGGTTGTGATTTTTTTTTGCCACAGACGAACACAGACTTAACTGACTTTCCCATTATGTATTTATTACGATTCCACATAGGGAAAAGTCTGTGTTCGTCTGTGGCAAAAAAAAAGCCACACCTCTCGATGCAGCTCAAGCTCAAACATTAGCTATACAATACAAATTGGAGCCTGACTGTATAGCATGAAAAGCACGTTATTCAATTATTCATAATTAACTCTACATTTTCATTGTGTGAGGGATACCCCTGGGGTTATGGTTATTATTTCATTAATATTTCGGGTTGGGAGGTTTTTGATTTTTTCGTCTCTTAAAGTTTGTCCGGTGGAAGTCTCATCATGCTTGATGAGTGGAATTAAGTAACCTTCATATCCGAAATAACAATAAATTATGCCATCTTCAATTTTCATTTTGACGTCCAATTTTTTTAGTTCTCCTGCATTAACAACAATGTCAGCTAGCTTCTTTGTTGGGTAGCCGGTGTAAGAAACTTCTACTTCATAAATACCTGGATCAAGTCGAATTTTATAATTCCCATCAATGTCAGTTGTTTCTCCTTGAACAAAAACACCATTTTTACTGACTATAACATTAGCGGCAATCATTTCATCTCTTGTGTCTTCATCTATAACTTTTCCAGTTATTCCCGTTTGTGAAAAAACGTTTTCTCCAAAAAGAAAAATTAGGATAACGAGAAAGAATCGAAATGTAAATGTTTTGTTATAAAACTTATTCATTTTACTTTTTTTTGAAAAATTAATTACTGAAAGTTACTCCTGGAGTCATTATTATTATTTCATTTATATCTCTAGTTGGAAGTTTTTTAAAAAAATCTTCATCTTCTTTTTTGCTCAAAGTTATACCTGTCGTTGTTTTATCATGTTGGATTAATGGAACTCTGCAACATCCAGAACAAACTAAAATTGGCCAATCCACAATTTCTCCTGAAGTTATTAGAACATCTACTTTTGTTGCTTTTCCTTCAACTACTACAATTCCAGTTATTTTTTGAGTAGCATATCCTGTGTATGAAATTTCCATATCATATTCTCCTGAGTCAACTTGCATAGAATAATTACCATCAATATCTGTTGTTTCGCCTTGGATAAAGACTCCATTTTGAGAAAGGATGATATTTGCTGCAATCATATCCTCGCCTGTTTTCTTATCACTTATTTTTCCAGTTATCGAAGTCTGCGCCATTCCAGTTTTTCCAAAAAGAAAGATTAGAAAAATGAGCAAAAACCGAAATATACTTTTATTATTATTTAAAATCATCTAGCTTTATTTTTATTGTAAAAATGAAACGCCTGCTGTAAATACCGCTGCAAGTTCATTTACATTTCTTGTTGGCAAGCGATCAATTGGTTCATTTTTATATGTTATTGTAACGATTATAATACCTGTTCCTAAACAACAATCTCTACACTCATCTTCATTGAATTCATTTTTCACAAGAAGTATTTCTGTTGGTTTTAAAGTTTCAACATTTATTATTTCCTTTTCAATTTTAATTGTTTGGGCAGAAATACTACTTCCATTTTTTCCAAAAAGAAAGATCGCACCAACCATCAAACCTCGAAATACATTTTTATTCTTTTTGAAAAACTCCATTTTACATTTTTTTTAATCACCCATTTCGCAACTTGACTTAGAAAGTCAAGCTACGGAACTCAATTCTACAATCGAGTTATATTTTAGGGTGTAATGCAACATAAGATAAATTTGAATAGAGATAGTTTTTGTTCATAGCCTTAGTTGCTAAGCCTACATTTTTAAACAGAAGAACGCAAATCCAAAAATTGGATTTTCTAGTTTGTTTATAGCTTTACTTTTAAAATCTAGTCACAAGGTAGATTTTTTCATCATACGTCGGCAACCGATTATTTTGAAAATGTCAGGTTTCTGAATCAACGATAAACTGTAAACGATGAACAGTTAATACCACAAGATGTTAATCATTAACTCTTCACAGTTAACCGTTAGAAAAATTAACCATTAACCATTCAGCATTAACCATTAAAATCCGTACTTTTGTGCCTTATTTTTAAAAAATCAATCACTTTTAAAGACATACCATGGAGCCTAAAAAGATTAAATCAGCTTTAATTTCTGTTTTTCACAAAGAAGGCATTGAGCCTATTGTTCGAGAATTGGATGCACTTGGCGTGCAAATTTACTCTACTGGAGGAACTCAAAGAGCCATTGAAGCAATGGGGGTTGAGGTGATTCCTGTTGAAAATGCAACTTCATATCCTTCCATTTTGGATGGTCGAGTGAAGACTTTACACCCAAAAGTTTTTGGAGGAATTCTAGCAAGACGAGAGGAAGGACATTTGGCAGAATTAGCTCAATATGAAATTCCAGAGTTAGATTTAGTGATTGTAGATTTATATCCATTTGAAAAAACAGTTGCCGAAACGACTGATGAAAGTACTATCATCGAAAAAATCGACATCGGAGGTATTTCATTGATTCGGGCAGCTGCCAAAAATTATAAAGATGTTGTCGTAGTTCCTTCGCAAGCGGAGTACGCGATGATTTTAGATTTGATAAAAACAAAACAAGGGCATACTGACTTAGCTGATCGAAAAGAATTGGCGCGTCGATCTTTCCAAATTTCTTCTCACTACGATACTGCAATTTTTAATTATTTCGATTCGGATAACCAAGCAAAAGCTGCTGACGACGAAACAAAAACTTATGCTTTCAAACAAAGTATTTCTGATGCGACAGTTTTACGATATGGAGAAAATCCCCATCAGCAAGGAATTTTCTTTGGGAAATTCGATGAAATGTTTGAGACATTGGGTGGGAAAAAAGTAAGCTATAATAATCTAGTAGATATTGATGCAGCAGTTGAGTTGATGGCGGAGTTTGAAAATGAAGACCCAACTTTTGCAATCTTAAAACATACCAACCCTTGCGGAGTTGCAACTCGTTATACTTTGTTGGAAGCGTGGCATGCGGCATTGGAAGCAGATAATGTTTCTGCGTTTGGTGGAATTTTGATTTGTAACACAACTGTAGATTTAGCAACAGCGGAAGAAATCAATAAATTATTCTATGAAGTTTTGATTGCTCCAGATTTTTCTCCTGAAGCATTGGAATTGTTGAGTAAGAAGAAAAAACGAGTTTTATTAAAAATCAAAAACTTTAATGTTAAGAAAACCATTTTTAAAACTTTACTCAACGGAGTAGTTCAGCAAGATGGTGATTTGAAAACTGAAACGGCTGACGACTTAACTGTTGCGACAACAAAAGCTCCAGCTGAAAATGAAGTAAAAGATTTACTTTTTGCTGCTAAATGTTGCAAGCATTTGAAATCAAATACAATCGTTTTGGCTCGTGGAAATCAATTACTTGGAATGGGTTGTGGTCAAACTTCAAGAGTAGATGCACTTCGTCAAGCAATTGCTAAAGCGAAAAACTTTGGTTTTGATTTGCAAGGTGCGGTGATGGCGAGTGATGCTTTTTTCCCATTCCCTGATTGTGTGGAGATTGCTAAAGAAGCTGGAATTACTGCGGTGATTCAACCTGGAGGAAGCATTAAGGATAATTTGAGCGTAGATTTTTGTAATGAGAATGATTTGGCGATGGTGATGACTGGGGTGAGACACTTTAAGCATTAAGCCCCAGCCCCTAAAGGGGAGCTTTTTTAATTTGCCTTTCGGCAAACTAAAAAGTTAATTAGGAGGTGCTAGTTTTAATTTGAAAAATAACTTTCCCTTCTGACGTTTGAAAAAGAATTTCGAGAAATATGAAAAATGTTCAACTGAAAGTAAAACCTAACGCCCCTTTAGGGGACAGGGGGTTAATAGTTGACATAGGAAACACTCGAACCAAAGTTGCCTTATATAAAGGTGATCGTTTATTGAAGAAAGTAATTTGGGAAAAGTGTGATTTAAAAACAGTAAAAGAATTTGTCAAAAACAGAAAAATAGACAATGCAGCACTATCAAGTACAGCAAATGTCAGTCAGGCGGTAGAGAATTTTTTACAAAAAAAATATTTTTACATCCGTTTGAGTCATAAAACGCATCTACCTATTACTAATAAATATAAGACACCTGCCACACTTGGAAGAGATAGATTGGCTGGCGCAGTTGCTGCTTTTGATCTTTTTCCCAAACAAAATACCCTTGTAATAGATGCAGGAACTTGTATTACTTACGACTTTATAGATGCAAAAGGCAATTATCTAGGTGGTGGGATTTCACCTGGAATTCGAATGCGACTTCAGGCGATGAATGAATATACTGCAAAATTGCCTTTGGTCAAGCAGAGAAATTCGAAGAAATTTATCGGAAATGATACCGAATCTTCACTTCAGGTAGGTGGTCAAATGGGTACGGTAATGGAAATTCGAGGCTTTATTCAGGCTTATGAAACAACTTTTGGAAAGATTAACATAATTTTAACCGGGGGCGATTCTAAAGCTCTTGCGAAACATTTTGAGAACCATATTTTTGTAAATAACAATTTAGTTCTTAGAGGACTAAACAAAATATTAAACTATAATGTCCAACTTTTGGAATAAAACTTTTTTAGGATTTGCCATTGTTTTGGCTACAGCTTTGACTGCATTTGCACAGCCTCAAGACAACTCTCCTTACTCTCGATTAGGACTGGGAGATTTGACTGATCAGTTCTTTGCTGCACAAGGTGGAATGGGTGGATTAGGTGCTGCTTTCCATGATGGATATCACATGAATATAGCCAACCCTGCCTCCTTGAGTCGATTGCGAGAAACTGCATTCGAAATCGGGTTATACTCTCAATATAACAACTTAAACGATGCTTCAGGGCAAAATGAACGATTGAAAACTTGGAATGGTAATTTGAGATATTTATCTTTGGGTTTTCCACTTAAAAACCCCATAAATGAAGTGTTGGAACAGAAAAAGAAGAAGATTCGTTGGGGCATGAATTTTACACTTTTACCCTATTCCAATGTAGATTATAATATCGAGAGCTTAACTAACCAACCATTTGGTGATACGTTAACTTCTGTGAATTATCTATATCAAGGGTCAGGTGGAACATATAAAGTGATGTGGGGAAATGCTGTTAATATTAAGAATTTTTCCTTTGGTGTAAATCTGGGATATTTTTTCGGAAAAATTGAAAATAGTAAGGAAGTTACTTTTCCTGATTTTCCACTTTCTTTTGACAATGATTTTGATGATGATTTTTTAGTTGGAGGATTTACTTGGAATCTTGGAGTGCAATATGATCATGTTTTAAAAACAAAAGAAGGAACAAATGATCCAATAGAATTTATCACAATTGGACTTACAGGGAACTCAAGAAATAAATATAATTTAACTAGAAATAGAAGTTGGTTGACGCAAAATGAAGGAATAGGTACCCGTGACACTATTTTTGCCGTCTCAGGAACAGAGACTACTGAAAACACAGGTTATTTGCCAGGCGAGTTAGCAGTAGGATTGATGTACACCAAAGTGGATAAGATGAGACTAGGTGTAGATTTCAGATATCAAGCTTGGTCAGAATATATTAATGATATATTAGCTGCAGCTGCCCCAGGAAGAGATGATGTGAATGTTTGGAGATTAGGAATTGGTGGTGAATATGTACCTGACGCAAGATCATACAATAAATATTTGAAAAAGGTACGTTATAGATTTGGAGCTTTTTATAGCAAAGACCCACGATCAGTAAACGATGATCATCTTTTGACATACGGCGCAACGGTAGGATTTGGTCTTCCAGTAATTTTACCACAGGGTAAAAAATCGTTCGTCAACTTAGCATTCGAAGTAGGTCAGACAGGTTTGTCAGAAGCGTTGCAAAATACCTATTTCAAAATTAATTTAGGATTTACATTAAACGATAATACTTGGTTTTTCAAACGAAAATTTAATTAAAATGAAAGATTTACGAAATTTTATGAAGTTGGCGCTGCTCTTGGCAGTAAGTTTTTCAATTTCAAACACCACGATTGGTCAATGTACAACATGGAAAGATTTAGAAGCTGGCTCTGCTGAGAAAGAAACTGCTGAATCTAACTACCAGATTTATAAAGATCACTTAAAAGCTAAAAATTACGAAGCTGCTATGGTAGCTTGGGAAAAATTAATGACAGTTGCTCCAGCAGCTGATGGAAGAAGAATTTCTCCATTTTGGGATGGAATCAAACTGTTGAAAGAAGCTAATAAGACAGAAACTGACGAAGCTAAAAAAGCAGCTAATAATGAGCGAATTATTGCTCTTCATAAGCAATGCATCGAATGTTTACAGTCTAAAAAAATCATTGTAAAAGGTGCTAAAACAGATGAAACATTAAAAGTAAAAATTGCTGATCAAAAAGCTCGTCAAGCTGAAGATATGTTCAAAACCGTAAAAAGTCCTGCTGCTGATATTTATGCTGTTGCTAAAGAAGCTGTAGACATGGCTGGAGGAGATATTACTTACAAAGTACTACGACCTTATGCTGCTTCTGTTGTAGAATTGTATCAAGCTGGGACATTACCTGCTGAAGAAGCAAGGAGAGTTCATGATGCATTGAATGAGATTGCTGATGATAATACCATCAAGCAAGAAGAATTAGCGGAGCAATATTTACAAGAAAAAAATGCTAAAAAAGAAAAAACTGCTCGACAAAAATCTAAATTATATACTAAGTATAAAATTAGAATGAACAAAGAGTTCAAAAAAGTGGAAAGTGAAATCTTCGATTGTGAATACTTCAAAGGAATTTACATGACTGATTATGAAGAAGGAAAAGACGATTTAGCAATCGTAAAGACTGTATACTCTAGATTAAAAAAGAGAAAATGTTCAGATGAAGATTCTTTAATTATTGAATTGAAAGAACGATATAAAGTGTTAGCAGCTGCATCCAATGCGGAAAAGCAAGAAGCATTCAATAAGGATAATCCTGCTTTTGTAGCTAAGAAAAGATATGATGCTGGTGATTACACTATTGCTATCGAAAAATGGGAAGAAGCAATTGCAGCTGAAGCTGATCCAAATAAACAAGCGACTTACCTTTTCAGAATTGCTTCTACGCAAGGACGTAAGTTAAAGCAATATGCTAAGGCAAGAGCTACTGCTAGAAAAGCAGCTAAATTGAGACCTAATTGGGGAAGACCTTTTATGTTGATTGGTGACTTGTATGCATCAAGTGCTCGACGATGTGGAGATGATTGGAATCAAAGATTAGCAATTTTAGCGGCTATTGATAAATATAGCTATGCGAAAAGTCTTGATCCTGATGTTGCTGATGAAGCTAACAGACGTATTGGAAAATACAACCAATCTCGACCAGAGAAAGCAGACGGTTTCTCTAGAGGAATCAATGCAGGTTCATCTCAAAAAGTAGGATGTTGGATTGGAGAAAGTGTAAAAGTTAGATTTAAATAAATCTAAGCCTTTCAATTAAAAACATATTGAAAAACCCTGATCTTTAAACAAAGGATCAGGGTTTTTCTTTTTATGATAACCACCGTAAATCATTTTTTCATCATCATTATAAAAAAAGTCAAAGGTTTAACTTAGTTTTGAAATCAAAATTTAAATACAGAAATATGAAACGTAATACATTTTTAGCCATGATACTTTTAGGTATTATCTTTTGGGTTAGTTGTTCTCCGAAAGTTCAAGAACCTATTGTGGTTGACGAACCAGAGGTAGAAGTTGTCAGAGAATTAGATCCAAACGGTTGTATCCGATTTGATGAGTTAGGAATTGAGGTAGCAGATCGAGTTACAGATAATTACAATATTTATAGAGATAGAATCAAAGAAAAAAACTTCAAAGAGGCCTACCCCCGCTGGAAGGATGTTTATGAAAATGCACCTAAAACTAATGGACGAATTGATTATGTTTTTCGAGATGGTTTAAAAATTTATACCAATTATATTGAGAATACTTCTGACACTATTTTGCAAGCAAAGTATCTTGATACTATGGCAATGATTTATGAGAAGGCGCTAATCTGTTTTCCCGAAAAAAAATCATATTACCTGAGCAAGCAAGGATTCGAATATTATTATAAATATAAAGGTAGAGCAACAGATGAAGAGATCTATGAAATGCTGAAAACTGCTGTACTCGTTGATGGAAAAGAATCAAGAGTAAGTACAATCATTCCTTTGTCATCACTCAATTATCGATTGTATTCAGATGAAAAAATTAAATTGGAAGATGCTCAAAAGGTTTTGGAAAAGGTAAATAGCATCGTTTCGTACAATGTAGAAAATACCGAAAATAAAAAAGAAAAAGATGCTTGGGTTCAAGTAGAACAATATACATCTGAACTTTCTGATCGGTATGAAAATAAAAAAGGGTTTTACAATTGTAATTATTTCATTGAAAAATATTATGCTGAATATGAAGCGAATAAGGATGATTGTGATTTGATTGAAGATTTATATCGAAAACTTCGTAGAGCAGGTTGTGAGCCAGAAAATGAAACTTTAGTTGCTTTGGAAAGTGCCTACGGAACCAAATGCCGTTCTATCGATGAAGACCTTAAATGTGGTAGAGATGCCTTGGAAAATGACCAGTACCAGAAAGCAATTGACTGTTATCAAAGGTATGTTGACAAAACTGAGGATCCTGAGAAAAAAGCGAGATTTTTGATGCGTATCGCAAAAATCCATTATGCTCACACTCGCCAATTTCCTAAAGCTAGAACAGCTGCAAGACAAGCAATGAAATATAAATCAGGATGGGGAGATCCTTTAATTTTGATTGGAAAATTATATGCTTCAAGTGGTCCGCTTTGTGGCCCAGGAACTGGATTCGATAGTCAGGTCGTCACTTGGGTAGCTATCGATAAATGGAACGAAGCGAAAAGAGTTGATTCAAGTGTAAGTGCCGAAGCCAACAAACTAATCAAACGATATGAAGTATATATGCCAAGCACAGGTGATATCTTTTCTCGTCCTACGGTGAAACAGGGCGGAACATTTAAAGTGAAATGTTGGATTCAAGAAACTACAAAAGTTAGAGCTGCTAAATAAAATCAAAAGCCGATAGTTAAAAAACTATCGGCTTTTGTTATTTTTATTGAACTAAAAAAACATGTATGAGATATAATTTTATCATTCTTCTAATTCTAGTTTGCAGTTCTTGTGAGTGGGAGTCCACCACTACTTCAAATAATAACTTTGCCAAAACACTTTCTGAAGATCAAGTAATCAATAAAACTATGAATGAATTTATCGGTCAACCAAGCAATCAAAATGAGATAGATCGTAACTTAATTCTCAATCATATCATCGATAATAAATTAGATATGGAATCAACTCCAGATGGTATTTATTATCAAATCATCAAAAAAGGAATTGGTAATCACCCAACAGTTAAAAGTACTATAGTCACTAATTATCATGGGACTTTTTTGGATGGAAAAGTATTTGATTCAACAAAAGAAAAAGATCCGTTTACCTATCCTTTGAGTCGAATGAATGATGGTTGGAAAAAAGCACTTCCATTATTAAAATCTGGAGGAAAAGGGATTTTTATCATTCCCTCCAACTTGTGTTATGGAGAAGAAGGCTTTGGTGATTTGATTCCGCCAAATTCAGTTTTAAAATTTGAAATAGAATTAATCGCCATAAAGGGAAAGTAGAATTAAATATGAATTTGAGTGTAAATAACTCATATTAGTTTTTAGTTGATTTTTGATTAATCTTTTCCTTATATTTATAAATATGCGTTTCTTTGCACTTCCAGTCCCAAAATCTCATTCGATTTTTTTCACTTAAAAATAAAATTCATTTTCATGAAAACACTAATTAACACTCTTTTTGCTTTAGTGATTCTTAGCAGTCTAACTGTAATGTCATGTGCTCCTAAAAATTACCTATCAATGAAAGAGTTAGATAAATCGATGGTGGAATCTCCACAGACTCAAGCCGATATTGATCGAAATAAAATCATCAAATTTGCTAAAGCAGCTAAGCTAAAAGGCAACTTTACTTCTAGTGGAATTTTCTATGTAATTGACGAACCAGGGGAAGGAGTAGAAAGACCTAGCGAAGAGTCTAAAGTTACAGCTCACTACACAGGTACTTTGCTTAATGGTAAAAAATTCGATTCTTCATACGATAGAGATAAACCATTTAAATTTAAACCTTACCAAGTTATTAAAGGATGGCAAGAAGCTGTTCGAATGCTTGGTAAAGGAGGAAAAGGAAAATTCATTATTCCTTCTGGATTAGCCTATGGTGAAAAAGTAGTTGGTGAGATGATTCCTGCAAATTCAAACTTAGTTTTCGATATGGAATTAATTGATTTTAAATCAGAATAATTAATTCTTTTAAATTAGAAAAAATAGATAATCCCGAATTTTCAATTTGAAAATTCGGGATTACTTATTTTGCAAGAGATCTGACTGTTAAACTATTTTCGATTCACTAACGGTTAGACTGCTCATCCCTAGATGGAATAATTGGCTCCATACCTTTCATGAAACAGTTCAACAATTAGCGAAGCGAAAACAGTTTAACGGTCTAAAAGTTGTTCATCTTTTATCTTATTACAATCTCATCTAAAATCTGCTCTCCTCTAATCAAATTATTTTCAATAGTTAGTTTATCCGTAAAAACCTGAACGATCTCAGCTTGCTCATTATATCCTTTTTGTTCAGCAAGAGCTGCGGAGATATCAATTAATTTTCCAGTCAGTTTGATGATTGATTTTGAAGCAGTAGCACTTTGAATTTCCCAAGTACCATTTGACATTGTTTCATAAGTATCAGAATCATCTCCTTCTGTTTCGGGATAAAGTCGTTCTGTCAAATACATAGAAAACGTTCCATCTGACCTTAAAATAATTGATCGATCTGCATAAAAGCCAGAAGGACCATAGTCCATTTCGTTAGCAATTCGAGTATCCAAAAGTGATTCTAGATTAGTTCCTTTTGCTTTTTGAGAAAGATCAATTTTCTCAATACTTCTCCCTTTATTCAATTGTAATGGCACTCCATTTTCAAAAAACAACATTTCACTTATCGCTAAATCTTGATATTTGCTTCCGTCATAAGCACTATTTATTTTTAGAGAAAAACTATTTTTCAATGGAACTCGAAGGTCAATTTTTTGGGCAGCGTCATCGTCTCGCAAAGTATACTCATAATCCTTACCTCCCACTTCACCGAGAGAAAACCCTTTGAGACGAGCATTCGTTTTATAAACATTTGGAGAACGTTGGTACCCATTCCAAATTTGAACTTCGTCTATATTAACCTCCTCGCTGAGTTCAAAAGTAAGTTGCTCATTGATTCCATTCCCGTCTACTCCTTCCACCCAAGCTGTTGTTTTTTGATTGTCAAAAAGATTAGAAACTCCATACTTTGAAGCTTGATCTAAAGTTGATGATGCGGTAATTTTTGCACTAACTTTTCGAGGAAGAATTAAACGGTATTCTTTTCCATCTTCATCCCACATATTTATATTTTGGATTCCAACAGAGTGTGAGTTAGAAAATTTTCGAACTACTCCTTTCTTCGCTTGGTCTTCAACTTTTACCTCAGTTGTGTTATCCGTTTTTCCAAAACGAATAAATAAAGACGAATAAGTATCTCCGATATTGATGGACTCTCCAATTTTGCCTTTGCCACAAGGAATATCATTTCCATATAAAATTAATTCATCGACCTTTGCTATTCCACTTGCTTGAGTAGCTTCGATAGCAATTTTTTTAATAAAAATCTTATTCTGAAAAAGCAACATAATCCCTTCGTCAGATCCAACACCTTTTTTACTTTGCCAAGATGTAGATGCTTTTCCATCAAAGATATTTTCTACTAAATCATTATTAGAAGTCGCATAGGCTCCTTGTAAATAAAGAGGTCTACGCCCATCATCTGGAATTACTTCTGTTGGATCAGAAGGTGTTTCGACCTCTATTGGATCAGGAGTTGGATCAGGAGTTGGATTTGTAGGTGTATTGTTATTATTGGATGCGGGGTCTTCACATGCAGTAAAAAATAACATAAAAACAAGAAAAGCAATTGAAGATGTTTTCATCGGAGGAGTGATTTTTTTCATAGCTACAAATTACGTTATTTTTTTATTTGGAAAAAGAAAATCACAAACTGTATTTTAGTTAAATTTGCCGTAGACTTTTTATGACTACCTACTCTTTGTAATATGACTTTTCGCAGCTCCTAAAATTTTCCAAAGGAAAATTTATCCCCAAGTGAAAAGTCATATCCAAACAATGGAGAAACAAATAAAGTCAGCGGCAAAAATACATAACATTATTTCTAAACATACTGCATTCACAGTTAACCATTAAAAAAATGCTACGAACAAATTTTCCAAAAGCAGGAGAAGAATATCTTGGAGGCAAATCTGACGGATGGGAATATAAAACTTCTTTTACTGGAACAACAGTAAATGATGCGTTCGTCATGCTTCGGAAATTTTTAGAAGAAGAAGGTTACGAAAATGTTCCTCTACCAAAAGATGCCAAAGAGCTATTACTTTTTAAAAATCCTCCCAAACAACAACAATTACAATTATTCAACGACCGCGGATATTTTCACAATCCAATTAAGATTTTTTTTCCAAATGGAAAACGAAAAGAAAATACGCTTGTGTTATGCATTTACAATGAAAATGACAAAAAGCACTTGGTGAAATTTCATGGTTTAATTTAGAACTTGTATTTTCACAAGGATTATCTATCCTATTTTTTCAAAAAAATATAAAGTATGAAACAATTATTTACCTTCCTTACCTTCTTATTTTTATTCTTTAATATTCAAGCACAGGACTTTGACAACCTTTCTCCTAAAAATATTGAAGAATTATTTTTTTTAGAAAACCAAATGAATTCTTCACCTACTCAAGTAGAGTTGAGAAATACTTTTGTTGTGGACTCAGCTCACTTTTATCCACTACCCCTTGATGAATTAACGCAAAGAAGATTTTACACTTATAACGACTTGGGGAGCACTTTGAGCTATTATATTCTGAGATTAAATACCAGTAGTAACGTTTGGGAAAATTATCGCAAGGGTGAATATGTTCGAGATGCAAATGATGAAATTATTGTTTTCACCTATTTTGTAGTTGACCCGAATACTTTAGAATGGGTTCCTGATTATAAATTTGATTACACCTTTGATGCCAATGGAAACCGTATCCAATCCCTACAATCAAATTGGAATACAGCTACTTCAACTTTTGACCAATATCTAAAATGGGAATATAACTTCGATACTGATAATGTTTTAATTGATCAATATGAATCAATATGGAATGTAAATAACAATGATTGGGGAAATGTGCAATATTCAGAATACATCTATGATAGTGATGGAAAATTAATAGAAGAGATTATTCAATTTTGGTTGTTGAATACTTACACTAATAATTCGAAAAGAATTTATGAGTATGACATGGAAGAGAACTTAATTAAAACAACTTACCAAAATTGGGATCCAGTATTTCTTACTTGGGTTAATAATATTAAGATTGACTACATTTTTGTTAACGATATAGTTGTTGCCCAATATCAATATATTTGGGCTGAACTTCCATCTGGATTTGACTGGGCTAATCAAAAACTCACTCAATTTTCTCATGATGGAAATGGAAATATAACTCAAGAATTATTTAGTGAGTACAACTTTGACAATGAAATGTGGGAAGAAATTCGACGATGGGTTTATTTCTTTTCTGACTTTGATACTCCAACCGAAACACCTGAAGACACAAATATAACATGCTATTTACAAAACCCAATTCGTACTGGTGAACTCATCAATTGTCAAGATTTAAATCAGAGTAAGAACTACAGCTTAATGCTTTTTGATATTTCCGGAAAATTATTGTTAGAAAAAAACTTCCAAGGTAATATTGAAATTGGATTACCTTCTTTTTTTGAAAGTGGATTATATTTTATGAATATGATGGAGGAAGGGAGATTAGTTTTGAAAAAGAAACTGGTTGTGATTGATTAGTTTTTTTTTATTTTATCAAAAAGAAAACGCCCGTTCTTACGAACGAGCGTTTTTTTTATTTTTACTTCGGCTAAAGCCAAAGCTACGTAGTTGCTATTATTACTCAGCAACATCTTCTTCCTCTTTCACCTCTTGTACTTCAGGCTTCATCTGAGGGAAGAAAAGGACTTCTTGAATTGAATGTTGATTGGTCATCATCATCGTCAAACGATCAATTCCAATTCCCAACCCAGAAGTTGGAGGCATTCCGTATTCCAATGCTCGAAGGAAATCTTCATCTAAAACCATTGCTTCGTCATCACCTCGCTCAGCTAATTTTAACTGATCTTCAAAACGTTCCCGTTGATCAATTGGATCATTCAATTCCGAATAAGCATTCGCAATTTCTTTTCCATTGATGAATAATTCAAAACGCTCAACCAATCCTTCAGAAGTTCGATGTTTCTTCGCCAAAGGAGTCATTTCGATTGGATAATCAGTAATATAAGTTGGCTGAATCAAGTTGTCTTCTACTTTTTCACCAAAAATTTCATCAACTAATTTTCCTTTCCCCATCGAAGGATCTGTCTCTATATGGAATTGTTTACAAACTGCTCGAAGACCATCTTCGTCCATTTGCGACACATCAATTCCAGTATATTTTTCGATAGATTCATACATCGTCATTCGAGTGTATGGTCCAGCGAAATTGATTTCTTTTCCTTCGTATTCTACCGTTGTTGAACCAGTAACTTCCAAAGCGATTTTTTCCAAAAGTGTCTCCACCATTTCCATCATCCAGATATAATCTTTGTATGCTACGTAAATTTCCATAGCCGTAAATTCTGGATTATGCGTTCGATCCATTCCTTCGTTTCGGAACATTTTTCCAAACTCATACACTCCATCAAAACCACCTACGATCAATCTTTTCAAATACAACTCATTCGCAATTCTCATATACAATGGCATATCCAAAGTATTGTGATGGGTAGCAAAAGGTCTCGCTGCAGCACCTCCATGAATAGGTTGCAAAATCGGAGTTTCCACTTCCAACCATCCTTGATCGTTGAAATAATTTCGCATTACATTCATCAACTTAATTCGCTTCAAGAAAATATCTTTCACATGTGGATTTACTGTTAAATCAACATATCGTTGTCGATATCTTAATTCAGGATCAGTAAATTCATCATACTTATTTCCTTGCTTATCCACTTTTACAATTGGTAAATTTCGCAACGACTTACTCAAGAATTTTAATTCAACTACTTTGAAAGTAACCTCTCCAGTTTGCGTGACAAATAACTCACCAGTTACTCCAATAAAGTCTCCGATGTGAAGCAATTTTACCAATTTATTAATTCGTTCGATCTCCTCCTCCGTTTCTCCGATGTCTCCTTTGCGAATATATAATTGCATTCGACCGTATGCATCTTGCAACTTTGCAAATGGTCCACGTTGTCCCATAAATCTTCCAGCCAAAGTCAATTTAGACTTATTCGCAGGGCTATAATCTCCTAAAAAGTCAGTTCGCAAAGTGCCAATATAATCAGCTAATGCCACAGCTTCTCGATCTACTCCTTCGTCCCATTCAACCGTTTCTGACAATCCCAAACTAGCCATCGTTTCAGCATCTTCCATCAAAACATTTGCACGGAATCTATTTTTAAATAAATATTCCGCCATTTGCTCAGCCTTAGCTTTCCCTACATTTTTTATCTTTTCCAATTCGCTGATAATGTTCTTTCGAAAATCAGCAGTTGTAAAGTCAGTAGTTTTGAAGTTTACTTCAAATTTTTCAGCAGGAAATGGATTGATTCCTAAATCTCGAATCGCCTGCAATGATTCGCGGCGTACGATTTCTTGTTCGCTTAACATATTTATTTATGGATTTGAAATATTTGAGTTATAGTTTTTTTTCAAAAAAAATAAACTCTAAATATTATTCGAAAATTGAGTGCAAAAATAGATTTTATTGGCTAAAGTAAAAAATAGCTAATGGAGTATTTTTCCCCTATTTCTTTTTGGGAAAAACCTGTTTATAAGGACTTATTTTAGAAAGGATAAAATAATGAGTCATTGTTGTAATGTTTATAGAATTAGAAATGATTTTCAAGAAAAAAAGTTCAACAACTATTATTATTTCGATATTAAAAATTCAGCACCTGCTGCTTTTGCTTTTTCCTCTAAAACTAATTCTTCGCAATTATTAAATAGTATCAAATGATCTAGTTTCTTCTGAAAGGCATTAAGCATCGTATCTGACTTTTTCACATTGTTTTCCCAAACTAAGTTTCGAACTAGAAGTTGTTTCTTTTTTCTATCTGCCTTTAAATCTATTTGTCCAACAAATTCACTTCCATACAACAATGGTAAACTGAAATATCCTACTTTTCTTTTGGCTGCTGGCACATAACATTCGAGTGTATATTCAAAGTCAAAAACCTCTTTAACTCGTTTTCTCTGAATCGATAAATTATCAAATGGTGATAAAATGTAAAATTGTTTTTTTGTTTTCTTATTGAAAAAATTACTCAATGCATTTGGTAATGAAAAATAGGTTTCGCCTTCTAAACCTTTGATCTCATTTGCTTCTAACTCCCCTAATTCTACTAACTCATCTAAAACTATTTTCAATTTTTTTCTATCTATTTTTAATAAATAACCGATCTCTCTTGCTTTTTTTAATCCATGCGCGCGCAAGTCGCGATTGATTAAATATTTAAAATATTCTTTTTCGGATGGCATCTCTGTATTAACATTTTCAGGTAATGCTCGTTCTGCTAAGTCGAACTTTTTTTGAAATCCTTGCCGTTCGACGATCATTATTTGCCCTTCAAAAAAGAGTTGCATTAAGGCTTGGTTGATGGGACTTTTTGCCCAAGGTTTATCCGATTTACTTTTTTCTTTTTTAAAATCCCGAGACATTAATGGTCCCTCAGCTTTGATTCGATCGAGGATGAAATTCATATTTTTTGGATTTCGCTCATACCAAAATCCATCCCCTTCACCTACCTGATTTTTCCTGATTAATGAAAAGCGGTAATCTTCGATGGGTAAATAACTGGCTGCATGTGCCCAGTAGTCGAAGACTTTTTTTTCTTTTACTAAATCTTGAATTTCACCTATTTGATATTTTGGATTTCGCGTCCAAAGGACGTGGTGGTGGGTTCGTTGGATGACGGAGATGGTGTCGATCTGGATATAGCCAAGGTGTTGAATTATTTGTTGAGTAGTTGGGTTTTTCTCGAAATCGAATTGATTGGAGATTATAAATTGGCGAGCAGTTTTTAGATTGATTTTTTGCATCTTGATTTTTTTATGGAAAACGGATGGCACAGATTGTTGCAGATTTGATGATCAGAGGTATCAGGGATTTCATCTCACCATTTAATTAAAGTAATCGTCAAATCCGCGAAAACCTGTGAAATCTGCAAAACCCGCGTTCTATCAACTATCGCCTTTTCTTTCGGTTCCGATTCTTATACTTACGCATCACCTTATCATTATGCCTCCCATTCAAGATTGTTTTCTTATTATGCCTCTTCTTATCAGCAATCAATTTATCAATCAAATCCTCCCGTCCCATCGCAGTCAACTTGTCCTTAATTTCTTGAAAATTTTCTCGTTTATGCCAAAAGAAAAACAAATGTTGCTTCTTCTTTTCCTTTGGAGACTTAGCAGTATAAACTGGCTTCAAAGTATATGGATGCAAACCAGTATAATAAATAATTGTCGCTACCGTCATCGGAGTCGGTGTAAAATCTTGCACCTGCTCCAACTTAAATCCCATATCTTTCGTCTCCGCAGCAAGGTTCGCCATCTCCTCTTCCGTTGAACCAGGATGGCTACTAATGAAGTAAGGAATCAAAGGCTGATTCAATCCATTCTTTTTATTATAATAATCATACTTCTTTTTGAAAGCATGAAAATGTTTGAAGGAAGGCTTCCGCATCATTTTCAAAGTAGCATCAGAAGTATGTTCTGGAGCAACTTTTAATCGACCGCTGACATGGCAAGTCACTAATTGTTCCATGTACTCGTCCTCACTTCCATCAGAATTTTTGTTGTAACTATCTGCTAATAAATCATAGCGAATTCCACTTCCAACGAATGCCTTTTTCACTTTAGGATTCGCATCGACTTTTTTGTAAATGTTAGTCAATGGTTTATGGCTAGTATCCAAGTTGCTACAAATCACAGGATGAATGCATGAAGGCGCCACACATCTATCACAGATAGATTGTACTTTTCCTTTCATCCGATACATGTTGGCTGAAGGTCCGCCGAGGTCAGAAATATAACCTTTGAAGTCAGGCATTTCTGTAACTTTTTCTACTTCTTTTAAAATAGATTCTTCCGAACGGCTCGATACAAATTTTCCTTGATGCGCTGAAATCGTACAAAAACTACATCCTCCAAAACAGCCTCGATGCATATTAATGGAAAATCTAATCATCTCGTAAGCTGGAATTGAACCTCGTTTTTTATACTTAGGATGTGCTTGTCGAGTGTAAGGCAAATCGAAAGAAGTATCAATTTCCTTTTCCGTCATTGGTGGGTAAGGTGGATTCACAATCAAATTATAATCACCACAACCTTGAATCAAACGTCTCGCTTTTACTTTATTCGACTCTTGTTCTATTACTTTAAAGTTAGCTGCAAAAGATCTTTTATCTCGAAGACATTTTTCATGAGAAGAGAGTTCGAAGTCCACCCATTTTTTTACTTTTGGCAAAGATTCATTTCGAGGAGAGAGAACTGCGGTTTGTGGAATATTTTTTAAATTAGAAAACGGCACTCCTCTCTTCATCAACCGAACAATCTCTCGCAGAGGCATTTCACCCATTCCATACACCAACATATCTGCACCACTCAAACTTAAAAAATTGGGAAATAATTTATCCGACCAATAATCGTAATGCGTTACTCGTCTCAAAGATGCTTCGATACCTCCAACCAAAACTGGTACATCTGGATAGATACTTTTTAAAATTTCAGTATAAACTTTACCTGCATAATCAGGTCGAAATCCTGCAGCACCTCCAGGTGTGTAGGCATCTGTCGAACGTCTTCTTTTACTTGCAGTATAATGATTCACCATGGGATCCATGCAACCAGAAGTGACTCCAAAAAACAAATTCGGTTTCCCTAATTTTTTAAAATCACGTAAGTCATCCTGCCAATTAGGTTGTGGAACAATCGCTACTCGCAATCCTTCACTTTCCAAAATTCGTCCAATCACCGCCGAACCAAAAGCTGGATGATCTACATACGCATCACCTGAGATGATGATGACATCGAGGTCTTCCCATCCGCGCATTTCTACCTCTTTTTTGGTAATTGGTAGCCAATCTGTAACTGGTCTTTTTGAATCCATTTTTAAAAAATTTTGAGTGCAAAGATACGACTAAAACATTAATTTGGTTAGAATGTTTTTTTTTGCCGCAGACTTTTTATGTACTCCCTCTATTTGAATATGACTTTTTGCTGATTTTTAATTTTCCTTTAGAAAAATTATATTGTATTTTATCTAATCTCGAAATTCTTCTAGCACTTTCGCATCAATCCAATATACATTTCCTAAACCATTATCAGTTCCTTTTAATCGACTTTCTAAGGCTTCGTAATTCCTAGGATTTGGAGAGTTATAATCACTTGTTCTATAGCTTGTCCAAAAGAAATATTTTCCATCAGGACTTAGCATTGGGCAATATTCAAATTGGTTAGAGTTGATTTTTGGTCCTAAGTTTTTTGCTTTTGACCATTTACCATCTTTCTTAAAACTGATGTATAAGTCTCCTCCACCCATATCATCTTCTCTTCCCCAACTCATAAAAATCATCATATTCCCATCAGGTGAAACATAAGGATCACCTTCCCCCGTTGGGGAGTTGATCGCCTCTCCTAAATTCTCAATACTTACTATTCCATCCTCACTTCGCCTTGCTTCATAAATATCACTTCGACCTAAACCATCTTTATATTGAGCAGAAAAAAAGATAGAACCTGCATCAGTTGTTGAGACGTAAAACTCATTGGTCTTGGTATTTAAAAAATCAAGATTGATTGGTTCTCCCCAACCTGTCTCAGTTCGATCAACTGCCCAGATATCAAAATCTTTTGATTGAGTCGTACTATCGTTTAATGGTCTTTGGGAAATAAAAAATAGTCGATTTCCATCTGAAGAAAACGAAGGATCAGCATCTGCATAGCTTCCTGAAAAAGGTGCAACTTCTGGCCCTTCCCATTGTCCGTTTTTATTTTTCTTATAAAAAACGATAGTGTAAAAGTTTCGGAAAGGATCTGCAATGGTGAAATAAAATTCATTTCCGTCAGGAGAAAAAACGGCATTCAATTCTTGAAACTCACGAGAAACAATTCCTTTAGCAAACATCTCAGCAGTTGTTCCGACAGTCAATCCAAAGTAGTCGCCAGAAGGTAATTTTGCCTTTTCAGTTTTAGTAGTTTCAGTTGGAGTGTTGCAAGACATTATAAATAACAATGTAATTACAAAAAATAGATTCTTCATTTTGAGTTTGTTTTGTTTTATTTTTTTTTGAAAATCAAAAGGATAATTAGCTTTAGGCAGATGTGCTTTTTTGATTTTGTAATGATAAAAATCCTTTTTCGATTTCACCATTCAATAAATCTTCATATCGCATCGACATCTGTTTTTCATTTTTTAAAATAGAGGTAATACTGGTTGTTCTTACCATATTATCCCAATTCATCACTACATCAAATTTGGAATTGCCTTCTCCCCCATTTTTATGAAAATCTAAAACTGCATTTTGAGAAATTTCTGGATTTTCTTTTTTCCAAGCTTCAAACCATTCTCTTCGTTTGGCTTGCCACTCATCAGAATATAAAGTCGAAGATGCCCAAATATATTGTTTTGAAATATCTAACTGAGCAATATGTTTTTCTTTTTCATCCCATCGAAATTCATATAATTTTCCATTATCAAAAATTATCATGGTGAAAGGTTCGATACCTTCAAAATCAAATTTTTCAAAAAAATCATTCGCAGTTAGATAGTTAAAAAAGTCTAATGCCATGATGCCTCGACTCAAACGATAGTGTGGTCGATGTTTGTGTTTGATAAATGCACCATTAAGAATACACACTAATTGATTTTTATCGGAAATTGAAATCCAAGTACCGTTGGCTAAAGCATCTTGTGGAAATAACAATACTTTTCCGTCAAGTTGTTTTTCCTTCAATCCTGTTGCCGAACGCTTGGGAGCCTCATCGCGATTAGAAGTGAAAATGAATTCATTTTTTCCCGTTGGGATATATGTTACTGTACACATTTAATTTTTACTTTTTGTTCCTTAAATATACAAACGAAATCAATTTTAGTTTTTTTTAGAAGAAAAAATCTTGAGCTCTCATTTACTTTGCTATTATCATAAAGGAGACATTTCTAGAAATCATTCTTAAATAGTCTTATCATTCCAAAATAATAATTCTACCTTAAATCATTATTCATTAAAAACTCACAAAAAAAATAAATTTCTAATGAAAGAAATCAAACTATGTAATTTCCAAGAACTCGAAGAAAAAAATCCTACTCACCAACAAGTCAACGGTCTAGATTTAGTCGTCATCAAATATGGTCAAGAAGTTTCTGTTCTTTACGGAAGATGCTTGCATCGTGGTGCTCTACTTTCGGATGGTCATATTAGCGGTCATAATTTGATTTGTGGATTGCATGATTGGGATTACAGATATGATACTGGAGTAAGTGAGTATAATAATGATGAAGCCCTCAATAAGTTTTATGCAATCATCAAAGATAATTGGGTATTTGTCGATGAAGATGAAATTAATGAATACATAGTTAAATATCCGCAGCCATTTAATCGAGACCAATACCTTGGTCAGTATGCTGATACGCATCCTGAAAGTACAGAACCTTACACCGGGTATATCAAACATTTAGCTCAGCATGGATTGAAAAAATATGGTCACCACGGTCCTTCAGCATCTATGGGTGTTGATCGAAATACTTTACCTAAATGGGAAGATATTCAATTTCTTCCTGCTCAATTAGCCACTCGACCTTTGCTCGATCATGAAGAAGTGAAGACTCAAGTAGTGATTGGAAAAAATGCAAAAAAACCACTCGTATTAGAAATGCCAATTTTTGTTTCAGATATGAGTTTTGGTGCATTGTCACGCGAAGCAAAAATTGCCTTATCTATGGGGGCTGAACTTTCGGGAACTGGAATTTGTAGTGGTGAAGGAGGAATGCTGCCAGAAGAACAGGAAAATAATTCACGATACTTGTATGAGTTGGCTTCTGGTAAATTTGGTTTTGATTGGGAAAAAGTAGCTAAGGCACAAGCATTCCATTTCAAAGGAGGCCAAGGTGCGAAAACAGGAACTGGTGGACACTTACCTGGACATAAAGTAACGAAAGAAATTGCTTCGGTTAGAGGTTTAGAAGTTGGTCAAACTGCCATCTCCCCTGCGGCATTTCCAGATTTATTTACTGCCAATGATTTTAAAGAAATAGCGAAAGAAGTTCGAGAAGTAACTGGAGGAGCACCTATCGGTTTTAAAATTGCAGCAAGTCATATCGAAGCAGATATTGATTTTGCTTTGGAAGTTGGTGTTGATTATATTATCCTTGATGGTCGTGGTGGCGGAACGGGTTCTGCTCCTACTATTTTGAGAAATAATATTAATGTGCCAACGATTCCTGCCCTAGCAAGAGCTCGAAAACATTTAAACAAAGTAGGTTCTGATGTTGAATTAATCATCACAGGAGGTTTACGAGTTGCGGAAGATTTTGCGAAAGCCTTGATGATGGGTGCAGATGCGATTGCTGTTTCTAATTCTGCTTTACAAGCAATTGGTTGTTTGGGGATGCGAGCATGTGGTTCTAATAATTGCCCTGTCGGAATCGCTACGCAAAAGGAAAATTTGAGACAGAGATTAATTATTGAAGCATCTGCTCAACAGTTGCATAATTTTTTCTCAGCCTCGAATGATTTGATAAAAGTAGTTGCTCGGTCTTGTGGTTATGATGATATTTCAAAATTTAAACATAGTGACCTGAGTACTTATGATTTGGATATGCATCGACTAGCGGGGATTCCATATGCTGGAATTAATCCATAAATTTAGGCTAGGATATTCAATCACTTCGTGATTGTTTACCGCTTTTTTGAATAACAATAAAAACGGAACTAGGAATAGATTAGATTCTAATTTTGAACAACAACTCTTTTAACAACTACTCCTTGTTCTGTTTTTATTTTTACAAAAAACAAACCTGAAGCTGCAGATTCCAAATTTATTTTTTCCAAAATATAATTATCGCTATGACTGTATTGCTGAATGATTTGTCCTAATTCATTAAATATAGTGATCTCAATATCCTTTCTTTTTTCAAATTCTAATTTTAAGAAAAAAGTCCCATCATTTGGATTTGGGAAAATTTCAAACGTTTGTAAATTTTCAATTTTGAAAATCGAAGTTGGTTCTAACATTACACTTACATTTTCAGTACAACCATTTGCATCGGTAATTATTAAGTCATAAATCCCTGCTGGTAAATCTGAAATTTCTGCCTCATCATACATTCCATCATTCCAAATAAAGTCATAAGGTGAATTTCCTCCAGTAACTGTTGCTGAAATAATACCATCGTTTCCATCAACAGGATCTGTGGCAACGATCGAAATAACTAAGCTATCAGGTTGAAGAAGAAAATAGGATTCTATCACTTCACAATTATTCATATCGGTTATCGTGACGTTATAATCTCCCGAAGACAAACCTGAATTTGCCCCCGAACTCCAATTAAAAACATAACCTCCATTTCCACCTTCCACATCAAGATCAATTGCTCCATCTGACATTCCATAACAAGATATTTCCGTAAACGTTGGTATTACCAAAAATGGATCAGGTTGACTTAAATTAAATGTTTCAGTTTGCACACAACCATTAACATCAGTAACAACCAAAGAATAATTCCCTTCACTCAATGAGTCGATAGTTGAAGTACTTTCATTATTACTCCATGAATATTCGTAGCCTCCATTTCCTCCAATTGCTTGCGCTTGAATCATTCCATCAACTTCTCCAAAACAAGAAATATCAAACACAGTCGAGATTATTGAAATGGAATCAGGTACCTCAATCGTAAACAACTGAATTTCTTCACAACCATTACCATCGGTAATTGTGATGATATAATCTCCACTTTCAAGACTATCAATATTTTGAGTAGCTGCTCCAGTATTCCACAGGTAAGTATAATTCCCAGTACCTCCTGATGGAAAAATATTGATCGCTCCATCTTCAGAATCATAACACGAAGGCATTTCTAATTGAGAAGAAATTTCTATATCTGTATTTTGAATAAGGATTATTTCTTCTATTTTTTCACAAAAATTATCATCAGTAATCGTCAATGTGTAAGTACCTGCTCCAAGATTAGTAAGGTCTTTATTTGTTGAACCCGTATTCCATAGATAAGAATAATTTTGTTCGGCAGGAGTCAATGTTATTGCCCCATCTTGATCACCAAAACATGGAATATTTATCGTAGAAATACTAACAGAAGGTTGCGAAGCAAAAACCGTAATTTGATCTATTCCTTCCAAACCATCAGCATTGGTTACGGTTACTGAATAGTTCGTCGTTGAAGTAATTGAAAGATTTCGGGTAGCATCTGTACTGCCATCATTCCAAAGATAAGTACAATTACAACCTGCTATATTTGCATCAAGAACAAAAGTTTCTTCATGACAAACGGTCAAATCATTTCCTAAATTCACGTTAATTGAATTCCCTTCAAGTTTCACTATCCACCAATCATAGAAACCATTATTGACAAATGTAGTGTCTATGTAATAAGAGTTAGTTGCACTCAGCATTAAATATCCTCCATCAAAAGTTTCAGTAATAGATTTCAAATCTTCATTCCCCTCACCTCCATAAAGTTTAGACCATTCAGCTGTTCCAGTTCCATCTGTTTTGATAATCCAGGCATCTAAATTCCCTAGGTTGCTAGAAAACTCATCCAGATTAGATTGAACTGAACCTCCTATAATATATCCTCCATCCAACGTAGGTTCAACTGAATATGCTTCATCATATTTGTTCCCACCGTAGGTTTCTTCCCAAAGTAATTGTCCAGATTCCGAAAATTTCAAAACCCAATATTGCTCATCGTATCGACCATAAAATCCATTTGACACTAAATCCATTTCACTTTTCACACCTGCAAAAATATAGTTACCATCATTTGTTTTTGATAAACTATTTAATCGATCTGGTGTATCTCCTCCAAAAGTCTTTTCCCATAACAATGTTCCTACATTATCTATTTTTATAATCCAAGCATCGCTGTGACCATTATTATTGGAAACATCCCCATCATTCGACCAAGTATTTCCAGCTATCAAAAATTCATCATTATTACTAACAAGAATACTTTTCGCAGCATCATGTCTTTTCCCTCCGTAAGTTTTTTCCCAAACTAAATCACCATCCAAGTCAAGTTTTAACACCCAAAACTCATTTCCTCCAAAACCAGCCGAAACACCTGATTCGCCACCTGAACCTGTGCATCCTGCTAAAATATATCCATCTGAAATTGTTTGAATACTTGTTCCCATTTCCACTCCTGAGCCACCAAAACTTTTAGACCATAGCAACTCTCCATCGGCATTTATTTTTAATACCCAAAGATCAGTTCGTCCTTTATTATTTGTCAAATCAATATTTGCAGAGGCACTTCCTCCCACCATAACATATCCTCCATCAAGAGTTGGTTGAAGATCCATTGCAAAATCATCTTCTGAACCTCCATAGTTTTTTTCCCAAATCAAATTTCCATTTCCATCTAATTTTGTCACCCATAAATCTGTTCCACCTTTATTGTCATTAATTGATCCATCAGAAGATGCGCTTAGTCCTGCAATAATAAAATCTCCATCTATTGTATTATAAACTACTTCAGGAATATCATTCTGACTCCCACCTAATTCTTCCGACCACTCGATCAAAGGCTGTGCTTTAATTTCTGAAAAAAGGAAAAACAGAAAAATAATACTCAAGGACAAATGAGTAAATCGGGACAACTGTAATTTTTGAGATGATGCGGTAAACATAATAAAAGCTGTTCGTTTCGAATTATTTGGGAAACAAAAATTAGAAATACACAGTCAAGATTCGATAAATAAAATACGGTTAGGAAAGATACGTTAAAAATCAGATGGGGAATGATTGAATTTATTTTTTTAAAATCTTTTATAAAGATACAAAAATAAACACGGTTTCTCAATCAAGTGAAACCGTGTCTATTTTTAAAAAAAGGAAATGCATTATTTTGCAAATCTCATTCTATAGGATGGATTAATTTCTCCTTTCTTGATGTTTTCAATTCTTCTTCTCACTCTTCTTTTTTTGAGCGGCTTCAATAATTCTGTAAAAAGAATTCCATCGATGTGGTCATATTCATGTTGAATCACTCGAGCAATCATGCCTGTAAAAACTTGCTCATGCTCTTCAAAATTTTCATCTTGATATCTTAATTTTATTTGAGCTGGACGCTTTACATCACCTCGGATATCAGGAATACTCAAACAGCCCTCTTCGTAATCCCACAACTTACCTGCTTCTTCTACTTTTTGGGCATTGATAAAAACTTGCTTCATTCCATTCTTTCCAGTTCCGTCTCCATCATCTAATTGTTCAGTATCAATCATAAATATTCGAATCGGCAAACCAATTTGTGGAGCAGCCAAACCAACACCTTCAGCATTGTACATGGTTTCCCACATATTTTCTATCAATTCTTTTAAATCTGGATAATCTTTATCAATTGGTTGTCCCATTTTTTTCAAAACAGGCTGTCCTATCGCATAAATCGGTAAAATCATTTTTTTATATTTATCTGTGTCCTAAATATTCTTGCAAAATCAATATTGCACTTACTTGATCAACAAGTGCTTTATCTCTTCGTTTTTTTTGTTTGGTTCCCATCATCAAAATATATTCTTTTGCATCACGGGAAGTATAACGTTCATCTTGAGTATCAACCTTTATTTCAGGATAAAGTTTTTGTAATTTGCGAATAAATCCAACTACTAGGTGGGCAATTTGAGATGGGTTTCCATCATCATGCATTGGTTGCCCTACTACAATACATTCTACTTCTTCCTCTTCCATGTATTTTTCCAAGTAATCAAAAATATCTTTGTTAGCCACAGTATCCAAACCGCTGACTATAATTTGCAAAGGATCAGTTGTCGCCAATCCAATCCTTTTTGTTCCGTAATCTATTCCTAATATTCTTGCCACGGCGCAAAAATACAAAATAAAAACCCCCAGCCCCTAAAGGGGAGCCTTTTTTCTTTGCTTTTCGGCAAGGAAAAAAGTGAACCACTATTTATTTGACGATAATGATTTTTCAAGCGAAATCGTCAAGGAAGCTGAGGGTAACTTTTCCGAATGCCAAAGGCATATTCGGAAAAGGCTCCCCTTTAGGGCTAGGGGGTAGGAGTTAACAAGAGAAGCCCCCCACCACGAATGATGAGAGGCCATCCCAAAAACTGATTTAAATAACTTCAAACCAGCTTCCGCTCTTATGTGAAATAAAGGCTGTTATATCTGTATACTCAGATAAATAACTATAGATACATAGTTAAATTTCGGAGAAATCGAACTTGTAATAGATTACAAATAAGTAATTTTTTGAAAATTGATCGATTAGAATTTGGGAAAAAGTAGGAACGGTTTTGAAACTAGAAAAACTAGTGTTCCTTGGAATTCAACCAATTTATTTTTTAATATCTCGGAGTTGGGAAAATACAATTCATCACATTTGTGACATCCATATCTGGCAAATATATGATTTAGTACGATATAGTTAGTACCCAATAACTGGTATTTTACAAAGAAAAAAACATAAAATATAAAAGGAATTTAATTTATAAATAGCCATATATTTTATTCATTGACCTCTAGGAGACTACATTATCTATCTATGTGTAAATAGATGAATTTCATATAATCTGATATTAAATATTATTTTGAGTAGAGAACATTCTTAAAAAAAGTGTCCCCCTTTACACATTCGCAAAGGAGGACTATCCCAAAACCGTTTTGTCTTAAATCTCTGAATATGGGTTTTCAGAAATATATATTTTGAGTTTAAAAAAGTCCCCCACCACATGGGTGAAGGAGACTTATCTCTAAACTGTTCGTCATTTTGATGGCTTCCTCTACTCTAATTCCACTTGTCTTTTCCAAAAAATAAAAGCCTTCCTCCACCTTTGTAGAGGAGGACTTTTATGAATTTTTATGAATCTCTAAACTGTTCCAAATTAATTGACCAACATTTCCTCTTATTCTTCTTCACTTCGCAAAATGTTGGAAGGTTTTTAAAGGGTCTTCCTCTATTCATTAATAGAGGAAGACTTCCAAACCGTTTTTTATGAATCTCTAAACTGTTCCGTAATTATTGACTAACGCATATCTCTTTTTCTTATCTCAATTCTTGCATCAGATTTTTTTAGTAAATCATTTTTGATTAAAAAAAAGGATTAAAAGTATCCCCCTCTACCTTCGCAGAGGAGGACTATCCCAAAACCGTTTATTCTTGATACTCTACTTTAAAAGTTAGAGTAGTATTATTATTTGAATTTGAATAGTTGTATGAACTATTCCAAAGAGTTTTCTTGATGTAGTATGTTGTGGTAAGTGTAGAAAGTATTTCGAAGTGTGATTTGTTTGGAAGATAAAATTGCTCCCCAAAAAAAGGTTGTGTAAGCGACAAATTTCCAATCATGGAAATTTGCTGCTCACTATATACTTCTGCCGAATAGTAGTTCAGCACAGAAGCTTCAAGGTTATGCCCAATCTTTTTAATATCACTTTTACACGTATGCAAAGTGTAGTCTTTTGACTGATTCATGGGATGATTTTTGTTCGAAAGTCGGTTATGAGAAAATACTCAAAAGTTAATATTATAACAATAGTATTACATCCTCACTTCTGTTCACCTTAACAGAAAGAAAGTTACTATTGGTAAATAATTGATATCAATATTTATCTTAGTAAAGAAAATATTCAATCAAATAAAAAGTTTTTTTTACCATACACAGCGATGCCAAAAGCATCATTGATGTCTTTAAAAAAACATAAACCCTATATTAGCTTTGAAATTTAGCAACAGTAGAAACTATCAGAGAAAATGATAGATATTGGGTTGCCAATAGGAAGGCTAGACTGTCTTCGGAAAAATAGAAAAATATCATTATACCACTTGAAATGAGGGTAAATAATATTTGTTTTGGATTTTTTTTGAGACTGTCACGAGTAATAAAAAAAGAGAAAAATTTCTTTTAATAAAACTCCGGTTTATGTTCACAGGATTAATTTCTTATCTACAATTTTCTTTTAAATGTAGATTATTTATGTTCATATTACATCACAAATATAAGGCATATATTTTGCCCACCAATACCCCTTTAATGGTATTTTGTTTATATTTATTTTTAATATGTTTTACATACTTATTTATAATCACTTGATAAACAATTATTTAAAACCATTCCTGTAAAGATCTATTATCCCCAAAATAAAAAAGACCCTCCCAAAGTGGGAGGGTCCGGTCATAAAACCGTATACTGAGAAATGCTTAAAAGCCGTAGTTGAGTTAAGCTGCTAAGGAAGTAAAATCATTTTACCACTTGCCTGATGCTTCGATGTTTTTATCTGGTAGTATAATACTCCACTTGAAAAACTGACCTCATTGCCGAGGGTAAAACTCTGTTTTCCTTTAAAATAAAAGGAATTATAAGTTTTTAATAATTTCCCAGTTATGTCAAAAACGGTTATCTCTATATTGTCTTCCTCTGATAAATAAAAATTAATCGAAGTCGATTCTTTAAATGGATTTGGTGTATTTGGATATAATTTGAATTCTCCACTATCTTCCTCATGTTCTTCATTTCCAAATTGTAATTGAACATCGTACTCATCTCCAACTGAATTATAAGCAATAGCAGAAGTGAATTTTGAAGTGATCTTAAATACTTCCTTAAGGTCAAAATCTTCTTTTGCAATGAACCGAACATCAAACCATTTGAATTTAGTTTCTAAAGTTATATTTTCATTTCCATTCCATGAAAAAGTAATAGCTCCTTTTTCTAAAACCGTAGTTCCGAAGTGAACATCCTCTATTTTTTTCACCTCCAAAAATTCCATCATGTCTTGCTCAAATGAAAGAGTAAATTGCCACGCTAGAAAATCTTTTTCATTTTCTGTTTCGAAAACTAAACTAACCTCCTCTCCTTTCTGCACTTTTCTATTCTGAGTTTTAAAAATTAGTTCCCCTTCTTTTTCTCTAGTTTCATTTACCAAAAGATTAGGTGATGCACTTTCAGTTACGTCTCCCACTTTAATTGCTACAAAATCTAATGCGTCCAAATCTGTTGTTAAATTTTGAATATCTACTGCCTCAGGGAAATTTTCATTCAATGGATCATTAGGATTTGAAAAAATATAATCTGCATCTACAAATCTCCATGAAGGCATTCCATTTGGAAACTCATTGGTATTTAATAAAATTAAATTTCGAATTTGTGCTAAATCTAAAGCTGTTAATTCACCTGAACCATTAACATCTCCTGCTATTATTTTATATGGCGAATCTAATAATTCTAATCCTAGAATATGTTTTCTAATAGTAACAATATCAAAAGTGGTCACACCATTTAAAGGTGCATTATTTTTTCCAGGTTTGATATTATAATTTTCATACATTGGTAAATTCAAATTAAACAAACCATTTGAATTTGTCATTTCTAGAACTTGGCCATTATTAATATTCATTTCCACTTCGTCAATTCCTTGTCCTTGCTCATTATCAATAAATCCACTCATGACAGCCATTTGTGTCAATGGGCCTCCACAAGTTCCAGGTGCTGCAGTCATCATAACATCTACTACACAATAATCGCAATTCCCTGCCTCGTCACAAGCCCAAACTGCCACACTACTTGTTCCTAATTGATCACAAGTAAATAATATTTCAGTTGCCGTTGGTGGGACATTTGGATTATTTAAAGAATCAAAAACCACCGTAAATATTAGATCATCAAATGCAGTACAATTATCAAAACTCGATGTATCATTCACAAAATCCGTGGCTGGCAACATCAACATTCCTAAACCTGTTCCATTTGACATCAATTGAGATGAAATTCCTAAACAAACTGGAGTTGGCTTTTTATCATCAATTACTGTGATATTGATGGTATCAGAAATAGTATTTCCACATCCATCATCTAATAAATATATTGCTGTATAGTTTCCTAAACCTGCAGATATGGTATCATATGGATTAGTTCCTAGATTCAAATCAGGACTTGTTACACTTATTATAACATTAGGGCTACAATCATCGACATCTGCCATATTAATTTCCGGAAGACCTACAGCACCTTGACAATTGGCATCTGCACTCACCGTAATATCTGCAAGAGTATTTAATAAAATCGGCGCTTCATTATCCGTTACCATTATTATTTGTGTATGTACCCACACGCCAGGACCATTCTGAGTCAGATCAGGGTCAGTTCCTGCTTGACACCAATCAACTACCACCCATTTTCTAAATATTTTTAATGAACTACAATCTCCCGTTCCCATATTTAAAGTTAAATCTGAGGGAGGATTAATTATTCCAATTTCACTACAGGATGAATTATCTCCAACTAAAGTTGGGATCCCTGTATTTATTGGATCTATTAACGTTGGATCATTTTGATATCCGATACAGGAAATTGCATTAACTCCCATTACGTCTGCTGGAAATAAAATATCATCAATATCATTTGGATCAGTATTACCTGAAAATGGATCAGTATTAACCACATTTATAGTTTGAATACAAGATGATGTTTGACCTTGTGCATCTGTTGCTGTCCAATATCGATTGATAATTCCTGTCCCACAAGCTGGATCAAGTGTTCCTGAATTAGTCCAAGAGACTGTTGCAGTTCCACAATTATCTGAAGCAAATGCCATCCCCTGAGCAACTGCAGATGTATCAGTTCCGCATTCTATAGTTTTGTTTGGCGGACAAATAATTGTTGGATTTATTTTGTCTTGAACCTCTACTTCAACCATGCAAGAATTGGTATTTCCGGCAGCATCCGTTAACCTCAATTCTACCATTATTACTTCTCCAATATCACAACAAGCAAATTCTACAGAGCTCGCAAACTGAGTTCCTGGATTACAATTAGATGCCATCCGACGAACTTCATAAGTTTCAATCCCACAATTATCTGTACTTCCATCATCAAAAACCATTGCTCCCACATTTGCGAAACCTAGATTATTCAATGCCACGACTGTTGTCTCATCACAAATTGGAATAGGTGCAATATTATCAATGACCGTAACATTAATGGTACAAAATGTATCTTGATCACATGCATCAGTTACTGTGTATGTAACCAGATGTGTCCCGACAGTCATGTCATAAATAAAACCACCATTAGTATTTAAATTTCCAAAAGGAGTTTCAATTTCCACCTCAAAATTTGATGAACTACATGCATCCACAATTCCTACAGGTAAAAGAGAAACATTAGCAGTACATGAATTGGATGACGTTCCAACCGTAAAATCAGCTGGACAAGTTAATGTAGGTGGAGTATTATCTTTAATCTCAATTACTTGAAAAACTGTATCCATATCTAAATAAGCATTAGCACAGCAATCAAATATTTTAAAATTTCGGATATATTTTTCTTCCCCTCCGCACGCACCTGGAAATGGAGTATCCGTATATATAACTTTTATATCACTACATAAACCTGACGTATTTCCTGGATTCAACTCAATACTTTCAGTAGTTCCATTATCATCAAATGATAAAACAGGATAACCTAAAGTTGCAGCTGAAGTATCTGGTTGACTCGATGAATTACATTCTAACTCAATATTTGAAGGCGATGCAAGCGTAATTCCTGTAGTAGGAATCCGTAAAATGGTAATTGTCTGAGTACATGTATCAGCATTTCCTGATTCATCGACAGCAACCCAACTTTTCACCATTGTTGCTTTCGTCAAAGGATTAACTGCACAAGTTATCAAGGTCAATGTACTATCCAAAAGAAAAATTGAATCAATACCTCCACAGTTATCTGTTGCTGTAATTGGATCAATTGGTCCCCCTGCAACATTTCCTAATTCTTCAAAACAATAAATACTTACATCTCCACAATCTGCAATAACTGGATCCAATTTATCTTCAACCCTCGTTCCTCCCCAACAGTTTGGTTCATTTCCTTCAAAAGAATTATTTCCATTGAGGTCTTTAAAAACTGTGACTTTTAATGAATCATCAAGACTAATATTCAGACTTGTAGAATTCAAGTTGATCGACAATGAAGCACCTTGAATTAAAAAATTATCATCTTGATCTGTAACATGTACATGTAACGAATCTTGACATTCTTGCGGCAAATTTGAATAATTGGAAATGAATTGAGATGGATGAATTGTAAATGTGCAATTTTCATCCACAGAGATATTTACACCTCCATTACAGGCAAGAATATTGGAACATTGTGCCAGTCCTTGGTTTGGTAAAAAGGTAAAAACCAACACAGTAAAAAATAAGAATCCTCGAACTTTATCTTTTTGAAAAGAAGAAATAAAAGGGCTCTTTAGGATGGGCAAAAGGGTTTTCCCTCCCATCGATCTTGGGATAAACTTGTTGTTCATAGAATACAGTTCTTTAGTTATTTAAAACGGTTTTGTAAAATGTGTTTTGTTGAAAAATGAATTTCAACTTTTTCTCAGGTAGCACATTCTTAATTTAAAAATGGCTATTTAGACTAAATGAACTATGACTGTTTTTTAAACTGTTTTGGGAAAACTAAAATGCGATTAACATTATTAGCTTATGATGTGAAGGAAACAAAACATATATTTTTCTCTGATTCAAAAAAGAGGAAAGTGTGACATGATTCAAGAGGGATAAAATTTGCGGAAGGATTATTTTTCAAAATGAAATCAATAAATAAATGGTGATTTTATTTAATTTATAAATACTTGACAAATAGAATTTAGTGACAATATTAGTCTTGAAAATTTGAGGTAAAAAGAAGGATTATGAGGTTTAATAAATGAAATTCTTTGATTTTTTTGAAACAAAAAAAAGCCCCCCTTCAAATAAATGAAGAGAGGCCATCCCAAAAACCGATTTTAAAGCAAGCTTAACTAGTTTTTTAAAACTAGTTTTTTTTCTTTTTGAAAGTAGGTGAGTAGAAAAATCTACCCACCTAAATTCAATTTTAAAACTTATCTAGAAAAGATAAATGTTAGTTTTCTATTTTAATCAAAAGATTAAAATTAGTCAACTAAGATCATCTTCTTAGTAGCTGTTTCAGTAGCTGTCTCCAATTGGTAGTAAAGTACTCCAGTTGCATCG
>CAZMBP010000156.1:0-4062 GCA_964564545.1 uncultured Saprospiraceae bacterium
GAAAGGTGCAAGTACGGTTCTAACGGAGAGTCGCTGTATCATTATGCTCACATGGCAATGGTATGGCGGCTTATCCAACTATGATGAAGTCAATTTATCAGAAGTAATTCTGACGGTCACGCCTATTGAGAAAACGAAAAAAGAAGGCGAAGGAAAAGGTAGTAAGTATTACATCGCAGAATTTAGCTACGAAGTTTTATCCAACGAAGATAGACTTGCAAATAAATTATTAGGTGAGTCTATGAAAGTATGGAGAGCTGATACCTTGACTGGAAATTCTACCGTCGAGTTATCGGTGAATTATCATCCTCCAATCCAAATTAATGAAGAGAAAATTCATGAAGAAGAGATTCCAGAGCTTGGAGAAATTGCTCCCAAAACCTAGTAATCGTCACTATGAAATTATTGTTGCTTTGCGCCTTTTTTGCTATAGATTCCTTGCCATCAGAGTCTCAACTCTTTTCGGCAATGGAATCTTTTTATCAACTACAACTCGAAAGTGAGTTAGCAGAATTTCAGACTACGCAGAAAATGAAATGGCTAAAGTTTTTACCAACTGTCGGAGTGACATATACATTAGAAGGGAAGCCTCGACCTGTCGTTTCTTGGTCATCTAATTTGCTATATGCAAACCAGAAAGACAAATCTCAAGTCCTAGCAAAAAAACAATCAATTTACAAAAAGCATCAACTCACTTTAGAGAAAGAAAAGTTGCGTTTAAAAAATCTACTTCGCCAACATGATTTTTTAGAGCAAGACATTTCCTTTCTCCAGGACTTATTTAAATACGACCACCAGCTTTTTCAAATCAAAAAAGACCAGGCTCATAAAATCGAAATTCCTCCTTCCGAATATTTGAAAGCCGAACAAGCATTGAAGAAAAAAGAATACGATATTTTTCAAAAGCAAAGAGAGTTTTTAGAACTCGAATTACAAATTCTAACAGTCGCCAAATATTTCTAAAATCTATTTTATGAAAAGAAAAATTAACTCACTCCAAAAATACCGCACCTCTCACATCACTCCCCAAAAGTTAAATTTTCTTTGGTGGAAGCTTCATGAAGTCCTAGAATCTGAAAAACAAATCTGGCGATTTCCTCCCGATATTTTACAGCTTTGTAAAAGCTTAGACACCAATCAAAAATATCTTTCTCAAACTATTAATCAAGCTACCGGACTAAGTATCACTTCCTTATTTCATTGCTACCGGATTGAAGCATTCTTGAAAAAACTCTCACTAGGTGAAGCGCAACTCAAAACCATCGAAGGCTTAATGACCGAAGTAGGTTTCCAAAATCGGTCATCATTTTATAAAGCGTTTTGCAAAACTCTTGGTAGTCATCCGAAGAAATTATTGACTCAGATTCCTGATGAAGAGTAACCTAGATTTGTTTCACTTTCTGCCCATACTACGACTTTTAGAAAATCTCACATTACATTAGCCACATCAAAATACAGACTATGAGAAAACACTTACATTTTTTTTGCTTCCTTTCCATCCTCATTTTCAATTGCTCATTTTCCACTTCCGAACCTATTGAACCATCACAGGAGCAAGCTCCTTGCCCACTCGATACTTGCACAAAAGTTATCATTGAATTCTCCCTTCAAGGTTATAATTATTACGCACCGTTCACTTGTTACGAATGGACAGATTGGGGAACAGGTTTAGAAATCAGTTGGACGGACGGTGGAAGAATATTGTTTTTTACTTTTCCAAATCATCGGATTTGTCAGTCCAAATTTAGACTGTGCTATGAAGAGCAAACCGATTGCGAATGGCAACCGATTGAAGATTGTCCAAGAAATAATTCGCTGACCCTTACATTGGATTCTATTCTTTTAGTACAAAGTACCCTTTACCTCGATGTCTTTCTTCAGGACAAATAATCCAAGATTTATGCGCCTAAACTCTACTCAAAAACTGATGCTATTTGTTTCTATTTTCCTATTGGGAATTTGTTTTATCTTCTTTTCAAAAGAAAAAGCGACTGAAGCAATTCATTCAACAACTCCATCCATTTCAAAAATTGATACCATATTATTATTTCAAAAAAAAGTAATTCCAAATCGCTTGTCTAACTTCATTTTCTATCTCAACCAAAAAGGCATTCCCATTCATAATGAATATGAATTATTGCTCCTACTTTCCAATCCAAATGCTCGTCATCAAATCAGTTCACGATTAGGAATTGATTCCAACTTACTTTTGCTCCATGCTGAACTGTCTGATTTAATACAAATTGGAATGAATGAAATTGATGCTCAAATTCTTCATTTTAGTCAGCGAAATTATCAGAATCCATTTACCGGTTTTACTATCAACCTTCCTCTTTTGGCGGAAGCAGATGCGGAAAGTATTTTGGAAGATATTGGTGGATGGGCGGCAGGGAATGAAAATCCTTTAGTGAAAAATTATCAGCTTAGTTTGGAAGATATTGAAAAATGGATTGAACAGGCTGGAACAAGGAAGTTCAATTTCGTTATTTTTTTTTCCGTGAGAATTGATTTTTTCATGGAATAAAGATGTCGCCTTTTTTATGATAAAAGAGGCGACATCTTTGTTTTTTGGTCGTTTCATAGCTAAATATTAATTATCAATCTTCTCCACTCCATGTGGCTTTGCAATCAGTTTTCTTTTTTCAATTAGTGAATAATCAATTAAAGGCGTTACTCCATTTTGTGCAATGTATTGTTGTATGTCATCAATTAATGGATTGATTCCATATGCATGCAATTTTTTATCATAAGCATGATCAAGAATACAATTATTAAATTTAGAAATCCAGTTCGCTGATATTCTTCCCATAATCAATAGAATATTTTCTAAATCATCTGGAAATTCTACTTGGTCATCTATTATAACATAAAGTACACCTTCGGGAGAATCATCTTCACAAACTTGAGGAATTGGAGAAGTAATAATTTGATGGCCTATGTTATTTATGTCGATACAGTCAGAGGAAAATTTATTGTTATTGAACGTTTCTAAAAGTTTTGTATGGATTCGAAAACTATCACCTTGACTATTAGTTATATCTTTCAAATTATGAGGGAGTAAATTTCCTAAACCCAAATCATCTCTAAAAGTGATGAAAACTTCATCGAAATCTAGAATTTGACCATTGTATCCTTGATTTACTTTTTTGTAAATATATGAATGGTATATTCCTATCGTAAATTTAGATTTATTTACGTTTAGAAAATGGTTCGGATTATTTATTAAATTCTTAAACACTTTTCTTAAACCTTCTTCTAAACTTTCCCTACAGACCTCATGATTTCCTGTGTGAAGTGAAAAATTGATAGGGCAAGTATTTTCATTAAGTTCTCTAACCGCATCATCGAAATATTCGTCCATAATGATTTTCCTATCATGTTTTTCAGAAATATTTTGCAATTCTTCCTCAGCCATTAAATTATCTAGAATTTTTACTGGGAAGGATTTCCTCCTTGAAATGTCTCGCCACTCTAATGCAAATAAAATTATGAATAAAGCTATACCTATAAATAAATAAGATGCATCGATCTCGAATCTTGCAATACCATTACTCAAAAAACCACCTGCTAAAAATGCAGAAGTCAGCTTGAATAGATTAATACCAGTTGAGTCCTTCTCTGTTTCTTCGAAGTAGTTTTGAATTTTTGAAAATTGTTGTTGTTTTCTGTTCATACTTATGTTTTTGATTTGAAATATAATATATATAATTATTTATCAACTATAATACCACCAGATAAATACTGACAAAACTGGTTAAAGTTTGATTTTCATTTGGTTAAAAACAATTTTATGATTTAAACACTATAAATGACTGCCAATATTACAGTCGCTCTCGAAAAAAAATCAAAATTAAGAGGTCGCCTTTCCCCCTCCAAAAACCAAACGACATCCCCAAAATTCCGTCGCCTCCCTCCCCCCAGTACGAAAAAATTTTTCCAAAAAAATCCTAAAGAAATCTGACCTCCATTTTGCATTTCTTTTTCAAAATTCTTCATTTAAAAAAAATAGCACTATTTTTATGATTAAAACAAAGACACTTTGATTATTAAGTTTTTACATAT
>CAZMBP010000157.1:0-45778 GCA_964564545.1 uncultured Saprospiraceae bacterium
CTACCCTTCCTTCCCCGCCAGAAGAATTACAAAAACTAATTGATGCCAACAAAGGCGACTTTAAATATTCTGTTGAAGATTTTTTTCGAACTCCTGAAAAATCAAATTATCAACTTTCACCTGACGGCACTCACTTCGCATTCATGAGTCCATATGAGCGACGTAAAAATATTTTTGTTCAAAAAATCGGAGAAGACAAAGCCACTCGAATCACTTCCGAAACAAGTCGAGACATTGGAGGTTTTGGTTGGGTGAATAGCAATCGACTTATTTTCATCAAAGACAATGGTGGTGATGAAAATTTCACGCTTTTGGCAGTTGATAAAGATGGAGAAAATCCGAAAGATCTCACTCCTTTTGAAAATATTAGAATTTCGGTGATTGATGATTTGAAAGAAGATGAAGATCATATTATCATCGGATTAAATAATCGAAATCCACAACTTTTTGAACCTTATCGATTGAATGTCGTCACAGGAGATTTAAAAAGATTAGCCGATAATACTGATCCTGCAAATCCCCTCGATGGTTGGATGACGGATCATGTTGGAAAACTTAGAATTGCTACAAAAGTAATCGGAACGAACACGACGATTCTTTATCGAGACAATGAAGAGGAAGATTTTAGAGAAGTAATTACGACTGATTTTCGAGTGTCGGTTTCGCCTTTATTTTTTGATTTTGATAATGGAAGCGAAGTTTATGTCGCGTCTAATTTAGATCGAGATAAAAGTGTAGTCATCAAATTTGACATGACAACTGGAAAGGAAGTGGGCGAACCAATTTTTGCACACGATTTGGTAGATGTAAGTAATTTGAGTTATTCTCGTAAGCGAAAAGTGCTCACCACCGTTTCCTACACAACCGCCAAAACGCAATATCATTTCCTCGATGAAAAATCAAAAGAGGCGCGCGAATTTTTACAATCAAAACTAGGCGATTATGAAATTGCAGTTACCAGTAAAAATCTAGCAGAGAACAAAATGATTATCAGAACTTATTCTGATCGGTCATTGGGTGCTTATTATTTCTTTGATGCAGAGCAAAAGCATTTGGAAAAAATTACTGATGTCAGTCCTTGGATTGATGAAGATGATATGGCTGAAATGCAACCTGTCGTTTACACTACTCGCGATGGACTAGAAATTAATGCTTACTTAACTTTGCCAAAAAATGTGGAAGCCAAAAACCTTCCTGTGGTCATCAATCCTCACGGCGGACCTTGGGTTCGAGATACTTGGGGTTATAATCCTGAAGTACAGTTATTGGCAAGTCGTGGCTATGCAGTTTTGCAAATGAACTATCGAGGAAGTACTGGTTACGGTCGGAATTTTTGGGAAATGAGTTTTAAGCAATGGGGAAAAAAGATGCAAGATGATATTACCGATGGAGTTAATTGGTTAATTCAAAAAGAAATTGCTGATCCAAAAAAAGTAGCAATTTATGGAGGAAGTTATGGTGGTTATGCAACTTTGGCTGGCGTAACTTTTACACCTGACTTGTATGCTTGTGCGATTGATTATGTCGGTGTTTCGAATCTTTTTACTTTCTTAAATACGATTCCTCCGTATTGGAAACCATATCTAGACATGATGCATGAAATGGTTGGTCACCCTGAACGTGATAAAGAACATATGACCGAAGCTTCTCCTGCTTTGCACGTAGATAAAATCACGACACCACTTTTTGTGATTCAAGGTGCGAACGATCCAAGAGTAAATATTGATGAGAGTGATCAAATTGTCCGATCTCTCAGAAGTAGAAATATTGATGTGCCTTACATGGTAAAATATGATGAAGGCCATGGATTCCATAATGAAGAGAATCGCTTTGAAGTGTATAATGCGATGCTCGGATTTTTGGGAAGGTATTTATGATTTTTATTGGATAATAATAGGTACTAGATTTTTTACAAAAAACATTGTAAATTAAAGTAATACGAATCTAGTACCTATTTTTCCAATAAAACCAAATCACAATGAAAACATTACCCTCCGTTTTAGTTATTGTAATTATATTGTTACAATCTAGCATTTCGTTTGCTTGTTCCTGCTCTTACATCACATCTTTTTGCGAAGAAATCAATTCTGCTACTAAAGTCTTAGAAGTGGAAGTTATTTCTAAGTATACTGACAACTATCAATCTTACATGGATATCAAGATTTTAGAATTTCTTCAAGAGACTGTTCCTGAAGAAATCTTAACTGTTGTCAACCAAGGCACTTCCTGCGATATTAGCCATAGTATTTTCGAAATCTCAGACACGTTACTTATTCAATTTCAAGAATTAGCTCCAGCCTCAGGGGCAGCTAATTATTCGAGTATTTCTTTTTGGGATTGTTCTACACCTTTTTTGAGAAGGGAGGGGAATCAAGTTTCGGGATATATCAATGATAACTTTTCAGTCATTGATTATGAACAATTGAAATCAAATATCGGAACTTGCATTAGTTTAACAACCACAGGAACTACTAAAGAATTACTTGAAAAGTCAATTTCAATTTTTCCAAATCCAGCTTCTGTTATTTCGAATATTCATCTTGGAAATTTAAATCCTTTTGAGATTTCCATTGAACTTTTTTCTGCTGATGGCCAGAGCATTACTTTCACCCAAAGTTTACAACAATACACTTACATATTATCCATGAGTGATTTTCCAAAAGGAATATACTTTGTGAAAATTTATTATCGAAATGAGTTCATCGTGAAAAAGATTGTTAAGATTTAGTTTTTTGCCGCTGACTTTTTATGACTTCTAAGACCTTTCGCAGACAGCTTTAAAATTTAATCCGCGTAAAGTCATAAGAGTCATAAAAAGTCAGTGGCAAAAAAAATCATACCTTCCCCAACAACCACTCCCGCTCCGTCAAAATTTCCTCCTCCTCAATTTCCTTTTTCAATGCTGCTTTCGCTTGTTTATCCAATTCCGGCAAAGCGACCAATTTCTTCACCAACCGAATCGCATTCATATAATTCTTCCGATGAAAATCACTTACCTCTCTCCTTCGAATATAAATCTGGAAACTATCCAAATGAGAAAATAACGAATCGTACTCCTCCAACTCATAATAAATCCTCATTAAAAGTGTCTTCGAAATTAAGTTATTGACTAAATCTTTCGACTCCACTTTTTGCAAATGAAGCATTGCTTTTCCATAATTATTCCGAGTGTATTCCAAACGAGCTAAATTAAAATTGACTGTCGAATCTCGATATCCTTCCTCCAACTTTTCAGAATAGTTTTCGATAAAATTTTCCAACCAATCAAACTCCTCTGTATAAATTCCAGCTGCAACAATATTATTAAAAGTGAATCTTGACAACATTCCATTTTCTAAAAAATAATTCGCTTCCAATCCATCCTTATATAAATTCAAAATCTCATGACTGAATTTTTTATTTCCTTGATTCAATTTTCGAATACAAAAATTAATAGCAAACAAATACAATTCTTTCATTTCTGAAACATCAAATAAGGATTTCTTTTGAAAAAGAATCACTTTAAATTTTTCAAAAAACTCTATTCCATTTTCATCTGTCAAAAAACGATAGCAATAATAATAAATCGCAATAGCAGGTATTTTTAAATATTTCTCTTCTTTGATTATTGGTAACAGTTGAGGAAGCAACCCAAAATCATATTCAGTTTTAAAAACTTTTTGATGAGTTACTTGTGTGCATGCATGTTGAAGTTTTTGCACTAAAAATACAATGTCAATCGTCTCAGAAATTTCAGCGAGGTTAAAAACTTTAGTTCGCTGATTATTCATTTTAAAATTCATTTCCTCCAGTTGAAAACCTAACAATTGTTGAAAGTAAAATTCATTTCGCAAGGGTTGGTTTTCTAAAATCGTTGCTGTCTTTTTGACTACAGATTGATAAGCTTTAGAGAGTTTTCTTTCTCGATAAATTTCGGCTAAAAGGTGCCGAGTTTTGAGTGGTTTATTTCTTCTTTTTTGAATTAATAAATACTCTTCAATTAATCCAAACAAATCACTCATCGCTCCTCGAAGTAATGCATAATCGTATTGTTTTTGTGGAAAAATATGCTCAAAAACAACCTCATTTCCAGGAAAGGGTTTGCCTTTTAGATGAAATAAAATCAAAAAATCAAACATTACTTTCATATCTTTTCTCAAAACAAAAAAAGGAGACAACAAAACTCTTTTAAATTGTCTCACCTCTTTTTTATCCAACGTGGTTAAAATCTGGTAAAGTTTATAGTTTTTAGACATAAGAAGGTCATTTTTTATTTTCGCAAAAAAACACCATAAAACAACTAATTTAAAGGATTTATCACAATAATATACCATTTTTATTTTCACAAAATTAGTTTTATGTTTTTGGTAATAAGAAGAAATAAGGGAAGATTTGTGTAAACAAAAAAAACAAAAGATGAAAAAAGGATTTTTATTACTTTGGATAGCCTTCATATTTTTTCCTCAATCCTTACTCGCTCAAGGAGGTTGGATTAAACACCTCCCTGGTGAAGGTGATGCTTATAATTTACTCAAAGCGCCTGATGGTAATTTTGTATTTATTCGTAATTCAAGTATAGGAATGCCTAATGGATCTGGTCCTGGAAATTACCTAACTAAAATGGATTCACAAGGAGAGATATTGTGGGTCAAAAAAATCACTTCTGACTCTGCCGATTTCCTAAGTACTGTTAGTCTAACCCATGATGATGGTTATTTAGTTAATAGACGAATATTCGAAAATTTTTTGGGAGGAAACGTTGGTTCTTTTCTGAAAAAGTATGACCAAGATGGAAATGAAGAATGGTCTGAGTTTTATGCTTTTGATAGCGTTGAACTCCAAACCACCATATATAAAATGATACCTACTCATGATAATGCATATTTATTAATAATAAACGAAGGAAGTTCAGCCAATAATGGAGATTTTTTAAGAAAGGTAGATGCTGATTTTAATGAAATTTGGACATTAAATATTCCTTCTGATTTCATTAATCATAATGGGTATCGTATAAAAGATCTTATTGAATTTCCAAATGGAGATATCGGAATTCAAGGTTGGTACTCAAATTTAATTCCTAATCCAAATGAACCGGTAAGGTATTTAATGAAGTTAGATTCAAATGGAAATTTGTTATGGGAAACTGACATCATCAATCTCGTAAACAGTACAACAAATAGATTAAAACTTCATTCACTTTCTGATGGTGGAATCATGGCTTTCCTACATGAATCATCAGGGGTTAGTACTACACATTTTAAATGTGATAGTTTAGGAAATATTTTATGGGATAAATTTTTATTCCCTAATGGAACATCAGGACATATAGCTAAGACTAGACAAGTTAATGATCATTTCATTATTGTTGGTCAAATAAACAATCCAAATTTAAATACACCTGTCGATCTATGGATTCAAAAGATTGATTTGGATGGTAATACTATATGGGTACAGTCACTTAATAATGTACCTGGGCATGAATATGGAGGTGATATATTTGAGACTGATAATGATGGTTATATAGGGATAGCAACTTCTTCTGATTATTATTATTTATTTGGAACAGATTCCTTGGGGCAAATTTACCCTAATAAAGTAATAGGTAAAATTGCATTTGATGAACTACCAGATTGTAACGTAGAACCAAATGAATTAGGAATTGGTAATTGGATTTTATCTGCTAAAAAGGGTAACGAATTATACCATACTCAAACTGATGAAGATGGAATTTATTCACTTCCTCTTGATACCGGCGATTTTCAATTATCTATTTATCCTCCAAATGCTTTATGGTCAGAATGTGTAAATGATGTAGATATTAGTATAGAAAACAATTCTATTGATACATTTAACTTTCCAGTTGAAACTGTTGTCGAGTGCCCTCTAATGGCTATAAGTACTAGCTTTCCGATTGCTCGTCCTTGTTTTGATAATAATCGCTTTTATGTTAACTATTGCAATGAAGGCACTCAAACATCTGAAAATACATACATTGAAATAGAACTGGATAGTGATCTATCTTATGTAAGCTCTTCTATTAATCTTACTTCACAAGACGGCAACACGTTAACTTTCTCTCTAGGTAATGTACCAATTGGATACTGTGGTAACTTCAATGTAGATCTTCTTGTAGATTGTGAGTTAGATAACGGCAATAGTTTATGCATAGATTCACATATCTATCCCGACACTTTTTGTTTGCCAGTAGACCCTATTTTTTGGAATGGTGCTTTCGTTGAGGTTGATGTTGAATGTGAAGGTTCTGATGTTCAATTTTACTTAGAAAATACTGGAACAGGAGATATGCTTCAACCAAGAGAGTATATTGTAGTAGAAGATGCAATCCTTCTAATCCAGGAAGATTTTCAATTAACAGCTGGACAAATCGATAGTTTTTCTCTTCCAAGTAATGGTTCTACATATACATTAATTGCGCAGCAAGTTCAAAATGCTCCAGGAAATCCTTTACCTACTGCATGGGTGGAAGGTTGTGGGCTCAATGGGTCTGGAAACTTTAGTATTGGCTACACCAATCAATTTTCATTAGGAGACAATATCCCATTTAAGGATACAGATTGTACAATTGCTACAAGTTCATTCGATCCCAATGACAAGCAAGGCTTTCCTATCGGATATAGTGATGAACATTATATTCGCCCAAATACAGATTTAGAATATTTAATTCGTTTCCAAAATACTGGAACTGATACTGCTTTCACCGTTGTGATCCGAGATACTATTGCTCCAGAATTAGATATCCCTTCGATTCAAGTAGGTGCTTCAAGTCATCCTCATGAGTGGAGAATTTATGGAGAAAACATTCTAGAATTCACTTTCAATGTCATCATGCTTCCTGATAGCAATGTCAATGAACCTGCTTCCCATGGATTTGTAGAATTTAAAATTTCACAAAAAGAAGACCTTCCTCTTGGAACTGTGATAAAAAATAAAGCAGCGATTTACTTTGATTATAATGATCCAATTATTACAAATGAAACATTCCATACTCTCGGTGAAAACTTCATAACAGTATCCACGCAAAGACCAATTGAAAAAGATTATAGTCTACTTGTGCGACCAAATCCTTTACAAGATTTCGCCATTTTTGAAATAAAAAAAGAAATAAAAAATGGACTATTCCAAATCTATAATGTGAGTGGAAAATTGGCTTGGCAACAAAAATTTAGCGGCGATGAATTTGAACTAAAACGAAATAATTTAACCTCCGGAATTTACTTTTATAAAATTTCCGAAAATGGAAATGCGATTAATTCTGGAAAAATAATTATCAATTAAATTTTACTCGAAAATAGTTGAATGTGAAACCTTGTGGATTTTTCTGCAAGGTTTTTTTGATTCTAGCCACAGACGAACACAGACTTAACTGACTTTCCTACAATGGGTTTTGAACCATGAGAAAGTCAGTTAAGTCTGTGTTCGTCTGTGGCTAGAATCAAAAAAATCAAAAAAAAATCTCCGTAACTTGTAACCATCCAATAAACCAAAAGTTATCCTCTCTGAAAACAATCTTTACTAAGCATTTTTTAAAGACCAACAAAACTTGAACTCTTTTTCAGACAATATAATAATGTGCAAAGTCAAAGATGGTAATCTCGATCAACGCGGGTTGCTCTTCGAACGCTATCATCGACTTTTGTATCGTTTTTTTCAAAACTATCATCAACGAGCAGAGTGTCAAGATTTAGTGCAAACGGTCTTCCTTCGCATCCTAAAATATCGAACTCAATTCAACGAAAACGAAGGTGAATTTAAAACTTGGATGTTCCGAATTGCGAGGAATGTTAATATGGATTTTTTCAAAAAACAAAAACGAACTCGTACGGAAAACATTGATAATCAATAATTTAGACTTACTGCAAGCATGGATTTGAACCTAGGCGAAGAGAAAGAGGAGATTTTAAAACTACGAACTGCGCTCAAAAATCTTGATGAAGAAAAAAGAGAAATCATCGTCATGAGCAAACTCGAAGGATTGAATTATAAAGAAATTGGCAACGTATTAAATTGCTCCGAAGGTGCGGTAAAAGTGAGAGTGTTTCGAGCATTAAAAGGACTTCGAGAACAATATTTTCAACTAGAAAAAAATAACCCAAGATGAATAAAGAAACGGCTAAAATATTAATTCAAAAGTTTCATGAAGCTAGTTTGACCGATTCTGAAAATGAATTATTAGAAACTTATATTGAAAATGGCTGGATCGAATTAGAGGAGTTGGAAGACTTAAAAGCGATTCATGAAAATTTAGTTTTGGAAGAGTCTGAAATTCCTTCGAAGGAAATGCAACAAGTTTTTTATCAAAATTTAGAAAAGGAAAAAAGTACGCTTGCTAATATTTCTGCTTCAAAAACAAATTGGTGGAATAAGTTCTTTTCTCCAAATTTTGCAAAAGTAAATTGGGGATTTGGAATGATCGCTTTACTTGTAGGTTTGTTTTTAGGAAACTTTTTCAAATCAGACTCTACAGAAAAAATAGATGTACTTGCTGCTCAATTACAACAAACGCAAGAGACAATGATGATGGCACTTTTGGAAAAAGAGTCTTCTCGCGACAGATTAAAAGCGGTCAAAATAAGCAACGAAATGACTGATGCAAGTGGTCCAGTCATAGAAGCATTATTACGAACTTTGAATAACGATGAAAATGTAAATGTGCGATTAGCAGCCATCGAAGCTTTGGCTGATTTTTCACAAAACCCAAAAGTAAGAAAAGGCTTAATCGACGCCATTCAATATCAAGATTCGCCAATGGTTCAATTAACCTTGGCTGAACTTATGGTTTTTTTACAAGACAAAAGATCCGTTGATGAGTTCAAGAACCTAATGGATAAAAAAGAAATCCCTCCCGAAATTAAAGATCAATTAAACGAAAAAATTAAAGTGCTTTTATAAAAACGGTCGTTGCGCTTGACGATGGACGATTGACGGTGGACGACTCGTTAATTGTTGAGCAAAGTGATATTTTAATTCTCCACCGATTTTTTTTAACAATTAAAAAAATCAAAACATGAAGAATTTATTTTTTGTAATTATAGTGTTATTCAGTACCTCAGTTTTTGCTCAAGAGCATACTGAAGTCATCAAAAAGGAATTACAATTTTCCAACATTAATTCCAATAATACATTAACAGTTAATAATGTAAACGGAAGTATTTCAGTCGAAGGTTACAACGGTAAAAAGATTCTACTAGAAGTCAAAAAAACGATTTCAGGTAAAACCCAAGCAAAATTAGAAAAAGGAAAAAAGGAAGTTGAAGTAGGCGTTCATCAAGAAGATGATGGAATAATCATTTACACTAAAACCCCTTGCTCTGATGTCCGATATGCAAAATCAGATGACGATAATTGGAATTGGCGAACGTGGAAAAACAACTGTAACTGGGGAAGCGGAATTCATTTTAATATGGATGTAACCATCAAGATTCCTTACGACTTAAACATTGATATTTCGACAGTCAATGATGGTGATGTTATAGTCAAGAATGTTTCTGGCGGTGTCAAAGCGAATAATATAAATGGCAATATTACGCTGAAAAAAATTGCTGGAAAAACCCATGTACACACCATCAATGGAGACGTTGATATCGAATATTCCAAAAATCCAAGTAAGGATTCCAAATACTATTCTTTGAATGGTGATATCAATGCTTATTTCCAAAAAGGGCTTTCTGCTAAACTTACATTTGAGTCTTTCAATGGAGATTTTTTTACGGATTTTGATAATATCAAAATAATGCCAACCGCTATGCAAATAAAGCAAAAAGGAAAGGGGATCAAATATAAAGTAGGTGGAAAATCTAATATGAAAATTGGAAATGGAAATGGAAATGGAAATGGAAATGGAAATGGAAATGTTCTTTTAGATTTTGAAACCTTTAATGGAAATGTTTATATCAAATCATTATATTAAAGAATAATCTATATCATCAATTCACAATCAAATAATCAACTTTAAAATCATAAAAATGAAACTCATAAATATTTTCTTAATCACACTATTCTTAGTCTTTAATGCTACAACATTTTTCGCCCAAGACTTTGAAGAAATCAATATTCCTCTCAGCGACCCTAATGCAAAAGCATTCATAAATGTGGACATCAACAAAGGCCCAATTACCATTAAAGGAACTGAAAGAAAGGATACCTTAGTACGCTATGCCTCGATGAAAAAAAAGGAAAAAAACGAATTGAAAAATTCTAAAAACGGATTAAAAAAACTCACCAATGCATCCATTGATTTAGACATTTCAGAGTCTGATAATCGAATAAAAGTCAATTCTGATTCTTGGAATCAAGGATTAATTCTTGAGATCGAAGTACCAAAGGAAATCGATTTAAAAGCACACTCCTATAATCAAGGTGATCTTGATGTAGACAATATTGTTGGTGCTTTAGAATTGTCATCTTACAATGGTTCAATTACCGCAACTAATATTTCTGGGTCAGTAATTGCAGATACTTATAACGGAAAAATTACTGCTACTTTCAATAAAGTTTCCGCAGGCGAACCAATGGCTTTTACTAATTATAATGATGGAATTGACTTGACTTTCCCCGAAGAAATTAAAGCAACTTTTAAAATTAGTAATAAGCAAGGCGATGTCTACACAGGCTTTGATATGAAAATGGAAAAACAAAAAATCGAAAAAAAACAGGACAAAAAAAGTTATAAAATTCAACTCGGAAAATGGGTTGTCGGAAAGGTCAACGGCGGTGGTCCAGAAATCACTTTAGAAAATTATAATGGCGACATTTATATTCGAAAAACGGGAAGTGAGTAGAGGAAGTGAGACGAGAGCTTAAAAAAAGGAGTTAACCAATCCAATGGTTAGCTCCTAATTTTTTTATACGATAAAAAAAAATTTGATTATTTTATACCAAATGCTTTTTTCACTTTATTCACATAGTCTAATTTTTCCCAAGTAAAAGTTTCTACATTCATAGTTTTGGTTTTCCCAGAACCGTCAGTAAATGTTACTTTTTTCTTCTCAGGAGTTCTCCCCATGTGACCATAAGCAGCACTATCAGAATAAATAGGCGTTCTTAATTTCAATCTTTTTTCGATATGATAAGGTCGCATGTCAAATACTTTTTCGATTACTCCAGCAATCTCACTATCAGACATATCTACCTTTGCAGAACCATTTGTATTTACATAAATGTTAGTTGGTTTTGCAACACCAATTGCATATGATACTTGAACTAAAATTTCATCAGCTACTCCTGCTGCTACTAAATTCTTAGCAATATGTCGAGTTGCATACGCAGCTGAACGATCCACTTTTGAAGGATCTTTTCCAGAGAATGCACCACCACCGTGAGCACCTTTTCCACCATAAGTATCTACAATTATTTTTCTTCCAGTCAAACCAGTATCTCCGTGTGGTCCTCCAATAACAAATTTCCCAGTAGGATTTACGTGGTAAGTAATTTTGTCATTAAATAATTTTTTGATACTTGCTTTGCATTGTGCTTTCACTTTAGGAATCACAATTTTGATTACATCACTTTTGATTTTAGCTAACATTTTTGCGTCAGCATCGAAATCATCATGTTGAGTAGAAACTACGATTGAGTCAATTCTGATAGGTTGATTATCATCAGAATATTCAATTGTTACTTGTGATTTAGAATCAGGACGCAAGTATTTCATTTGCTTTCCCTTTTTTCTAATATCAGCTAAAACTTGCAAAATCTTGTGAGATAAATCCAAGGCCAAAGGCATGTAATTATCCGTTTCAGAAGTTGCATATCCAAACATCATTCCTTGGTCACCTGCACCTTGATCTTCTGCCTTTTTTCTTTCAACACCTTGGTTGATGTCAGGAGATTGTTCGTGAATTGAAGAGAAAACTCCGCAAGAGTTCGCTTCAAACATATATTCAGATTTGGTGTAACCAATTCTCTTGATCACATCCCTTGCTATTTGTTGAACGTCAAGATAAGTCTTAGTTTTTACCTCACCTGCTAATACAACTTGCCCAGTTGTAACTAACGTTTCGCAAGCAATTTTTGACTTAGGATCAAATGCAATAAAGTGATCCACTAAAGCATCTGAGATTTGATCTGCAACTTTATCTGGATGTCCTTCCGATACAGATTCAGAAGTAAATAAGTATGGCATAATTAAATTTTAAATTGTGTTTTATAAATATCCCTTCTGTCACAAGGCTTTAGTTTCGTTAATTTTTTGAAACGTAATTTTTCAAAATGAGGTGCAAAAATAGGAATTGTTTTTCAATTTAAAAGATAGAATTAAATTATTATATGAACATTAACGAATTTGGCAATCCATCAACTTTTCTCCCTCAATAAATCCTTCCAAGTGATCGCCAATTTGAACTTGCCCAACTCCTGCTGGAGTACCCGTATAAATGTAATCACCCATTTGTAATTTGAAAAATTTCGAAACGTAAGTAACCAAATAATCAAAATCAAAAATCAAATCTTTTGTATTTCCATCTTGAACCACTTCTCCATTTTTTTTCATTTGAAATTTGATTCCTTCTTCTTTATTTACTTTTTCTAAAGGAATAAATTCACTTAATCCTGCTGAATTATCAAAAGCTTTTGCAATCTCCCAAGGGTGTCCTTTTTCTTTACATTGGGCTTGAACGTCACGCGCGGTGAAGTCTATTCCAAAGGCAATTTCTTTATAATATTTTTTGGCAAAAGCAGGTTGGACATGTTTTCCATTTTTACAAATCTTTAAAACAATCTCCGCTTCATAATGAAGATCATTTGTAAATTCTGGAATGTACATTGGTTTATTTTTAACCAACAAAGCCGAAGGTGGCTTCATAAAGATGAGTGGTTTTTTTGGAACGGGATTGTTGAGTTCCTTGGCATGATCTCGATAATTTCTACCGATGCAGAATATTTTCATATTTTACCCCCGACCCCTAAAGGGGAGTTTTGGGTTTCCTTTCAAAAATTACTTTCCTTTCATTGATTTAGATTTTTCTTTCATTTTTATTTGGTGGAATTATAAATCCATTTTTCAATAAAAGAAACTCAAAACCTACTGAGCGTAAGAAATAATTTTTAAGAAAAACTAAAACTCCCTTTCGGAATACCTTTGGTTCTATTTAATTTTTTATAAAAAAAGTTCTAAACAATTTTCCCAAAGTCAAATTCATCCCAATCATTAAATTAATGAAAGTCAGAATAAATTTTGAATGGAAACCCAAAACTCCCCTTTAGGGGTTGGGGGTTAAAATCTAACATTTGAAAGTCCAGCTAATTCTTTCACCGCTTTGATTGTCTCTTGCGCCGTCTTTCTAATTTCAAAAGAGGAGTGCTTAATCTTATTTTTCATCTCTTTTCGATTCGCAACGATTTCCGCTTTTCGTTCTTTAAATTCAGAACTAATCGCCACCAAACCATCAGCCACCGCTTCTTTCAAATCAGAATATTTCAATCCACCAGCATTATAATCATCCATCAAAGAAGTATGAGCATCAATTCGTCCACTCGCTTTTAGCAAACTAAATAAATTTGCAACCCCTGCACTCATTTCTCCTTCTTTCACTTCGCCGGTATCGGTTACCGCAGATTTAATTTGTTTTCTAATTCGAGCCTCTTCACCGAAGACATTAATAAAATGTTTTTCGCCAGCACTCTTACTCATTTTTCGAGAAGGATCTGCAGTCGATTGTACCTTTGGAACTTCCGTAAACAATGGTTCTGGCATCACGAAATATTCTTTTCCCATTTGATTATTAAATCGTTGGGCAATATTACGAGTCAACTCCAAATGTTGAACCTGATCTTTTCCAATCGGCACATAATCTGCTCGATAAATCAAAATATCTGCTGCTTGCAAAACTGGATAATCCAACAAACCTGCTGAAATAAAATCATCAGCTTTCTCCTTACTCTGCTTACTTTTATCTTTAAACTGAGTCATTCTCTGCAACATTCCATAAGAAGTGAAGCAGTTAAAAATCCAACACAATTCTGCATGCTCAGGAACTAACGATTGAATAAAAAGATTATCCGCTTTTACACCTGATGCCATCAAATTAAAGATTAATTCCCAAGTTGCATTTCGCAGTTTTTTAGGATCGTACGGCATCGTCATCGCGTGATAATCTACCACTCCATAAAAGCAATCATAATCTTTCTGTAAATCTACCCAGTTTTTGATTGCTCCAAAATAGTTACCAAAATGCATATCACCTGTCGGCTGAATGCAGGAGAGAATTGTTTTTTTATTTTCCATAATGTGGTTATTAAGTTATTCCGTTATTGGTTATTAAATTATTGGGTTAATAACTCAGTAACTAAATAACCGATTAACTAATCAACAGCAACAATTACTGATATTTCAATATTTACAAATTTTGGCAAATTAGCCACTTCCACTAACTCTCTCGCAGGTGCTGTCGCTTCATCAAAATATTCAGCATAAACTGCATTAATTCGAGAATACATATTCATATCAGAAACAAAAACACTTGCTTTTAAAACATTCTCAAAAGTCAATCCTGCATCTGTCAAAATTGCTTTGATATTTTTCATCACCTGATGCGTTTCCGCTTCAATAGAATCTTGTACCAATTCACCTGTTGCTGGATCGAGTGCAATTTGACCACTCATATACATTACTCCGTTGTGGATAGTTGAATGATTATAAGGACCTACTGGTGAAGGTGCGTTTGTTGAGTTGTGGATTTTTTTCATTTTATTTTTTTTGGAAAAGAAATGTGAAAATCAGAACAAGGATTTAAGATTTGAGAAAATTGACAATACTTCTCCAAAAATTATAAAACTAACATCGTCAAACTTCTCAAATCCTTGTTCCTTGTTCGATTTTCGATATTCCCTTTGTATTCGATTGTATTTAAACAGCAAAGCCCCCAATCCCGAAAAAATGGGATGGGAGCTTTGTAAAATTCTCTTTAAGTGCACAAAATGCTACTCTTCGTCAGCCGCTTTAATTACAAGTTTCCCTTTGTAGTACATGTTTCCATCTACCCAATGAGCACGGTGATAAATGTGTGATTCACCTGTAGTTTTATCAGTAGCAATAGTTGGCATTGCTGCGCCTAAGTGAGTTCTTCTTTTACGCTTTCGCATTTTGGAAATACGACTCTTTGGATGTGCCATAATCTTATTTATTTAGTTTTTGTTCCTTACTTTTTTTCAAAAAGCAATTCACAATTTATTATTCAAAAATTAATTTTTATTAAAATTCTTCAATTCATCCCAAGGAGAATTTGAAGATTCATCTTCTTTTTTTTCTATTGACTCTTCTGCTGGTTTACTTTCCAAATATTCCAACATTTTCAAATCACATACATTTTCAGGTTCATCCTCACAATTATAAATATTCGTCACCGGCCTTGCTAAGCAAATGTACTCATATATATATGTAGCCACATTTAGTTCTGCCGTACCTCTTTCAATGTACACAATGTCAATTTCGTCATCTGATTCATCTGCATATTTCACAATCAAATCTTCATTACCTTCAACCGGCAAATCAATTCCCGCCAAACATCTATCACAATCAGTCTTGAGACTTCCTTTAAAATCAAAAGTCAGCACCAACATATCTTCTCGAATATCAATGATGAACTTTACATCAAAAGTTCCTTGCTGAATCGGAGAATCTTCAAAGTGAGAAAAGAACTCATTGCCAATTAAAAAATCGTATTCATGAATCCCCAGTTTTAAGCCTTGAATTGGGATTGTAAATTGCCGTAAATGGTTCATAACACTTGAAAATATATCAGTTTCAAATTTCGAGGTGCAAAGATATGCTTTTTTGATAAAAATAGAAAAGTTTTATTTCATTGATTTTGAAAAAAAACATTTAAAATCTAGTATAGAAAATCTATTATTTTGAAGCAAAATCACCTCTTTATCGTTTATAATTAATGCAAAAGCTATAATTTTGCGTTTTTTTCAACAATTGAACCAAGCTTTTGGAACAGAAGTTCCATTTCAAATAATAAATTATGCCTGAAATATCAAAAAGAGTTGCTCATGCCTACTCTTCTCCAATTAGAAAATTAACGCCTTTTTCAGACCAAGCAAAAGCAGATGGAAAAAAAGTGTTTCATCTTAATATAGGTCAACCTGATTTGGAAACCCCTCAAGTTGCTTTTGACAAAATCCGAAATACAGACATTAAAATATTGAAGTATGGTTCGTCAAAAGGTGCTCTCTCCTATCGGAAGAAATTAGTTGAATACTATCAGCGATTTGATATTGAAGTTTCGGCGGAAGATATTTTAGTGACTACTGGAGCTTCAGAGGCAATTTTGTTTTTGGTGTTGAGTTGCATGGATAAAGGTGATGAAGTGATTATTCCAGAGCCATTTTATGCTAACTATATTGGTTTCGCAGAAATCGGAGATGTGGCGATTAAACCAATTACCTCGAGTATTGAAACTGGTTTTGCATTGCCAAGTGCTGCTGATTTTGAAAAAATAATAACACCTAAAACGAAAGCGATTCTTATTTGCAATCCGAATAATCCAACAGGTTGTTTGTATTCAAAGGAAGCTTTGCAAGAACTAGGTGCTTTGGTTAAAAAGCATAACCTTTTCCTTTTTGTAGATGAAGTATATCGAGAATTTTGCTACGATGGGTTGGATTTCTTTTCTGTTTTGAATTTGGAAGGTTTGGAAAAAAATGTCGCAGTTGTCGATTCTATTTCCAAAAGGTATTCAGCTTGTGGAGCAAGAATTGGTGCAATCATTTCTCGAAATGAAGAACTTGTAAACGCAATTACTAAACTTGGACAGTTCAGACTTTGTGCTCCGATGCTCGGACAAATTGTAGCCGAAGCAATTTTGGAAAATGATGGAAATTATTTGACCGAAGCACTTGAGGAATATGATCGTCGTCGAGAATTACTTTTTGAAAGGTTGAGTAAAATGGAAGGTGTCACTTGCAACAAACCAGGTGGTGCGTTTTATATTTTTGCCAAATTACCCATTGATGATGGTGATAAATTTTGTCAATGGTTATTAGAAAAATTTACTTACGAAAATCAGACGGTGATGCTTTCGCCTGGTGCTGGTTTTTATGCGACAGAAGGTTTGGGAAAACAAGAAATTCGAATTGCTTATGTTTTGAATTGTGATGATTTGAATCGGGCGATGGATTGTTTGGAGGTTGCGTTAAAGGAGTATCAAAGTTTGCGGGTTGATTTGGTTTCGGAAAACACGAATGCTATTTGATTTTTTTTGCCACAGATTGGGCTAATTATTATGATCTAATATGATTTCTCCCAGAAGGGTAACACCTGAAAAGAGAACCATAAAAAATCATAATAATCAGCCCAATCTGCGGCAAAAACATCAAAAGAAACTTTCTCTCCCCTCTTTTCAGTCTTTACTCTAAAGACAATTTTACAAAAATGAAAAAATTTACCTACATCGGCGCACCCGAAATTTTAGAATGTGTAAAAACTGAGTTTAAAGGCTTCCTATTTCCCAAAAACCTGCGAAAAGTCATAAAAAAAGTCTACCCAAATCTGCGGCAAAAAAATTACCTTTGCGCATCATTTCACTAAAAACATTTTTACAAAAAATGAAATACCGTAAAGAAAAAGACAGCATCGGAATCGTCAAAGTCCCTGCCAACAAATATTGGGCAGCACAAACTCAACGTTCAAAAGAAAATTTTAAAATAGGTGGTCAGCAAATGCCAATCGAAGTAGTTCGAGCTTTTGGTATTTTGAAAAAAGCTGCTGCAAATACCAATGCAGCTTTGGGTGTTTTACCTAAAACTAAAGCAAAGTTGATTGGTAAAGTTTGCGATGAAATTTTAGCTGGAAAATTAGATGACCAATTTCCATTAGTAGTTTGGCAAACTGGTTCAGGAACACAATCTAATATGAATGTCAATGAAGTAGTTGCCAACAGAGGACATGTTTTGAATGGAGGAGACTTGATGGATGAGGAAAAATATTTGCACCCAAATGATGATGTGAATAAATCTCAATCTTCTAACGATACTTTCCCTACTGCGATGCACATTGCTGCATATAAGGCATTGGTAGAGAATACAATTCCAGGAATGGTTGCTTTGCGAAACACCTTAAATGACAAAGCAAAGGAATTTAAAAAAGTAGTAAAAATTGGTCGAACGCATTTTATGGATGCAACGCCTGTAACAGTTGGACAAGAATTGTCAGGTTACGTTTCTCAACTCGATCACGGAATTTCTGCTATCAAAAATACTTTAAAACATTTATCAGAATTAGCATTGGGTGGAACTGCAGTTGGAACTGGTTTGAATACCCCAAAAGGATATTCAAAACATGTTGCAGGTGAAATTGCAAAATTAACTGGACTTCCATTTGTAACTGCTAAAAATAAATTTGAAGCATTGGCTGCTCACGATGCTATCGTCGAAGCACATGGTGCATTGAAAACAGTTGCCGTTTCCTTAATGAAAATCGGAAATGATATTCGAATGTTGGCTTCTGGTCCACGATGTGGAATTGGTGAATTAATCATTCCAGCGAATGAGCCTGGTTCTTCTATCATGCCTGGAAAAGTTAACCCAACTCAATCGGAAGCACTTACGATGGCAATGGCACAAGTAGTTGGAAATGATGTGGCAATCAACGTTGGAGGAATGACTGGACATTTTGAATTAAATGTTTTCAAACCTATGATGATTTTTAACTTCCTTTTCTCTGCAAGATTAATTGGAGATGCTTGCCGAAGTTTCAATGAAAATTGTGCAAAAGGAATCGTTCCAAATTATCAACGAATTGAAGAAAATTTACATAATTCATTAATGCTAGTAACTGCTTTAAATACTCACATTGGTTATGACAAAGCTTCAACAATTGCGAAAAAAGCATACAAAGAAGGAACCACTTTAAAAGCAGCTGCTTTGAAATTGGGATATTTAACAGAGAAAGATTTTGATGCTTGGGTACGACCTGAGAATATGATTTAAGTTAAGACGACTTTACCTAAGTCGTTTCGATATTAATATAAAAAGAGCAGTTTCATTAATTTGAATCTGCTCTTTTTTTATTTCTTCAAAAAAACAATCAAAGAGTAAAAATCGAAAGGAATAAAAAAATTTCTGGTCATATTTATAAAACGATAAAAATTCTTCTATTTTTGGCGAATTGAACTGAATAAATTTTAAATAAAATCAAACAAGAAATCATGAATTTACCTGAAAATTTAAAGTACACTAAAGAGCACGAATGGATTCGATTGGAAGATGATGGTACTGCATATATAGGTATCACCGATTATGCCCAAGGCGAATTAGGAGAAATCGTTTATGTTGAAGTGGATACTGTTGGAGATAATGTAGAAGCAGATGGTATTTTTGGAACAGTTGAAGCAGTAAAAACGACTTCTGAATTATTTATGCCACTTAGCGGTGAGGTTTTAGAATTCAACTCAGAGTTAGACGAATCAGAGGGAGACAATCCTGGATTATTAAATTCTGATCCTTATGGAGATGGTTGGATTGTAAAAGTAAAAATCTCAGACCCAGAAGAAGTAAAGATGCTTTTGAGTGCTGATGATTATAAAGGATTGATTAGCTAGTTTTTAGTAATGACCTGTGAATATTTATTTTTTTTGAAAAAAAATAAATACCACACACCAAAAATATTTTCATTTACATCTAATACAGTAAATCAACCAAAAGAGGATTGAATGTTTAAGAAATTAATTCCAGCTATACTTTGGGCATTTTTGATTTTATATTTTTCAACAAAAGGAAAAATTAATTTACCCGAATCATGGTGGGATTTCTTTTCGATGGATAAGATTGGACACTTTGGGATTTATGGAATCTTCACTTTTTTATTATTGAGAGGATTTATTTTCCCTTCTTCCAAATGGAAAGAAAAAGGAGTTCAGATTGCATTAAGTATCAGTATATTTTACGGAATTGGTATGGAAATAATGCAATATGCCTTTTTCCCTGGGAGATATTTTGAATATTTAGATATAATTGCTAATATTATCGGTTCATTTACTGGACTACTTTTTTTTAATTTTTTAATAAAAAAATATGACTAATTTTTTGCTATTCGTTGACCTCTCAATCCCTGGACTTACGCTGGCGTATATTCTCCTTGGCTTGATTGCTGTCCTAATTGTAGCCGTATTTCTGATTCGAAATCAGATTTCAAAAAAAGCTACATCAGGAGAGTTGACTGCAAAGTTTGCAGACCAACCTAGAAAATCTCCACTCGATGGAAGAAATAAATACGCACCTGTAGATGTTCTACGAAAAAGCGGTACTGTTTTCAACATCGGTCTTATTTCATCTCTTGCGTTAGCAGTTTTGGCATTTAGCTGGACTAGCTACCCTGATGAAGTCTTCATTCCAGATGATGCAATGGAGATAGATGAAGATATTGAACAAGAACCACCAAGAACCGCGGAACCACCACCACCACCACCACCGCCACCACCACCAGTAATTGAAGAGGTTCCAGAAGAAGAAATCATGGAAGAAGATGAGCCTGACTTTGCCGATATGGATATTGATGAAGATGAGGCTGTAGAAGTTCTAGATGAGGAACCTGTGGAAGAGGAAGAAGAACCTGAAGTAGAGGAAGTTGTGGAAGAACCAGAAGAGGAGAAAATCTTTAAAGTAGTTGAGGATATGCCTCGTTTCCCTGGATGTGAAGGTCAAGGGAAAAGTAAAAAAGAATTAAAAGAATGTTCTGACGCAGAAATGTTGAAATTCATTTACAGTAATATCAAATATCCTGCAGTTGCTCGTGAAAACGGTATCGAAGGTAGAGCTATTCTTAAATTCATGGTAGACAGAGATGGATCTGTAAGTAAAGTACAAGTTCTTAGAGATCCAGGTGGAGGGACAGGTAAAGAAGCGGAACGTGTAGTTAACCTAATGAACACTATGCCTCAAAAATGGATTCCAGGAAAACAAAGAGGAAAACCTGTAAAAGTTTGGTTTACTCTTCCTGTAAGTTTCAAATTGCAAGGATAATTTTCCTACAGATTATAGTAAAAAACGGTTGTTTCGAATATCTCGAAGCAACCGTTTTTCGTTTATTTTGTACTTTATAAGTAATCCAAACTTTATTCTTGTTTTAATCTATAAAAAAGTTCATCTTATTGAAAATGCTACAATGGCAACTTTTAACCACCCAAAGCGTTTTTATTTTAATGTAAAATAGTTCTATAACAAATCCCACAGAACAAAAAATAATACTGAAATGCGGATACTACTAATTATACTTTTAGCTTTTTCGACTCCTTTGTTTATTCAAGGGCAACCAGGGAATAATGATTCCAAATTAGCACAACAATACTTTGTGGATGGGGAATTTGAAAAAGCTGCCGTTTTATATGAAAAATTATTTAAGAAAAATAATAGAAACGATTACTATCTCAATCGATATATGGATTGTATGTTGGCTCTAGAAAGGTATTCGGAGGCTGAAAAAGCAATTAAAAAACAACTCAAAAAAAATCCAAAACAAGTACAACTATATGTTACTTATGGAAATCTTTATGAGAGACAATACAAAGATGAGCAAGCTGTAAAACAATATGAAAAAGCAATCAAAAAATTGCCTGCAGAAAGATTTGCCATTACTCGGCTTGCCAATGCTTTTATCAACTTGACAAAATACGAACTTGCTATTCAGACTTATGAAAAGGGAGCAAATATTTTGAAAGATGATAATATTTTTGCTTACAACTTAGGAGATTTGTACCGTAGAAAAGGTGATACTGAAAAAATGATCACGAATTATCTCAATAGTTTAGCTCATAATCCTAGTCGATTGAATTCGATGAAAACACTTTTTCAAAGATATTTAAGTGATGATGATTTTGTAGAACTTCAAACTCAATTATATACTCGAATTCAAGATAGCGATGAAATTGTAGCTTATCCTGAATTATTGATTTGGGTTTTTATTCAGAAGAAAGATTATAGAAATGCCTTCCGACAAGTGAAGGCCTTGGATCGAAGACTAAAAGAAAATGGTGGGCGAATTTATCGCTTAGCTGAAATAGCAGCAAATGATAAGGACTATGATTCTGCAATTAAGGCCTACGATTATATCGTGGCTGAAAAAGGACATATGTCGAGCTATTACATAGAGTCAAAAAGAGAATCTTTAACCTGCAAACGAAAAAAATTAACAGAAGGATATGATTACACTCAAGATGATTTAAAAATTCTAGAAACTGAATACGAATCATTTTTAGAGGAATTTGGAAAGAGAAAATCAACTGCTACTATTGTTGCTGAATTAGCAGATTTGGAAGCATTTTATTTAAATGATTTGGACAAGGCTATTTCTTTATTGCAAGAAATGATTGAGTATAAAGGTTTGAACAGATATATTTTGGCAAAAGGAAAATTGAGTTTGGCTGATTTTTATTTGATGAAAGGAGAAGTTTGGGAGTCAACATTATTGTACTCACAAGTAGACAAAGAATTTAAAGATGATATTTTAGGTCATGAAGCTCGTTTCCGAAATGCCAAACTTTCATACTATGCTGGCGATTACCAATGGGCTCAAGCACAATTCGATATATTAAAAGCATCAACCTCAAAATTAATTGCGAATGATGCTTTAGACTTGTCCATTTTTATCATGGATAATTTAGGCTTGGATACTATAGCAACTCCTATCACGATGTATTCGCAAGCAGAATTATTAGTTTTCCAAAATCGTTTTGGGGATGCATTTACGAAATTAGATTCTTTGGAAACGATGTTCCCTGGTCACACTTTGCAAGATGATATGCTTTACTTGGAAGCTCAAATTCTTGTCAAAAAACGGGATTATCAAAAAGCAGAAGCTGTTTATCAAAAAATAATAGATAATCATATCGAAGAAATTCGTGCTGATAATGCAATGTTTGAATTAGCTAACCTTTATGAAAATCAATTGAATGATTTGGAAAAAGCACAAGCATTGTACGAACGAATTTTTATTGATTTTTCAGGAAGTACTTTTGCCGTTGAGTCTCGAAAACGATTTAGAAAATTAAGAGGCGATACGATTCAATAATTCTCTTTTATAAAAAGGAATTTTAAATAATGGCGCAAAAGTTGGTACTTTTGCGCCATTATTTTTCTATAAGACGATTTTGAAGTCCTCCAACTATAAATGAGTCTTATTACAAAAACAATAGAATGAAAAAAATATTTTACAACGTAACCGTAATGATCGAACACGATTCTCACGATGAATGGCTCAAATGGATGACGGAAGTTCATGTTCCAGATGTCATGAAGACAGGAATATTTTTAGAAAGTAAAATTTGTCGACTTCTAGGTAGTGACGAAACGGATGGTTTAACTTATTCTTTTCAATATTTAGCTCCTGACATGGAAACATTTCAAAAATATCAGGAGCAATTTGCACCAGCTCTTCAAAAAGATCATACTGATAGGTACGAAGGAAAATATGTTGCTTTCCGCTCTTTGATGGAAGTAAATGAAGAATTTTCATAAATAAAAAGACCTTCCAGATTTAATAAATCTGGAAGGTCTATATTTATTATCTGTATGATAAATTCTAAGCTCTAAACATCCACTTCCCAATTTCCTTCAAAGTTACTTTCTTCCCATACATCAAAATTCCAACTCGATATATTCTAGCAGAAAGCCAAACGAAAAATACACACGTCGCAATCAACACAACTACAGACAAGGCAATTTGCCAAGCAGGCGGTGAAAATGCTAACCTCGAGGGCATCACAATCGGAGAAAACAATGGAAAGATCGAAGCCCAAACTGCCAAACTACTATTCGGAGATTTAACAGCAACCATCATAATGTATAAAGCCAGAATTACAGGAATCGTAATCGGAATAGTCAAAGCTTGACCTTCGCCTAAATCGTCTCCCATAGCTGAACCTACTGCTGCAAAAAGAGAAGCATACAAAAAGTATCCACCTAAAAAGTATAAAACAAATAAAGGTGCAATCAGCCACCAATTTTGAGATTTAAGTTCAAGCATAACTTGTGCAACTTGATAAGCCATTTCTTCTTGATCTACTCCTCCTGGCATTCCAGCTGCGCCTTCATTCATTGCTTCTGGATCAAATCCAAAAATCACTTGAACTGAAATACTTATTATCGGAATCAAAATTGCCCAAATAGCCACTTGTGTCAATCCTACTCCACCCACTCCAATAATTTTTCCCATCATTAATTGGAATGGTTTTACAGAAGAAATCATCACCTCTACAATTCTATTTACTTTCTCCTCCATCACAGATCGCATCACCATCATTCCATAAATAAAAACAGTCATATACATGATGAAGCCCATAAAACCACCTATCGCAGCACCAACTCCCGCTTTCATGGAGGTATCTTTTTCCTCATCTGAAAGAGAAAGTGTTCTCAATTTTAGTTCTCCTTCAAGTGCTTCTAGGTTCTTTTTATCTAGCCCCAACTTATTAACCTTATATTCTCGTAAAAATCGATTTAAACTCCTTTCAATTTTCATTCGAGAATCAATATCTAATCCATTTTCAGAATAAAAATAATCAACCTCAATACTTTTATCATAAAGGTTTTTAATTACAGGAATCGCAATCACTCCTGAATACTTTTCATCTTCCACATCTTTTTTCAACTCCTCCAAATCCTTTTGAGGTTTGGTAAATGTAATTGATTTTGTATTTGGAATCTTTGATACACTTAATACATTTCCAGGATCACTAATCGCGATCTGCTTTACATCTCCATCTTCATAGGAAAAAATAAAACCGACTACAATAAAAAATAATCCAAAAGCTAGTGGTGTAAGAATTGTCGCTAGAATAAATGATCGCTTTTTCACCCGAGTCAAATATTCGCGTTGTACGATGAGCCAAAGTTTATCCATGCTTAAATAGTTGTTTTTTCGAGATTAGATGATGCTACTTTTCTGATAAATATTTCATTCAAAGTAGGAAGGATTTCATTGAAGGAATGGATGTGAACATCCTTTTGGATCAAGTGTCGAAGCAAAGCATTCGAGTCATCTCCCTCATTTAATTGAACTGTGATCGAATGATCTTTTTGTTTAATGATCTTAGTTTGAGCCAATGCATCAGCTGGAAGTTCGCCATCAAAATCTATTTTAAATAAATTTTCTTTGTATTGATTCTTGACATCTTTCACCGAACCTTCAAGCACATTTTTGCCTTGATTAATCAAAACCATAAATTCACAAACCTCTTCGACTTGCTCCATTCTGTGTGTTGAAAAAATAATGCTCGTTCCATTTCGATGCAATTCATCAATCTCATCTTTTATCAAATTCGTATTGATTGGATCCAAACCTGAAAATGGTTCGTCCAAAATCAACAATCCTGGACGATGAACTACAGTTGAAATAAATTGAATTTTCTGCTGCATCCCTTTCGAAAGTTCTTCTACTTTTTTCTCCCACCAATCTTCGATTCCGAATTTTTCAAACCACGATTTAATTTCACGGTTCGCATCTGTCTTTGACAAACCTTTGAGACGAGCTAAATAAATAAGATGATCTCCCACTTTCATTTTTTTATACAAACCTCGTTCCTCGGGCATGTATCCAATCTTAGAAGGATGATTATCATTGAGTTGTTCACCATTGTAAAGTACCACTCCGCTATCTGCTTTAGTGATGGTAGTGATGATTCGAATGAGTGAAGTTTTTCCTGCACCATTTGGTCCAAGCATTCCAAATACACAACCTTTGGGCATATTAAAACTCACCCCGTCAACGGCAACGTGTTTGTCGTAAGTTTTCCTTACATTTTCTAAACTTAAAATATTCATAAATTGATTTGATCAGTTGGTTCTTAAACAAGTTCGCTTTTGAGTGAACGAATTTCGTTTAGAATTAAAATATTTTTTTCGTTGTTAGTTTTCATTTGAGAATTCAATATTAGAAATTTAAACTCATAAAATGGAATAAAAATCTATGAGTGATTTCTTTTTTCGGATAAAAAAATGGAATTTCATTTATTTACTATGCACTATTTCATCCAAATCGGAAGATAAACATATAATCCAAAATAATATATTTTGTCAAAAAAAATAACATCAAAATGGTTTATCATCATCAATCCCAAAGCAAATGGAGGTCGAATGGGAAAACAATGGGACGACATTCAACAATTTTTAACGTCCAATAACATTGATTTTTTTAGCAAAAAAACTACTCATCAAAATCACGCAACGGAATTAGCAATAGAAGCTATTGAAAATGGTTTTAGGAAAATCATAGCAGTCGGTGGAGATGGAACAGGAAATGAAGTAGCAAATGGAATTTTACAACAAACAATTATCCATTCGTCCGAAATCACTTTTGCACTTTTACCCGTTGGAACTGGAAATGACTGGGTCAAAACACATAGTATTCCCAAAAATCTAGACACTTGGATTGAAGTATTAAAGAAAGGAAAAACTATATATCAAGATGCAGGATTAGTTAATTATATGGCTAATGAAAAAAAATTAGAACGCTATTTCATCAATGTAGCAGGGATGGCTTACGATGCATTCAGCGTTCATTTAACAAAAGGGAAGAATTGGCGCTTTCCAAAAATCCAATACTTACTTCACGCGTTGCGTGGATTATTTAAATATAAAATTCATCGAGCTAAATTGATTTTTGATGATAAAGAAGTCATCGATTTTTTTTACATCATCAATGTCGGTATCTGTAAATATTCAGGTGGAGGAATGCAATTAGTTCCACATGCAATTCCTGATGATGGAAAATTTGCGTTGACCTTTGCAAGGAGACTTTCGAAATTAGCGGTTATTTTAAATACTTACCGTTTTTACAATGCTTCGCTTTTGGAGCATTCTAAAGTGGAAGGTTTTTTTACAAAAAAAATTAGAGTGGAGACCATGGATAATAAGCCAACAGGTGTGGAAGTAGATGGGGAATATATTGGTGAAACACCTGTAGAATTTTCGATTTTGCCGAAGGCGCTTAAGATTGTTGTTCCCTGATCAAGGTTATCCTCAGAGTTACCTATTATTTTTGAATATCGAACAAAGATTTATGATTGGAGTTATAATCGCGAATTTTCGCAATCCTAAATCAAAATACACTTCAATTTTTCCAAAAAAGACTCCAAAAAGAGAGTTAAACCTCTCAATTGCCTCCTCTTTCCTTAAATTTCCAAATATTCAAAAGATAAAGATTTAACTCCACCTAAAAATCCTTATCTTTGCGCCGCTTTTTTAACCTGCTAACAGCATTTGATTGTTAGCAAAAAATTAAATTTAGATGGCAAATACATCAGAAATCAGAAACGGATTATGCCTTGATCACAATAACGATATTTATACTGTTGTTGAGTTTCTTCACGTAAAACCGGGGAAAGGTCCTGCATTCGTCCGTACAAAATTGAAAAGTTTGACTAATGGAAAAGTAATAGATAATACTTGGCCTTCTAGTCATAAAATCAATATTGTAAGAGTAGAAAGACGACATTACCAGTTTTTATATCAAGATGATATGGGATATAATTTTATGGATAATGATACTTATGAGCAAATCAGTATTCAAGAGAAAATGATCTCAAATCCTAAATTATTGAAAGAAGGAAGTTCAGTAGAAATGCTTTTTCATGCCGAAAAAGAAATTCCATTGACTATCGAAATGCCTCAATATATTGTATTGGAAGTAACTCATACTGAACCTGGATTGAAAGGGAATACAGCAACTAATGCTACTAAACCAGCAACTGTAGAAACTGGTGCAGAAATTAGAGTTCCTCTTTTCATCACAGAAGGTGAAAAAATCAAAATTGATACACGGACTGCAAGTTATGTAGAGAGAGCTAAATAGTTAAGTAGTTTTGATCGCTTAATATTTTCGATTTTAAAAAATTTATCTAACTTAGTTCTAACTTGATTTTATTTTATTTTCACAAAAAATAAACATATCAAGAGTTCAATAGTTATAAAAATAAACATCAACACGAACGTACTAAATAACCAAAGAGTAATATGAAATTTAACGAAATTCAAGAGCTGGTTAAGCTCATCAATAAATCTAATCTTACAGAATTCAAATTAAAAGATGGTAATTTTGAACTTTCTATTCGTACTAAAAAATATGGAAAAGTACGAGCTAAGGATATTCAAGCTTTACAAGCAGCACCACAGGTAGTTTCGGTTCCTGCAGCTATGCCAGCTGCTATGCCTACAGCTCCTGCTGCACCAGCGCCAGCCGCACCAGCCGCTGCTGCTCCAACTCCTGCTGAAGCACCTAAAAGTGAAAGCACAAATACATTACTAATCAAATCTCCAATAGTTGGTACTTTTTATCGTTCCTCTGGACCAGATAAAGATGCATTCGTTGGAATTGGTTCAGTCGTAGAGGTAGGATCAGTAGTTTGTATTGTGGAAGCCATGAAACTTTTCAATGAAATTGAATCAGAAGTAAGTGGTAAAATTGTTAAAATCTTAGTTGACAATGAATCACCTGTTCAATACGATCAACCCTTATTTGAAGTAGAACCTATTTAGTCTAATCAATGATTTAAGTGATAAAATGATTAACGAGTAAATGTCTTTTACCATATTACTCATTCATTCATTTTGCATTTTTTCATCTTATCCAAGAATAGTATGTTTAAAAAAATACTCATCGCTAATCGGGGAGAAATTGCATTGCGAGTTATCCGAACTTGTAAAGAAATGGGAATCAAAACCGTTGCAGTTTACTCTACCGCAGATAAAGATAGTCTTCATGTAAGGTTTGCCGACGAAGCAGTTTGTATCGGACCAGCATCATCTGCTGAATCTTACTTAAGTATTCCTAGAATCATGGCCGCAGTTGAAATTACCAATGCTGATGCTTTGCATCCTGGCTACGGATTTTTAGCTGAAAATGCTGATTTTGCGGAAGTTTGTGCAGAATATGGTATCAAATTTATTGGACCAACTCCTGAGCACATTAGAAAAATGGGAGATAAAATTACCGCCAAAGATACTATGATCAAAGCAGGTGTTCCTGTTGTTCCAGGTTCTGGTGGTTTGCTAAAAGATTTGAAATCAGGACTAAAATTAGCCGACGAAATCGGCTATCCTATCATCCTTAAAGCAACCGCAGGTGGTGGTGGAAAAGGAATGAGAATTGTATGGAAAGCTGATGATTTTCAAGAAGCTTGGGATCAAGCTAAACAAGAAGCAAAAGCGTCATTTACGAATGATGGAATCTATATTGAAAAATTTATCGAAGAACCTCGTCATATCGAAATCCAAATCGCTTCTGACCAAACTGGTAAAGCTTGCCACTTGTCAGAAAGAGACTGTTCGATTCAACGACGTCACCAAAAATTAGTCGAGGAAGCTCCTTCCCCATTCATGACTAAAGCTCTTCGTAAAAAAATGGGAGAAGCAGCCATCTTAGCTGCTGAATCTATTGGCTACGAAGGTGTGGGAACTGTAGAATTTTTAGTGGACAAACACAAAAATTTCTACTTCATGGAAATGAACACTCGTATCCAAGTAGAGCACACAGTTACCGAAGAGGTAATCGATCACGACTTGATCAAGGAGCAAATTAAAATTGCTGCAGGCGAGCCTATTTCAGGGAAAAATTATATTCCTACAATGCATGCCATTGAGTGTCGAATCAATGCTGAAGACGTATTCAAAGGCTTCCGTCCTTCACCTGGAAAAATCACTTCTTTCCATAGTGCAAAAGGTCATGGAGTTCGAGTTGATACACATGTATATGCTGGATATGAAATTCCACCATATTATGATTCGATGATTGCAAAATTGATATGTCGAGCACAAACTCGTGAGGAATGTATCAAAAAAATGAAAAGAGCTTTGGATGAATTCATCGTTGAAGGTATCAAAACTACGATTCCATTCCATCAACAATTGATGGAAGATGAAGCGTTTAAATCTGGAAAATTTCATACAGGATTTTTGGATAATTTTGAAATGAAAGATCCTAAATAAACGAATCCAAATAGTTTATAATAAAAAAGTGGAGTTATCGATTAGTTTCGATAATTCCACTTTTTATTAAAATACATTCATAATCAATTTAATAAAATCAAGAATCAGATAACATTCGATAAAGTGTATCAAATTTTTGACCTTGATGAATCTCAGGAGAGAGTGTATTCATATCTTTTAATATAAAAGCAATATCACTAAATAACACTCTGATTTTCCCATAATTATTTAACTCTTTATTCAAATCCAAAACATCCGTTCCCCGCTCAAGTGACTTGATGGCTTGATCTAATTCCTGAATTTTCCCATCCCAGTATTTAATATAATTAATTCTATTAAGCGGTTTGTAAATATCTGCATCTGCCAAAACGATCGGAAAAATCCGTTTTGCAAAATCTTTATTTTCATAAACCTGCGTCAACTCGAACATACAATTTTCTGATTCCAAATATTTCTTACTGATAATTACGATTACTTTATTTCCCTTTCCTATATCTTTCATAAACTCGGTAATACTTCCTTTGTATCCCAAATCTCTTTTATCCCGAATCACTTTAATATTTCTCTCTTGAAGTTCCGCATCTAACAGATCCACAATTTTTTCGCTCTCCCCTCCCCATGCATACGAAATATAAATACCTGAATTTGCATCAATCGAATTAGAAGAAGCTTGATTAGAATTATTACTTGGACTAGGAGCAGTATCTTTAGTCTGTTTAAATTTCTCTACTGCTACAGCCATATTTACATCCTCCTCTTCCAAATCATTTATCATATCAAGAAGTCCTGCACGGATTCTATTTCTCGTTAGATTCAGTCTTGCATCAGGTATAGTACCATTAGCAATTTCTTTTTTCAATGCGCTATGATTCGATTGATGTAAAATAGTTGGAGTTATATAACTGGACTCTGAATCTAAAATTGATTTGAATTTATCCAAAGCCTTTCCTAGGTCATCAACAATTAAGGATTGTAAATTTTCTTTAATTTGTGCTAAAGTCATTTGATCTTTTTTTACTGTTCACATAAAAATAGGAACATATTTGTCTTTTCCAAAATCTGTTTTCAAATCAACATAAAATATGAAGCATAGGAAAATAAGTTTTTTAAAAACAGGTTTAAAATTAGGAACAAATTAGTCCGAAACGAAAATTTATTTTTGGTAAACAAAAAATGCAATGCATAAAAAATTACTTTTCTTCATCTTCTTTACTTTTTATAAAACCCTCATTTTCAGTCAATTATCTATTTCAGGAATAATTCTCGATCAAAAAAATGAGCCCCTCCCCTTCGTTAATATTTTAATTAATAAAAACCAAACCGATGGCGCCAGCTCAGATATTGATGGAAGATTTATTATCCAATCAAATGAACCAATAGAAACTTTGACATTTAGTTTTGTCGGTTTTGAAAAGTTAATTTACAAAATTCAAAAAGAAGATTTTGAACAAAAATTAGTCTTGAAAATGAAATCAACCTCTTTCAATTTACAAGAAGCAGTTGTTGTTGCAGGCGAAAATCCAGCCCATCGAATTATTCGAAATGTTGTGAAAAATCGAGACCAAAACAATCCCGAAAAAATGGAATCTTTCCAATGTCTCACTTATAATAAAATGATAATCGAATTACTCCTTGACGAAACTAAGATTAAAGAGTTCCAACTGAAACATCAAAATTCGGAAAAACAGGCGAAAAAAGAACAATCCCAAAAATTTGAAAAGATATTGCGAAATACAAAATTAGCACATCTCTTCATCATGGAATCTGTAAGCGAGCGAAGTTTTTTATTTCCAGAAAAAAATAGGGAGCTTGTTTTACATAATCGAGTTTCAGGTTTTCAAGATCCATCTTTTGTTGCTTTGGCGAATGACTTCCAACCCTTTTCTTTTTATGGAGATTACATCGAAATCTTAGACAAAGCATTTCTCAATCCAATCAGTCCCAATAGCACTAAAAAATATTTTTTCAACATTGTAGATACATTGTTACAAAAAACAGATTCTGTTTTTATTATTTCCTACCACCCACGAAAAGGAAAAAATTTTGAAGGACTCAAAGGAGTTCTATACGTCAATACAAATGGATACGCCTTGCAAAATGTAATCGCAGAACCTTTTGATAAATCATTTATCCAAATGAAAATTGAGCAACGGTATAAGCAAGTCGAAGGTAAACAATGGTTTCCTGAACAACTCAATTTTGTCATCGAGGCTTCTAAATATCCCCACAAAAACATCGGCACGAGGATGAGTGGGAAAAGTTATATTTCACAAGTCCAACTCAATCCTAAATTGAATAAAAAAGATTTCAAAATCCAAGGTTACACGACTGCTGAAAATGCCAATGAAAAAGTAGATTCTATTTGGCTGAATTATCGTCCAAAAATGCTAAATCAAAAAGAAGAAATGACATACACCGTTATGGATTCGATTGGCAAAAAAAATAAATTTGATCAAATTCTTGATCTATCTGAAGCATTAGCTAGTGGTCGTTTTCCTATTAATAAAATTGATATTTTACTTCCTAAAGTGTTGTCTTTCAATGACTTTGAAAATGTTCGACTTGGTTTAGGCTTGAGTACAAATGATCAGCTGAGTAAATATTTTGAACTAAGTGGCTACGGCGGATATGGTTTCTCTGATAAGAAATGGAAATACGGAGGAGCATTGTTATTTAATTTTTTACCTGATGAAAAACTGCAACTAAAATTTAATTACCAGCAAGATTTACGTGAACCTGCAACCTTAACTTTAACCTCTGAACCACAACTTTTTTCTAGGCAGTTATACGCTAATCGAATGGATAATTGGGAGAATAAATCTGTTCATCTTCAAGGCAAATTAAAACATACCGTACAATTCAATTTATCCTTCGGACAAAGCATCTGGCAACCATTATATGAATATCAATTTGATGGAAGTGATCTTGATTTTGAGAAATTTAACTTTACAGAAATAGGTGTTGATTTGCGTTTTGCGTTTGCCGAAAAAATTGTTCGAGTGTTTGGAACGGAAATTTCGACCTCTCGTTTTCCTTTAATTTATTTATCCTACAAAAAGGGGTTAAAGGACGTATGGCAAGGAGAATTTGATTTCCATAAAGTCGCATTTTCAGTTGAAGATAATTTCAGAATTCGGGGGTTAGGAAAAACCTCCATTCGATTCGAAGCAGGATTAGCTAGTGGAAGACTTCCATACAATCGTCTTTATTCTGCAAGTGGAATTGGTCAAGGTTTCCAGGTTTTAGAAATTGAAAATACTTTTCAGACGATGGACATCTATGAATTTTTATCTGACCGATTCGTTCATTTATTTTTTGAACATAATTTCGAAACACTCCTTTTTAAGTATAAAAATTTTAAACCTGAATTTTCCATTGTTCAAAACATTGGCTTTGGTTCTCTTAAAAATCCACAATTTCATCAGGGCATTGAATTTAAAACGATGGAAAAAGGTTTTTTTGAAAGTGGTTTGCGAGTTGATAATTTAATGAGATTTAATTATTTAAATATTATGTATGTTGGTCTTGGAGCTGGAATTTATTATCGGCTTGGTGATTATGCCTTTTCAACTTTGGAAGATAATTTGGCTTATCGTTTGAGGTTAAAGTTTTCATTCTAACAACTCTCACCTAGAGGTCTGCTTTAGCCGACCTAGAAAATATAATTATAATTTTTTTGAAAAAAATTCAGGTCAGCTAAAGCAGACTGTTATGTGACAATATACTATTCCCATTTTAAACATTTTTCCACTTAAACCTTTTTATATTTGTCCTTCAAAATAAATGTAAAAGAATTAACGATGATGAAAATCTTAAATATCGCATTACTACTTTTTCTAAGTATCTTTTTAGTAAAAAATGTAACTGCTCAAGCGCCTAAAAAACTTACCTCAGGTGATATCCACGAAAAAATTCAAAAACTTCAAGTTCTCGGAACTGTACTTTATGTTGCAGCGCATCCCGATGATGAGAATACTCGAATGATCGCATACCTTTCCAATGAACTCAAAATGAATACAGCCTATCTTTCGTTGACGAGAGGTGATGGTGGTCAAAATCTAATTGGTCCAGAGATTAGAGAATTGCTTGGTGTAATTCGAACGGAAGAACTTCTAGCAGCTCGACGAGTGGATGGAGGAAAACAAATGTTTAGTAGAGCTAATGATTTTGGTTATTCAAAAAAACCAGATGAGACATTAAAAATTTGGGAACAAGATGAAGTCTTGGCTGATGTAGTTTGGGCGATTCGAAAATTTAAACCAGACGTAGTGATTAATCGTTTCCAACATGATTCAGGAAGACGAACACATGGTCATCATACTTCCTCAGCCGTGCTTTCGCACAAAGCATTTGATTACGTAGGAGACAAAAACAAATTCACAGAGCAATTAAAATATGTCGATCCTTGGCAACCAAAACGATTGTTTATAAATACCTCATGGTGGTTTTACGGAAGTCGTGAAAAATTTGCACAAGCGGATAAATCAAAAATGGCTGCTGTTGACGCAGGAGTTTACTATCCTATCAAGGGAAAATCAAATAATGAAATCGCAGCAGAAAGTCGAAGTATGCACAAATGTCAAGGGATGGGTTCCACTCCTTCACGTGGTGCACAAATGGAATACTTAGAATTATTAAAAGGCGATATGCCTAAAAATAAAGAAGATATCTTCGATGGAATCAATACAACTTGGACTCGATTAAAAGGGGGTGCTCCGATTGGAAAATTATTAGCACAAATAGATCGTAATTTTAATTATGGAAACCCTTCCGCAAGTTTACCACAACTAACTGAAGCATATAAAATGATTTCTAACTTACCAGACAGTTATTATAAAAAAATAAAACTGGAAGAGTTAGAAGAGATCATTATAGGTTCCATGGGATTATTTGCGGAAGCTAAAGCAAATGATTATTCTGCAACTCCGGGAGAGCAAGTGGAATTATCAATGGAGGTAATTAATCGGTCTTCTGCTAAGGTAGAATTATTAAGTGTTGATTATTTACCTACAGAAATGGATTCTACTTTGAATCTGAAATTGGAAGGCAACCAAACTTATCAATTTTCTAAAAAATTAAATCTTCCAGATAACATGCCTTTGACAGGACCATATTGGTTGACAAAGAAAGCAAGTTTAGGAATGTATACCGTTGAAGATCAAGAACTCAGAGGCTTACCAAATACACCTCGTACATTTAAAGTTCGATTTAATCTAAATGTAGAAGGTTTGCCATTATCCGTTGAGAGAGAGATTATTTACAAAAAAACAGATCCTGTAAAAGGAGAAGTTTATCGACCATTTGAAGTAACCATTCCTATTTTCGCTAACTTAACTGAAAAGGTTTTTGTCTTCTCTGACGACCAACCTAAAGATGTAACAGTACTCTTAAAGTCAGGCAAAAAAGATGTCAAAGGAACTTTGGAATTATGCTCTGACGAAAATTGGAGAGTAGAACCTGCACGAGTTGATTTTGATTTACAAATGAAAGGTGAAGAACAATCTTTTACCTTCAAATTATATCCTTCTAAAAATCAGGAAGTGAAATTTATTTCACCTTTGGTAAGAATTGGAGAAGAAACATATACCCAAGAATTAATTTCAATTGAGTACGATCACATTCCAACTCAGACAGTAGTTAAAAATTCAGAAGCGAAAGTGGTGAAAATTGATTTGAAAAAAGAAGGAGAAAATATTGGTTATATCATGGGAGCCGGTGACGAAATTCCAGTCAACTTAGAACAGATCGGATACAATGTCACTTTACTCGAAGATAAAGATATCACACCTAAAAATTTGAAACAATTCGATGCTGTTATTTTAGGAATTAGAGCTTACAATACGATTGAGCGAATCAAATTTTATCAAGACAAATTATTTGAATACGTAAATGAGGGTGGAACTATGATTGTGCAGTATAATACAGGTCATCGTTTAAAATTACCTAAAGAAAAAGTTGCTCCTTATCCAATGAGTATTTCCAGAGGTCGAGTTGCAGTTGAAGAAGCTGAGGTTCGTATTTTGAAACCAGATCATCATGTAATGAACTATCCAAATAAAATTACTTCCAATGATTTTGAAGGTTGGGTACAAGAACGTGGATTATATTTCCCAAATGAATGGGATGAAAACTTTGAAGCAATTCTCTCTTCTAACGATCCGAATGAGCCTGCACTTGATGGAGGATTATTAATTGCGAAATATGGAAAAGGATACTATGTTTATACTGGTTATTCTTGGTTTAGAGAATTGCCTGCTGGTGTTCCAGGTGCCTACCGTATATTTACAAATATGATTTCTTTGGGAAAAAGACCTTAATCTTTTCAGATGTGTAGAGTCTAATAAAGGGTAATAAAAAAACTTCTTTCTAGGAAAAAACAAAAGCTACTAATTTTCATTAGTAGCTTTTTTTAATGAAGAATAAATTCTTCATACACACGCCTTAGATAAATTCTTACGTTTTGTTCACATTCTGCAGCCTATCCTTAATTTGAATTGGGCGGTGCTAAATGTTCGGCATATTTGCACCGCCAGAAATTCAAGATAGAGATACAATATCTACCTTATGTTGGCATCATAAGGAAGATTAAAATGTTTCCGAACAAAACAATGTCATTTGGTACTATGTAGTTATCATCTTTATTTCAAAGTGATTGCCGAACTACATATTCTTAAATATTTAACTTTTTAAACATCTAAGATGTCGGTATTTGTAATACCTCCTTTAATTTTTTTGTTTTCAATTCTTGATAATGCTTTTACATTCTTTGAAAAGTTCTTGATTGAATTTTTTACTACTTTTTTCATTTTTAATGATTTTAAGTAGCTACTCCAACACTATAAAAGTGCAGACCGATAATCTTGGATTCTCTCTATCCATTCAAATTAGCTTTCCCACGCCGAAATGGTAACCTAAATTTGATTTGAAAATCCTCATTCTTTTGAATTTTTATTTTTCAAAAAAATTGCTGAGATAACGCCGAAATCATCCGCAGCAAGAATAAGGTGCCGAAATAACTAATGCCAACAAATAATAGATAATTTTTAAAAATATTTAAAAGCAATTATTACTAACTGTTCTTAAATGCCGATATACAAATATACATGGCAAACCATCTATAATTTTAGTCGAAAAACGAATTTTTATACCTTAGAAATAAGGTTTTAAAGGCGAGTACTAAATCATAAAATACTGACAATCAATTATTTATGATTTCCAATTTAATATTTAATTTAAATTAAATATATTTGACAAAAAATAAAAAAATGGAATTTTTAAAAGATTTAATTTCTGTCGTTGATAAAAATAAGATAAAACATATAGAAATTATAGGAAATGGTTTACCAAAAAATCAAAAACTATATAGGTTATACGATGGAATATTAAATGGAGAGTTTAATTCTGATAGTCAGGCTTGTAGAATTTTATATGGAACTAATGATTTAGATAAGGGCTATAGAAATATTAAATCTAGATTAGAAAAACGTGCGATGAATACTCTTTTTTTTATCGACCTGAATTCTAGCTCATATAGTGATTTACAAAAAGCACATTATAATTGTTATAAAAATTTAGCTGCTGCAAAATTTTTAGCAGGTAGAGGGGCAAGAAAAGCAAGTGTGAAACTTTCTGAAAAAACCTTAAAAATTGCATTAAAGTTTGAACTGCATGATATCTCTATCAACCTTTTAAAGGACTTACGAACGTACTATGGCACTCTCATAGGTGACCAAAAAAAATTAAAAAAGTACAATGGCATTTTTAGGCAACTCAAGGAAGATCGTGATTATGAAGAAAAAGCAAGAGAAATGTATGACCTCTTAGCGAGTAATTTTGCCAAATCTAAAACAATTCAGCAATCCCAAATTAAAATGGCTCAATTGTATGCCGAAGAACTAGAGCCACTATTAGAAAAATCCACTTATAGACAATTCCGATTATTTGCCCATTTTATTTTGGTTTTGCGCTACCAAATTGAAAATGATCATGAAGGAACAATTAAGGCCTGCAATCAGGCTCTTCATTTTTTCCAGAATCAAAAATTTGAGTCAAAACATCATATTTTTAATTTTTTATTTAAAAGGCTCAGCAGCTATACTCAATTAAAGCATTATAAGGCAGCTGATTTAGATGCAAAACGATGTTTAACTTTGGTTAACGAAGGGAGTGTAAATTGGTTTATTGTTAGTCAATTTTACATTCTTCTCTTATTTCATTCTGATAAAATTCAGGATGGCTTTGAATTTTATCGAAAGGTAAGAGCTATTCGAAATCGGAAAAAATCTAGATCAGAAGTCGGAAAAGAATTTTGGAATCTAATTGAAGCTTTTATTGATTATTTCATTAAAATTGGAAAAATAGAAATCCCCCCAAAGAAAAGAAAACCAAGATTTGACTCTAATTCATTTATCAAAAGTGTTCCCGCATTTTCTAAAGATAAACGTGGAATGAATATCATGATTTTAGTCTTGCAAATTCTTTTTTTATTGGATGAAAAAAATCAAGATGAAGTTATTGAAAGAATGGAAGCCTTAAGAAATTATACTTCAAGGTATCTACGAAAGAATGATGATTTTAGAAGTAACTGTTTTATTAAAATGTTTTTGAAAATTCCAGAATCCAATTACAATAAAATTGCTTTAGAAAGGAATACTAAAGATTTATTTAAAAAACTAAAAAGTAAACCTTTAGATGTAGCAGATAAACCTATCGAAATGGAAATAATTCCTTTTGAAATGTTGTGGGAAATGGTATTAAAATCTTTAGAAAGAAAACTAGGTAGAAAGAGAAGAGGAACTAGATAGATTATGAAAAAGATATCAACACTCTCGAAAAATTAATTGTTGGACACCTTTATTAATTTCCATTTTGATTATCTTGTGAAAAACCTATAACAATACTCACACGTATTTTTTCTATAAATAAAAGGGACACTATGTCAGAATTCGTTCATCTTCATTGCCATACTCAATATTCTTTACTTGACGGAGCATCTTCCATTTCAGGAATGATGGATAAAGCTGCTGCCGATGGTCAAAAAGCGGTTGCTTTAACGGACCATGGAAATATGTTTGGAGCATTTAAGTTTGTTGCTGAAGCTACAAAACGAAATATCAAACCAATCATTGGTTGTGAATTTTATTTGGTAAAAGATCGACATAAAAAATCCTTTGAGCGAGCCAAAGGAGAAAAGGATAAACGATATCACCAATTGCTTTTAGCCAAAAATAGAACAGGTTATGAAAACCTTTGTAAGCTCTGTTCTTTGGGCTATATGGAAGGATTATACAGTAAATATCCTCGAATTGATAAGGAACTTTTAGAAAAATATTCAGAAGGATTGATTGCAACAAGTTGCTGTATCGGAGCAGAGTTACCACAAACTATTTTACAAGGAAAAGAGGATGAAGCAGAAGAATTATTGAAATGGTGGCTCGACCTTTTTGGCGAAGATTACTATATCGAATTTCAGCGACATGGAGGTTTGGAAAACATTGATGGTCTTGGAGTAAGTCAAGAAGATATCAATCAGACACTTCTCAAACTCGCTAAAAAGTATAATGTAAAAACAATTGCGACCAACGATTCTCATTACGTGGAAGAGGAGGATTGGACCCCTCACGATATTCTTTTATGTATTAATACAGCAAGTAGTGTTGCAAGTGAAAAACGATTTAAATTTCCAAGTTCTGACTTCTATTTCAAGACACAAGACCAGATGAAAGTCTTGTTTAAAGATTTACCTGAGGCGGTGGACAACACAATGGAAATTTATGATAAAGTCGAAACGCTTGAGCTTGCACGAGATGTACTTTTGCCTAATTTTCCAATTCCAGAAGGCTACACTACGCAAGATGATTTCCTTCGAGGATTGACCTACCAAGGCGCAAAAAGAAGATATGGAGATATTACTCCAGAAATCAAAGAACGATTGGATTTTGAGTTGAGTGTCATCAAAGCTTCAGGTTACCCTGGGTACTTTTTGATTGTACAGGATTTTACGACGACTGCTCGGGAGATGGGTGTGAGTGTTGGTCCCGGCCGAGGATCGGCTGCGGGATCCGCTGTGGCCTATTGTATTGGAATTACAAATGTTGACCCGATTAAGTACGATTTACTTTTTGAGAGATTCTTGAATCCAGAACGGATTTCGATGCCCGATATTGATATTGATTTTGATGATGTAGGACGGCAAAAGGTAATTGATTATGTAATTGACAAATATGGTCGAAACCAAGTAGCACAAATTATCACTTACGGTACTATGGCTGCCAAAAGTAGTATTCGAGATGTAGGTCGTGTTTTAGATGTGCCACTTTCGGAAGTAGATCGAGTTGCAAAAACTTTCCCACTTCAATTAGGCGCAACGCTAAAAGATGTCCTAGAAGAAGGAGACATCAATAAAAAGTTGAAAGGAAAAATGAATTCGGAAGACGTAGAAAAAGCCTACCAATTCCGAAAACTTGCAGAGCAACCTGACCACATTGGAAAGATGCTACAGACTGCTCGAAAACTCGAAGGTTCCATTCGTAATACTGGAATCCACGCTTGTGGAGTGGTCATCACGCCTGACGAAATCACTAAGTATATTCCAGTTACCGTTGCCAAAGATTCTGACATGCTAGTCAGTCAATTTGATAATAGTGTAGCGGAAGATGCAGGACTTTTGAAGATGGATTTCTTAGGTTTAAAAACTTTGACCATCATCAAAGATGCAATTGCGATGGTCAAAGAAAACAAAGATCTCGACATTGATCCTGATGAAATTCCACTCGAAGATGAAAAGACTTATAAACTGTTCCAACGAGGAGATACGATTGGAGTTTTCCAATATGAGTCCTCTGGGATGCAAAAATATTTACGTGATTTAGTCCCTACAAAATTTGAGGATTTGATTGCGATGAACGCATTGTATCGTCCTGGACCATTGGCGTACATTCCTTCTTTCGTTTTGCGAAAGCATGGAAAAGAACCCATCAAATATGACCTCGATGACATGAAGGAATATTTGGAGGAGACTTATGGAATTACAGTTTATCAAGAGCAAGTAATGTTGCTTTCGCAAAAACTCGCCGACTTTACCAAAGGTGAAGCCGACATGTTGCGGAAAGCGATGGGTAAGAAAAAGAAGAAGTTGATTGATGAAATGTGGCCTAAGTTTTTGGAAGGCTGTAAGAAAAATGGACACGATGAAACGATCGTTAAAAAAGTTTGGACAGACTGGGAAGCCTTCGCCTCTTACGCATTTAACAAATCACACTCGACTTGTTATGCCTTAGTTGCATTCCAAACTGCTTACTTAAAAGCGCACCACCCTGCCGAATTCATGGCTTCGGTTTTGACGCATAATAAAAATGATATTTCAAAATTAACTTTCTTTTTACGAGAGTGCAAAAGAATGGGAATCGATGTACTCAGTCCTGATGTAAATGAAAGTGCTGCAGACTTTTCTGTAAATAAAAAAGGTCAAATTCGATTTGGTTTGACAGCCTTGAAAGGAGTTGGTTCAGGGCCAGTAGGTGCCGTTTTGGAAGAAAGAAAAAACGGTGCTCCATTCAAAAATGTTTTTGACATGATGCGTCGATTGGACTTACGTTCTTTCAATAAAAAAGCATTAGACAGTTTAGTTTTGGGTGGAGGATTAGATTGCTTTGACATGCCACGCTGGGTGTATTATGCTCCTTCGGAAAAATACGATACGTTTATCGAGCATCTTTTACGGTATGGAAATGCTTATCAATCTCAAAAAGCACAAGCCCTCAATTCTCTTTTTGGAGCATCTGAAGATGTTTTGAGTCCTGAACCAAAAGTACCTCAGGCACGAGAATGGAGTTTGATTGAAAAATTGACAAAGGAAAAAGAGGTGACAGGTATTTACATTTCTGGACATCCTTTGGATGATTATAAATTGGAAATAGAAAATTATACAACCTGTAGTTTGGAAGATTTAGAAAATCACAAAGGTGGAAATCTTAACTTAGCAGGAGTTGTTATCGCTGCTAATAATCGTGTTGATAAAAAAGGAAACGGTTACGGTTTTTTCACTATCCAAGATTATAATGGTTCGCTGGAATTAGCTCTGTGGCGAGATGATTACAACGATTATGCTGCTCGAATGAAGCCAGGTGAAGTTGTTTTTATCAAAGGTAAATACGAATACAACAACTATCGAGAAGAGTATCAATTCAAAGTTCAAGAGATTCAGCAATTGGCTGCTATCGGTTTAAAAATGACAGAATCAATTACTTTGAAATTACCTATACAACAAATTACAGGTGATTTAATTGACGAAATTGAAGATATTTGCAAACATAGCAAAGGAAAACTTCCACTCAAGATTGAAGTACTCGAACCTGAAAATCAGATCAAATTAAAATTGCGTTCCGTCAGCCGAAAAGTAAATGTGGATGGAGATATGATTGCAAAATTAGAACGTATTGGTGTGAAGTATAAATTGAATGCATAGTTTAAATAAAAAATAGCATCAAACAAAACTCTATCTAAAACCCGGATGTTACATTTTAACATTCGGGTTTTATTTTATACAAGTTCCTACAATAAACAGCATCTAACTAAAAGGCAACTTTAACCAATAAAAATTGTTATTCCAACATAGATGATATCCCTCTTATCGAAAACTATAATATAGAACTTCTTCTATTTTCGTATTTTAAATTTCATTTTTTTATTTCAAAAAACATAACTCATTGATTATGAAACAATTAATATTACTTTTCTCCACTTTTTTACTAATTGCAGGGTTCACTTTTCCAACTAAAAATACTTCTAATACCGTATCCAAAAAAAGTAAAGGATATCAAGTTGGCGATGTCGCTGCTGATTTTAATTTGAAAAACATAGATGACAAGATGGTTTCTTTGGATGGCATCACAGGCGCAAAAGGATACATAGTGATATTCACTTGCAACAGTTGCCCTGTATCGATTGCTTATGAAGATCGAATCATTGAATTACATAAAAAATATGCTCCAATGGGATATCCTGTCGTTGCTATTAACCCAAACGATCCTGATTTAAAACCAGATGATAGTTTTGAAGAAATGAAAGTTCGAGCAGTTGAAAAAGATTTTCCATTTATGTATTTATTTGATGAAGGTCAAAAAGTATATCCTCAATTTGGAGCAACTCGAACACCTCATGTTTTTCTTTTAGATAAAAATCGAGTAGTAAAATACATCGGAGCTATCGACGACAGCCGTGATGCTAGCACTATAAAAAATAAATATGTAGAAGTAGCCATTGAAAAAATGGAAAAAGGACAAGACCCTAATCCATCATTCACTAAAGCAATGGGATGTTCCATCAAGGACAAAAAAGCAAAAAGAAAAAGATCGAAAGGAAAACGATCAACACCAATGCTTCAACGATCTCCTAAAAAAGGAAATGGCTAAATCTGATGTTGAGATAAACAATATTGGGTATTGAGAAATAAAATGTTCGTAATACCCAATATTTAAAATCTCAATTCATATTTATTTTAAAAATGATTTTAAAGCAAAAAAATGGACACATTGAAATATAAATTTCTCCTTTTTTTATTTTCTCTATTTGTATTCATGCTTACGCTACCAAGTTGTGGCGAAAAAGCAGTTGCTGCAAAAGTAGAAAAAACAGAGCCTACACTTTCAGCAGTTTATGATTCATATGATGACTTAGCATACATGTTCAATTATCATAATGATACAACCTATGTCATCAATTTTTGGGCTACTTGGTGCGCACCTTGCATTGCAGAGCTACCTTATTTTGAGTTAATGAATAAAAAATACAAAGACGAAAAAGTAAAAGTGGTTTTGATTAGTTTAGATTCAAAGAAGGTTATTGATTCGAAACTGCGACCTTTTATCCAAAAGGAAAAATTAATGTCTCATGTCGTTGCTTTGACTGATCCTGATTACAATACTTGGATTGATAAAGTCAATCCAGATTGGGATGGAGCGATACCAGTCACAATAATTTATAACAAAGAAGAATACGAAATCATCAAAGGTGAATTCGATAATTACGAAGAATTAAACACTATTGTTAAATCATATTTAAAATCTTAAAAAATGACTAATTTAATTAAAATCACGTTCCTATTTTTTGCTGTAGGAATATTTATGACTTCTTGTGGAGACGCTTCTGAAGCTGCAAAGACTACAGGTGAAAAAGAAAATATTGCCACAGAAAAAGCAGCTAAAGATCTTAAAGATGCTGCATCAAAAATGATGAATGATGAAACTCCTAAAGGTTTAAAAATTGGAGATACTGCTGATGACTTTAATTTAAAAAATATCAATGGCGAAATGGTTTCCCTCAGCGGAATGAAAGATACAAAAGGATATATCGTAACTTTTACCTGTAATACATGTCCATATGCAGTTGAATATGAAGATCGAATTATTGATTTACATAAAAAATATGCACCAATGGGCTACCCAGTTATTGCTATTAACCCAAACGATCCTGATGTTAAAAAAGGAGATAGCTTTTCAGCAATGCAAGTGCGAGCTGAAGAAAAATCATTTCCATTCGAATACGTTTTCGATGAAGGTCAAAAAGTATTTCCAAAATATGGAGCGACAAAAACACCTCATGTATTTTTGTTAAATAAAGATTTGGTAGTAAAATACATCGGAGCTATCGATGACAATCATGAAGATGCTAACTTGGTAAAAGTAAAATACGTGGAAGATGCAATCAGCGCATTAGAAGCTGGAAACGATCCTGATCCTGCAACAACAAAAGCGGTAGGATGTAGCATTAAAACAAAGAAAAAAATGATGTAATTTTCATTATTTGAAAATGAAAATGGTGAATGATTAAAATTAGTCATTCACCATTTTTTTTGCATCCATTATTTTTTTTAAATCTGTTTCGAAAAAATCGTTTTCGGAAAAGTCGAAGTTTGGATTTTCGAAAGTCATTTTACTTTTATTATTACTTTTTCCAGAAAGGTGAAATTCTTTGGCTTGAGTAGTTTTTGCTAACTCTAAAATATTTTGCGCATTTACTCCAGCACCAGGCATAATGGAAATTCTTCCCGCAGCTTTTTCAACTAACTCTTTCAATAAAAATTGCCCTTCAAATGCATCAGCAAATTGACCTGAAGTTAAAATTCGATGTGCGCCAGTTTCAATTACTTTTTCCAAAGATAAAAATGGATCAACAGCTCGGTCGAAGGCACGATGAAAAGTAACTTTCATTGGAGCAGCCAATTCAACCAATTCTTTTGTTCGTTCGACATCAACTTGCCCATCTTGATGTAAAATTCCAACTACGATTCCATCCACTTTTTTTCCATCTTTGGTTTCTATTTTTTTGCAAAAAAGAATATCACGCTTAATTGTATCAAATTCTAAGGAAGAATAAAAAAAATCTCCCGGACGAGGACGAATTAAAACATACACCTCGATGTCTAAAATTTCCCTTGTCTTTTCAATTGTCGAAGCACTCGGAGTTATTCCTCCCAATTCCAAACCACTACATAATTCTACTCGATTAGCTCCTGCTAATTGAGCAGTCAAAGCAGATTGAACTGATGCTGCACAAACTTCAATTTTTATTTTCATAATTATTCAAATAAAAGGATTCCATGAGAAGCGGTCAATGAGTAGTGGAGCGGGTTGGGCTCGGCGAAAAATGAGGGAGTGGGAGCCTGCTTCGAGTTTAGCTATTTTTTCGCCTAGAATTTTTTGGTTCTTTTTTTTTCAATGAAAAAAAGAACCAACTCAATGGCAAAGAAAAACCTAGATCTTTATTTCTTTACACTCTTAGGGAAGTGAATATTAGGTAGATTGTTCTTTTTGCATTGGCAAAAAAGAACCAAAAACCCTAGGCGAAAAAAATGCTCCGCACAAGG
>CAZMBP010000158.1:0-48753 GCA_964564545.1 uncultured Saprospiraceae bacterium
AGTCTGGACTGATGGTTCCGTTTTCACAACGATTGATAGAAAACTCATACCCTAATTCTCCAAATTGCCAAACCATTTTAGGCCCTGGAATGGCAAAGAAAAAAGCACTTGCCATGGCATTTCGTTCCAAACCAGTTACTATATTTGGGATACTATAATTACTTCCTGAATTTCCAAATTGTAAATTTTTGTACATCAATCTTTCTTCATCATGGCTTTCCATGTAACCTACATTGTGAGGTACATCCCAATTCTTATTTTCAAAATATAAAAACTTGAAATCAGATTTATTGTTGTCGTGATAGCCCATGGTCGCTTCATTAAAAGTGTGATTAGCATTTGCCCACAGCATAAACCCGTATTCTGCTAATTCCTTTTCTTCGGAGTTAGTTGCGAAATGTTCGAGGATCAATAATTGATCTGCATCTTGATTCCAAAGGTGATCTCCATAATCTTTTAACGTAGCAATTCGATCAGCATCATATGATGCAAAGACTCCATCATTAGTTGAAAATGTTTGTGTAAAACCTTTTGACAAATCAAATCGGAACCCATCAATTTTATATTCATTCATCCAATAATCAAGTGTTTGCTTGACAAAAGTTTGCGTTGCTTCACTTTCGTGATTGAAATCATAACCAACATTAAAAGGATGTTTTGGATCAGGATTAAAATATGGACTATCTGTAGAAGGTTTATTAGTTTGAGAATCCCAATACATTCTCACCAATGGAGATTGTCCAAAAGCATGATTATAAACCACATCCAAAATCACAGCAATTCCTCGACTATGAGCTGCATCAACCAGCTTTTTAAAACTCTCTACCGAACCATAGTATTTATCCAAAGCCATATGATAAGATGGATTATACCCCCAGCTATCATTATTTTCAAACTCAGAAACAGGCATTAATTCAATTGCATTGACACCTAGATGTTGTAAATAATTTAAGGTATCGATCAAAGATTCATAAGCATGATCTGTTAAAAAATCACGCATCAAAATTTCATAAATTACCAAGTCCTTTTTTTGTGGAGCTTGAAAATCAGTTACTTGCCAATTAAAATTATCAGCTACTGTTTTGAATACACTTACATGTCCTTCAGTTTGATTTGTGGGATAATCAGCAGGGATACTTTCCAATGATGCAGGAATACCACCATCATTATCCTTGTCCAAAATTAACTCGCTATAAGGGTCTGCAATTTTGATAGAGCCATCAATTAAATATTGATATAAGTAATGTGTACTAGGATCTAAATTATCTAACTCTAACCACCAAGTATTCCCATCCAAAGATCGTTTCATCAAATAGTTCACATCGATAATCCAATCATTAAAATTTCCAAAAGCAAAAACATGTTCTTTCATCGGAGCATACAACGCTAAGATACTTTCCGTATCGCTAATTCGATTAAGTCCGATTAAGTCCGTATTTTGTTCCAGCAGGTGGATCAGCTTCTACCACAGTAGTTCCATCCAATCCTACAAATGAAAAAGTGTCTCTCAAAATTCCACTTGCATTATTTACTTCAAAATGAACCACATGATTCCCTTGAGTTGAAACTGGCAAAGTGTATTCTAATTCCACCACATTTGGAGCACTCGCAACTGATTGATTATTATCAAACAAAGTAATTGTTGCAGACTCAGAACTAACTACTTTAATTTCAATCGACTCTCCTACTTGCTTTACAATTTGTTGCGAAGTTGGTGTAACAAAAAATGCATCATATCCAGTTGCATCAGGTACATCAACAAAAATATCACCTCCCGCTGCAGTTTTTCCAACCTTCGATCCATCTAGATTTCTAAATACAAATGCCAACTGTACAATCGTAGAAGTCGTACTTGTGAAGTTGTGAAAATCCTTAATATTATAAGATTTCTGATGTTTATTATCACCAATATTGGTCATCAAAACATTTGGATCAAATGTTCCCCAATTACCTTGTACATTTTGCCAGCTGCCGGCTCCCCCAGTATCTGTGATTAAACCTGCATGCATAAAAACTTGAGATTCACCTTCTAATCCTCCATTCCCCTGAGTGGCATCGAAGGTAACAGTTATGTCACTATCACCGTTAAAAAAAGTGGGATCAATTGTTACAATTTGAGAGTAAGCAAATGAAATATTTAAAATAAAGAAAAGTAAAAGTGCTTGAATTTTAAAGGATAGATTTCGGTTCATATGAAGTTAAATTTTAGTAGTTTTTAAAAAATATAGAATCTTAGATGGCAAAAAAACAACAATTTCAGATCGTAAAATGATTCAGAATAAATTCACTTGAATTCGCTCTTTTGAAATATTATTTTTAATATTGTTTCAAATTTACCCCCTGTGTGTCACATAGACGCAAAGATACGAGAATTATCTACTTTTTGAGGATAACTACTTGACATTTAACCACTAAAACTAACTCTTTCAATACATTTATTTATTTTAACTATACTAATATTAGAAATTACGAGACAATGACTAGAGTTAAGAATATCAATACCTGGTTAACCCATTTGACACAAGAATCAAAGACTTCGCTTTCTGTTGATTGTGTTATTTTTGGTTATGATGAGGAAGGTTTAAAAGTATTATTGATAGATTGCAACATGCCTCCTTACGAAGGAAAAAAATCTTTGCTTGGAGATTTAGTGCAAATGAATGAGACATTAGAAGAAGCTGTCATCCGAGTGTTGCAAAGAAGGACTACTTTGACTGATTTGTATTTTGAAGAGGTAAAAGCATATAGTGATCCTAATCGTCATCCTTTAGGTCGAGTAGTAACAATCGCCTACTATTCTTTTATCAAAATATCTGATTATAAAATACATGATAGTGAAGACAAGCATTTAGAATGGATTCCTATCGATGAAATTGATGAGTTAGCTTTTGACCATCGATTGATCTTGGATGAGTCATACAAATCATTGAAGAAAAAAATTCGGAACCATCCTATTGGTTTTACTTTATTGCCTGAGAAATTCACCTTGATGCAATTGCAAAATTTTTATGAAACTGTTTTGCAAATTAAAATGGATCGTCGGAACTTTAGAAGAAAATTAAATTCACTTGACTTACTGATTGATTTAAATGAGATTCAAAATAATGTTTCTCATCGTCCAGCAAAGTTGTACAGTTTTGATTTTAAAAAATATAATAGATTGATGGAAAAAAGGCAGTTAAACTTTGCAATATAGGTTTTAAACCTCGTCTCCCATTCTTAGAATTTTCTATCGAGAAATTACGTATTATTTTTTTTCTTAAACTAAAAATAAAAAAGGTGTTAGCCCAAACGGACTAACACCTTTTCTATTGGTTCTTAGACAAATTCTGTGTTTTAAGTCAAGCAAAAATTGAAATCAACACTTTCGTTGGTCGTTTATAATTCCAATTTTAACTTGACCACAGATTTTGTCTAATAACTTTCTATTTTATTGAAATGTAGATCTTATTCGATCACTAATTTCTTAATCGCAATATTGCCATCAGAACTTAATAATTCTAAATAGAAAACTCCTGCTGGAATATTTTCTACATTCAATTGTACATTTGAATTAGAAAGATCAACTCTTTGATTCATAATTGTTCTTCCTAAAAGATCAAACATTCTAACATTTGTATTACTATCAAAAGCATCACTCAATGCTTGAATATTAACGATAGAAGAAGCTGGATTTGGATAAACAAGAATTTCATTATTTACATAAATATTCTCGTTTGCAATCATCGTTCCTCCTGTAAATTGTAAATCTCCAAAGTCAGATGTGTTATTGTAATTACTTCCTGTTCCACACCATGCAATTTGATTTTCTCTAGCACCAACTGCATTATCTGCATCATTTGTACCTATTGTAAACCCAATTGTTCTTCCTGCTCCAGGAACAAATCCAATATTACTGAATGGGAATTTAACCTCTACATTATAACCTGTTGCAGTTAAAGCAAATGATGCTTCAACATCTGTAGCTGGACCACCATTATCCCAAATTTGAGTTACTCCAGCACCATCATCATGAATAATGATCTGAACATCTTTATCAGTATCGTATTCTCCATCTGCATCATGATTACCATCTATATAAATTTCGACAGCATCTTGCTCCCAAGGATTCGAAGACCCTGAACTTAATACTGTTCCATCTGTAACCTGAGCTGCGATGTATAAATTATCATTATCCCATCGAGTCCCCCAAGTAATTGTATTATTTTCATCTGATCCATCCACTACTAAATCCATTACTTGATCTAATGTGTACTCTGCCAAATCACCATCAATAGTTGCTGGTGAAGAAGTATTATCAGAAATAGCCACACAGTCTCCTGCAGTTGCATCAGCAAAATTATAATCCAATGTGCTACAATCAAAAGATACCAAGTATCTTCCTGGTGCAACATTAATTACATCACCACCTAAAGTAGCTGTTCCTGAAGGTAATGCACCTCCACCCCAAGTAACTACATCTGAATTATCTTTTCTAAATACGATATCTTCCGCTGCTGAGAATTCAAAAGTTGCTACATATGTAGTTGGAGTAGCAGTCAAAGTATTTAATCCTACATCACCGATGTTATCTCCATACATTGAAATTTGACCACATTCTAAACCTCCTAAATTCATATCACCTAAACCACTTGTATTTGAAGCATTATCCAATGTTCCATTCCAAGCATATCTAGTTGTATCTGAACCATCTACATCTTGAACGATTACGTCAAATCCAAAAGATGGGATAGCTGAAGGATCAACACCTAACTCAGCCCATGAGAAAGAAAATTCCGCAGAGTAACCATCTGCTGTAGTTGTAACTCCCCAATTATCAAAAGCATCTCCAGTATTACCATTTAAGATCGCACCATTAAGATTGTCAAATGCTTGAACAGCTACATCAGCATCAGTATAATCACCTCCACTCTTATCTCCATCAATGAAAATTGATATATTATCTCCAGTCGCATCGTCAACTAAATTAACTTCACCATCAGTTACATTCACACCTACGAAAATAAACTCATCGTTATAAGTTACAGCGAATTGTGCTCCGTCATCACCTAAATCACCTTCTAATACACTTAATACACCTCTGTCAATATTCCAGTCTGCTTCATCAGTAACTCCATCTACCACCATATTAAATACTTTAGGTGCAGTTGCAGAGTTTCCTAATCTTTCGAACTCATATAATCTAGTAAAACAGTTAAAGTTGATATTGAATTTTCCACCTTCAACTGGAATCTGCGTAGTTACATCCTGTACACCTACACCAAGAGGAAAAGAACTACCACCCCAGATCGCATCATTAGAAATAGGTTGTCCATCTTCTCTAAAGTACATCGGTGTAGCCGCATCAAAATTATAGAATAATGAAAATTGAGTTGGATCGTTAGGATCTCTATTCATCCAAACATCTGTAACTGGATCTGTTGCAGGATCAGCAGTACCAAAGTTGTTGAAATTACCAATGATTCCTATCTCTCCACATGGTAAGTTACTTGAAGTAGTAAAAGAGTAAGCACCAGTTGAACAGTTAAAAGTAATGGTGTATTCTCCAGCCGTAACAGGAACATTTCCACCTCCTAAGGTAGCAGTACCTGATGGGAAATCTGTATTTCCCCAGTTAGTTCCCCAATCTGCATTCTCTCTCCATTTCATTTCTACATCAGCGTAAAACACTCTTTCAGCAGTCCACATATCTGGATCTGTCTCAGATCGTACCATGTTCACATCTGCTCCCCAACCATTGAAAGCACCAATCATCGATACTTGCCCACAAGTTGGAGTAAAGCAGTACTCTAAAGTTTGGTCATTAAAAGTAACAACATAAGAACCATAAGCTAGAGAAACATTATCTCCATTTATAGCAGCAGTACCACAATCACTTGGACCTCCCCAGTTAGTGCCCCAGTCGCTATTTTCTCGAAATTTCACTTCCACAGTTCCACTTGCATCACCTCAGCAGATATCGATCAAGATGGTGATTTAGACTTATTTGTAGGAGAAGGATATAAGGCTTTTCAATTGGGAAAACCAAGAAGTGGACAGATTTTGATTAATGATGGAAAAGGAAACTTTACAGAGAATACTGCGGCAATCGCTCCTGGATTAATTAAAATCGGCTTGATAAATGATGCTGCATTTATTGATGTGGATCAAGATAAAGATGAAGATTTAATTATCGTGGGCGAATGGATGGGAATTCATATTTTTAAAAATGAAGGCGGTTCTTTTTTCGAAAAAGAAGTTTTAAAGCAATCAGTTGGTTTTTGGAATTGCTTAAAAGTTGATGATTTCAACAATGATGGTTTTCCTGATTTTGTTGTAGGAAATTTAGGGATGAATTCTGTTTTTAAAATCAATGAAACGGAAAACATACAAATCTTTGCTCATGATTTTAGCGGTAGTCGATCTACTCAACCAATTTTTGTAAAGTCAATTAATGGGCAAAAATATCCGCTTGCTTTAAAACATGATTTGGAAAAACAGCTTCCTTTTATCAAAAGAAAATATCTCAAATATCAAGATTTTAAAGGGAAAACAATTGAGGATATTTTTGAGAAAGATTTTTTGGAAAATTCATTTCATTATCAAATTGAAGAATTATCTACTTGCATTTTCTTCAATGATCAAAAAGGAAATTTCACAAAAATTGCACTCCCCTACTCTGCCCAACTCGCGCCAACCTTTGCTATTGAATCTGCAGATATCAATTCAGATGGAAATGTAGATATATTGTTAGGAGGAAATCTTTCTCAGGTCAAACCTGAAATTGGAAATTACAAAAGTCAATATGGATGTGTCTTATTAAATGATGGAAGCAAAAAATTCGAATCTGTCTCTAATAAAAAATCTGGGCTTTTGTTCAAAGGTGATGTGCGTTCTATTCAAACTATCAATCAAGGTGAAAAATTGATCATTGGTTTTAATAATGATTATGCTCGGATGATGGAGAAAAGAATGAAATGATTTTGAATTTGTGCATCGAATATTCTTATATTGACAAAAAATGAAATAGGTCAGAGCTTAGCTCTTACCTATTTTTTATTCAATATTAATCCCTTTCATTACTAATCTTTTCCATTCAGGATGGCGCTTAATATAGGCAGCAACAAATGGGCAAGTTGGAATCATGACTAAATCCTGTTTATCTATTTCTTCCAAAACTTGCTTAATTAAGGCTGAACCTATGCCCTTCCCTTCTAGCTCAATTGGAACTTCGGTATGGGTTAAAAATATCTTGCCTGCGGCTTTGATATATTCGATTCTTGGAATAAACCCATCAATATGAAACTCATATTGTTTAGCTGCTTCATTTTCGATTAGTTGATAATTGGTATCCATTGAATTTTATTTTTAAGTTAAGCATCCCAAATAATGGGATGCTTAAACTTAATTATTTTTTTACTTAACTACTAAGTTTACCGATAAGTCAAACTCATCATAGATAGTTTTGTCTCCTAAGTTATCGAAAAAACTTCCTGATCCATATCTTACATCAAACTCAGATCGATCTAAAGTAATATCAGCTTTAGCAGTTTTTACTCCATTTGCTTCAGTTACCATTGCGTTAAATTTAATCTCTTTGGTTGTTTCTTTGATCGTTACATTTCCTGTAATTTTGTACTCTCCTGCTTTACCTCTTGAAACAACTTTTGTAATTTCAAATTTTGCAGTTGGGAATTTCTCCGTTCCGAAAAAGTCAGGTGATTTTAAGTGTCCAGCCAATTTATCAGCCATTCCACCTTGCAAATCTGTAACAGCCAAGCTAGCCATATCGATTACAAAATTTCCTCCAGTTAATTTTCCTTCAGCAAAGTTTAAATCTCCACTTTTTACTTTAAGAGTTCCAGCGTGTTCTCCAGTTACTTTGTAACCTTTCCACGTAATAACACTTTTATCAGTATCTACAGGTACTCCTTCTCCTACATTATTTGGAGTGAATGCTAAGGCAAAAAATGCTACGAATGCTAATGTTAATAAATTTTTCATAATTTCTAATTTGATTTTAAAATTCCGATTATCAATTTTTTAGTCGGAAATGTGATTAAATATGTTTCTCTAACAAAACTTAAATTAAAAAGTTTAGACATTAAATGTATATACATCTATTTTTTCAAAAAAAATGAAAAATTTTTAATCTCTCATTTTATCTAATAAATCATTTAGTTGTTTTGCTTCCTTTTTAGTCAAAGTAGAAAGTGTATTTTCTATTTCAACTTCAGTAATTTTTGAAGCTTGATTTACAATTTTCAATCCTTCTTCAGTAATTGCAATATCAACTCGTCTTCGGTCTTCAGGGCAAGAAGTTCTTTCTACCAATCCTTTCTGCTTCAACTTCTCTACTAGCCTAGAAGCATTTGACATTTTATCAATCATTCTTTCAGTTAATAATTTTACGGTGGCTGGCTCAGGATGTCTTCCTTTTAAAATTCGTAAAATATTAAACTGTTGAATGGAAAGGTTGAATTTTTTCAAAACATGCAAATGTTTAGAACTCATCCACGAAGCAGAATAAATAATATTTACTCCTAGCTTATGATATTCATCTTTAAATTTACTTTGTTGAATTTCTTCTTCTAATTTCATGTTTCTTAATTCTGTGGCAAATATATACAATTACAATAGATGTTACAACATCTATTTATGTTTTTTGTTTATTTTTTACAAAAAAAAATTGTCTAGCCTTTTTTCAAAGACTAGACAATTTTTAATTTTTATTTATAATAACGACTTGAAAAGTCGTTTTACGTTAGAATGGGCAACTTGCACATTCGTCTACCTTTGCATTATCATTCTGTTTAGAAATTGCTTTTACATCTGCACAACTCATACATCCGATTACTCGGAACTCAGTACGTCTATTCATTTGATGTTCTCTTTCCGAACAAGGAATTCGGTTAGCACAATTATTGATATTCTGGTTTTCTCCATATCCTCTTGCAACTAATCTTTGTTCTTTAATTCCACATTCAACTAATGCTCGCACTACTGATTCTGCTCTTCTTTGTGAAAGACTCCTATTATATCTAAATGATCCTCTTGAATCAGTATGAGAAGCAATCTCAATTATTAAGTCAGGGTTTTCAGTCAACATTGCACATAATTTTTCAATTTCCGGTTGAGCTTCATCTCTTAGATAAGATTGATCGAAATCATAATAGATATGAAGTAAGTATGCAATTGGTTGTCCTTCTTCTGTTTCAACTCCTTCTACTACAGGAAATTCTCCTTCTCTAGGTTGGCGAATTCCATCTTCATATATATCTTGCCCAACTGGTCCTTCTGCTGGCTCTCCGTATTTATCAATTAGCTGCCCTGTTTCAGGATCCGTAGTGTATCCTTCAGGTGTAATTGATGGATTACCAACTATTGGTTCATCAGTCACTTCTGGAGCAACAATTGGACTCAAGTTAACAATCGCCTGTAAAGTTGTTGGCTCAGTCAAGTCACGAGTACATTGGTTCTCTACTGGACTTCCAAAGTAACCTTCTTTTTTAGCAGTAACGGTATAACAGCAATCTTCTACTAATTCAAAAGAAAGCGTGCCAGTTGAATCGGTATAAACTACTTCTGGTTCACCACTTTCGCAATCGTTAGTCAAAGTAACCATTGCTCCTTCGATTGGATTACCCGTCGTCGGATCAACGACTAATACATCTAAATTAAATAGTACTTCTTTTTTCAATGGAATTTCAACAAAAACCTTTTGTCCCATTTCCACACTCTTAGTACAACCTTCTTTAGAGTTATCTAAATATTCATCCATGCTTGCAGCAAAGTTGCAACATTGATCCATTTTCATGTCAAACATGATTTTTCCTTCAGTATTCGTCAACATTTCTGCCCCTGTGCAATCATTAGTAACTGTTGCTCCTGGAATTGGTTCGCCTGTCGCTTCATCAATCACTAAGATTTCCATCGTAGCAGCAGATTTTCTAAATGCATAAATATCATCACGCCCTACTCCACCTTCACGATCAGAAGTAAAATATCCTTCTTTTCCTTCTTCGCCGAAAATGATTCCAAAGTCATCAGAAATGGTATTTAACGGATATCCCATATTATTTACCTCTCCAAATTGATCTTCTCCTTTATCATCCATGTAGTAAATGTCTATTCCTCCTAAACCAACATGTCCGTTAGAACCAAAATATAATCTTTCGCTATTGCTATCGTAGTATGGGAAAATTTCATTTCCTTCTGTATTAATTCTTGCACCAAGGTTGATTGGTGGCCCCCAGCTACTTCCATCCATAGTGGTCATGTACAAATCCATTCCTCCAAAACCACCAGGCATATCAGATGTAAAATACATTTTAGTTCCATCAGCATTCAACGTTGGATGAGCTACAGAATACTCATCAGAGTTAAAAGGTAAACCTTCTAAGTCTTTCCACTCATCACCATCAATAGTTGCAGAGAAAACTTTTAGACGAATAATATTATCATCGTCTTTCCCTACTTTACCATTCAAAATATTATTTCTAGTAAAATAAATTTTAGACTGATCTTTATTATAAGTTACCACCGCATCGTGGAATTTAGAATTTAATTTTTTAGAATACTTCTCAGGTTTTTCATAAGTGTATTCTGCTGGTTCTTTTCCTTCTTTCTGTCTTTTTACTTGAAATAATTCATTAAAAGGATTACCTGTCCATTCCGTTGTCCGAACGATGGCAATACCTTTATCTCGCTCAGAAGCGAAGACCAGACCATCATTATAGTAAGCTGGAGCCCAATCATCCAAGTTAGAGTTAAAATCAACATGTACGATTTCGTAGATACCTGCATTTTTTGTACGCAACTCATCTTCGTAATCGCAAGCTTGCACTAAGTACTGCCCTCGTTGATCTTCAGGAACTGCATCAACATAAGCTTGATACCATTCCTTAGCCAAATCACATTTCCCATTTCGTTGTAACATTTGACCATAATATAATTTGTGAATTGGTTCAGCGTCAGCCAATTGAACTACTTGACCATACCAATATTCTGCATTTTCTGAGTCATTGACTTTTCGATATGCTTCTGCAATATTGATTTTGGCTTCTGGATTATCATCTTTATCAAGGATTTGATTGTACAGTTCAATTGCTCCAATATAGTTGAGCTGTTCCATGTACATTCTTGCTCTTTTGACTTTAGAGAGTTGAGCAAATACGCCGCTTGAAGCTATCATACAAAGCAACAAAGCAAAAATCACCTTCTGTTTTATCATGTTTCTAGTGTTTTAATCATCCCAATATTTTGGGAAAAACATTATTATTTTTTTGGAAAATTTCGTTTTGAATGGGTAAACATCCAATTCTATTGATTAAAGTCTAGTAGTTTTCTATTTTTAGTTTACGACAAATAAACTAAAAGTTTTAGGTGTCGTGAGTTTAGACCTTTATTAAAAGTAACGCGGAGTTACAATTTGTTTTGTTTTATAATTAAACTCATATCCCAACATTATTTCAAATGATCCCCTAGCAGGATTTTGCAATTTTGTTAAAGAATAATCATAGGCTGCTCCTATTCTTAATCCATTTTGTAGGTAATATGCAGCCCATAAATCAACTGAGTCAAATGAACTTGTATCATTAAATGCTTCAATTGCAGTTCTGAAAGATGCTCCTATCCAAAGTGCTTCATAAAATAAAACTGATAAATCAATATCAATTTCTGTTGGTGCTCCAATTTCTTGGAAAGCTTCATCCTTATTGAATTTACTCAACAATCCAACATTTTTAATCAACATAGATGGTTTGAAAATAATCATATCTCCTTTGATCGGGATAGCTGCTCCTATAGAACCAAAATAGTGTCTATATTGTCTTGCCCAGATATCAGTAGTTGCATTATCTCTCAAGTCATATTCAATTAAGTGAGGACTTGAAAACCCAACATAGAAATTTCGAGTGTAGTAATAAATTCCAGCTCCAAAATTTGGAAGCCAATAACTTGGTTGCTGCTCCATAAATGCTTCGTCAATTGTTGCATTCTGATTAGCTAAAGTTATATTGGAAAAATCAGCTCGCCAATTTGTCACTCCACCTTGTAATCCAATAGCTAATTTCCCTCCTCCACTATTTCCCATTGGAATTCGGTAAGCATAGCTAAAATTTGCACCCATTTGATGTGAAGGCCCAATGACATCATTGTAAGCACTAAATCCAACACCAACTCTCTTATTTCTAAGGGGAGTATGAATCGTAAAAGTTTGAGTAACAGGTGCGCCATCTATGCCCCACCATTGGTTTCTGTAAAGTAACCCAATCGCTAGGTGATCTTTCGCACCTGCATAAGCTGGATTATAATGTAAACTGTTAAACATATACTTCGTAAACATCGGATCTTGCTGCGAAAAAGCAGAATGTCCAAAAAAGCAAACAAAGCATAAGAGAGTAAATATTTTTCTCATTTCAAATGGGTATTAATTGTGTGGGACGTTTTTTCAAAAAATCTAATTTACGTCACACATTTTAAAAACAAAAACTATGCTAGTTTAAGGTCATAATAAACTTGAACATTTAATCATTTTATAACAAATTGATTATCAGTATTTTAAGCTTCATCTTTTAACAAATAAAAAGATTAAATATATAGTAAAAAAATTATAACTATATCTATTATTTATTGTCACAAAATTTTACTTCTGGATATACACGTACCCCGTATAAGTATTTCCAGCACCATCATTGAATAGATAGAAATAAGTACCATTCATCAACCTTGCTCCATTGAAGGTTCCATCCCAATCATTTTGGTAATTGTCCGTTTTAAAAACTTCATTTCCCCATCGATTAAAAACTCTTAGAGAATTATTAGGATACGTTTCTGCTCCTCCTATTTCAAAAAATTCATTAACCTCATCTCCATTTGGAGAAAAACCATTAGAAAAAACTAACTCTTCTCCTATGATTGGTTCGCACTCAAGTGCAACGGTTACAAGAGCAGTATCACATCCATCAACCGTACAAATTACATACATAAAACTATCTACCACACCACACTCAATTCCATCAGGTGCATAAATTATGTTGCATTCACTTGCAAAACTTGCTGAACCATATTGTGGATCCATTCCACCTATGCTACTTGGAAGAATAAAATAATTTGTTAATGCTTGAGTTGTTGGAATCGTATCATTGGCACAAACATCCAATGTCAAAACATCAGTATATAATCCTGATTCATTATCATCTATCGCAGCCAACACCATAGGTGCATTTTCCGTAATATTTGCTATCAAAATAGTCGTATCACAAACTCCAAAATTATCACAAAGAATAATACAGGCGGTATCTTGACCAACTTCGACTGCTATTATTTCAGTACAATAAGTTAATGTATCAACTAAAAAACTAGCTGCTCCACCAGTATTTTCACAAGTATTATTTATCAGAATAAGATTTCCTCCAAGTTGAGTTGAATCCATACAAACTGACATAGTATCTCCTAAAATAATATTTTGGGTCAAAGTGTCTGTTGTTGGATTGGAAACACAAACAACAATATAAGTTGTATCCACATTTCCTAAATCATCCATTATAAAAATACATGCCGTATCTTTTCCTATATCAATTGCCGAATAATCTACGCAATAAGACAATGGATCAATTGAAAACATCACATACTCTCCAGATTGATCAGGACAGTCATTGAAAATACTCATTACATTTCCTGAAAGATCCATGGTATCCAAACAAGTCTGTTCAGTCGTGTTAGAAAAAATAGTTTCAACAATCCATTCTGCACTTGATTCAAATGGTGTACTTTCTACTGTAACATAAATGTATGTCGTATCGCAAAATCCAAAATTATCACAAAATACATAACAGGCCGTATCTTGCCCTTCACTCAATGCGGTAATTTCTACACATGCATTTCCTCCAATTAAAGTAAATTCAGCAGGTGAAGGACCTGTACTTGGACAAAGAATTTGAGTCGTAATAGGTTGCCCCAACAACTCACTATTATCAAAGCAAAAAGTATGAATTGAATCCTGTGCTAAAGTGAAATTTTCAATACCTGTCTCAATACAAAATACATTGACAAAAAATGAATCAACACATAATCCACCTACATTATCAACCACTTGAATCCAATGTTCTCCTTCTGACAGACTCAAAGAAGCACCTTCAAAGGTACTAGTTGAACCTATTGGAATACTCGATGGTAGATTAATGGAGATTACAGTCACATCCATTGGAAAATATTCCAAACTTGGATTTCCACCTGTAATTGATTGATTGTTAGTGTTTAATACCCAATTTCCAGTTGGATCCCATAGATTCATAGAATCTACTAAGTCAGGAATATTCGCAAATTCTCCTGAAAATTCAGTTCCATCTACCTCCCAAAAATCCAACATATATGGTCCGATATTTCCTTGACCAAATAATTGAGAATAATCATAGCTCGAACTAAATGATTCCATACATCCTTCAAAGCCATTTGTATATACATTTCCTCCTTCGGAAAATATATAATTGCCTATATCTGCTAATGGAATGTCAATACATACATCTCCACTTCCTGAGCAGTCAATAATTTGGACATAAATGGTATCTTCTGTTACTAAATCATTAACTATTGTTGCAGCTTCAATGGAAGCTGTATTATATTCTCTTTCCCAACTATTGGAAAAAAGAGAAACCGAGGACATTAATAATAAAATAGTGTGTAGAAAAATTCTTTTCATATTCAGGCTTTTGGAAAAATTTCCTTTTTAAAATTGACCTTTGATTATTGAAAACTTGTTTATCGGTTGGAATAATTTCAGGCTTAAACATTTTTTTTGTTACTCAATTGGGTGAGTATTTATTCATTTTGCTCTGAAATACATTGCGTAAACTAACGCTGTTTTATCTAATAAATAAATTAGAAAGTTATTTGGTTTGTTTAATCTTTTCGTTTTTATATTTAATAATTTTATAATACCTAAAATCATGCCAATGGATTATATTTATTCCATAATTAAAACTTTTAAAACCAATATTAAAGTAGTGATCCATCGAATGAAAGTGGCAATAAATCCTTTCCTCCTTCAATCACATAAACCTTACCTTTTTCACCTTGTAATATTATTCGCATAGGAGTGTCATGTTTCATTTCTGTTTCAAAAATGACTTGCCGACATGCTCCACAAGGTGCAACAGGTTTTGTAATAACTTGTGTAGGACTCTTGGCTGTAATTGCCATTGCTAAAATCGGTATTTTTGGATAGACTGAATCTGCAGCTGAAATGGTCACTCGTTCGGCACAAAGGCAAAGTGGATAGGACGCATTTTCTTGATTACTCCCTGACATCATTTTCCCATTTTTTAATAAAATGGCAGCCCCCACTTTAAAGTTGGAGTAAGGTGAGTAGGATTTTTTCAAAGCTTGTTTTGCTTTTTTGATCAATTTTTGATCTTTAAGAGGCAATTCCTTTTCAGAAGTATAAACTTCAATTGTTGTTTTTAAAATGCGCTTTTTCATATAAGTATCTGAATATCAATACATTGTAAATGTATCTTTTTTTTAATCAAAATTCAAACCAAGAATGTAGTTTTCAATAGGCTGTTAGTAAACTGAAAACTAAAGGAATAAAAATATTGTTTTTTTTTTGCAAACGATTAACTAGTTTCGCAAAATGAATTTCGAAATCACCAACGTGCGAGCACTCCAAGGATTTCAGATTTTGCGGCAAGGCGCTGCAATTCTGATTAGCATCCTACTCGCCAAAAGTATCTTAACGAGTGAGGAGATTGGAACTTTCGAAATGCTTACATTTATTGGGACTACAGTAAGTTTTTTTTGGATTGCAGGATTAAATCAAGGTATTCTTCCCTTTTTTCCACGATTAAATCCTTCTGATCAACGCCCTTTTATTTTTAACACTTTTCTTCTTTTCTCCGGAATTTCATCTTTTGTAATTGTACTCTTATTTTTTTTTGAAAATAGCATTACTCAACTACTAGTTGGTCAAGATACACTTCCCTATTTTAAATGGTATGCTATCTATTTACTTTTTTTCATGCCTAGTTTTTTAGTGGATTATATTTATTTAGTCAATAATCGAGCAAAGGAAATTTTGGGATTTGGAGTAATCGTTTTTTCTCTTCAAGTGCTTGTAGTAATCGTTCCATTATTTTTAGGAAAAGGACTTTTAGGAAGTATTCAAGGTTTAGTTGGACTTGGAATTTTTCGATTTTTATGGTTGCTAAAAGTAGTTTTTGAATTTGGAAAAATAGGATGGAAAAGTGAGCTAATGAGTAATTACCTAAAGTTATCGATTCCTCTAATTTTATATGCATTACTCTCAGGATTTCCAACTATTTTTGATAGTTGGGTAGTTGGTTGGTTTTATGACGATAAGTCCACTTTCGCCATTTTCAGGTATGGAGCGAGAGAATTACCCTTAACTATTGCACTTGCAAATGCGCTCAGTATGGCTATGATTCCTGTAATCGCCAAAAATCCTAACAATACTTTTACAGATTTAAAAAAGAAAACTTTAAATTTATTTCATTGGCTTTTCCCCTTATCGATTATTTTAATGTTGACAAGTGCCTGGTGGTTTCCCAAAGTATTTAATCCTGACTTTTTAAAAAGTGCTTCAGTTTTTAATGTCTTTTTATTGATCATCTTCAGTCGATTGATTTTTCCCCAAACTATTTTAATTGCCTTGGGAAAAACGAAAATGGTACTTTACATTTCTATTTTGGAAACTATTTTAAATATAATTTTAAGTGTGATTTTTGTCCAATATTTTGGGTTGGTTGGAATCGCATTTGGGACAGTCATCGCTTATTTATTTGAAAAGGTTGCCATTGCTATTTATCTTTTTTTCCGACATGATATTTCATTTTCAAAGTACACACCAGTTGGGTGGTATCTGTTTTATAGTTTTTTGCTGACTACAGCATATTTTTTCACGTAAAAAGGTTTATAAATTTGTTGTATAAAAAAACCTTGACATTAATTAAAACGTCAAGGTTTTTTCATTTTGTAAATATAATGTTACAATTATTTCAAAGCCTTCAATGCTAATCCAAAAATTGTATCGATAATTAAATTAAATAATGAAGTTCGATAAGCTCTTAACCGGATCACAGCTAAACCAGAACTTTCCAATGCGCTCATCTTAGCGGAATCAACATTACTTTTTACCAAAAACTCAAAATCCATCGTCGTCAAATCTCCTCTTTCCAACATACGTGTCCATCTTCTCAAATCTCGCTTCATACCTTTAATCATTTTTTCGGCATCTCGTTTCGCGTCTTTTTGATATTTACGTACAGTCAATTTCGTCAAATCTTCTACGTTACCTGAAAGCTCTTTCATTATTTTTCTAAACCTTGGCAAGTCCAATTCACCTACTTTTATTTTTGAAGCCTCCTCTGACGTTTTAGGTTTTGATTTTGGCTTTGGTTTTGGTGAAGTCTTTGGTTTAGTCGAAGCCTTTGGTTTTGCTTTCGGCTTAGTAGCTGTTTTCGCAGCATCTGCCGCTTTCATTAATTCTTTAGCTTGTTTCATCCAAGTACTTGGATCATGAGCATTAAATCTTGGGCCAGCATCTTCCAATATTTTTTCAACAGTTGACTTTTTTGCCTTTGCCAAATCATTATAAGTCATGATTCCTCCTGCATTAAGCAATTGCTGAATTTTTGGTCCTATACCAGTTATTTTAGTTAGATTATCTTTATTAGAATTTCTTTTTGCCATGATGGATTTTTTGTTCGTTAAAAAATTAAAAGAAAATACATTTTTATAAATTTTACTCAAATTTACATTTTAGGTTTCTTCTTTCTTTTCTCTAAGTTAATAATTTTGTCAAAATTTTTAGAAACTAAACCTGCAGCTTCTTTGATAAATGGACCATTGAGTTTTCCTTCATCTTCCCATCTTTTAAAGAATCCACCTAATAAGTTTCCATCAGGATTTGAGATAAGTTCAAGCATCTGAACTGTTTTCAAATTATTCTCTCCTTTCGCTCTTTCATAATCAATTTGATCATTCATTTTTGCTTTGTACTCATTAATTTGTGGAGCCATCGCAGAAAAACTTTTTGCCCCTTTCTTCATAATAGAGACTGCATCAGTTTTTAGAATGTTAAATGATTCCAATGACTCAGAATCTTGATCTACCATTCCTTTGGCAGGGTTACAACTCTGAAAAGAAAGACTAGTTGAAACTAAAGCAATGAATAAGAAGTAAAAAAGATTTTTAGAAAATCCAACCTTCTCAATTATTAAAGGAGTGTTATTCATAATAGTGATTTTTGATTAAGATTAAAAAATTGATAATATGTAAATGTAATTAAAACTAGCTCAGTTTCCAAAGAATGTTATTTGAGTTTCTTTTCTCTATCTAGCTGTTTAAAAGAGCTGCTTCTCTCATCTTTTTCGATTTTTCCTCTCCTAAATATCTATCAATTATATCATGAATTAAGTACAAGGAAGGTGTCAACAAAACAGCCACTACAAACTTGAAAATATAATTCACTAACCCTATCGCCAAAACTAAAACTAGACTCCAATTAGCACCAATATAAAATGCAATTATCAATACAACGAAGCTATCTACAAATTGAGAAATCAATGTTGAACCTGTTGCTCTCAACCATAAATGTTTTTCTCCTGTTCTTTCTTTAATTTTATGAAAGGCAAAAACATCCACTAATTGACCAATGAGAAATGCGATAATCGATCCTGCAATGATCCATAAACCTTGACCAAAAACAAGTTTAAAGGCATAATTATAATCACCTACTTTACTTAAAACTTCTTGCCTTTGGACTTCACTAAATTCCGGCGAAATATGTGAGGAAGGCCAGAATCCTGCAGGATCTAAACCTATTGCAAAGTAAACCATCACAAAACCATACGCGATCAATCCAACAGCCAAATAAGAAAGCATCTTCACACCTCTCATTCCAAAATATTCATTGATAATATCTGTCATAATAAAAACAATTGGCCAAAGTAAAGTCCCTGCTGTCAATGAAAAAGCTAAGTTTTTTTCTCCAAGGATTTCCATGTTAAAAGGTTCGAATCCTAGTGTTTTTTCCAAAGAAAAAATCTTAACACCAATAAATTCTGCAATAATCGCATTAGCAATGAAAAAACCTCCAAGAGTAATAAACAGTCGAGTTCCTTTATCAGATAAAATATCCTTCATTTTTTTTTATTTTCAACTTTCTTTTTGACTTATTGAAACGTCTATCTATATATTAGATACCTTGTAGGTATTCAATACTTTCGCCAAATATAAATATTTTGCGCTCGATATAACATAAAATTAAAATTGCTTCAAACTAAAACTATATGAATAAATCATTTTATTTAAAATTAAAATTGCTTCTCGTCGGACTTTGTTTCTTTTCTATAACAATATATTCCCAAAATTTTGATACTCAACTCAATCTTGAAGATTCTACTCAAACTCATATTATTCTTTTAAAAAATGGAAAAAGAATCAAAGGCCGAATATTAGAAATCCAGAACGAAAAAGTATTTTTTTTAAAGAAGAAAGAGGATAAGAAAATTGCTTTGACGCTCTCTGAAATTCAAGAGATAAAGGTGAAGGGAAATCTTGATTGGAATAATAAAAAATACGCCAAACCTTTCCAATATTCACAATATCTTTTTTATACTAATACTGGCTTTAGTCTGAAGCAAGGGGAAAAAAATTACCGAACTTTTATGGGTGCTTCTATTCTCTGGGATCGTGGTTTGACTGACGGAGTCTCAATTGGATTTTGTTATAGTTTTCCACTCACTCTAGGAGCGAATATAAAACTATCGACTCCTAGTCATGTGCAAAATGGAACTGCTTTCAAATCTCTAATTTTGACTATTCCCTTTCTACTTGCAGAAGAAGAAAAGTTTTTTATTCTTGAAAATTCATTATCTCAATCTTTTGGGTCACCCGACCGATTTTTCAATATTTCTATTTCAAATTATTATATAAAAAATCAAGATGAGTTCTTTTCTAGTGATACCTATTTCCCAATTATTTACAATTCAATTTCCCTAGGTGGTGGTATTCGGATGAGTGAGCGTTGGCAATTGATAATTGAAAACAATGTCAACTTTAATAATAAATTTGTGGAAGCGAATTTAATCCCATCCTTTGGATTTAGTTATGCTACATCAAAGTTCAACATTGCTTTTGGTTTTCATTCTCACAATAAATTGGGATTTAATATTATTCCAATTTTAGAATTTAATATAGATGATGCAATAGTTTTTACACCTGAAGCTTTTAGTCGACTACCTTATTTTACTTTTTCCAAAATATTTTAGAAACCAACTATGAAAACATTTTATAACAAAATACTTACAATTCTTTGTATAGTCTTAACTACTCCTTTTTTAAGTGCCCAAGTTTTCATTGGGGATTTTGATTTTAATGATAAAAACCAAACTCATCTTCTCATTCTTAAAAATGGAAAAGTGAAATATGGGAAAATTATTTCTATCCAAAATACTCAACTTAATTTCTTAGAAGATGAAAAAACAGAAGCTGTAATTTTCGAACTTTCTGATTTAGAAAAAATTATTGTTGATGATGAAGATCTTGATATGAGTTTTCCCGATCATCAACAAGTTGTCCAAGATCATGAAAAACTAAAGCATCAATTTGAACCCCAAATGGTTAAAGGCAACAACCGATTATTTTATGCCGAAACAGGTCTTACTTTATACAAAAAAGAAAAAGAATTCACTTCAATTTTGGGAGTTGTACATAATCTTGATTATGGATTAAATGATGCGGTGACGGTAGGATTTGGATTTACCAATTTTGGTCACATCATGTTGCATCTTAAGTTCAATTACATTCATGGATATGATAGTGCCAAATTTAGAGCAGGTTTTGATATCAAAGCTGTCGGAAAACCAGAACGAATTTTTAATCAATTTGAAAATCAAGAAATGTTAGGTTGGACTGGTTTTGTAAATGCTGCTGGTTATTTTTCTTATGGAACCCCCGACCGAAATGTTCATGTATCATTAAATGTTACTCCTGTTTTTGAGCCATTAGATTTCTTTGATGAAATACTCATTAAGTTCAGTTTCGGTGGAACAGTTAGAGTTGCCCGTCATTGGAAAATCATTTATGAAAATTCTTTTGGATATTTTGAAAGAAGAAACAACGAAATTTTTGGGGTATTCTCAGGTTTTGGAGCAAGCTGGTTCAATGATAAAAATGTGATAAAGTTTGGCATCCAGCCATCTGCCAACTTTGGTCTTTTCAATTTCCCTATTGATGAATTCGTTCAAACTAGTTCATTACCATTCGTTTCCTATTCAAGGTATTTTTAATCTCCCGACTAATAACTAGAGTTCATTCTAAAGAAAAGGTTAATTTTTTAGAAAAAATAAACCAAAAGACATTGAACGATTACATATCTTTGCGGTTCTATTTTTATAAAATAAGAACGTAATGGCTAAAATTTCAATAAATATAAAAGAAGGGAAAGTCGATAAAGTTAGCGATATCATTGTCGGGATTGATTTGGGTACAACCAATAGTCTTGTTGCCTACATCAAAGATGGAAAATCAAAAGCAGTAAAAGGGAGTGGAGGTAAAAGTACGCTAGTTCCATCCATCGTTCACTTTGGAGAAGGAGGCGAAATTATAGTAGGCGATGAAGCTAGAGAAAAACTCATCAGCGATCCCGCAAATACGATTTATTCGGTCAAAAGACTAATGGGAAAATCTTATGATGATGTGGAGAATTTTGAACAATATTTTGGTTATAAAATTATTGATGAGGATACTGAGAGTTTGGTTAAGGTTAGAGTCGATGATAAATTTTACACACCTATCGAACTTAGTGCGGAGATTCTAAAAGCATTAAAAAAACGCATCGAAAAAGATCTCGGAGAAAAGATAAATAAATCAGTTATCACCGTTCCAGCTTATTTTAATGATTCCCAAAGACAAGCAACTCGAGATGCTGGTAAGTTAGCAGGTCTTGATGTTTTGAGAATTGTAAATGAACCAACGGCTGCGAGTTTAGCTTATGGAATTGGTCTCGATCCGGAGGAAACTCGAACGATTGCAGTTTATGATTTAGGAGGAGGTACATTCGATATTTCTATTTTGCAAATCCAAAACGGAATCTTCGAAGTATTATCTACTAATGGTGACACTTTTTTAGGTGGAGATGATTTTGACCGAGCAATTATTGATTTTTGGGTAAATGAAAATAACCTTGACCCAACTCTTTTAAATCAAAATAAAAAGCTAGCTCAAGCAATCAGATTAGAAGCTGAACATGCTAAAAAATCATTAACGGACTCAGAGGTATTTTCAAGTTCAATTGATGATTTAAAATTAAAAATAACTAAAACTCAATTTGAAGAATTAACTCAACCACTTGTTCAACGAACTTTAGATTGTTGTAAAAATGCGCTCGCAGATGCAGAAGTTTCCGTTGATCAAATAGATCACATTGTCATGGTTGGTGGTTCAACCAGAGTCCCTCAGGTACAAAATTCTGTTGCTAACTTTTTTGGCAAAACACTTTTTAATGAGTTAAACCCTGATGAAGTAGTTGCTCTTGGTGCAGCAATTCAAGCTGACATTTTAGCTGGAAATCAAAAAGATATTTTATTGCTTGATGTGACCCCATTGTCACTTGGTATCGAAACGGTAGGAGGATTAATGGATACCATTATTCCTCGAAATTCTAAAGTACCTAACAAAGCAGGTAGACAATATACTACATCTATTGATGGTCAAAAAAATCTTAAAGTTGCCGTTTATCAAGGAGAAAGAGACTTAGTGAATGATAATCGGAAATTGGGAGAGTTTATCCTAAAAGGAATTCCTCCAATGCCTGCTGGTTTACCAAAAATTGAAATTCAATTTATCCTCAACGCAGATGGAATTCTAAAAGTAAAAGCCAAAGAGCTTCGTTCGAATGTAGAAACTGAAATTGAGATCAAATCTCAATATGGTTTATCTGAGGAGGAAATGGCAAAAATGCTAATTGATTCCATTCAAAATGCCGAGGCAGATATGAAAGTCAGAGGCTTGCTTGAGGCACGAAATGAAGCGAATAATATTCTGCTTTCGTCTGATAAGTTCTTGCAACAAAACGAGGATATTTTTTCTGCCGAAGAAAAGGAAAAGACTCAATCATTGATCGAAATTTTAAGAAAGTCAGTCAATGAAGAAGATAAAGATGCGATCAATAAAGCAATGGATGATTTAAATACTTACACTTCTCCCCTCGCCCACCGAGCTATGGATATAAATATTCAAAAAGCCATGCAAGGAAAAAAAGTCTAAAATTTTCAACCATTATTTGACAAAGAAATAGGGAGTAAGATTTGCATCTTACTCCCTAAATTGTTCTTAACCGATAGAGAGCTAAAACTTAGCGCTCAACTAGCAATTTATACTAGAATTGTTGAAGTCCAAATGGCGGAGGATCACTATGCCCACCTTTAGCTTTGTTCAAACTTTTTCCGTTAATAATTTGAGCATTGCTCAATTTTGATTTAAAATCTTGAATTTTTAATGATTTCTTTTTCATTTTTAAAAATTTTTAGTGTTTGTAAAATAATGTGTTAAACTATGCCGATACTATTATTGATGATCCTTTAATTAAAATAACTTCAGGAAAACCATGATTAATCATTTGCTTACTGAACTTCATTTTTTTCATAAAAATAAAATTCAAGTATAATTACTCGAGTCATTTACAAAACATTGTAAGGCTATCTCAAGTAATTGAGAACTTAGTTATTTAGGTAATTTAAAAAAGATATAAAATTGAAGATTTTCAGGGAATCCTCTGTGAAAAGAAATTGAATTATGGTAGGAATGATAGTTTTGGATTCATTTTTCTTTTGATACTTTTCAATTTATATTTTTTTATTATAAAAAACAAATATTTGTACAATTAATAATATGAAAAATCGAAACGTCACCTTTTAATTATACTTTCATAACGAGATAAATAAATGTTAAATCCATTGTTTTGAGTTATCTAGCTCAAAATTTGCAATAGAAAGTAGTAGTGCTAGTCTTTTTTAAGTAAAATCAAATTTTTACATTTACTTAGAAATAATACTCGGTGTACTTTTTTTAAAATTTAAATTCAAACATGAGAAAACCGATTCTACTTATTTTTATTTCACTCTTTTTGGTATCCAATCTATGTGCTCAAGATCGAGCTAATTTGAAAGAGCAAATAGATAAGATTATCCATTACGATACTGAAATCAAATTATCTGAAACACCAGGATTTATTATTGGAGTGAAATATCAAGACTCTGTTTTCTATTATGGTTATGGTTCTATTTCGAAGGATTTGAAACAAGTCCCTGACGAAAATACCATTTTTGAAATCGGCGGTTTGACCAAAACTTTTACCAGTTCTTTGGTGAGTATTTTAGTAGAAGAAGGAAAAATGAAGTTCGAAAAACCATTGAATGATTATCTTGCTGATACTGAAAAAAATGAAGAAACTCAACAAATAACGATTGATCAATTACTGACTCATACTTCCCGACTTCCCCGAATGCCACTTGAATTTGGTGTCAAAGAAATTGAAGAAAATAATCCATATGCTCATTACACAAAGCAAGATTTGATGGATTTTTATAAAGAATATATTCCTCTTGAACCTAAGAAAAAGAGAAAACGAAGGAATAAGAACAAAGACAATTATTCTTATTCCCACCTCAATTATGCCTTGGCAGAGATAGCAATAGAATCTAGTCAAAAGGTGAGTTATGAGAAACTTTTGACTAATAAAATTCTAGTTCCAATTAATATGACTGACACTCGAGTTGAGTTATCAGAAGATCAAAAAAAACGATTCGCGATTGGTTATACTACAAGTGGAAAATCAACTCCACCATGGACTTTTCAATCTTTTCAAGCTTCAGAAGGATTGAAATCAACCGCTAAGGATTTAATTAAATATGCTGAAGCTCATATGGGGGAAAGAAATTCAAGATTAACGAAGGCTTTTTATTCAACCCATGAAGGACGAAAAGCAACTTCTCGAAACAAAAAAGTGGAATCTGCACGTGGATGGCATGTCATTTCTCCAAAGAATTATTACGATATTATTCTTCATACTGGCAATACCAACGGCCATCGATCCTATTTGGCTTTTGTCAAAGAGAGCGAAACGGCAGTAGTTATTTTGGCCAACTCAGAACACAATCTTTATAATTTAGGGTATTATATTTTAAGAATGTTGAATAATAATTGGATGAGGTAAAATTAAAATCTCACTAAAATTAAAATCAAAACTCTTCAACTTTATTTTATTCAAATAAAATTGTCAATTTTAATTTTAATTTTGAGGCGATTTTGATTTAAAACTTAACCATTACAATGTCAGTCGAAATAAAACCCTCGCCTACGGTTCAAAAAAAACGAATACGATTTATTGTAAATCCTTTTTCTGGTGTTGGTAAAAAAGGGAAACTTACCGATCAAATCAAGCAATATCTTGATCCTAATCTCTTCGATTTTGAAATAAAAAATACTCAAGCGGCTGGTCATGCAACTGAATTGGCAAAGGAAGCCATGGAGCAAAATTTTGATATGGTCATTGCCGTTGGAGGCGATGGTTCAGTCAATGAAGTAGCTGCTGCGCTTATCGGTTCAGATACAACTTTAGGAATTATTCCCGCAGGTTCAGGTAATGGATTTGCTAGACATTTAGGAATTAGTACTAATGCAGTTAAGGCGATTCAGCAACTTAATCAAGGAAAAAAAATTCGGATAGATACCGTCAAAATGAATGGTCGACCATTTGTGAATTTAGCTGGATTGGGATTTGATGGATGGGTTTCTTACAAATTAAAGAAAAGTAAGTTTCGAGGTTTTTGGGGTTATGGAAAAATTGTAACTCAAGAATCCTTTAAATTTAAACCTCAAACATATCAAATTAATATTGATGGGAAAATTATAGAGGAGGAATGCCTTTGTTTGGAAATTGTAAACGCTCCGATGTTTGGATATAATTTTGAAATTGCTCCTCATGCTAAATTCAATGATGGTATTTTAGAAATGGTAGTGGTCAAAAAAATAACTCCCTGGAGGTTTCCACAACTAGCTTGGCATTCTTATCAAAAAACCATCAATGAAAGTGGCCTAACGAAATGCTATTCTGGAAAAAATATAAAAGTGAAAATTGTGGAAGAAACACCTGTCCATATGGATGGTGAAGGAATGTTGGTCAATGAAGATTTAGAGTTTTCTATTAATCCTTTATCTTTGTCGGTATGGGTTCCGAAGTAATCTTCATGGAATTAGTCACAAGGTTAGTTCCTAAAATAGAATAGAAACTTTTTCTAATCTCTTCTCCTTCTCAAAAATACCCACCTTGTGACTAACACAAAGAAAAAGAACAATTCTTAATAATGAACGAAGAAAAAGATAACGATATAACCTCATGGATCTTTCAAAACATAGATCCGAATGTCCCTGATAATGTGGTTAAAAATGTCATCCCTGAGAAATTTGAAACTTATTTCAAATTGTATTTTCCCATCATTTTTGAAAATGAAGAGACAGGACAAAGTAAAAAAATCACCTACCGCCAAATTGCTGAACTTAGTGGATTTCCATTGGAGAAAAATTTTAGTATAAAAAGTTTCCCAAGTTATATCACACCTTTCATTACTTCTGCAGACAAGGATGAATATGAAATGATCGCCAATCTAGAGGAGACCTTAGATGCAGGTGAACCTGTGATTTTTTATGGTTTAGGTGGAGAAAATTTACCTGAAAGATTTACCAATCCATGGGCGACAATTGGATCATTAAAAAGTTTGACGAATATTGTAAAGTCAATGAATGAATTTGCAAAAATGGAAATCGTCAACTTTCCTAGTTATATTTTTCCACAAGACAAAAGTTGGTTAATCGGAAATATCATTTTACAATCCGGAGTTTTGGTAATGGGCTGTAAGGAAGATTTAGCAAAAAAAATAAGATTGCAAACGGAAATTGAGTTTGTAGAATTGGAACCAGATGATGAATATTTCGACCTAGTGGGAAACAACTAAATTAATACGCATGAGTGAGATTCCTAACCCGTATTCCATGAATGAAGATGGCATTGAAATTAAATCTTACTTTTTGAGATATTTCAAAATCATAGCTCTTAATTTTATTGCTCCACTTTGGATAGTCATGATAATTAACGAAGGAATTGCCGTTTGGAAAATCTTTTCTTGGTATCAAAGTGAGATTGTCTTTTGGGAAAATAGGTCATACCTAAATGAAACTCTTCTTGTTTTTTTTGTTCCTATAATATATATCTATTGGTTTCTACATCTAACGATGAAAAAAATAATGCTTGGTGTTCAGCATGATTTTTTCCGAAAATGGAATCATGAACTAAGTAAATTGATTGGCAAATATTTGATCAAAAGATATATTAATAAAGAAGGAATTTCGGACATTGCTGATCTAGATGGAATAGTTATCTGGATGAATCAAAAAATCGCGAGTTTACCCAAATGGTTACAATGGGTGACGAAAAGATTATTTGATCAAATTCCAATTCTTGAATTTGTAAATAGTTATAATTTTTCGGATCTAGAAAATTTGGATGAAGAAAAAATTTCAATGAATGTTGAAACTAAAATAAATGAAATGCAATTATCTATTATAGAGGATGTAATTCCATGGTGGATGATTTTTATTATTCCAATCAACATTCTTTTACTTTTGCATTATATTCGTTTGTAAAAAATTCAAATAAAAATACTTATGTCAAAAAATAAAAAACCTCAATCAGGTTTCAATTTTGTCTTTTCAACTAATCCTGATTTTCAGCCTAATAATGAAGATGAAACTCCAGAAGAAACAATTCCACCTAGCCAACAAAAGCTTCGAGTGATGATTGATCGAAAAAAAAGGAAAGGGAAATCAGTAACTTTAGTAGTTGGTTTTGAAGGGAATGAAGACGACTTGAAAGATTTGGGTAAATATCTAAAATCTAAATGTGGGGTTGGTGGAAGTGTTAAAGATTATGAAATAATCGTCCAAGGAGACCAGAGAGATAAAGTTGTAAAACTATTGTTAGAAAAAGGGTATTCGCAGACGAAAAGTGCTGGAGGTTAATTGTGAGTTTGACTGTTTGACTGTTTGACTGTTAAGATTAATCATCAAAACAGTCAAACAGTTACAAAGCAAAAGCAGTAAAATCAGTTTCCAAAACTATCTATTAATCTCCAAGTATCCTTGGAAAACTCGATTATCATCAGGGTCTTTTAATTCTAAGATATAAAAATAAGTTCCATCGGGGACATCTCTCTTGCGATTAAAAGTACCATCCCAATCATTAGTATACCCTACTCTGTCGTAAACTTTATTCCCCCATCGGTTATAGATTTTAAGAACACTATTTGGATAGTCTGTGATTCCTGAGATGTAAAAGACATCATTGACTCCATCTCCATTTGGTGAAACTGCATTAAAAATAACAATATCTGTACAGTTGATAAATATGCAAACATTGGCAGTATCACAACCATTAGGATTACAAACTACATAAGAAAAACTATCAACCCTTTCACAATAAATATCACCAGCATTATAAGTCACAGAACCATCTAAATTCAAAGTTGCCATTCCATATATTGGTTGATCTAAAATATACATGGTATCAATTCCACCATAGATAATATCATTTTCTTTGACATTTACGACTACTGGCAAGCCAATATCTACTGAATCCTTATCATCATTTAACATGGGAAGACCATCATATTCTATCACGCTAATACACATATAAGTAGTGTCGCAAAACCCTAAATCATCACAAAACTCAATACAAGCTGAATCTTGACCTATTTCCAAACCAGTATACTCAATCCCTAAGATTCCAAAATCTTCAAAAAAGTCAACTTCAGTTCCACCTTCGTCTGGGCAGAAATTTTGAAGTGAAACAACTGAACCTGGAAGCTGTGAAGTATCTAACAATAAAGTATCCGTTTGACCAATAAAGATGGTATCGCAAAAAGTATCCGGAGTAATCACATCACACGGCATGATTAATATCGAATAACTTGCTTCACAGCCAAGACTATCTGTAATAATTATATCATACAAACCTACTTCCAAATTAACTCGGTTTTGAGTATCCAAAGAATCTGGCAAATCAGCCCAATCAAAACTATAAGGTGGTGTTCCTCCTATAACTTCTGAAGTTATAGTTCCTCCTAAATCACAATCTGGAGTGACGGTAAAATTAACCTCCAAAGTCTCTGTTGATTCTATCGTAAAACAACTTTCACCCGCAATACATCCATTTGAATCGGTAACAATTATACAGTAATCTCCTTCTGAAAGATTTCCATTTTCAAAGTTTTGAAAACCATTAGTAATAACTGTATCTGCTGGAGCATTAAAAAGAGAATCAAAATCAACAGTAAATTCAACTGAACCATTCGCTATTCCAACACATGAAGTACCTATCACTTCTGTAATCAAAATATTTGCTGCAGGAACATTATCTGTCAAAACAAAATCATATACTAATTCACACATCGTGGAATCCAAATCAGTAATGGTAACTGAGTAAAATCCAGAAGCTAAATTGTTCTCAGTATCAATTCCACTTGCCCAGCTATAGGTATAATTTCCACTTCCTCCAGTTACATTTATCGTAGCTGATCCATTCGCTACTCCACAATCAGGAGCTTGGTTCACAGTCAAGGTTCCAACTAAAGGATTTTGCTCATCTATAACCACTTCGATAACATTTGGACAATTTGGATTAGCAGGATCGGTAATCGTTACAAAATAAACACCTGCGGTCAAATCATTCCGAACTGAGTCAGTTGAGTTATCTTCCCATAAAAAGTTCAAAGTATCAGGCATCAATATCGCAGAACCATTTGGAGCAAAACAAGTTGCTGGTGTCGTGATTGCTGTAGCAGTAGGCCCATCTGAATTTTGAATGATCAAATAAATTGTATCAGTACAAGCAGGTGAATTATTATTTTGAATAGCTATTTCGTATCCTCCAAAAGGAAGTTCCATTCTAACATTTCCAACTCCAATTGGCGATCCCAGATCAGGACTCCAAGTGAATGTATAATTATTAGGATCGTCCACTAAATTAATCGTTGCTTCTCCTGTAGCATCTCCACAAGTAGTTTCAACTGTAATAATACTACTCACCTCAACATCATCACAGGGACAAATAATCACCTCCATCATCACATCAACAGTATCTTGACATCCTACTAAATTTTCAACAATTAGACTATAAGTTGCTCCGGCAATTGGTGTCACTATAATACTATCGCCAGTTCCAAGTGAAGCACCATCTTCTAACCATTCATATGACGTTCCATTTCCACCAACCAAAAGAATAGGTTCTCCTTCACAGGCAACGGCTGGATTAACAAGTACTTCTGCATCGGCTCCTTCATTTACACTAATGGTAATTTGTTCGGTGGCAAAACATCCGCTTGTCGTATCAGTTCCAGTAACTTGATAAATAGTTTCAACTGAAGGCATCACTATTATTACATCCCCATTTCCAATTTGATTGTTAGTGGTTAAATTTTCCCAAACATAAATATCTGCTCCACTTCCAATCAAAGCAATTTCATCTCCTTCACAAATAAATGTGGTCGAACTAGTAGTAATTTGAACATCTGGTGATGGTAAAATTTGAATCTCAATATCTGCTGTATCATAAACCCCAGGAAATGAATTATCCTCCACGATCACTTGATAATTATAAGTACTTGCTGGAAGTCCATTTGAGAAAATAGGATTTGGGATATTGTAAGCACTTAAATTTCCAGTTGTTGGGTTTCCTGCATCCTCAATCCAAACATAATCAGTTCCCCCAGAAGCAGTAAGTTGAATATCCGTTTCAGCACAAATTATGGTATCATAAGGTTCAACTGAAATAGCAACTGTTCCTCCAATTTGAACTTGAACTATTGCTTCGCCTGTACAACCTGATGCACTTGTAACCGTTACAGAATAATCTGTATCCACCATTGGTGATGCAACTGGATTTGAACTTGTTGGATCATCCAATGTAGCTGCTGGCGACCAATCATAAGTATAAGGTGCAAATCCACCCGTCACCAACGGTGACAAAGTAGTACTTCCTCCAGGCTGTACATAAACTAATGGTCCACCATCAACGGTTATCCCCAAGGCTCGAATAACACTTATGGTATCTCGATTTATTCCACCACAACTTGGTCGAGTAGTTTCCAGAATATATTGTAAAGTATCTTGAACCGTGGCATTATGATTTACCATCAAAACTGGATTTGGAATATCTGTTGCACTTAAATCCGCAGTTGAAGCTGGAGAAATAGCTAACCAATTATAGGTATAATTTGAAAGTGATCCACAAGTCGGATCTCCTAAATTTGCAGTAATTGTAGTTGCGGTAATTTCACAAAATATTTGATCATTTCCAGCATTTAATAATTGAGGCTCGCCAAGTGGAATCTCTGCAATTTCACATATTCCTAGACCTGTCGAATCAATTCTAACAATAATATTACAAACTTGATTATCACTTACTGGTATCGTATGAGAAAATGGTAAAACAGAGTACGCACCTATCGGTCCATTTTCCGTAACCGTTGCCACTAGTGGATCTCCTACATTTATATTTCCTGATCCATCTTGATCAAAATAATATTCAACGTCAAAAGGGACTGCTGGAAATGCAGTACCATTATTCGAAACTGCTCCATCAAATTGAATCGTTTCTTCATCAACTCCTGAACAAGAACTTGTCAAACTTGAGAAAACAAAACTCAACGTATTTTGTGTAACTGGTATATCTGTCAACGCGCCATCATTAATCGAGGTAATTGCATCCACATCACAAACAGTCATAGATACTGCACAAGTCAATTCTATTCTTTGAATAGTATTAAGTCCCGCTTGCAAATCATTAATGCCACAATCTACATCTGGAGTAATTACATTAAATGTAAAAACTGCCGAATCTCCTTGCAATAATCCAATGGGTAAATGCCAATAAAGCAATTGGAAGTTTCCATTAACTTCAATATCAGGTTCTGACAACACCCATCCACCAGGCTCAATCGACACGGTGGTATTTGGATCATAGGTAACTCCCTCTGGTAAAAGTAGAGAAACCAAATCCGAAGAATCAGTTACTGTAGTCGTTAAGTTAGTAGCTGTAATTTCTAGCGGTGCACTTGCATTTGGAATCAAAGCACTTGAATTAGAAAATTGAATTTCAAATATTTTATCTAATCCTGCAGCAGCTCCATTTATTTCGATTGGTAAAGTTTCACCAGTTTCATAATTGGTAGAATCACCACAGTTTTTTAATCCTTGAAATGCATAATATGAAATCGATCCACTCAAGAAATCACAATCCGTAACAAATTTGTATCGTATGCGATATTCATTCGAATCAGTAGGATTTAAAGGATCAAAACCTGGCAATCCATTTTGATCTAAATAAGTATGTAAATTTGAAAAATCACCATATTCATAAATATCACCTCTACTCGTTGTGGTTGTATAAACTGGATCAATGGCAACTGGTTGGTAAGCTGCTCCTGATGGATAGGCAATCTCTACACTTCCAGGAACTAATGTTGCTCCTTGCATAGGCAAAATAATTTGAGAACGAATATCATATGCACTTCCCAAATTTGTATTTCTTACCAAAATTGCAATTGTGTTAGTATCACAAATATTTGGATCAACAGTTGGTTGTTCTACAATATTTGCATCCAAGGATGGATCAAGTGTAGTTACGGTCAAACCTAAGGTTACATCTTCACAAGGAGGATACAACTCAGGATTCCAATCTGGTTCTGTAAAAGCGATACAGTTCCATCCAATTCGTGCATTAAAGTTGGTCGTTCCACATTCATTGACCAATGCTTTTATTCTGACCACATTACAGATATCATCAAAAGTGGACGTCGCATTTCCAATTTCCAATGCATCTGCAAAAGAAAAATAATTACTTCCAGATGAACCATATTGAGTCACTAACAAATCGGTAGTTGAAGCAGGATTCGTAATATCTTGAATCGAAACTACTTCTATTGCTCCCGAAGGATCTTCTATTGAAAACCAGGTCAATCCTGCTCGACCAACAAATGATGCATTACACATTTGCAAATCCCAATAAGCAGTATCTCCAGCCAAATTAAAATTAGGATTAGAGGCAGTTACCAAAGTCAACTCAGGTGGATCAGAATAATATATATCATTATCTGCCGCTTCTACTCTTTGCTCAGAACAACTACCATCTCCTATGTCAGTAGCATAATATCTGTCTCGATAAAATATCTCAGGGTCAAAATTATATTGATTATCTCCATTACTACTTCCAATTTCAGATTGACAATTTGGAATAACTCGTATTCTAAAACCAAAGGAATAACTCAATACATTATTCAAAGCCGGAACAAATTGCAAGGTGTCAAACAACCCAACATATCTTCCATTATCCGTTTCATCAAATCCTTGAACAGCAAAATAGTTATTACCATGGATAGGATGTCCTGGTATTGAAATTTCAGTTTCGAAGGTTCCAAATGATTCTAAAATAGCAGGATCATAATCTATCACAATTGAATCGATTCCAATTGCTTGTCTATACTCTGTTCCAAACCATTCTGTAAAACCATTATTAACAGTAATCAAATTATAGTTTAAAAATTTCTCCTCACATCCTTCAGGGAAGGAACTACTTGATGGGAAATTTACAATCGTTTGATTTTTTGCAATAGTAAAAATATCCCCAAAGTGATCACATGCTTCGTTTACTCCATCCACAGTTGCATATCCAAATGCTCTTAAATCTGGAACTGCCGTAAACTTAGTTGGATAAGGACCATCTGGATTAAGGCTAAAGTTTCCAATAAATTCAACCGTATCGTTTGGTTGCAAATTCAATCCAAGGCCGGTTAAACAACTATTCAAATCAAATGTCAATACTTTAGAAGTGTCAATAATTGTAACCTCCAAAATTGAAGCATCTACATTACAAAAATATTCATTTCCAAAATTTGTAAATCGCACTACTCCGGTATCAAATAAAAATGTTCCTGTGCTATCTGAAGTTCCATCTGGATTGGTATAAGATATCACCATTCCCAAACTATCACTTATTACTTGATCTCCAATCACATTTACAATTGACATTTCGATACTATCACATGAAATGGCCACTTTTTTATTTGCTAAATCTTGATCAAATGGAGTTGAATACGTAGCGTCAGTATATCCAAAAGTAGTTCGCTCTACATCAAATGATTTCGTCGCAACTCCTACAGGACAAACAAAAGTCAAAGGAGGACATGGTGGCATTTCAGCATGCAATTTTGGTCCTTGCAAAGTATCACAATGCCAAACATGTCTACAATCACAAGGAGGACAATAATAAGCAAATTCATATGGGAAATTAACAAAGTCTAAATCGGCACTACAATCTGCTTCAAATGCTAAAACCACTTCATATTCTCCTGTTATAAAAGGTGTAAACGATGCATCAAAAACCAAAAACAACGAATCGTTACTTATTACATTACTTAATAGAGGAATTGGAATTGTTCCTCCATTTCTAATTAATCTTATTTCAGAAATAACAGGAGTAACTCCAGAAGGTAGTTCCAAATTAACTTGAAATTGTTCTCCTCCTAAACAGTTTTTTTCAAAACGACTAGTTGAACGATCAACAATTTGACGAACATAAAAAGTATCTTGCTCTACAAATGCATCTGGCTCAGAATTCGTATTAGCATTTGAAAGTCTATTATTTGGTCGAAAATAATTCCCTCGTAATCTCACTACTCGCTCTTGACAAGCATTATCATAATCCACTCGCGCACTAAAACTAGTTCCAAAATCATTGGCACAATCACCATCTAGTCCAGGAATTTGAGCATTAGAACAATCAACATCATATACTACAGTAATTTCAAATGCTTCCCCAATTCCTAAATCATCAAAAAATCCATCTCCATCTAAATCTTCCAAACCTGACCCCGAAGCATCAGGATCTGTTGAAAATAAGGGATTATTATCTATCATATTCATTGCTCCAGACAAAGGAATATTAATACCTGCAATGGTAATTTGAGTAATGAAAAATCCTCCATCTGAAATCGCAAATCCATTTCCCAGTCCAATCCCTGTTTCTAAATTTAACATTGCTCCAAAACCTGGATCAACTTCAGCTCCATTATTGGTAAATGTAACCGTTGAAACTCCTGTTTGACAATATCCAGAAAATACATTTGGTACGGTTCCAGAATCTTCTACTTGTACATTGGCATTCCCTTGTCCAATATTGACAAAGTCAGATGTAGTGATAGAATTACAAAATCTTCCATCACACCCCCAAGAGATTTCATACTGAGAAGCTCGTGAATCATTACAATTTAAAACACAAATGTTTTCCGTAATCGTAACAGTTTCATTTGGATTAAAAAATACATCATTATTACCAGATCCTCCTCCGATAGTATTTGCCACAAAAAAACTCCCATCAATAGTTGCTTCTATTAATGTATCTCCAGTTACCAACATTGTTTTTGTAACAGGTAATGTTGACCCATTTACTTCTATACTTTCTACATAAATTCCAGCACCTTGTGTATTTGAATACACTACTTGATCTACAAACCCATCCAATCCAGAATTTGTTACTACAATATCTCTTGAAAAACAATCACCCGATCTTGCCGGACCGTAGGTATTATTTACCACTCCTGTGAATTGTGGAACTGCAAATGCATCTCGATATTCTGTATTGATATCACTCTCTGAAAAAGGATTCCCTCCCATCGTATAATCAAAATTCCAGGTATTCTCAACTTGAATCGCATTATTCAAAGTTAAAGTATCTATATATTCACATTTAGCAGCAATCGTAAAAGTTATATTCACCCAAGTAGTTCCAGAAGGATCCAAATCAGGTAAACCAAATATTGGAGAATTTGGATCTGTATTATTATCTAAAGTAACACCAGCAGAAGATTGAGCAATAATAAATTCTGAAAGCTCTACTCCTTTAAATAAATCCAAGGTCGCTACTATATTTTGACGAGCATCAGGGGAAAGTCCATTCAGACTCACAGTTACCGTCGCTGTATCAGGGTCTCCACAAATATTTAAAAAATCAGGAACCGAAGTTGGACTTTCGAACTCGACTTTTAAATTGTCTTGCGCCATTAAATTATGGACTGGTAGACCTGCAAAAAGTAGGATGACTAAAATGTAATTAAACGTCTGATTCATCTAGGTGTAATTTTTTATTGGAAATATTCAATCCTTTTTGACAGAAAATTTTGCTTTGAATACTACCTAAGAGACTGTTTTGAATTATGTCGCTAAGTTTTTAAATAAAAAAAAATCTAAACCACTTTATTTCTAATGGTAAACAAGCAATGGCTAATAATTAGCCAATACCTGTTTATCATTAACCGTTGTAATAGTTGGTTTAGATCTTTTTTCCGTTACCGTCTTTTTGTCCAAAATCGTACCAAATTGAAAGGTTTTATCTACACTTTACACTTTATTCTTTATTGATATATTTAAAAATCAACAAGCATTTAATTATTGATCTTCAACACCTTATGAATTAAATATTTTTTTATTTGAAAAAATCATGATTTAACCATTTCAATAATGAATATTTTAATTCGTTATGTCTCCAAAATAGTAGTGTCACATTTGTTGAAAAATCAGAAGAGGTTATTTTAGTAAGAAAAATAAAAGGATTATAGACAGATATAGCAGGATTTGCTTACACTCTTTCAGAGCTTTGTACTGAAAGGGCACAAGCCTATTCCCTAATTTTTCCAAAAAAATAAGGGCTTAACATTTCTGTTAAACCCTTATTTTTTTTAAATATTTTCAGGAAGTTACTCCGCAATTATTTTTTCCTTATTCAACTATCATTCTCAATACTCGAACTCCTAATTCACTTTTCACTTTTACAAAAAATATCCCTGTACTCCAGTCCCCTTTTTCTATGGGAAAGAATGAAACTCCATTCGAACTTTGCGCTTGCCACTCTCCAACTATTCTTCCTTGTACATCAAATATTTGAATATCCAAATCACGTGTAACTTCATCTTCAATTTTCAAATTAAAAACTCCATTATTCGGATTTGGAACAATTTGCATTTGTAATTGAGCACTTATATTTTCAACATCAGTCACCATGACATTCAATGATTCGTTATTAAAATCAGTATCGCAAACATTCCCTACAGTCAATTTCACCGTATAAGTTCCTTGCTGTGCATAAGTTTTAAATGGATTCTCCTCGGTACTATTGGTATTATCTCCAAAGTCCCAATAGTAAGAATCTTCTAAATCCGATTCATTGGTGAATTGATATCCTAATCCAGTTTGCGTCACACTAAAATCAGAAGTAGGTGCATCCAAAACAGTAATCATTTGAGTAAATGTGTCAACTCCTAGATCATTAGAAACAATCAAAGTTACCTCCTTGTCTCCCGGAGTAAAATAGATTATAGAATCAGGATATGGTCCAATATGAACTGCTGAAGAAGCTCCTTGCCCAAATAACCAAGTATAACTTGAAAGCACAGCTGTTGACGTATTTTCAAAATTTACGTATTCACCAATACAGATTTCAGTTGCAGGAAGAGTAAATTCCGCTATCGGAGGCTCTAAGTTTAAAATGTTAATATTGTCAATCAAGAGATTGTTACAATTCCCTGTAACATTAATAAATTTTAAATGAACAGTTTCACCAACATAATCTTCAAGTGAAATCACTTCTTGCCTCCAATCTGCATCCATATTTGGCAACCAACTAAAGTTGGCAGTCCCATCGGTCAACAATTCTGGTCCAAACTTATTGTAGATTTCTTCTTGAAAAACTTGCCCACACTCTGTATATATTTCAACAATCAAAGTGTCCGAACAAAGATTATCATATCTTGCATAAGCCAAATCAAAAGCCAAAAGTGGATTATCCGTACCGGTCAGATCATATGGTATAGTAAACAATTCATCACGTTGTCCTTTGTCTTCATAAAATCGATTCCGAACTATTGCTGAACGATATGGATCGTTATTTAGACCTCTATAAACCGTTACTCTTTCCCATCCATAATCTTCATCAGGATTAGAAGTAAACCAACCCGTGGGTGGAAATGCCACATCATTAAACCTTTCTTGAATATTTAAATCAGGTACTTCAACATCCCCCAAATTCACCACAATCGTTCGACTTAGCGTATCATTAAATCCAACTTCGTCATTTGGAATAGTGCTCCATGTTTTTAATTCATATGTACCCGAAGAAGTGAAAATTGCAGGCATAGCAAAAGTATATTCAGCAACCTCTCCGACTGCAAGTGTATTAGCGTTAGCATTATAACTTTCAGTTACTACAGGTTGGTTATCAATTTGATAACTCAACGTAAGTTCAGTTTGATCAGTTGTACTTGTATTTTCTACCTCAATTGAAATAATTTGCTCGAAAGCATCGCAGAGTGCATAAGCAAGAGACGTAGGAGAAAGTAGTTGATTCGTAGCTACATCATTACCTAAATTACAATTCAATAAACCACCTTCATGATTTACAGCTATCGCTCTTTTTCCTCGCAAACCATTATCTCCCACCGCTCTAACCGAAAACCATTGATCTGCCAAGGGATCAGTTATTGGAATATCAAACGTTGTCAGATTAGTTGTTCCTATCGAGTCCATAAATTTTTCCCCTAAATAAAAAACATCATATCCTGTCGCTCCATCCACAGGATCCCATGACACTTCCATGAAGTCATCCGAACAAAATCCAATCACTTCCAAGTTATTTGGTATTCCACACATGGAAAAGTGTTGGTCACTTTCATCTGAAAATCCATCTCGACTCACTCGAACCTTTACTGAACCATGAGTTTCATTTGGCAGATCCCATAAATACATTCTGATGTCGCCACCAAGAGTTGTGATATTTTGCCATGTACTACCTCCATCTGTGGTGTAATCCAATGAAAAGTCTCCTGTTTCTCCATAAGCATCCCACCGAATTCTTTCTTGAGTTCCTGGTTCAAACCCTTCACCCCCAATTGGATAGGTAACTGTAATTTCATCAGTAATTACTTCATAAACAAGATAATATTCCTGTGGCCCAAAAGGTACTTCAAAACCGCTCACATCAATCGTATAATCTCCTGCCATAGGATTTTCAAATAATACTTGCTCCACATTATTCAAATGATCTTCACCATTAGTTGCAGGCAAATCTAAAAGGGTTGGATCTGGAGTATTATCCAAGACCCAAGGCATTTTAGTAGAGCCACTAGGTTCTGTCACGACTAGATCTAAATCATTTATCAATGCCTTTCCTGTACCTAGCATAGCTGATTGTTCATTCCAATAAAGCATCACTCGAACTTCGACTGCACCATCAGGAACGGTCAACGTGTGCATATTGTTATCACCCTGTGAAATCTCCGAGGAGAGATACCGATTATCTTTTAAAAGTTGGTAAGCTCGATTAGCATTTAAATGTCCCCAACCAAATTTAAAATCTGGTCCAATATTTCCTAAATCATTTGCGGTATTCAAAAGCGTTGCTTTGATCAAAGCTGACGGTGCTATATTTCCTCCATTCAATTCTTGAAAACCTTGATGTAATTGAGCCGAAACTCCAGCCACACCTGGCGCTGCCCCTGATGTTCCTCCAAAGCCATCATAAGTATTGAAAGGATCTGTTGAATTTTGTTCTTGCCCATTGGCAGAAATATCTGGTTTAATTCGACCATCATGAGCGGGGCCACGACTACTCGAATTAACTAATACTGCATTTTCAAAAACATTGGCAGTTGCTATTACATTTTTCCCTTGCTTGTGTCCTCCTGTAATGTTTCCCCATTGGTTACCTGCTCCATAATCACAATTTATATTATTAGAATTCCCTGCAGAAAAGACATGCAGAAAAGTTGGATTTTCATAAACTTGCCGATCTATAATTTCTGTAGTTGCAGTATATCCAGCATTACAACCATCACTATAAGATGAGTTGACAACCAAAACACCTTCGTTTTGATGCAAATCAAGTGAGATTAAACTCTCCACAAAATCTTCATAATATGAAATCACATGCATATCTGAACCTGATGCCATCCCCTTCATATCTGGATCTAAATTTCCAGCACCTGCCATAATCCCTGCTACTCCATCGGCGTGATTAGAATTACCATCAGTATCAAGGTTATGAATATTTCTTCCTTTAAAATCAATATGCGGTCCAACGATTCCATCATCTCGAACTAAAATTGGTACTCCCGCTCCATCAAAATTTAAACCACCATTATACTCTGTACTTAACATATTCGCTCTGTGCAAACTTCGTCCTCTTCGATCCTCTGGCTCTCCTAATTCAGGTGCAATAATAATAAATGAAACAAAAGGAAGTGAAGCAAAATCATCGATTTCATCTATCCCAATTTGAATTTTAATCAGGTGAGAACTTGACATTTGTTGTAGAATAGTGGCATTTGTTTCACGAACTTTTTCTTCCACTAACTGAATTGGAATATTTTTAAAAAATCGTAACAATACATTTACATCGTCACCTTGTACGGAAGCATGTGATAAACTTAAATCAATTAATGATTTATCTATTTTCATCGAACTATCCATTCGCATAATGGAACGGATATTTTTATTTTTCAAATCCGACTTATTTAAAGAAATTGGAATTGAGACGATGTAGGCTTTATTTGGAAAATAATCCAAAAACTCAATACCTAAATTTTCTAATTCTGCTTTTTCTCGATTAGTTGGAATTTGAAAAAGTTGTAAAATACGATGGTATTTTCCCGAAAATATTTCATCAGAATGAACATCATCATTTTTCAAAAAATCTTCAAAATTCTCAGGTACCCAACGTTCTTCATTTTGTAAAATTAAATGATAATCAGTTGTGGCATTTTGAGAAAAAATGTTTGTAGTAAAAAATTGGAAAACTAATGTTAAAAAAAATGTGGTGAGTAATAGATTTTTTTTCATCTTAGATAGATTGGTTTTAATGTTTTCGTAAATTAGATAAACACCGTGGTCAATTTTAAATAGAAATTAAATTCGACTGGAAAGTAGAATTAATTTTCATCTTGAATTGGCTTATATCACAGAATTCAATTGAAAACAAAATTTGAAATGATTTATATTTTCCCACAAAATAACGAAACCTATCTTCTTTTTTTTGATTTTTTACATATTTGTCGTGGACATATTACACTTCTGCTTTTGCTAATCCTTCTTTAAAAACTTGTAAACATCTTTCCCTAGCTTCCTTGTGATCAACAATGCGTTCTGGATATTCATCAGTTCCATATTCTGGTACCCATTTCTTGATGTATTTCATTTCTTTATCAAACTTAACTTGCTGACTATCAGGGTTAAATATCCTAAAGTAAGGAGCCGCATCTGTTCCGCAACCTGCTGCCCATTGCCATCCTCCATTATTACTGGCAAGGTCAAAATCCAATAATTTTTCAGCAAAATAAGCTTCTCCCCATCTCCAATCAGTTAATAAATGTTTAGTCAAAAAACTAGCAACAATCATCCGAACTCGATTATGCATATAACCTGTTGCATTTAATTCTCGCATCCCAGCATCAACGATATGATAACCCGTTTTCCCTTCACACCATTTTTGAAAATGGTCTTCATTATTTACCCATTCAATCAAATCGTATTTTGCCCGAAAAGGATTGTTGACCACATGTGGAAAGTTACCCATAATCATCGCATAGAAATCTCTCCAAATTAATTCATTCAAAAATGTAGCATTTAGATTTTGTGCAGCTCTAGCTTTTTCTCGAATACTAATCGTTCCAAATCGAAAATGAATCCCCAATTTTGAAGTCCCATTTATGGCTGGAAAATTTCGAGTTTCATCATAGGTTTTTATCAAACCTCGTTTGACAATTGGACTTGGAATTTCAATGTCGGAATTTTCAAATCCCATAGATTTCAAAGTAGGAATTTCAAAAGGATCTACAGAATGAAAATTTTGAAAATACTTTTCGGTAGGATATGATTTTAGGAAATAAGAAATTGGTTGACCATCTTTCGTTTTTGACATTTTACTTTCCAACTTTGCTCGCCACACTCGACTGTAAGGAGTAAAAACAGTATAGGGTAATCCATCCTTCTTAACCACTTCCTTTTTCTCAAAAATGACATGATCCTTGAATGTATGAAAAGCAATTCCTTCTTCTTCCAACAATGCTTTTACATTTTCATCTCTTTTCAAAGCATATGGTTCATAATCATGGTTAGTAAACACTTTTTCAACTTCATATTCTTTCACAATTGACTCCCACACTTCCTCAGGCGTTCCATATTTCACCAAAAGTGAACTTCCCATTTCTTCCAACTTCGCTTTCATTTCGCATAAAGTCTCGTGGATAAACTGGACACGTGCATCCTTTTTATCTTCTAAATCATCCAATATGTTTTTATCAAAAATAAAAATAGGTAAGACTGGTTGATCACTTTTTAATGCGTGATATAAACCTGCGTTGTCATTCAATCGGAGATCTCGGCGAAACCAAAAAACATTGATCATTTAGTTTTGGAAATTTAAATTTTGTTAAAGGATTTTTTTTAAACCATATAAGGTTTAATAATCAACTACTAAATCTAAACAGCAAAATCAAAACTATGTTTAAAAAAATTACTCTACCAAAACTTCAATAGTATTGTCCACATCTGTAATTTTTGCATCATTAATCATCATAACCTCGCCTTTGTCATCCTTGGAATTCCACACTTCGATTCCTTTCCAAGTTTTGCCACAATCATTCTCAAGCGTTGCTCCAATAAGAGTTAATTTTGCCTTTGGCTCAACCACGATTTTCCCACCAGGAGGAATAGAGACTCGACATCGAATCGTCAATGAGCCACCATCTTCAACAATAATATCTCCTGCCAAATCCTTAGCACTATTCCAATAAATATCTTCTCCATTTTTAATTCTTATCGTTTGAGAAGTATCATATTGGCACCAAGTTCTTTTTAAAAGTTTACGAACTCGATAATTTTTATTCGATAAATTATAATGAACCGTGGCTATCTGACAAGGTGTCCAAGCACCAGCGTGAGCATTATAATCCATAATATTATTGGAGACCAGAGAGTCACAGGCTGAGCCATTTTTAGTGTAATTCCAACAATTGGAGTGTGGAGGTGTATCATCACAACCATCATTTTTGCCCCAACTATGCCGCAAGCCAAGACAATGTCCCAACTCGTGATTAAGTAATCTTTGCGAATTCCAATGATCTAAAAAAGGAATCTCCTCTGCTGTTTTCCACTTGGTTGCATCCATAAAATAATACCATGACGCAATCTTTGTCCATTTTCCAAAAGCGACCCCATTGGATGACATTTTATATGTTTTGGAAGCTACACTATCAGCATGAAATCCCATCATGAAAATATTCATCACCGAATCTTTTTGAACCCCATATTTTTTATAGACATCCTTTGTGTAAATATTTGAATTAGCTCCATAGTTAGTCATATGATACAATTCATCATCATCATGAAAATAAATTCCATCATCATTTGGAACATCATCATCAGGCGTTAATTCAAATTGATAACACATCGGAAGCGTTGGAGTTTCATTTCCAAGAGGCAAAAACATTTTAGCATTTTGCTGTAATTTTTGATTCGTCGATTTTAGAATTTTTTTGATATAAATTCGACCTTGATCTTCATCTGGGAAATTTCCTCCACCTTCTCCATCTCTCATAATATGAAAATTCACTCGAATTATTTTTACAGGTGTGTGATCCAAATGTTCAGGATCTGGAACGTAATTCATTTTGACTTTACATGCTGATTTTTTGCCTCCTTGATTGGGAAGTCGAGCGATGGTCGCATCATCATACTCGGCAGGAATTGGAGCTATTTTTCTCAAAAAAACTTTATCAATCTTTGGATCACAGGAAAAAAATAACAATACACTTACAAAGGTGAAAATGAATAAAAATAAATACTTTAGCATATTTTTTAATTTGATGATTTGGCTTAAATTACAACTTACTCCATTCGAAGTTTAACTACAAATATTGAACGAACCTGAACGTTTTTTTCTTTTGATTAAAATCTTATTTTTGTAAAAAAATAAAACTTTAAATATGAAAAATTTTATTCCTTTTCTATTATTGACGTTCCTTTGGAGTTGTGGTAACGGTGATATGTCTGGCAAAATTGCACAATTGGAAGCAGCACACGCTGAAACTCCAACAACAGAAGTCAAAAAAGAATTATTGGCAAGTTATACAACTTATCTGAACGAATTAAATGATGATGCAAAATCTTATTCACAATTCGCACACAAAAAAGCGATGATTGAGATGGATTTAAATCAATATCAAAATGCAAGTAGCACTCTTACTGATGCTATTCAAAATCACGCTTCGGGTGAAAATACTAATGCTAATATTGGATTACTAAGTAGCGTTTTGGTCAATCACGTACATGCTAATAAATTAAATGGTGCAATCGCTGATTTCCAAAAATTATACCCGGATCCTGCAAAAGCAAAAAGTACTTTTTCTCCAATTATCAAAAGCTTAGGGGAAACGATGTTAGATGAAAAGACAGGAAGTTGGGATCGTCTAAAAGTAAGAGATTTTATAAGTTTGTCTAGAATTCAGGCAGGGATAGTAAAGAATGACGATGAAGCTCAAAAGTCACTTTTTAACGCAGCCAACATGTCTGTTGCTACAAAAAATTATGATCAAGCGCTAGCTATTTATGATTACGTTTTAGCTCATCCTGAGGATTTTTCAAAAACACCAACTGCTCTATTTTTAAAAGGATTCACCTATGATGAACACTTGAAAAATTACGATGAAGCAAAAAAATATTATAATTTATTTTTAGAGAAATATCCAGAAGATGGATATGCGGAAAGTGTGAAGGCGTCTTTGAAGAATTTGGGTAAGTCTGCGGAGGAAATTATTGAGTCGTTTAAGTAAACCCCCAGCCCCTAAAGGGGAGCCTTTTTTCTTTGCCTTTCGGCAAGGAAAAAAGTTAATTACAGCTTGATATCACGTTAATTTTATCCTAAACAAAAATGCACTTTGAAATTGAATTTCAAAGTGCATTTTTATTTCCAGATAATATAGTCAATCAAGTTGTGATTAACTTTTTCAATTGCCGAAGGCTTAATTGAAAAAGGCTTCCCTTTAGGCTGCCGAGCTTTTGCTGGTAGCAAAAAGAGAATAGCTAAGGGCTAACTCATCTTCAAATCTTTCTCCGCATACGGATCCAGCGCAACTCCTTCCACTTTCGCCTTTGCTTCCACTCGATAAGTAGAATTTACTCCACTCGCCCATTTAGCTGCTTTGACCAGACCTGCAGCAAAAATATTTTTATCTTGAATTTCATCCATTTCTGATTTCACAATATTAAATGGAATTGAAAAATCAATTTCTACAAATTCATTAACAGGAATAACAAAAGCATCAGTCAATTGAATTTCACCCAAAACATATTCATCTACCAATTTGCTTTTTCGACGTCCTCGACTATATTTTTCAATTAATTTCAAGTTAATACTCACTACCTTTTGCTCATTCATACTTCTAAATCTCACTTTACCCGTAACACTTCCCGCAGATTCAAAAATCTCTTCAGGTAAAATTAATTCCAATTTTGCTCCTTCAATTCCGAGCCATTTTTTTACTTTTCCAAACATAATTATTTCTAATTTTTTTTGAGAAAATAGTAGTTTTCAAATTGGCAGTTCTGTTTTTTCTATCAAAAAGTATTTTTCAAAGACGAAATTCAGTAGACAGTAAGCAGTTTACAGACTACCGCTACCTAAACCATTCTTGCATGCCAGCTATCCTTCAATGGAACAATCCATTCCTTTTCAAAGTCTTCTTTCGTTTTGACCAAATTATTAAAAACCAAGGTTGAATCATTAATTTCTCCATTCTGAAATAATTGAGCAAAAGCATCTCGATGAGCAGTTTTTAATTCATCGCCAACTTTAAATGCAAAGTTCATCCTATCAAAAAAATCTACCCCATGATGATGCCCAAGAGCTTTGATAAAATGAACAGATTTATCAATAGAACAACCACTTGCTCCTGCTTGACTTTCATCTACCATCAAAACAACAAATCGATTATTTAATACATCGCCATAAGATTTTAAGGCATTATTATGGCTAACCCAATTGGTTACAAAGTTTTGTACTTGTTCCTTTATTTCTGGAACTTCCTCATCCGTAAATGGCAGATTACTTTGATAAATCCAAACTCTTGATGTTCCCGGCATTAATTCATATGATGTCATAATATCTTTTTCTTTTTTTTAAAATTAATTCACTCACTAAATACGAGTTGAATATTAAACTCATTTTCCTTCTTCAAATGTACCCAATAAAATATATTTTTTCACAAAAAACTGTTTGTCATCTGAGTAAGGATTGTTCACACTTATTTATCAACAAATCTCATTAGAATATGTGACTAACTTCAAACCGTCCCGTCAATAAAATGTACCATTCATTATATCCCATTGACCATATCCTTATGGTAATAATCAATTTACATTTTAATTAATGTGTTTCTTAAGCACAGATTCAATGATTATATTTATTTAGGACTCCATAAAATACAATGATCTACTTCTACCTACAGATTTTTCAAAACTTACTTATAACTTAAACATACACTTATGAACTTAAAAGCCCTCTTCGTAGGTCTTCTTTCTATTGTTTATGTGATAGGCGCAAATTGGTTTTATACTAAAAACCACCCAGAAGATTGTTGCCCCAAAGAAGCTGCAGTCACTCCACCTGTCATTGAAAAAGAACGAGAAGCACTTATGTTTAATTGGTCTAGCGAAAAGACCATCATTTCTGACTCAAAATTCCCTCCATTCCATTCTAATATTATTGCAGGAAATAAGGAAGGTCGAATTTTAGAAATCACCGGTAAATACTTTGATGGGGAAACAGCTCCCGCAGGTTATGATGACATGGGAAGAGCTCGCGCTGAAGCTATTTGGAAAGAACGTTTCCCTGAAATTCCTGCCACTCGAATCAAATTCAAATCTGAAAATTCACCCATGCGCGATGGTGTCAAAACTGAACCATTCACAGCTGCTTCATTCAATTGGGTTGATGCTCCTGTCGAAACTCGGAAAGTAATAGAGACAGCTAATACTGCTCTTGTTTATTTCGAATTTAATGGAACTCGAGGAAAACTTGACCAAGAAGTAACTAACTACTTGCAAAAGGTTGCTGAACGACTTAAAGGCGGAACTGAAAAAATAAACATCACAGGTCATACTGATGATATCGGAGAAGAGCAATCAAACTATAATCTAGGATTGAGAAGAGCAAGAACTGTTCGTGACATTCTAATTAGAAATGGTGTAGATGCTAGTAGAATTTCAACTTTCTCAAAAGGGGAAACTGATCCAGAAGAATCAAATGCTACTGAAACTGGAAGAGCGTTGAACCGAAGAGCATTTATCGAAATTGTCAAATAATTCAATCAAAATAAAATACTTGGAAGTGAAAATTCTCACCCGTTCTCACTTCCAAATTTAACTAAACTAAAAAAACAGATAACTATGTTACTTACTTTATTATCCTTTTTAGGTCTTTGCTGGAGTTGGCCATTTTTCCTTCTTCTTTTGGGATCGTGGTTGCTTGGATGGGCATTTTGGAGATTATTTAATCAACCAAAATATCAAGATCAAATTGACACTTTAAACTCTGAGAACTCAGGTTTACAAAATAGAGTTTCCGAATTAGATGGACACTTAAGTTCAAAAATTACTGCTTTAGCTAGTCTTGAAAATAATTATTCAGGATTGAATTCTCGGTATGAAAATTTGGATTTAAAATTCAAATCAGAAAATGAAATGAGAATCAGTTTGGAAAATGAGTTAGCTGAATGGAAAAATAAATACTCAACTTTAGAGGATAATTGGAATGCAGAGAAAGATGCAAAAGCAAAAGTTGAAACAAGTTTTGCCAATCTTCAAACTCAATTCGTAGGTCTGGAAAAAGACTTATCTGCTGAACGTGAAGTCAAACTCAAAGTTGAAAAAGATTACAAAGCGGCAAGCGATAAAGCGGCAAAATGGGAAGCGGATTGGAATGGCTTAAATCTTAATTTCGGAAATCTACAAACTGAAAAAACAGCTGCTGACGAACTAGCTGCAAAATGGGAAGGCGATTGGAATTTACTGAATGGCAATTACGGAAAAGCTCAAGACGATCTTAAAGCAGCAAATGATGAAGCAGCGAAATGGGAAGAAGATTGGAATACCTTGAATGGTAATTACAGCAAGGCTCAAGACGATCTTAAAGCGGCGAATGACAAAGCAGCGAAATGGGAAGCGGAATGGAATACTTTGAATGGTAATTACGGAAAAGCTCAAGACGATCTTAAAGCGGCAAGCGATAAAGCGGCAAAATGGGAAGCGGATTGGAATGGTTTAAATCTTAATTTTGGAAACCTACAAACCGAAAAAACTGCTGCTGACGAACTAGCTGCAAAATGGGAAGGCGATTGGAATTTACTTAATGATAATTACGGTAAAACTCAAGACGAGCTTATAGCTGCAAATGACAAAGCAGCGAAATGGGAAGCAGACTGGAATACTTTGAATGGTAATTTCGGAAAAACTCAAGACGAGCTTAAAGCTGCAAATGACAAAGCAGCGAAATGGGAAGCAGATTGGAATACTTTGAATGGTAATTTCGGAAAAACTCAA
>CAZMBP010000159.1:0-9032 GCA_964564545.1 uncultured Saprospiraceae bacterium
TCGGGGATCAGATATTATGTTGCCGATGGCACTTCCTTCTTTTGGTGGAATGTTGTTCCAGGTGATTACGATGTTTACAGTTCCTGTTTTGTTTTCGATGTGGAAAGAGTGGGATTGGCGAATTAATAATTTTAAAAAATAGAATTATGAAAAATATATTTAAAGTTGCATTGACAATTCTAATACTTTCGGGGTTTTACAACAATGCTTTTACGCAGCTTATTTTAGATAATTATATTAAAGAAGCTGCTAAAAAAAATGAAAATCTAAAAGCATTACATCAAGATTATTTATCTAGTTTATCAATAGCAGACCAAGTAAATGTTTTGCCAAATCCAGAAGTTTCCTTAGGATTTTTCACTCCAGAAATGAATGGACATGCTGGGATTAATTGGTTTCGGATAGGAGGAATGCAATCATTTCCATGGTTCGGAACATTGGATGCAAAAAAAGATTTGGCTCTTGCACAATCTGCCGTAAAAAATCAAAATGTCCCCATTGCTTCTTTGGAAATTATTTTTCAACTAAAGAAATCATGGCTAACAATTTATCAATTGGAAAAGAAAAAGGAGTTTCTCAACACCAACTTGCAACTCTTAGACCGATTAGAAAATGTAACCCTTTCCAATATCGAAGCAGGTAAATCTTCTGCTATCAATGTGGTGAAAATCAATTTAAAAAAGGAAAAAATAAAAACTGATTTAGCACTTTTAGAGAATCAAAAGATTGCACCTTTAGCTTCATTCAATCAGCTTTTGCAGCAAAATTCAGACAAGGAGATTGAGATAACCGCTACTCTTAATTTTGCAAAACTTCCTAAAAGCAAAAATGATTTTTCATTGGTAGAAAGCCAACCACATCCCATTATCCAACAACTTAACTTTCAACAACAGGTAGCTAATAAATCATTGACAGTCAATAATTTAAACAAAAAACCTTCCTTTGGTTTAGGTTTTGAATGGGGGTATGTTCAACCATATCCAAATATTTCTTTTGACGGAAATGGTACTGATATGATTTTAGCTATGGCAAAGGTGAGCCTTCCCATTTACACCAAACAATATCGAGCAAAAACTCAGGAGGAAGAGCAAAAAATCATTGCTATCGATCATCAAAAAAAAGAAGTGATTAGTCAATTCAACAGAATGATTACGCAAGCAAAAGCAGAACATGAATCTGCTGAGATTAAAATAGATTTATATGAAAAACAAAAACGATTGACTCGGTCTGCTATCGAAATTTTGGAAGGCAATTTTAGTACAAGTGGAAAAGGATTCGAAGAATTATTACAAATGCAAATGGATTTAGTGGATTATGATGTAATGATTTTAGAAGCAATTGTGGAAAGCCATTTAGCAGTAGCTAAGATTGAAAAAATTATTTTTTAACGATTAATAGTTAACTGTGAACGGTTAATTTTCTCGAAACGTATTTTTTAAAACTTAAGAATATGAGCAATTTAAAAAATGTAATTATAGTGTTATTAGCAGTAGCGGTGGGAGTAGGAATTGGGTATTTTATTTTTGGGAAAAAACAAAATGGAACACTCAACCAATCGGACGAACATAATCATGAATCTGATATGAGTACTGCAAAAGAAGCTGAAGAAACTATCTTCACTTGTTCTATGCATCCACAAATCCGTCAAAACGAAATGGGAATTTGTCCAATTTGCGAAATGGATTTAATACCATTAGAATCGAATACTTCGAGTGATCCTTTAGTTTTCCAAATGACAGAAGAAGCTGTTAAAGTTTCTAATATTCAAACGACTATAGTTGGTTCTTCTAAAAGTGGAAGCAAAAGTATTTTACTCAATGGAAAAATTAAACCTGACGAAAGACGATCTGCAAGTGTGGTCAGTCATTTGCCGGGAAGGATTGAAAAATTATTTATCACCTTCACCGGTGAGAAAATTTCAAAAGGACAAAAAATTGCAACGATCTACTCACCTGAATTAGTGAGTGCTCAAAGAGAATTGTTAGAAGCTTTAAAATTAAAAGACCTAAGTCCTACCCTTGTCGAAGCAGCTCGTCAAAAATTAACTTATTGGAAGATTCCAAAAAGTACTATTGAGCAAATTGAACAAAGTGGAGAAGTGCAAAGTCTTATAAATATTTATGCAGATGAAGGTGGAATCGTGATGGATAAAAAGGTTTCCGTCGGTGATTACATCAAAGAAGGAAGTGTTTTATTTGAAACAATTGGATTAGAAAAATTGTGGGTGATTTTTGATGGATACGAAGAAGACATGGCAAATATTCGAGTAGGGAATACTATTAAATTTACAACTCCTGCTGTTCCTGGAAAAACATTTTCAGCAAGAGTTACTTACATTGATCCTATTTTAAATCCAACAACTAGAGCTGTTGCTATTCGAACCGAAGTAAATAATCGGGGTGAATTTCTTAAACCTGAAATGTTTGTAAAAGGAATGTTACAAACTTCTAGTTCTTCTACCCAGAAAATCATGATCCCTAAAACTTCAGTACTTTGGACCGGTCCTCGATCTGTAATTTATCTCAAAGACCAAGAAGCAGAAATTCCAAGTTTTCGTTATCAAGAAATCACTTTAGGAGAAAGTCTTGGCGAATACTACGAAGTGAAAGATGGATTAAATATAGGTGACGAAGTTGTCACTAATGGAGCTTTTGTTATCGACGCAGCATCGCAGTTAAACAATCAAAAGTCCATGATGAATCAAAATGTAAATATCAAACCTAAAAGCGCTGGAATGCTTGCTATTCCTGACTTTACGGCTAAAACTCCCAATGAGTTCAAAACACAAATAGGTTCACTTTCAGATAAATATTTATTGTTAAAAGATGCATTCGTGGCTACAAATTCGGAGTCTGCCAAACAAGCTGCAAAAAGCTTTTTAGAAGAATTAGAAAATGTAAATATGGTTTTAGTCAAAGGAGAAGCTCATCAATATTGGATGGATCAATTGGCCTCATTTAAAGGACATGGTAAAAAAATAATTGAGTCCAATGATGTTGAAAAACAGCGGCAACAATTCGAGTTTTTGTCAGATGCAATGATTAATTCTATAACTGCTTTTGGCTCAGAAAAAAAATTATTTGTACAATTTTGCCCCATGGCTTTTGACAATAAGGGAGCTGATTGGATAAGTGATGTTTCGGAAATTCAAAATCCATATTTCGGAGATAAAATGATGAAATGTGGTTTGGTAACTGATACCCTTTCACTAGAATAATTTGAAATAAAACACAATGAATAAATCTAATTTTCTTTTAATTATAATATTGCCACTACTACTTTTATTTTTTGGTTGCCAACAAAATGCATCTGAATCAAAAGTATTAGTTGACTTAGATAATTTCAAATTGAGTGAATTAGAAAGTCCAGTTGGTTCAGGAGGAGAACCCAATCTTTTTGTTTCTGATAATGGAAATATTTATATGAGCTGGGTAGAATATTTGAACGATACGACAGACGCTTTGATGTTTTCTAAAATAGAAAATGATGTATGGTCTCAGCCAACTGAAATTGCTAGAGGATCCGATTGGTTTGTCAATTGGGCTGATTTTCCATCGTTGGTTGTTTACAAAAATAATGAACAATACATGGCTGCACATTGGTTGCAAAAACGAGCGGAAGGAACTTATGATTACGATGTTCACATTTCGCAATCTAAAGATGGAGGAAAAACTTGGGGCAAATCATTTATCATTCATACTGATGGAGTGGCTGCCGAACATGGATTTGTAACAATGCTTCCACAAGACAATGGAAAAATATTTGCTACTTGGCTTGATGGTCGTTTTACAAAAACAGAAGACATAGAAAACTCACATGATGATCATGGACATGGAGGCGGAGGTGGGATGACTTTACGCACCGCATCATTTGATATTGATGGAAACTTATTTGAAGAAAAAGAACTCGATCATCGCATTTGTGATTGCTGTCAAACTACAGCAATCATCTCTTCACATAAAACTCTGGTAGCTTATCGAGATCGTTCAGTAGATGAAATTCGAGATATATCTTTTGTCCAAAAAACTAATGGAAATTGGTCAAGTCCTTCTGTTGTTCACGCGGACAATTGGAAAATAGCGGGTTGTCCAGTCAATGGTCCAGCACTTGGAAACCATAAAAATGACATCGCCATCGCTTGGTTTACCAACCCTGAAGAAAAACCAAAAGTAAATGTTTCTTTTTATAACAATGAAAATACAAGTTTTGGAAAACCTATTCGAATCGACGAAGGTAATCCATTGGGACGAGTTGGAATTGAGTTATTCGAGGATTTTGCAATGGTTAGTTGGTTGGAACAAGTTGGTGAAAATGCAGAAATAAAACTAGCCCAAGTTTTTCCAAATGAAGAAAAAGTAAAAAAAATAACTTTAGTAAAATCAAGTACTTCTCGACGAAGTGGTTTTCCTCAAATAGAAAAAACGGAAGATAAAATTATCTTTGCGTGGACAGTTTCTGATGATGAGAAGTCCACAATTAAAACAGCATATTGGAAATTCAAATAATTAAAATCATATTTAAAAAAATTAAAACTTAATTACTTTATGAAAAATTTAAAATTAATTTTCCCACTATTTTTATTTGCTGCTGCGACGCTAGTTTTTGCTTGCGGAGGTGGCGCAGACAAAGCGGAGGATCAACAAGGAAAAGAATATACTTCAGCTTACATTTGCCCAATGCATTGTACTGGAAGTGGAAGTGATAAAGCTGGCACTTGCCCCGTATGTAAAATGGATTATGTGGTTAATGAAAAAGCAAAAAAAACAGGAACTGAAGCTCCTGGCGATCACGATGGACACGACCATGGAGATCATGATGGACATGACCATGATAGTCACGAAGGACATAATCACTAAAAAAAAATGCCCGTCTTAAGAGACGGGCATTTTTTTATTCTAACTTAAATCTTACAGGTAGTGTAAGATTAACTTTTACTGGAATATTATTCCGAAAACCTGGTATCCAATTAGGCATTAATTTCAAAACTCTAACTACTTCATTTTTTATATCCTTACTTATTCCTCTTGGGACTTCAATATTCACAACCTTACCTTTTTTATCAATCGTAAATGTTGAGATCACAATCCCTTCAATTCCTTTTTCTCTTGCCTCTGCTGGATATTTGATATTGCTATAAATAAAAACCAACATTTTATTTTCACCACATTCTCTTCTCTTTTCATTGTCTAATATATTATCACATCCTTGAAAAAACGGCATTTCATCAACTATTGAAATTTCTTTATTCCCAGGTACAGTTTCGCTATCAATTATTTCCTGATTGGTTAGATTACCATTTTCATAAATACCCTTTTCTAATAATCTTCCGTCCTCACTAAAAATTTTATAATATCCATGCCGTTTACCATTTAGAAAACTTTTTTCCTCAACTACCATTCCTGATCCTAGAAGTACCTTCCATACTCCCTCTGGCAGCCCTTTTTTATATTCCCCAATAGAATACGATTTACTATCTCTGATTTGATATTCTTTCCAAATTCCAGTTGGTAAATTATTTTCATATTGACCTTCAAATGATAAAGCTCCATTGTCCCACCATTCTTTTGCTGGTCCGTCTTTTACATTTAGCTCTAAATCTGAAAATGTATTATAGTGTGTCATTTGTTTGGTTTCAGGATAAAATTGCTTTCGTATATATTTTCCATCCTTAGTTTTTTCAACCATGATATTTCCAAAAGAAATTAAGTACTCTGATCCTTCATCAAGTTGATCTTCATATAAGTTTTTAAATATTGAAATATCTTCTACTACCGGTGTAATTTTTTGATTACATCCAAAAACAGTTAAAATAAATAATAACAATACAATTACATTTTTCAATTCCATTTTATTTAATTTTTTTTTGACAAAAAAAGTAAAAGTAAGAACATTTTAGATACTCCTAGTTAACTTTAATAATCGTTTTATTAATTACATTTTTCATGAAAAGAATAATCACTACCAAACGTCTTTATTTACGAGAAGCCAATCTGGATGATGCGAAATTTATTTTTGAATTACTGAATTCGGAAGGTTGGCTGGATAATATTGGAGATCGAGGTATTCGAACTATTGAAGACGCAAAAAAATATATCACTAATAAACTACTGCCTGATTATGGAAAAAATAATATTGCCATGTTTGTCATGGAAAAAAAAGAGGATGGAGTTCCTATTGGTACCTGTGGATTAATTAAGCGACCTCAGTTGGAAGATGTTGATATTGGATTTGCCATGTTAGAAAAATTTGGAAAAAAAGGATTCGCCTACGAAGCGGCAAAGGCTACTTTAAAAATGGCGATCAATGAAATAAAAATAAAACGAATCGTAGGAATTACAACTTTAGAAAATAAAAATTCGCAAAGGCTTTTAGAAAAAATTGGATTGTCTTTTGAAAAGATGGTTCCTTTTGATGACGAAGAGTTGATGCTTTTTTCGATTGGATAATTTGAGTAGCAAGATCATGGGTATTGAGTAATGGGAAATCCCAATACTCAATACCTACTTCCTCTATTCCCTCATTACATACTTGCAGCTACTTTCTCCACTTCTCTCCAAACTCGAAATACATTTTTATAGCAAATTTTTGAAATATCTTCTTCTGAATAACCTCTTTGTAACAATACTTTTACAAGATTCGGAAATGCAGAAACATCCTTTAATCCAACTGGTAAACTATCCCCTACTCCATCAAAATCTGAACCTAATCCGACATGATCAATACCTGCTAATTTTACAACATGATCAATATGATTAGCTACCATTTCTACATCAGAAAAAAGTCTAGGATTATCTTTTCTAAATTGTTCGATAATTGGTTCCGCTAAAGAATCACTAGCTTCTAATCCTTTCTCCGTTAATATGGCAGAAAGTTTTTCACGATCTTCATCTCGTTTTTTTCGCAAATCACCATCAAGGAAAGTTGAACCAAAATTAATACAGATCACTCCATTATTTTTTCCTAATAATTTTATCATATCGTCATCCATATTTCTTTCAAAACCTGGAACGAATTTTCTACAACTTGAATGAGATGCAATACAAGGCGCTTTTGCCATCTTCATAACTTGATAAAAAGTACTATCACTCACGTGCGAAATATCTACCATGATTCCTACTTTGTTCATCTCTTCAACGACTTCAACTCCGAAAGGACTCAAGCCATTCCATGTTCGAATAGTGTCATAAGAAGAATCACAAATTTGATTCACTTTGGAATGAGTCAAAGTAATATATCGAACTCCTCGATCATAAAAGTGTTGAACATTTGCTAGATCATCCATGATAGGCGCACCGTTTTCCATTCCCATTGGAAGAGCAATTTTTCCTTCAGCGAATGCTTTTTCACAGTCAGCAGGTGTATCTCCTTTGGTAAATTTGTCAGGGTGAACTTTGATGATACTTTGAACCATATCAATTAATGAATCAGCAAACATTTTCGCACCTCCTGTTTCTTGAAAACTAGCCGGAATATAAATTGACATAAATGGAGCATCCAATCCTCCTTTTTTGGCTCGAACATAATCGAAATCTCCTTTGTCCGTTTCTATTGGAATCCCAATAAATTCTTTAGTCAATTTAAAATTACGCACCCCTAATCGATAGGGTAAATCTACGTGACCATCAGTAATTATATATTTGTGAGCAATTTCATTAGCTAGTTTATCCAATTTTTCATCTTCTGTAAGTTGTTTTTCTTCGCAAGAGAAAAGGAAAATGGAGAATAGGATAAAAGTTAAAAAAGAAAGGTTTTTCATGTTTGAATTTTTTTTTCGTTAAATTCGGAATACATTTTTCCTACAAAAATAACTTAATAATTTTTTATCATGAAAATTACTTTACGATTACTTTCCTTATCCCTTTTATTTTTCATTTTTTCTAACAATGCACTTACGCAAGTTAAGATGACTAAATCTTTTTCAAAAAAGTTAGTACAAATGGATTTGGATTTTTTTCCTCCTTTGGAAAATACTTATAAAAAAATAAAAGCAAGCGAAAGTATGGTTGTGGATTTTGACTTTGAAATTAAAGCCAGAAAAGGTGATATGAAAATTGGGTTTGCTCTTTTTCCTGAAAGAAAAAACACAATCACTTTTCCACATATAAAAGTATCGAATATGGCATTATCAGCAGCAACAAATGAAAATGAGGATGCTAGAATGGTACTACACGAAATGTCAAAGGAAGATTTGGAAAGTTATCAAGCCGATTGGGGAGCAGTTGTTTTCTTTCAACCAAAACGAGTTTTTTCAGATAAAGATCATTGCAAAATGTTAGCATTGTATCGAGAAGAAAAAGGACTTGTCTATGTTTTTTATTTGTTTAATGAAGCTTCGGAAGAAATTGATTTGCAAAAGAATTGTTTGAGTTTTATACCGAAGGAAGAAGAATGAGGAAATCGGAATAGCTCAAAAACAAAAAGGAAGTCATTTTAATAAATGACTTCCTTTTTGTTTTTGAGTTATTTAGGTTATTCCTAAAAATAGAAAGTCGCGTATTAAAAATACGCGACTAACCACAACAAATTATAATCCCATGAACATATTCTTTATAGACAAGCTAAAAAATTAGCTGTTTAATTCTTATTTGTGTTTTAGATACTTAATAAACTATTTTAATACATCGTTTATTATGTGGCTGAAAAAATATTTGCATAGCAAGTCAGATTTTTAAAGATCCGACTTGCTATGTTGCAAATTATAATCCCATGAACATATCCAAATTTAGGTGCTGAGCCTTCAGCTTTGATTGCATCATTTTGCAATCCTCATTTCATTCCTCCTCTTATATTTTTATCATGAGAAAAAGAAGTAGGTCAGAATCCTATTTTCTAGGATTCTGACTAACTACAACAAATTATAATCCCATGAACATATCCATATTTAAGTGCTGAGCTTTCAGCTTTGATTGCATCATTTTGCAATCTTCTCTTGTTCTTGCCGCCGCTTTTATTTTTTATCATGAGAAAAAGAAGTAGGTCAGAATCCTATTTTCTAGGATTCTGACTAACTACAACAAATTATAATCCCATGA
>CAZMBP010000160.1:0-51376 GCA_964564545.1 uncultured Saprospiraceae bacterium
TTTTTTCATTTTCTAAAATTCAAATATTGAGTAACTCTAAAAGTTAAATAAAATGGTCTCGACTCTTGAAGAGCAACTGTGACTCCATTTGGAAGTACAGCTTCTTTATCCAAAATCCCACCAGGAGTATAATTTCCTCGAACACCAAAATGTAAATTATCACTTATCCGATAGTGAAACCCTAACAATACATTTACATAATTATTCTTAAAACCAATATCTGGAATCCAACCTGATTGAGAAGTTCCATCTAATTCAGAAACAGTTCCTCGTACTCCTAATAAATAATTAAAAGAAGCTCCAGTTTCAAAAGTCATTCTCTTCTTTTGGTATTTTAAATAAAGTGGTAATTCAAAATAATGTAAATCTTCTGGGGTTAATTTAGACTGGGAAACACTTCGTCCAAAACTATATCTTGCTACTTCATTTTGTTTTGTTTCAACAAAATTTCCACTTCGATAATGATAAGTTAACTCTGTTCCCATAGCCATATTAGCATTCCCAAGCTGGAAATTTCGTTCTATTAGCAATCCAGTTTTAAATCCAATGAAACGATTGTCAGAACTATTTTCAGTTAAAGGATAGCCAACTGCTCCTCCAAAGATTCCAAAAGCAAATTTATCTCTTGAAGGATTTTTTGTCCAAACTGTATTTAAATCTAACTTTTCTATTTTCTTGTTATTAGCTAAAAACATTTCTAAAAATGGAAGTAAAATTGTAGAACTCGAAGCGATTGGTTGAACTACTATTTCTTCAGCATTTGAACGCTCTTCATTTTTTTTAATATCATTCTCACTAGAGTTTGTTTTATTATTTTCATCCTTTGGTTCCTCATTTAAAGCTATGATTGGATTGTTTTCATTTTCATTAACTTTTGTAGAATTGTTGTAAGCCTTTTTATCTTTTATTTCACTTGCATTAAGTTTATTTTCTTCATTTTTCTCCGAATCAGAACTAGGAACCGTTGTAGGAAAATTAATGCTATTTGGATTTAATGAATTTGAATTCAAAGTTTTAGTTGTAGTTGATTTTTTAGAAACTTGCTCTTTAATTTTTGAAGAGTTATTGTTTCCTAACAATGTATTTACAGACTCATTATTTTCTGAAATATTTGGTGTTAAATTATTTTCAACATTAGATTTTCTTGAATCAGATGTTTCTGTATTAAAAGTTTCTTTTGTTGATAATGAATTTTCACTTCCTTCTGGTAATACATTTTCATATGTATTATTTGATCTTGTATCCTTTTCTACCGCTAAATTTACATTGTCATTTTTCCAAATAAAAAATATTGCCAACCCTGCTATCAAAGCAACTCCAAACCAAACTAAAAACCTTTGCCAACCACGACTTCTTTCATCCGCTTCGATCAGCGCCTCCGCCCCTTCCCAATACTCGGGCTTCATCTCAAACTGTCGATGTTCGAGTTTATCCTTAAAAAAATTGTCGAAGTTATTTTCCATATCTTAACTTTTAATAAAATACATATTTCAATTCATTTATCATAAAAAACTGTAAATCAGTCAGTTACAATGTCAATGTGCTTTTCTCCGCACCTCTTCTTTCATTGCTACATTTATAAACTCTTTTAATTTTTTTCGAGCAAATGACAAATGCCATTTAGAAGTTCCATCTGAAATTTCTAACATTGTACCTATTTCCTTATGACTGTATCCATCAATGGCAAAAAGATTAAAAACTTTTTGACTCACAGGAGGTAAGCGCTTTATCATTTCTTCAAGCTCTTCAGCTTCGAAATTTAGGTCAGCCATATTTAGTGTAACTAGGTCATCGTGATTATGAAAATCTTCAAAATCAGAATGTTCAATGAGCTCTCTAACTTTTCTATTTTTTCTAAATTCGTCAATTACTGTGTTGATCATGATCCGCCTAATCCAAGCTTGAAAAGGAACTTCTGTTTTATACTTATCTAAGTTTTTTAATATTTTCAAAAAAGCCTCATTAACGACTGCTGCTGACTCTGATTCATCTTTTTTATATCTCATACCAACACTCATTAACGTGCTAAAACAACTTTGGTAAAGTTGAAATTGAGCACGTCGGTCACCTCGTTGGCAATCTGCCAATAATTGAGCGCTAATATTCATTGAGTACTTTGTTGGCTTTTAATTAGGCTAATATTTGTTATATCGATTGATTAGAAAATCAGTCAATCAGACCTTTTTTTGCCAATTATTCAAGGCCTGATTTCCTGATTAACTAATCAATTGATTACTATTTATCTTTTCATAATCTTATGAGAAATAATCTCTTGTCCGTCGCTCAAATTCAAAAAGTAAATTCCAGTAGGAAGGTTTTTCAAATTGATATTTATCGTTTGAATTCCTTCATTCAAATCTTTATTATCTGTAATAACTGTTTCTCCTAATAAAGTATTTACTGAAATATTTAAGTTGGTATTTTTACGAACTTCGATTTGAACATTCATATTATCGTCAACTGGATTAGGGAAAACTTTAAGTGATGCTCCATTTAAAACATCTTCTATCTTTGTTACAAAAGTTTCATTCACTTCAAAGTTAATGGTACCATTTGGATTGTTTGGACCGATGGTAATAAACTTAATTCCTTGTTCCTTACCTAGCACTTCAACTACCACCTTGTAAGTTCCCCAAGCTAAATTTGGAAACTCAAACATCCCTTGATCATCTGTAAGAGTATGAGTAATAGGCACATCGTTTTCAGTCAATAACAATACACTTACATTCTCTAACGGATCGCCTTCACCTCTTGTTTCAACTTGTCCAGAAGTAAAGTTAGCGCCCTCACTAATCAATCCTCCAATAAATCCAGGCCCTCCAGGATTTGTTCCTGCAACCATATTAATGTTATTGAAAGAATTATTACCAGGAACAACAACGGTTGTTGCTTCATTCCAATAAAGAACATCTCCATAATAAGTAGGCAAATAATTATCGTATTGATCGGAACCAACTTCTATGGCAGCTTTCACTAAATAATCACCATCAGCAAGACCTGTAAAAGAATAGAATGCTCCCCAATTATTTGGAGTGGAAGTTACAATCATACTATCAATTGCTGTTAATGTCCCAGCAATATCATCATGCTCAATCAAATAAATTTTGAATGTATTGACTCCATTATTAATCCATCCACCACCTATAGAAATAGAATCTAAAAAGATATAACCTTCAATCAGATCCATTGCTAAAACTGTAAAACAACTTGAAGCTGTACATCCCGAAGCATCAGTTATAGTTACACAATATGTACCTGAACCTGCTGTAACAATAGATTCTGTATTTGCACCATTCGACCATAAGTAGGTAAACGTTTGTGAAGAATCACCTGAAGCAATTGCTTGTAAACCAGAATTTGTTTCAACAATATAAACCGAACAGAATCCTGAGGTGTCTGCATAAAAATAAAAACAGTCAGATGCCTCACAGCCATTCCCATCATTAATCGTCACACAGTAATTTCCATCTACCAATGGAGAAATAACCTGTGTAAGTTCTCCTGTTGACCAAGAGTAAGTGACGACTTGATTAGGATTATTAGAAGTTGCATTTGCAATTAGATCATCTCCATTTTGATTAATTTCTACATCACAATCTGATCCGTTTCCAAAAAGAGTGCATGCTGTTGCTACACATCCATTGTTATCTGTTATCGTTACACAAAGAGAATCAGTAGGTGCACTATTAGAACAATAAGTACTGGCAGTACTTCCATCACTCCAAAAATAAGTATAAGGTGCAACACCAGTTGGATTAGCCTCTAAGCAAGTAGTTCCTAGAATAGGAGAAATACTTACTGAGCAACTTGGGGTATTTACCAAGACAGTAACACATGCAGATTCCGAACATCCATTTGCATCAGTTACCGTGACACAAAATGTTCCTGAAACAGAAGTATAAATTGATTGACTAGTGGAATTCCCATTACTCCATAAATAGGTAAAGCCTGGAGTTCCACTTGAATTTGCCGTTATAGTATAACCACTAGAGTCAGGAATAACATCAATCGATACTGTACAATTTGGCACATTATTATTGGAACAAGCAACTGCTTGACATCCTGTCGCATCAGTTATGGTTACACAATAAGTATTGAAAAAAGGCACAATACAAGTTGAACTATTTGTTGTACTATCACTCCATTCATAGGTAAATGGAGCAGTTCCATTTGGTAAAGCTTGCAGACAAGCACCATTTTGAATCGTATCAATGGTTACTGAACAAAGCGAATCAGGACCATAATTATCAAAATTAGCCTGAGCGGATATAAATCCTAAAATAAGAGTGAGTGTAAAGATTATTTTTTTCATGTTAATTGAAAATTAATATTTAAATTGATTGAAATTATTACTAACACTTACCTTCACGAGCATTTATTGAAATAGGTTGGGTGAAAGGTAAATTTTATTAAAAAAAATCATTCTACCATCTAATTCTCTATTCGATTAAAAATATGATGAAAAAAAACATTGCTAATAATCAAGGCCGAGGAATCTGGGCATGGGATATTGTAAAAATAATCACACTTTTTTCAATAGTCTTATTCCTATCCATTTTTTATATAAAAGGATTTAATGAAGAGAGTAATCGAATTGTTATTCGGTTGACTGCACGGATGAGTGGAATTTTGTTTTGCCTAGCTTTTGGAGCATCGGCATTTCATACTTGGAGCAAAAATTCCTTTTCTTGGTGGATTTTTATGAACCGAAAATTTTGGGGAATTTCTTTCGCCATTCTGCATTTAGTTCATTTAGCCTTTTTAGTTTTATTGCAACAGTATTTTCACCCAGTTTTCGAAAAAGCAGCCACCACTTCATTGTTGGCAGGTGGATTAGTTTATTTATTTTTAGTACTAATGCTTTTGACCTCTTTTCCTTTTTTCGCAAAAAAAATAACGAAGCAAAGTTGGAAAATTTTACACACCGCTGGTGGCTATTGGATATGGTTAATTTTTATGATCAGCTATGTCAAAAGAGTTATTCGTGGTTCCAATGAATACATTCCATTAGTTATACTTTTTGCAATAATCTTGCTTTTACGAATTTGGAAATTATGGAAAAAGTAGAGGACTTTAGACGATGGACGTTTTACGATTTACGTTTTACGTATTACGTTTTACGTATTACGTTATTAAATTCAACTTAAAACGTCCATCTTAAAACGTAAAACGTCTTCTATTTTTTCACCCATTCTAACTCCTCAATCATTCTCTCAATCTTATTCTGAAACTCAATTAATTCAGTCGGAGCATCATGATTATTTCTAATAATGATTTGATGTATATTATCACTTACCATTATATAAGTATCAGGAAGGTCTTCAATAACTTTTTCATTAGAAGGATAAATAGTCGACATTTTAAAAAATTTACCTTCATTTATTTTACTTTTTATAGTAAACATAAAACCAGCTTTGGCTAGAGCTCTGTATCTCCCTAAACGAGGTACATTCTTTTTTCCAATATAAGTTGCTTCACCATTTGATTGCAAAATAAATTCATAATCTGGACATTTACCAAAACAACCAGTTTTCTGCATAGTAACTACTCGATAGACTTTTGAAATTTCAGGTAGTTTTGTAGTAGACTTTTCATTGATTACATTCCCATCTGAGTTTGTTGCATTATCTTCCATATCAAAAGATGGTGATGGAGCAACAACAACTTTATTTTTCTTGGTACAAGAAATAAAGAGACAACATCCTAAAAGCAAAGCCAACCAAGTAAACTGATTTTTCATAAATTTAATTTTGAGCAAAAATATAAATTTGATCTTAAAAATAAGAAATTGATTTTTTCTAAAAATAATTAGTTACAAAGTTCACCTCCTTTCAAAAAATACTTAATGATTTAATGGCGTTTAAGTCATAAAAAACCTAGATTGCCTTTCAACCTATTGACTATCAATAACTTATATTTAAGTACTTGTTCACAAATATATAATTATCACTTTTTAACGAAACACTTTTCAACACTTAATAACCAAAATCAACAATGAAGAATTTAATAATCGTATTCACTATTTTATGCTTTTTTGCTAGTTGTAAAAAAGACAATAAAAAAAATACTAAATCAAATAACGATACTCCTACAGAAGTAGAAAATACTACTGATAAAAAAGAGGAAATCGAAATTGATGATACTTTAATTGTACCTGATGAAATATCTGATTTTCTAATAAATAAAATGCCTGGCTATGAAATTGTTCCAAAGGAAAAATGGCTATCAGAAGAATATTTAGAAAGTATGCCAAGATCAATTCGACCACTTTACAAAGATGATATTCTTGTGGAAGGCGATTTTAATGGAGATGGAGAAGATGACTTTGCTACTTTTTTAACGGACAAAAAAGGGAAAATAAAATTATATGCATTTCATAAAACATCATCTGGATACAAAAAATATGACTTAAAAATAGGAGCCACTAGTGAATTCCTAGGAGCTGGATTAGATGTAGAAGAGCCAGGTTTTGTTTACGGAGGAAATAAAGAAGTTGGTTTGGAATACAATGGAATCAACTACAATATTTATGAAAAAACAGGAACAACTTTTTACTATGATTCTGGAAGATATCGAAAAGTTTTGACGAACGATTAATTCTGATTTAAAGTAAAAAGTTAGACCTTCCAGATTTTAAAACCTGGAAGGTCTTTCTATTTTAACTTAAAAATAATACCGCCAAAATTGCCAATAAAGCTGGAACTCCTTGAACCATAAAAATTCTTTTCGTAACACTCGCTCCTCCATATATCCCTGCGACCAAAACACAACCCAGAAAAAACAAAGCAATGTTTTTAGACCATTCTTCATTTGAGATAAAAAGTGACCATATTAATCCTGCGGCCAAAAAACCATTGTACAAACCTTGATTTGCTGCCATAGTTTTGGTTGGTTCAAATAAATCCTTGGGCAAAGGAAATACCTTTCTTGCTCTGGTTGTCCAAGCAAACATCTCTAACCATAAAATATAAATATGTTCGATGGCAATAATTCCAATGGCAATTTTGGGGATGATACTCATAGTTTGAATTTTGTTGATTGTTTTGAAATTAACCTAGGAAGTTTACCTAGGTCAAGTCGTTAAATATAAAAATTTATTGATGAGTTCTAGGAATAACTGATGTCGAAATAAACAAGTCTATCTTTAAATAAATCAATTTTGGAAGCAAGAGGTTTTTTATAACTGGTATACATCAGCGATTTATATTTATAAACAATACAATTATGAATACTTATTTCGTCTCGTTCATCTGCTAACATGGAAACCGTGTGTAATTTGTTATGATAAGCCAAATTGTTCGCATAACTAAGAAGGTAACGTTGAATCTTTTTTGTTCCAGCAAGATGACGAACTTGCAACGTTTTGATTTTTTCACCTATTTGTGGAGGAGAAAAAAGTAAACCAGTAAAGCTGTTAATTGCTTTTAAAAACTTGACTAACATTTTAGTCCTTTTGTCCATTCTCGAAATGATTAGAGAAACTACTTCTGATGGATTGTAAATAATCATGACTCCTTTTAAATTTTTTTCTTCATAGAGCATCACAATATTTTCTTTATTGAAATTTGGAAGATATTTAAACATGACTTCTAAATATTGAAGATCAAGTTGGCGAAAAAGGAGATAGTTTTTGTAGTGATCATTTATAAAATTACAAGCATCTTGGAGTGCCTCAGCGTCAGTTGGGGATTGAATTTTATAGCGTTTCGGAATGCGGTGTTTCGATAATGGAATTATTTCATAATAATTAAAAGTAGCAGTTACACCAGCAGAAGAAAGCAACCTATCGGAATTTGAAAAAATTCTAGCTGCTTTGTTTTCTCCATTAATCAACCCAAAAACTAGATCTGAATCAAAGTGTTCTCCTAATCCAAGATTAAGCAAATCTTTCATCATCAAGGGAGATCTCTTTTTTTGATCTTTGATTAAATCCGTTATGTAGTGAAATGGTATTTTTTCATTTAGCACCATCCCTTCTAATTTTAGAAACGACACACAGCCAACGATTTCCTTGGTATCTTTTGTTTTTGCAATCAAAACCTTTGACCCTTGAAGTATTTTTTGAACTTTAAAAAAATCATCATGCCTATCCATGAAGTAATCCATTTCCATTCTGATCGGATTCTTTTTTACATGCTCAATAATCTCTTGATTGTCCCTTGCAGTAGCAACGGATAAATCAAATTTTTCAAAGCGTTTTGATGAAGTCATATCTTGATTATTTTTCAGAAGTAAGTTCTGCGATAATACTTTTTCCGGCATAAACATAATCTCCAATATTGATAATCGGATGATACCCCAAGTGGTCAGGAATAAATATATCTACCTGTGAACCGAATCGAATCATCCCAAAAGTTTCTCCTCTCTTAATTAGCTCTCCTACTTCTTTTTCATTAATAATATGACTAATCCATTTATCAGCAATTTGAGTCAAAGAGTAATCACCTAAAGGAGTTTTGATGCCAATTGTAACTCTTTCATTCTCGATAATGTGGTTACAATCCTCTTCATAAGGTTGATTATTCAACAAGATATTAGTCATCAATCTTGCCGTAGATATATTGTTATCAACTTTCCGTCTGTATTTATAAACCACTTCGCCAGTAAGCGGAACTCGGTTATGATGCACAGAAAAAGCAGTCATAAAAATTCCAATAAGAAATCCAGATGTTTTATTTAAAGGTTCATAAGAAGAAAGCTCTTCCAATTTGATTTGTGTTCTTTTTTTAATAGTAATTGGAATTTTTCCAGCTTCAACTTTCTTCACATAAACTACATATCCATCTGCAGGAGAAAGAAATCCATTTCCCTCAGGAGCTTGCCTATTAGGATTTCTCATAAAAAACCAAAAACGCCAAAGCATAAAAACACCAGTAACCAAGATGAATATATAGAAGATAATAAGCATAAATCTATTTGGCAAAAAAATTAAAAAATCGAATTAAATACTCCGTGGCGTTAGTCTTAAATTTTTTATCAAAAAAAAGTAAAGGCTTCCCAATGATAAAACAGAGCATTAAGAATACAAGGAATAATACAAATGATATGTAATCATATAATAAATTCGATACCACATATAAAGGCCGATAGCTTAAAAATGATGATTTGCTCTTGTCCATTGTATTAATTGTTCAAGAATTTAAAAACCGTAATGTTAATTTGAAGTTGTCTACTTGGAGCTTTTATTTATTTTGGATGCTTCTTTGATATGTTTGATTTTGGAATGAAAAATTTCAAAATGATGATAAATAAATTTGAATTTAGGCTAGTTTATTGAAATACCTTTCATGCAAAATTTGAACATGATGAATCTCATGACCAGCAATCATATAGCCTAAGGCCAGAGAAGAAGCTGGACTTCCACTCGCCTCTCCTAGCCTTCCAAAGTCATCATCACTCAAATTTTCAAATAAAGATATTGTTGAATTTCTGATGGATTCATATTCAGCCATAATTGAACTTCCTGATCGTTGGGCTGCATTATAATATGGAACATAAATATTTTGATCAAATCCAGGCAGAGGAGTTAAATCATTCCTTCCTATTCTGAGTGCACGATAAGCAAAAATTCTCTCCGTATCCATGATATGTATCATCACTTCTTTGACCGTCCATTTTTCGGGAGCATATTTATGATTCCAATCCTCATCTGAAAGTTTTGAAAGTACTGCTAGAGTTTCATATTTCTGTTCTTTCAAATTCTGAATAAAATTATCTCCGTTTACTTTGCCTATATAAGTTTCATAATAAGGATTGTATTCGTTCGATTCTGGTCTTCTATTTATCATGATGTTTTTCTTTTTTTCAAAGAAAAGAATTTAAATCCGATTTTTCACAAAAACTTGAGTCATCTCGAATTTTTGAATGAGTGCCCTATATGGTAGGGGCTGTTAAACTGTTCATCCCAAAATGCAATATAATATTGGGTTTCATAAGTATTGATTAACAGTTTAACAATTAGCGAAGCGAAAACAGTTTAACAGCAAATTCTCAGTAAAAAAAGAATCCCGAATTTCTAATTTGAAAATTCGGGATGACTATTTATATTTTATGTAAAACTATTGTTCTCCTTTGTAGTAATTGATAATTGCTTCCACTTTGGGATCTCCATCCAATTCTGGAGCAAATTCATAAATTTCATTTCGTAAAGAAAAGTCTTCCTGTAACGCTATTCCTAAAACTTCTAATCCTTTTTTCTCATTTCCCATACTTAAAAGAATGGCTGCATGATGATATATTAATTCGATATTTGGTAATTCTTCAACTGCTTCTGCAAGCAGCTTTTCACATTTCTCCACTTCGCCAATATTAAGGTAAATGCTAGCTAATTCAGATCGATAACCAGCATGAATTGGATCATTTGCAATGGCAATTTCAAAATGACTTTGAGCCTTATCGAACTCCGCCATCATAAAATATATTTTTCCTAAGCTTTTATGAATATCATCTCGACCATAATCCATTTCCAAAGCTGATTCATATTTTTGAATAGCTAAGGTATATTTTCCTTCCAATCGATAAGTTTCAGCCAACAAAAATAATAGATCTGGATCAGCTTCATCAATCAAAAGGCCAGCCTCCAATGGCCCACGTGCCATTCTAAATTCACCACTCATAATTAGACTTTCAGAAAATTGAATGATCCGATCTAATTCGACAATCTCGAATCTTTCAAATGCTATTTTCAAATACTGAGTAGCCTTTTGAAACATACCAAGCAACATACAAACCTCAGCCAAATCTAAATATGCCGATGCAAAATCTTCATTGATAATGATGCAAAATTCAAATGCTTCGATAGCTTTTTCATACTCATGCTCAGAATAATAGGCATGTGCAATATTGAACCATGAGATAGCGGAGTAATGTTCTTTTTTTAATAAAAATTTATTTAGCAGAATCCCTTCTTTAGATTTTTTAGAAAGTTCAGTTGCCATCCAAATTTTTCCTATCGCATCTTGATGATTTGGATTCACCCATAATACTTCACTTAACGATTCGAAAGATTTGTCAAAATGATTTAATCTTTCATAAGCCAAAGCTTTGAGGTAATAGACTTCACTCAATATTTTTCCTGAACTTTGATATTTGAATTTCAAAGCAGAAATAATAGGAAGTGCCATTTCAATTTGTCCTTGAGCAATTAATATTTCCAACCTCAAAAGATCAACTTGAAAGGGTTTTAAACAAGAATCTAAAGATTGGTTAAGAAATCGAATGGCTTCATTCTTCCCAAAATTATAGATTAATAATCTTGTTTTTTTTATTAATAATTCTTGAGAATTTTTGAATTTTGAAATTCCATACTCAATGACCTCAAGTGCTTGGTCAGGGAATTTTTCAAATTCAAAATGATCGGTAAGTAATATAAGTTCTGACTTTGTGAAGGTACAGTCCTTTTGATTCTGTGACAATTTTTCGTATTTGCCAACAAGCGATTTTAACCTATTATTAGGCTGTTGTGGATAGTGTTTCATGGAAAAATTCAATTTGTTCTACAAAGTAAATGGGATTTGATAATTTAATTTTTCTTCTTATAGATTGTCTGTTCAGTTATATTAAAAAATTGAAGTTTAAAAATTTGATTAAGAAAACCTCGTCCATTTGCTCCAATATCAAATTATATATAATAATAATATTGACAAACCATGAGCAACGCAATTTGTGACACCTAATAATGAAGTATCAAAACTGATTTTCTCACAAAATTAAAAAACGGTTAAATAGAAATACTAAATTAATATTAAGGGAATAATACAGAAGTATTTACATAATAAGCATGTATACTTATATAAAGTCCCACCAATATAATATAATGGGTGAAGTGTAAATTAGTTAAATGTAGATATTTGGAAACCTTTTATTAAAGAAGTGTGTAAGACTCTCTAGCCTTTGGTAAAAATACAAAAGGATATTACAATTTCAAATATTTTTAAACTTAAATTAAAAATTATTATACTATTATACTTTTTAACATTTGACATTGTCTCTAACAATACTTTTACAAAATCAAATTTTATTCTTTTCTAGCTTTTTATTTTTCTTTACAATGAATTTTTTAAGATCTCGATTGACAGCTATAGCAGCATTCAATTCAAATCCAATCAAGATAATAAAGCAGTTTATTTGAATCCAAAGCATGATAACGATAAAGGTTCCAATCGTTCCATACAATTTATTGTAAGCGCCAAAAGAGTTCACATACCAGGCAAAAATGAGAGAGGTAGCGATAGACAAGAAAGTAGCCAAGGTGGCACCAGGTGAAAAATATTTTACCTTCTTTTTCGTCGCAATTCCAAAATGATAGATCAATGCGATAGCAAAATAGAAAAGGAAAAAAGAAATAATCCATCTTAATAACTGAATACTAAACTCAGTAAAACTATCAGTATCTAAGTATTCAAATAGGTAACTTAAAAGAGTATTTCCCAGTATGATTAGTAACAAAGATCCTACTACTAATGATCCAAGTAGTATGGTTATCCAAAAACTAATAATTCTTTTTTTGAAGATAGATCGTTTGACGAAAGTTGTAGTATGTGATTTTTCAAATCCTTGCATCATAGTAATCATCCCATTAGAGGCAAAGAAGATGGCTAAAAAGAAACCAAGTGAAAGGACATCAAACCTTGATTGGGTAGCAACTTCATTAATAAAATCTACCAACTGCTGTCTTGCATTGTCAGGTAGAATTTTCACTTCATTAATCAGCTCATTAATTTGAGCAATTATCGTTTGATTAAAATTAATAGATCCATTTGCATCAAAAACTAGCAACTCTTCTGGAATGTAAGGAATAATAAATCCAGAAAAGTAAGGTAGTATAAATGGGATCAAAGTAAAGATGACCAATATGGAAGGGAATAAAGAAAGAAAGAAACTAAACGCCATAGAATTGGCTCGCATATTTATATTAAACTGCTTAAGCTCAACGATAATAAAACTAATTACATCAAAAAGTGGAACATGAAAAAACCCTGGTAGAGAATTTTGCTTTGACCATTTTATCAAAAAAGATATCAATGGTAAGTTAAAGATGAAATCTTTAATTTCTTTTGCTGAAGGAATTTTCAAAGTGTTTCGGGTTTGGTAGTCGCTTCAAAAAATGATCTTAGTTTTCCTAATAGAAATTCTGGAGCTTTGATTGACTTATTACTACTGGCATCAACGAAACATAACTTTACAGAACCTCCGTTGACTAATTTATTCTTCTCGTTAAAAATCTCATGATGAAAAGTTATCGTACTTCCGGGTAACTCTCGTAAAGTTGTTTTAACTGTCATCAATTCATCATATAATGCAGGGCGAACAAATCTCATATTTAAACTCATAACTGGCATTAATGTTCCATATTCTTTTTCCATGGACGCATAAGTCAAGCCAACAGAACGAATCATTTCTGCTCGACCAACTTCATAATACTGAGCATAATTACCATAGTATAAATATCCCATCTGATCGGTTTCACCGTAGCGTACTCTAATTTTTATTTCGGTTGTAAACATATCTTTTTTTTTAACTGTGAATGCTTAACGGTGAATGGTTAATACCACTAAGGAATTACAAAGTGATATTAACCATTCTCCATTATTCATTAGCTTCTTTCAATTGGGCAAGTCATACAATGCGATCCTCCTCTTGCTCTAGACAACTCATTGGATGGCAAAGTAATAATCGTATTTTCAACATCAGAAGGTTTTAACTCACCTGACTTGAACTTTTCTAACAATACATTTGCATGAATAACATTGAATCCGGCTTCTGCAAATGATTCATTTGTTTTAATATTTCGATCATAAGTTAAAGCAACACCTGGTTTTATCGAAACCAAATTACATCCATCTGTCCATTGTTCTCTTTCTTGATAAGGAGACTCCCCTTTCCCACTTAAAATAAACTTCATTTTTGGGTTTATTTCATTGAGAAAAAATTCTTTAACTGAACTGTAAAACTTACTGGTGCCATTGATTTTATGTACTTCCACATTAGAACTCATTCCATCTACTACAATTGGTTTAAATGCAGCAACATGACTATTATCTATTTGAGTAAAAATGGTATCAATGTGCATACAAGTCCGATCATTTGGAATATTTACTTGTACAACATTTTTCACTACTCCTCTTTCAAATAAAACATCACGGAGAGAAAGTACAGCATGTTGTGTTGTTCTTTCGCTACACCCTATCATCAAATAATCTTCATTGATAATCATCACATCACCACCTTCGATTGAAACAGACTCTCCTCTTTTAGAAGGAGTAAATATTTCTTTATTGTTTAAATTGATGATTCGGTTATCCAGTTTTAATGCTTCAAAAATTGGGTGACACCAAAAAATAAATCTAGTTAGAAGATTCTCTCTAGCACGTGCAGCTTTTGCAGCTTTCGTAATAATTACATGATCATTTACCGTAATCGCAATATCTCGAGTAAAAATAAAATTAGGAATTGGATCAAATAAAATATGGTCATCTTCTTCATCATAACCTGTTATCATAACTTCTGCCAATCTATCGTTTGGCATATCAGATAGTTTGTCTTTAAAACTTAAAGGCAATTCCTCAAAATCAATAATCATATCTATTATCTCGCTTCTTCCATCCTGATCATTTCCAAGTGCCTCATATATTAATTGCTGAGTTTCTAAAACATTTTCATCTCCTAAAAATGCTTTAAGAATATCAGTAAAAACATCATGTTCTTCTTGCATTTGGGGCAAGTAAACAATATCGTCAAATAATAATTCATCTGATCGTTTAGGAGAAATTCTTTGAATTCCTTCATCTGGGCGATGAACAATCACTCTTTTCAATGGTCCAATCTCAGAGGATACATTAATTTTATTCATATTTAATTTTATTTGGCTAGTTTATTTTTTTTAAATGAATCACGGACACATCGTTACCGAATTAGAAACCATGGTTCCCATATTTTGCTGACCGTGGTTTGTGGTTCGTGATTTAAGAATTGGTCCAAAAGTAAAAATTGTTTTCTTCCAATTCAAACCCTGTAGCAGGATATAATTTATTCCCAATATCATTTGATGCTTCCGTTTCCAAAAGGATGCCACAAGCATTGGTTTTTTTACATAACTCTTTAGCATGATTGATCAGCATTTTGGAAATACCTTTCCCACGAAAATCAGGATCTATAAAAAGATCATTCAATAACCACATTCTTTGCATACGAACAGAAGAGAAGATTGGATACAATTGTGTAAATCCAACCAAATTTCCTTCTTCATTTTCACAAGCATAAACAATAGATTCTCCATTTTTTATTCTTTGAAGTAAAAAATGCTTCGCTGTTTTTTTATCTGATGCCTTTCGATACCAAACTCGATAAGCATCAAATAAATCCACCAGCTGATCAATCTGAGAAATATCTACTTGAATAATATTCATAAAAAATGATTTTTAATGAGACACAAAGCTAATCAATATCAGCATTGGACAAAAAAAGATAGCAGAGAGTTTTTTTGTTTTTTTTCAAAAAAAGAAATTTCTAATTCTTATCAAGTTCATTATATTTACAAAAATTAAAAGCATGAAAGAACAAGAAAAAGTAGACTCTAATATCACTCCTCAGAAAAAACCAAAATGGTTGCGTGCTCTTGAATCCCAAAGTTGGCAAGCGGAATTAGTTATTTCAGGATTAGCCATTTTTGGTTCGTTACAATTACCGTCCCTCCTGAATAATCTATTGGATTATTTTCTGATCAATTACTCAGAAGATTATATGGAAGTCTTTTTTTTCCTTTTCATATATCCATATTTCGCGGCGGCTGTTTTAATATTTAGTTTTATCGCTCATCTTGTTTTAAGAGCGCTTTGGATAGGAATGTTGGGGTTAGTCTCTGTTTATCCAAATGGAATCAATCCCAATCATGACCTTTTTTCAAAGGACTACATGCAAAAATTTTTAAAGGATTATCCAGACGTAAATAAATTTAACAAAAGATTAGATGATCTTTGCAGTAGTATTTTTGCAGGGGCTGCGGCTACAGCTATTGTCATGATCATGATAAGTATGATGATACTTATTATTTTAATAATAGCAACGCTAATCAATTTCATCATCCCTTCTATTAGTATTTTGACTGTAGTTTTAGTCTTGGGAGGTATAGTTTTTTCAGTTGGTATGTTTGGAAATATTCTTAATTCCAAAAAGTTGAGGGATAAGGAATGGGTGAAAAAAATTCATTACCCATTTGTTAAAACGTTTGGAAAATTTATTTATTTATTTGCAATGGAACCAATTAGTTATATCACAATGATATTTACAACTAATTCGAAAACTTCTTCTTCTTCCTTATCTATAGGTTTTTTCGCTGGCTTATCCTCTTTTCTATTTGCTTCACTTTTGGTTATGCCTTTGTTGAGTCAGAGTAATATTTCTTATTTTCAACAAGAGAATTTCTTTAGTTATAGAACCAATTCTTATCATCTGAAATCCACAAAGTACGAAAACCTTTTACCTAAAAATCCAACTCTTTTAGCCCCATTTATCCAATCAGATATTATTGAGGGTAAGGTTATCAAATTATTTATTCCTTGGCTTTATCGAGAACAGGCCTTTGCTGACGAATTGTGTGGGGAGTTTGTAAAAGATGATGACATGACTCGAACAGACAGAAGATCAACTAAAGCCAAACATGAAGTGGAATGTGCCCAAAATTACTTTGAAATTTCCCTAAATGGTTTAATCATTCCTAATTTAAAATTTTATCAACATCATCATCCTTACAATGATCAGAAGGGATTTCTCACTTATATTTCAACTGATAATTGTAATCTTTTGGAAAACATTTTAACTATAAAATCTCATTATAAAAACGAGGAGGGACAAATGAGGGAAGTTGAAATTCCTTTTATTTTTGAAGGGAAATAAAAAACATGAGTCATCCCGAATTTTTGTTTTTTCAAAAATTCGGGATGACTCATCTTTTCTGATTTTACATTTAGATTATTTTTGAATAACTAATTGTTTTGCTGTAATTGCATTTCCAATTTGGAAACTCAAAATATAATTCCCATTTGGATAATTGGCAACATTCATTTCCTCAAATTCTTTTCCATTCACTTTTCTCAAAATTCGAGATTGTAATTGTTGTCCATCCATCGTCCAAAGTGTCATTACGACATCATTTGTGCTTTCTAAATCCATTTGAATGGTAGCAATTTCTTGAACTGGATTTGGTAAAATCTTAGCTTCAAAACCAGGTATAGATTTCACTCCTTTTACACTTTCCAATAATCCATCCCAACGAGCTTCAAATTCTTGCAAGAAAATATTTGCAACAATTGGACTATGAATGATCAAAGTATTTTCGTCATTTGAGCTCTCTGCTCCTGCTGACCAGTTATGTGAACCCGTCACTACTTGTGGATCAGAAGAAGTATCATTCGCATCAACGATGGCATACTTATGGTGAATATCGTATTGCTCAGGATGAGCTTTTACATCAACACCTGCTGCAACAAGTGCATCATAATCTCCACCAATATCATTGATATTTTCAATCAAACCTCTAACCGCAACTCCATTATTATTTCGATCAATCAAAGCATCTCTCATGTCATTCATTGTAAAAGAAAGTACAGCAAACTGAATATCATTATCAGCAGTTAAAAGACTATTAGTAATAGCATTTGTGGTGTTGTCTGATGGAGAAAAATAGCTTTCCACCAAGTCTCCTCCAATGATAAAATTATGAGGTGTGTTGTCTGCTTTTTGATCACCAATTTTTACAGAAAAAATACTTGGAGATGGACCATCACCTCCCCACATTTCATTAAATTCTAGAGTATAAGCTTTTGCTAACGATTGATCCTGAATAAATAAAATATTATTAAAATCGTCATTGATATTATTGCTTGTCATATTCATTGAACCAGACATCACCCATGAATCATTTTCAGAATCTTGATCGATAATCATGAATTTATTATGCATCAAAGCTGAACCATTTAATTTCAAATTTGGGAATTCAACTGGGACAACACTACCATCAAGAGCACTATTTAATGTTCCGCTATTGGCAATATATCGAACAGTAACACCTCGAGTAATTGCTGCATTTAAAGCAACTACAATAGACAATTGATTGATATTATAAACACACATGTCAACTGAAGTCTGAGCATTATCAATGAGATTTACTATCTCATTAATGATTTCTCCTCCCGGCTTGTATTCTGCATCCACACCCGTTGAGACTGAATTGTCAACAGCTCTATTGAAAAATATTTTCATTTCACCAGTTGAGTTTGATTCAGTTGAATAAACTCGAACAGCACTTTGCGCTTCGTCCATTCCATTTTCAGTTGAAACTTGAACGTAGTAAAAAGTACCAGCATCCAATCCACTTAAAGAAACAGAATGAGAGGTAACTGAACCAGCATTATTTATTTCTTGAGATAAATTAGTAGGATCAGTTCCATATTTTAAATTAGAACTTCCAGCAAAATTTGATTCCCAAGAAATGTCAAAACTATTTTTAGTAATGCTAGTCTGCTTAATATTATCGACAAAGTTACCATCAAAGTCAGATTCACCTCTTGGCAACAATTGATATGTCCCATTAAATTGGGAAACGATTCCAGTTAAATTTATAGGTGTCTCTGGAATAGTAAAACCTACTAAAGGATTTCCCGTTCTAACATAAATTACTGCAGCTTCTCCATTTGCAGTAAAACCAAAAGTGGTATTTCCTGTGAATTGAGAACCTCCTCCTCCATCAGTAAAAACTACATTATTAATAGTCACCAATTCTGCCTCAGTTGTTCCATCCAATTGATTCGGAGTAATTACCTGCGGTGTAGGTAAAGGATTCCCTGTAGAGATAATGGAGTGACTAACTACATTTACAACTTGGATTAATCCGTTAAAAAATCCAATCTCTCCAGTCACCGTTACCTCGTCGCCTGGATTCAATAGGTCAGCAATTGCCGGATCATAAAATGGAATTCCAGCAGAAGCATCTTGGATATATCGAATTGGTCCAAACTCATCATCGTTAGTTACAATTCCAGTTACCGTTACACCTAATCCTTCTGCATAAGTTCGAGCTTCAGCAATGTCAGCTTGAGCGAATTGAGAGGTAATTTGAAAAAATAACAACAAGGTGATTGCAAATATTTTTCTCATTTTCTAATTTTTATTTTTTGTAAAAAAAGGAAATGACACAAAAGTCATTTCCTTAATTGAATATTATTTTTTAAAAAGAAATAGATAAACCAGTAGTCCATCTTCGGCCTTGTCCAAAATGTACAGTTGCAGATTTTGCATCAAAGCTATTCGTCTGGTTAGGTACACTACCAAAACCATCATTATTGTTTCCATCTGAAATATATTCTGTATTGAATAGATTCAAAATGTTAAATCTCAAAGAAATTCTAGATTTCTGTACTTTAAAACTATATCCTGTATGAAAGTTGGTGAGGAAATAATTTGGTAATTGCCAAGACTCTGTTCCAGCTAAATCAATATTCTCTAATGACTCAGGACTGAAGTTAGAAAAGTTTTTACCAAAGAAAGTACCGTTTAATTTAATGTATAGACCTTTTATTGGTTCGTATCTAATTAATCCTCCAAATTGTAATTGAGCAGCATCACCAACATGAACGCCATTTGGATAGAAGTTTCTTTCTTCTCCAGTAACATCACTCACCCAAGTAGCATCACTTGCCCAGATCCAGTCACCCAAAGATGCTAAGCCTTCAATCGAAATTTGTCGAATTGGCTTGTAAGCAAAATCCAACTCGATTCCCATGTGTCTAGCAGCAATTCCATTAACATTAACTGGAATATTTTCGTCAGGATCGTCAGGGTTAACATCAAAAAGTGGACTATCCAATGGCTTATTATCCCAATAAGTATAATAAGAATTAACATTAGCAGAAAACTTAGGACTCTTATATTTATAGCCTAACTCTACTGCATATACTTTTTCATTTTCAATATTTCCAAATAGGGATGGTGCAGCATCTCTATTATTCCGATTATCTCTTACTACGTTGATAAATCTTTGAGCACGAGATAAATATCCTGTATTAACAAAGACACTCATATCTTCTCTAAAATTATAAGCAGCACCTGTTTTAAACGTAAACCCAGCATGATATGACCAATCAAGAGATTGATTTCTTGCCGATTCAGAATCTATAATAAGTCCTTTGTCATTAGCATAAGAAATGGTATTTGGTGAAGGGTTATCGACAGTATAAATAGTGCCATCATGAACAACCGGGCCAACAGGATCATCTCCTTCGTCCTCGTTACTATACGCAACTTCTAAATCCTCTCCATTGATCGTGATCAATTTAGCTTTCATGTAATCTTCCATTCTATATCCTACATAAGAAAAAGAAAGATTGGTAAACGTACTCCATTTATCTTTCTCAAATTCAAGTAATCCAAAAACTCCACCCCATTTCACGAATCCTTTATTATCATATCCCATTTTGTCCCCCACTTTTAGAGGGGTATTAATATCAACTCTTTTACTTGCTCCGTCTATAAAATAAGATCCTCCTAATAAGTCTCTTACCTCTCTGTGGTGTTGCCCTTCATATTGTCTTAAATCCAACCCTCCTGAAAATGTCAATTGTTCATTGATACTATATTTCATGGTGGATAATAATCCAACCCAAAAATGATTATTTACACTTGATCTTAAAATAGATTCTGATCTAGTATCAGGTTTAAAAATGGAAGTTGAAGAATTCTTTTCATAAATATTATCCATATCTATTCTACCGAAATTTTCACCTGCTTGGATGATTGGATCATCTCCAAATAATCTTACACCTCCGCCATCTCCGATAGAAACATATGCTACATTTGATAGGAAAAACTTATCGTTAGCCTGCCAAGAGTGTCGTAAACTTATTTGCGGCTTATGGTAATAATTTTGTCTTGTATTAAAAAACTCTCCATTTCTAACTCCTACAAACTCATTGAACTTTAAGCCTCTTCCTTTTAAAAAATCAAGTGCCTCCAAACTTTCTTCTGGGATATCTAATTCCCTTGCTTTTTCTACACTATAAGTTCCAATGGGTTTTGTAAATGGTCTTTGACCATGTTCTTGGGGAGCACCAAATCCACTAAAACTTAGAAGGTGTTTTCCAATTTGCTTATCAACCCTTAAGTAATAGAAATATCCTTTTGTAAAATTCCCCTCTACCCAACCGTCTCCTTGTTTATAAGAGCCTGCAAGAGATACCCCCCAGCCATTTCTCATTCTACCTGTAGTCAATCCAAAAGTTGATCTTAAAAATCCATCATTCCCAAACTCTTGTTTAAATCTTAAACTTCGCTTAGCATCAATTCCCTTTGTCAAAATATTAATAGTACCACCTACTGAAGGAATAGCTAATTTTGAAGCACCTAATCCACGTTGCACTTGCATCGTTTTTGTCACCAAATCTAAACCAAACCAATTAGACCAATATACCCAACCATTTTCCATATCATTCACAGGAATTCCATCTAACATCACGGCTACATTCCTTTGATTAAATCCTCGAATGGTAATTCTAGCATCGCCATCTCCTCCCCCAGTAGAGGTTGCATAAGCACCAGGAGTAGAATTTAAGATCATAGGAATATCTTGGGCTGCCAATTCTTCTTGCAACTTAAGTGTAGGGATATTGGAAAAGGCAACTGGTGTTTTTCGCTCAATAGCAATATCCGCTGTTACATATACTTCCGATAAAATCTCACCAGAACTCATTTTTAAGTCCATTCGAACTGGTTCATTCCCCATCGTAATATTTTTAATTACAGTCTGGTAACCTACATAAGAAAAAGTGATTTCATGATCTCCTATTGGCAACTCTAAACTGTAATTTCCATCGATATCTGAAGTAGTTCCACCTCCAGAATAAATGATATTTACACCTATCAATACTTCGCCAGTTTCTGAATCTGTTAAGACTCCAATTAAATTATTTTGAGAAAAAAGAGAAAGAGAAATTGAAAGCAAAAGAAAGGTAAAAAGGTAATTTTTTTTCATAATCATGAAGATGTTTCTTTAATAGACATCATTATATGAAGTTTTGTAAGAGGAAAAAATTAGATTTTTTTTCAATCAAGGAATGCACGCTTTGCTGATAGGCAGCCTAATAGCCTTAGCTATTAAGTCAAGTACGTGACGTAGAGTGAAAGCAAAAACAAATTTTAACCAAACAAAATCCCTTAGAATAATATCTATAATTTTTTTGATTTTCAAAATGAATATTAGTCACAAGTTGAGTATTTAAAATATTTAGAGAAACATCATATATATTTAAGTCATACTCATCTTCTGGCTAAGCTCGTCTAATTTGTGTTTCGTTAAAAAGGAGCTTCCTCAGAGGTATGAATTTTATTTTTTATAAAAATCCGTGCAACTCTGTGAAAACTCCTTTCTTATTTGCGTTGTAAAAAATTATTATCGCTTGATAAACTTCTGTGTAGATTGATGATCTCCATCAAAAAATAAACTAATTACGTACATCCCTGTTTCTAATTTTTCTACTAATATATTCGTTTTGTTTGATGCGTCTGTCCCAAAGTTTTGAGTTAACATTCTTTCTCCTAATAAATTATAAACCTCAACTCGTTCAATACTTTGCTCTGCTTCTATCCATAATTCATTACTTGTTGGGTTTGGAAACATTCTGAAAGCAATTTGATTTAAATCCTCAGTAGCTACCATAAAGTCAGGATCACAAGTACATTCATGCTCTCCTACTCCATAAAAATTATTTTTACCCCAAACATTGTAGTTTACATAAGCAAAAGTATCTTGAAGGGCATGAACTACTGGACCTGTTCCAGATTGAATATCTGATTTTTTCTCCAACGTTTTATCTCTTGTCAACCATTCTCCAGCAGCATCTACCCAAGAATCATTATTTGCCATAGTAGGATCTCCTATCACACCAATAACATCAAGTACATTCGATCCATCAGCATTAATAGTTAAACCCTTAACTAATGCAACTGCATCATTTCCATTAAAATACATAGCATTGTTAACATTATAAACTGGACATAAAAAAGCATCAGCTTTCCCTTCCAAATCTAACCAATCATGATACTCCGTTCCATAAAGATGTAATCCATCAGCACTATACTGTACACAAAAAATAGTATCACCATCAGGATATAACAATGTGTCTCCCGTGTCAATATCTGTACAATAATCCCATAATTGGTAACCATTCCAAAGTGGTGTTTCTAATCCACTTGCAGTTGAATCTCTTTTATCCAAAGCAACTACATAAGTACCATAAGGTTGAATCATATCTGCAGGAAGTTCAATTCCTACATAAGAAGTTCCACCATTAGAAAATCGTCCAACAGAATATGCTGACAAATCTATAGGAGCATCTGTAGGATTATAAATTTCTAAAGCTCTATTATTTCCATATCCTTCGACATATTCAGAAATAAATAGTTCATCACATTGTGCAAAAAGCCCAAGTGTTGTAAAAGTAAAAATGATTAGAGGTATAATTTTTTTCATAGAAAAAATTTTATGGTTTGATTGAAAAATATCGGTTAATTCTTAGGTAAGTTAGGCTTTCGATGTTTCGATTCTCATATTTCAAAATAATCACATGAGTCGATTTTTCGTGCCACAAAATTAATATAAAAAGAAACAAAACAAGTGTTTCTAAATGTTAATTTTAAAGGAAATGTCGTTTGAAAGGAAATTGGTAATTAGTTATTTCAATAAAACAATCCTTCTCAATAAATAAGATGCATAATTTTTTCCTTCAAAAATTAAAAATCAATAACCTATCAACTAAATAATCAAATTTCCCTAATTTCGCCCCACATGAAAAATGACCTTCAACCAATGCAACTTAGTGGCGATTTTAAAGCTGCGCTAGATCTTTTGGAGAAAACCAGAACTAATGTTTTTGTGACTGGTCGAGCAGGTACTGGTAAAAGTACCCTACTCCAGTTGTTCCGAAATACTACTCACAAAAAGTGCGTCGTCCTAGCACCTACGGGCATTGCAGCCCTAAATGTACAAGGGACAACTATCCATTCATTTTTTAGATTCCCAGGTAAACCTCTCCAACGTTCTGAGGTCAAAAAAGTCCGATATAATAAAATTTATAAAAAATTGGATGTGGTAATCATTGATGAAATATCAATGGTTCGTGCTGATATGATTGATAATATTGATGCTTTTTTAAGATTAAACGGGAATCAACCTGGATTGCCATTTGGAGGTGTTCAAATGGTCTTTTTTGGCGATTTATTTCAATTGCCTCCTGTGGTGAGTTCCAATGCAGAACGGCAACTTTTCCAAACTTTTTATGATAGTGCCTATTTTTTCTCTGCTAAAGTTTTCCAAAATGGGTTTGAAATGGAAATGTTGGAATTATACCAAACCTATCGACAAAATTCTAGGCATTTCATTCGCCTTTTAGATGCGGTAAGGTTAAATCATGCTGATTATGATGATTTGGATGATCTGAATGAAAGACATTTGCCTGATTTTCAATCTGAGGATTTTTATATCACACTCTCTCCTCGAAATGCAACTGTCGATGCTATCAATAACCGTGAGTTAAAAAAACTCAATACTTATGAGCGAACCTATGCGGCAAAAGTTACGGGTACTTTTAATGAAAGAAGATTTCCAACGGAACCTCTTTTGCAATTAAAAATGGATGCTCAAGTAATGTTTGTCAAAAATGATCCTGATCAAAAATTCGTCAACGGAACGATTGGAAAAATTGTCGAACTGGAACCTGATGAGGTAAAAGTGGCTATCGAAAATCCTGATGGTTCACAACGAATCATCAAAGTTGAGCAACTCGAATGGGAAATCATGAAATACAAAATTAATGATAAAGATGAGATTGAAACAGAGGTTACAGGTAGTTTTAAGCAATATCCACTCCGGTTAGCTTGGGCAGTTACGATTCACAAAAGTCAGGGAAAAACTTTTGATAAAATAATTATTGACATGGGGAAAGGTGCATTCGAAAGTGGGCAAACTTATGTAGCACTCAGTCGATGTAGAACACTTGAAGGAATTGTTTTGAAAAATAAAATTACTCCTCGTGATGTAATGACAGATGAAAGAATTGTGCAATTTTATGAGAGAGGACGTTAACTGACTGATTCGATTTTAGTTAGCACTCAATTGTCACGCAAAATTCACTAAGAACGCAAGGGGCAATAATAGTCCTTTGCGTTCTTAGCGAGCTTTGCGTGAAACATTTTATTGCTCTCCATTATTTTCATTATCTTTTATCTTCCGATAAACCGACATCAAAATCTTATAATCATCCTTCACCCAATCACCGGTCGTACCTCCTTTATACAATCCTCTATTCAAATATGATCTGAATAGATCATAAGCTTTCATAGCATCTTCTTCATCGAAAAAACAATTTTTCCATTCATCTTTTACTTGTTCCGTTTTTACGATTCCAATTCCTCCTCGATAAACTCGAATAATGCCCAACGAATGTGCAAATGAAACAACATCGTGATCTCGGTCGGTTGATGCTTTTAGAATATAAGCGAAATGTAAAACGTAATTTAGCAAACGTTCTCTGATTTCTTCATCACTTTCCTTTTGCCTTGGCTTTTTTCTCCAAAGATTATTTTTAGGATAAAATGGATCCATTTTAAAACGCTCCAACATCTCTACTTCTTTTACCCATTTTAATTTGGCATTTATATTTTCCTCTTCCATCGAAAGATTTCCAATCATAAAATTCTTTTTTCTTTTTTCTTCAAAACCGTCAAGTTTAATTTTTTTATCACCAAATTTTATTTCTTTTCCATCAAACTCCCAATTCCCAGCTTCTATAGAATAACCTGTCAATTCGGTATATCTTTTATCTGGAAAAAAATGTAACACATATCCTTTTGATATTAATCCCTCTTCGAATGCTAACTTTAATAACTCATTTACCTCATTATCTTCTCCCTCCATAGAGATCACTTCTGACAATCTCCAACCTTTGGTAATTTCAGTTTCTTGAAAAGTAAGTTCACTTGAACAACTATAAATAAATAAGGATAAAATTATAGGTAGGTAGTTTTTCATTTCTTCATTTTTTTAAAATATTAGTTTGGTTATTTTTCTAACAAACTGGTATTAGAGTGAAAACATAACAATATATTTACAAAAATAGAATTATTTATAAAATAAAAAAACGAGCACCCTTTCGAGATACTCGTTTTCATTTAAAGTTTGTTTCTTATTCTGTATTTAAAGATTCTTACCAGGACAACCGAACTCTCTTCCAGTCGGATTTCGACCTTTGTAATTTCGAGTTCTTGTAGAAAATTTATACCCTACAGTTACACCTGCTGTAAAATACCAATCATCCTTTAAAGAATTACCTCTTTGAGTGCCCGTAGGAACGATTGCGGGGATATTCCCCTCAGGATTCAACTCCCCCGATCGATTACCAAGTCCAGCTGCTAATCTTCCATTTCCCGCTAACAAATCATTATAATTGACATAACTTCCACTCACATCATCCAAGTAATCAGTAAAAGTTTTTCGAACTCCAACATCGACACCTATGTTGATTCTTTCGGTAATTTGGTACTTCACCCCTGCCCCTAGCGGAATTGAAATTTGAGTCAATTTATATGGTTTATCAAAGCCTTCCATGCCTTGACCTTCTGTACCTAGAGGTTGTAACTCAACCAATTGACCATTATAATTCGCTTCGGGATTGAAATGAAATACCGCAATACCTCCGTATAAGTATGGTTGTAATCTTCTTCCTGTAGAGTTGGTTCCTAGAGGATTAAACTCTCCCACTAATGATAATTCTAGTAAGTTGGATTGGAAACTTAAATTTCGATTTTGGATTCCTTCAATATTGGATTTAGCATCATCTCCTGAAATTTTTCCATAAGTAAATGTACCTCTCACCGCTGTAAATCGATTTAGATCTTTGCGTAAAAAAATACCAAGTGAAGCATGTCTTTGACCTGTACTCAAATAATTTGTATTAGGAGTGATATCTCCTGAATAACCTGATGTTCCGAAAATTAAACCAACCTCGGAATCTTGAGCATTTAAAAAAATAGGGAACATTGCAGCAATGCAAATAATTAGGAAACGATTCATTTTTGTCATGTTTAGAATTAAGTAAATAGGTCGTTAGGTTTGTAGTATACCTTATTGATGAATCGTAAAATTTGCTGCTTATAGAAATGAAATTTTAAAGTGTATGATGAAATTTATAGAGGACTAAACGCATCTCATTTTTGATAAATTGTTGGTATTAGAAAAAAATTAGGCTAATTACTGACATTTTTTTTTAAAGAAATCATGTATTAATATTTTTAGAGTTTTGGCAAGCTTAATTTTTTTGATTTTTTCGAAAAAATATTTGTACTCGAGTACTTTCGTAATCAATTAAGATTAGTTATGTTTGGGCTTGCTTTAAATTATAAAAATATTTAGAAAACATGGAACCAACTCTTATCCAGAATATCGGAACACTCCTTATGCTTGTTTTGCTTCAAGCAGTCTTGGGATTTGACAACTTACTTTACATTTCTTTAGAATCAAAAAATGCACCTGCTGAAAGAAGAAGTTATGTTCGAAAAGTGGGGATTGGCTTAGCTATCATTCTTAGGATTATTCTACTTTTTGTTTTACTTAAATTAATTGATCTTTTCCAAGGAGAACTTTTCACTATTGACTTAAGCAATATTTTCCATGGGGTATTTAATGGTCATAGTATAATTGTTTTATTTGGGGGAGCATTCATTATATATACAGCTATAAAAGAAATATGGCACATGATTGCTTTCGAGGATGAAAGTGATTTATCGAAAAAAAGTAGAGAAAAATCAGTTGGTCAAGTAATTACCATGATTGTAATAATGAATTTAGTATTTTCATTTGATTCTATTCTGAGTGCAATTGCTTTGACTGATGTACTTTGGGTAATGGCTACTGCTATTATTATTGGAGGGATTTTAATGATTGTTTTGGCAGATAGAATTTCAGACTTTTTAGCAAAAAATAGAATGTACGAGGTGCTTGGATTATTCATCTTATTCCTCGTTGGAATTATGTTAGTGACCGAGGGAGGGCATTTAGCTCATTTGGAAATTGGAGGCCATCCTGTCGAACAAATGAATAAATCAACTTTCTATTTTATCTTAATCATTTTGATTTTGACAGATATAGCTCAAGGAAGATATCAGAAAAATTTAATTCGCAAACAAGATTTAGAAAGACAAAAAGAAGAAAAGGCGTAGAATATTAGAATACAATATTTACAGTTTGTAATTTCATTGTTATAAAAAAGGAGCCTCGAATCTGTTTAATTGATTCGAGGCTCCTTTTTTATTTTCCTATTTCGATCTTAACTTTTGCTTCCCAATTTTTCTAATCCAAAAACTGCCACAAATCCAACTACCATCAAAATCAAAACTGGAACCAAATAAGGTTCTCCAGAAAAACTATTTGGCAGAACACTCACCTCTTTTAATATTTTTAAATTATCAGGAGTGGCATAATTCTCAATATTTGTTAAAATTGCACCTGACTCTTTATCTATCCATTCAGTTGTATTTCTCCAAGGCCAAACTTTATTCAATGACCCAACCATAAAACCAGTCAATACCGCCAATGTCGTATTTCTATAATGATCGAACATCCAAGAAATCACTCTCGAAATAGATGTAATTCCAACCAAGCAACCCATTGCGAAAACGCCAGTTATGACTAAACTCTCCGTACTAAATGTGGTCAACGCTTCTTTCACTTTTGGAATAATAAACGTGTACATCCCCATCAATAACAAAATAAAACTTCCAGAAATCCCAGGCAATATTAATGCTGATATAGCTATCATTCCTGAAAGAAAAACAAACCACAAAGCTTCGTTTCCACTCGCAGGACTTGCTATCGTAATGTAATACGCTAATGCTGTTCCAACCAATAATCCAACAATTTCAGTTGCTCCCCATTTAGAAACTTGCTTACCAATATAAATCGCCGAGGCGATAATTAACCCAAAGAAAAATCCCCAAAGATGTTGCGGATATTCTTCCAACAAATGAGTTACTCCAAATACTCCAACCACTACACCTCCAGCCATTCCAATTAACAATGCTACCAAAAAACTTCCATTGACTTCTTTCCAAACTCCACTAACTCCATCCTTCTGAAAAACACCGATTAACGATGGCGCAAATGCTTTTATCGTATTTATTAACTTCTCATAAATCCCTGTGATAAATGCAATCGTTCCTCCTGAAACTCCTGGAATCACTTCAGCAATTCCCATTGCCATTCCTTTCAATGCTAGACCAATTTGGCCTTTAAATAAACTCATGTTTTTCGTTTTAATGATTAATCATTATTTAATTGTGCTCTCTTCCTTTTATTTCACCGCTTCGAACTGAATTTTCCAATTCTTCTAGTTCTTTTTTCTCTGCTGCTGTCAATTCTGAATTACCTAGGTTTGACAAATCAGGTTGGCCTGCATCTACCCAAGCTGTATACCAAAGGCTTCCTAATGAACGAACAGAACTTGTCATTCTTTCCTCCACCATTCCTTTCATTCGATCAGAATACGCTTTTGCAAAAGCTCGACATTGAGTTCGAACAGTTAGATTGTTCCGGTTGTCAAAACAAAATTGTTTATCCTCAGGAAAGGTCTTTACCATATCGGCTTCAATCAACAAAACACTATCCACTAACTGATGACTAGCTAAAATGATATCCCAAAAGTAATCTACTTTATTTTCAACATATTCAGCCTTCCCTACAAAAAAATCATATTCCTCCTCTGCGAACAATTCTGGAATTCTGCTTTCCCAGAAAGCATGAATACCATTTTGGTTAGTCAATTGACCATTGTAATTTTCAGTTGTATGTAAAGGTACATGTGCATCTCCAATGTAATGACCATAATCGGCTGAGAGCCGTAAGATTGATTTAGCATCCTTCTTTTCAAATGCTTTTGTCAATTTTTTTTGCATCCTCATCAGATGAAATGGTAATACTCCATACTCTGAAAATTTATCCTCAGCAATTATTCTTTGCCCTTTTTCGGTTGGAAAAAACTTATCAAAATATAATTGGAAGCTATCCAAATCTACTTCCCAAACATCATCATAATATTTTGGAAGTATATTGTTGTAAAAAAAGGATTGGAACTTCTTTTTAGGAATGACTACTTCTTTTGTTTCTAAATATCTAAACTTTATAAAAAATTCATCTTCGTCTAATCTTAATTTCTCACCCAAAACCTGAGTAGCATTATTTTGTTCATCAAGAACGAAAACATCCGTGTATTTCATCAATGCCCCCATCTGAGTTCTTGGAAAATCATCAAACGGATACTCGCCCCAAATATCTAAATCAATATAATGTCGAACGGCCTCATGTTTAGTGGCATACCTTCTTTTGTCAGGATCGACCGCGTGATCTGTAACATACTCAATGTTTTTTTTATAAAACACCATCATGTCTGGAGGCAAAGTAAAAACTGCCATCCTATTAATTTTACGGTGTCCAAAAAAACCCCAATCTAAAGTAGGATAAGCACTTTGAAAAAGTAAAAACGCCAAGAGAAGAAAAATTGGGAAGTATATTTTTTTCATAAAAAACTTTGTAACCTAGTTATCGGATCCCTTCGTGGTCGAACCCGATAACTAAATTCATCAACCAATTCTACTGTGGAAAAAAGTAATCATAACTCCAAAATAATCGCTCAAAATTTCGATGCTGAACCAATCTAAAACTTTCACCATACTGGTCTGTGTAATCAGCGAAATATCGATAAATGGATTGAGCACTATTCATTCCCACTCCTGTACTTAAAACTGGATTCCCATATTGATCTACTTGAGGAATTGGAAAAAGTCGAGCTGTTTTTGTTGCGCCTTTAAGGTCTGTAACTGATAATGTGACAAAAGGCAACATACTATTTATAGAATCACGATTAGGGTTTTTATTTTCAAAAGCCTCTGCCATCAATACACTATAACCAAGTAAATATTTTTCAACTGCAGCGTTAATAACTGGTTTATTGATTTCTGGGGTTTTATCATAAAAAGGTTTGACAGAATACTCTCCATTTTCATTCCTATCAATTTTAAAAGATTTGCTCTTTTGTTTTGGATAATCAACCGTGACAGATTGTATATCTTCAACTTGATCTCCAAACATCATTAAATCTTTCCAATCATCTTCTTGCTTCAAGAATTTACCTTTCAACATTCCTTGAAAAGCTGGAATATGCATCACATATGGTTCAGTTGAACCTTCCATAATATAATAAGTCCCAAGACTATTCGCGGTGGCACCACCAACATAATAGACTTTCATTTTATTATCATTTTTGTCATAGATTTCAACCTTAACTCCAGAAGTTGCCAAATTTTTTCGCATTTGATTTTCAGCTCCACGAGGTGTGGTGTACTTCATTCGTACTCCTCTGATCGTATTGAGTAGATCATCCATTTGCGTTTTTTTAGCTTTAAATTTCTTATTGTAAGTCCAATACCCATTTTTCCTTTCTAACAAAACTTTATAGTTCTGTCTATCTGCGATAAATATTTTATAAATATCATCAATATTTTCAATCGCAAAATCTCCGTTCTCATTCCAAGAGGTTGTGGATGATTTATCTTGATTTTCCATCAAATAATATGCACCTGCACCTAACAACACAAATAAGAATAGTAAAATTAATGTTCTTTTCATTTTTACATATTTGATTCTCTGACAATAAAACTTTTCTGTAAAAAAATTGCCAAAGATGTTTTCTCAATTTTAATTACGAAGCATATCTTCTTCGTCTTAACCAATTATAAATAATTCCAAAAAATGCTAATCCAATTATTGGGACTAAAATATTTATCATTTGCCATTTCGATTTTTCCTCTTTTGCTTTGACTCTGTCCAATAATCGTAACTTAACTTCTTTCCCTCTAGCTTCGATAACTCCCTTATCATTGTGTAAATATTCAATCGCGTTCATCAAAAATTGTTTGTTCGCATATTGATATTTATCAAAAGGATTCAATCCAAGTGGTAATGGTTTTTGAGTTTGACGATCCAATCTATTAATCGCAATATCACCATCCGAAACTACAATCATTCGAGTTGGCTCGCTGACTTTTTTATACTCTATGTTTAACTCTCGTAAACCTGAAAGTAAAGATTCAGTTACTCGATTTTCATATTCTGAAGGGAATGTACCTTCTAACAAAACTGCCAATGGTAAATTCTGTTTATTATAAAGAGCTGGATTCGGTTGGTCTCGCAGAATTTCAAATGTCAAATTTACTGGCACTCTCTGGTAGCGACTATAATCAGAAGTTGTCAATAAGATTTCTTTTTTCACTTCCCCTCCCCTAGTTTCGATGGTATCGATTACATTCGGGAAAAACATGTTTACCCGATCTATACTTTTAACAATAGGATGATCTGAACGAGCAGAAACTCTAGGGTAAAAATACCAAGGAAATAATTCGAATTGAGGCTTATCTCCAATGACTCCAGTTTGCAATGCAATTGGAGTACACTCCAAGTCCATGACTAAATTTGGTTGTATCCTAGCCCCATATTTAAAAAGCAATCTATCTAAATTCAACTCCATTGGCATCGCCAAATGTTGCCCTGTAATTCGCATGCTGTCAATGCTAGTCCCAACTTTATCCAATAACCATAAAACTCGACCACCATTCATTATATATTGGTCAATTTTAAAATTGTCTTTTTCAGAAAATGGCAAGGTTGGTTTTGCAACAATAAGTACATCTACTTCAGAATCAATTTGAACGACACTATCTAAATTGATTCGATTAAGATCATAAGTTTTAATCATCTCTGCATCAAGGTCGGCTGTTTGATATGGATTTAATTCTTGATGTCCTGTGGTATAAAGTACGACAGGTTTTTTGACAGTCATCAATTTCGTAATCGCACCTGTAATTTTGTATTCCAACAAACTGACAGAATTATTAATAACCAATTCTGGGTTCATTCCTGGAACATTATTTTCTAATAAATTAACAGCAGTTTCACGTCCTTGATAAAATATCAAAGCATATGGATAGGTAATTTGTTCCTTTTTAGAGTCGCTAGTTTGCTCTTTTAAATTGATTGGATAAATACCGCTTTTTGCATAAAGTTCTTTTCGAGCATTTACATCTTCAACGGTTCCTTCCATTGGGTTTTCAAAGTCATATTCTAAATTCGGAGAGATCGCTCGATAGTCATCTAACAATTCTCTTACGGAATTTTGTAATCGTTTATAAGAACCACCAAACTCACCTTCTAACAATACTTTTACGTATACGACTTCCTTCATGTTTTCCATCAAATCAACAGAAGCATCAGTCAATGTAAATCTTTTATCCTCAGTTAAGTCATAATAATTATAAAAAGTATTTCCAAGCACATTGATAAATAACAATACTCCTGCAAACAACCCTAACTGTAATAAACTTTGATTTCTTTTATTATTAATACTCATTTAAAATAAATAATTATTCAAACATTAAATTTCATAATCCCTTCAAAATCAACACCTTACAATCAACATTAACAATTAACCGTTAATCAATAATTGTTAAAAAAACTACCATTTCCGTTTTTCTAATGACACCAAAGTCATCGCAATGAATAACGCAATGATTGATATAAAATAAATGATATCTCGTGTATCAATTACACCTCGACTAATGGAACTGTAGTGGTGATCAATTCCGAACATTTGCACAATTGTATCCGATGTTCCAAAAAAGAAAGGCATTTTACTAATGAATAAAAAGCCCGAATACATGAAAAAGCAAAGGAAAGTTGCCAAGATAAAAGAGACAATTTGATTGTCAATTAATGACGAAGCAAATACTCCTATTGCAGTATAAACTCCAGCCAAAAGAAACAACCCAATGTAACTTCCTTGAATGGCTCCCGCATCTAAGTTTCCTACCGGAGAACCTAACTGATAAACTGTATAGTAATATAAAAGTGTCGGGATGAGCGCGAATAAAACCAACGCCAAATTCGCTAGATATTTTCCCATCACAATTTCAATATCTCTCAAAGGACGTGTCGTCAATAATTCAATAGTTCCAGTTTGAATTTCCTCCGCAAAAGAACGCATCGTCACCGCTGGGATCAAAAACATAAAGATCATCGGTGCAAGAGAAAACAACTGATCCAGAGTCGCATAATTATAATCCAACAAACTTGTGTCTGGAAATACAAACATCATCAACCCCGTAACCAATAAAAATACACCAATAGCAATGTAGCCTATCAGCGAACTAAAAAAGGTGTTTATTTCTTTTGAAAAAATCGTTAGCATATTGTTATTTCTTATCTAATATTTTTTGACTTTAACTAAATTTCTATCATCATAAATGAGCAAACATTTAAACAGTTTTTCTTCCACTTCTTGAGGAGTCAAATCATTGACTGTTTTGTATAATTTCTCATCATCCTTAATCCACTCTTTAAAATTTTCTTTGGAAAAAACTGCTGTTTCACCTCTCTCAAAATGAAGCATATTTTTATGAATCAACTTCACCTTTACATCGACATCTTTTGTTCGAAAAGGATGCCCCGTAACTGGATTATAAGCTGACATTTCCTTTTTTTGTATTATAAATTCTTCATACTCATAATAGCAAATCTTCCCTCTCAATCTTAAACCTGCAAAAACTACATTTTCTTTATTTAGCTCCTCCCTAGACAATCGTATGTATGGAATTCCATCTAAACAAATTCCCCAAATAGAATCCAAGTTAATATTTCTTGATTTTCGAACCTCTCCTTCTTCTGTCTCCATCTTTCTTACTCGCAAACCATACATTTGAGCTAAGAAATTTTGTGGATTGGAATGAACTCCTGCCTCTACCTCATTCCATTTATACGTAGGAGTATTATTCCTAAAATCCTCAAAACTCAAAAACACACCATCTTGAAATTTAAAATTTTTACTTAAATACACCGTATCACTTTGCCCTTGTAACAATGCATTTACACAAATAAAAAATGATAAAATTAAGAGTACTTTTTTCAAATTACTATTTTCGTTTTTCGCTGGAAGTTAAACGTTTTACGATATCCCAACTATTTAAAAAATATTAAATCCACATGGAGGTCCGTCAAACGTAAACCGTCCGTCGTTCATTGTTGACTAATCTTTTGTCAATTCTTGGAAAACATCCTCTACACTATAAACTTCTTTTTTCATTCCAAGCAAAGTCAAATTATTTTGAACAGCAAAATCAAAAATATCCTTTCGAATATCTTCCTTTAAATCAGCAGATAATTTCCATTGATTATTTCCAAGTGATTCAATTGAATTTACTTTGCTAATTCTTTTCAAGAACTCCTTCTGAGTTTTTTCTAAAAATTCAACTGTAACAATCGACGAACCTGAAATTCTATCTGCCAAAGCTGCCACAGGATCATTTGCCACTACTTTCCCTCGATTAATAATTAATACTCGATCACAAATAGCTTGAACCTCTTGCATGATGTGAGTAGAAAAAATTACTGTTTTCTCTTTTCCTAAATCAGTAATCAATTTTCGAATTTCAATCAATTGGTTAGGATCTAATCCAGAAGTTGGTTCATCCAATATCAATACATCTGGGTCATGCAACATGGCCTGAGCCAAACCTACTCTTTGGCGATATCCTTTTGAAAGAGCTCCAATCAATTTATGTTGTTCTCGACCAAGTCCAACTCGATCGATCATTTCCGTTACCTTTTGTTTTTTATTAGATACTTTATGTAATCCACCTACAAAACTCAAATATTCTTTCACATACATATCCTTGTATAATGGATTATGCTCCGGTAAATACCCAATTCTTTGGCGCACTTCTATAGGTGAAGTTTTGGTATCATAACCACACACATTCACATTACCATCTGTTTGAGGAATGAAACAGGTAATGATTTTCATGGTGGTAGTTTTACCAGCACCATTTGGCCCCAAAAAACCCAAGACTTCACCTTTCTTTGCTTCGAAAGAAATTTGATCAACGGCTTTTTGCGTTTTATATACTTTTGTTAATTGATCTACTTTTACTGACATCTTTCTATTTCGTGATTTGTCGTACCTATTGGATTCATATAGAAAAGCTAATTTCTCTATGAATTGTTTATAATCTTGACAGATTTAAACGAATCGCAAAAGTAGTAAATTTCATTGCCGCAACAAAAAGGTATTTTAATGATATGTCAGGAAGCTGAAAAGATTTTTTTCATTAAAAAATCTAAATTTGTGGCAAATAGAATTATCAAAAGTCCGTTTCAGAACATTTGAGTACAAAACAGGTGAACAACTCTTTATTTTCACAGTTTTAATCCTGTTCTGTTGCAATAAAAATCAAATGAAATTTATTTTATTAATATTCAAAACAGCTCACTAAATTTTTAATTTATTTTACATGAAAAATCTATTATATATATTTATCCTTCTATTAGTTTTTAGTTGTGGCGGTGAAGCAAAAACTGATAATACTTCAGCAAAAACTGTTGCTCAACCTACCGAAACTGAGCAAAATCAAACAGTTTCAGATGCAGAAAATACTCCAACATCTGAGGAAGCTGAAACAAAAGAAATGGCAGAAAATAATACTGAGGAAGAAGTAACTCCGAAAGAAACCTCTGCTAAAATTCCAGTTAAGAAGGTTACTTCCCAACCTACAAATACTCCCAATTTGCCAACAGAAAAAAATTCTGCATCTACACCAGTCAAAAATGAAGCTGAAGCAAAAGCTCAAATGGAAGCTGAAAAAGCAAAAGCCTTGGCAGAAAAAACACATGTAGAAGAAGAAATGAAAAGGGCTGAGGAAGCTAAAAAAGCAAAAATGGCAGCGGAAGAAAAATTGAAAAAAGAAATGGATGCAAAAAAAGCTATGGCAGAGAAAGCAAGAAAAGAAAGAGAAATTGGTGGTCTCTTTGGTTCTGAGAATAAAAAACCGGCATCAGCATTAGGACTTCACGATGGATTTGATTCTCTTTTGAAAAAATACGTAAGTTCAGCTGGAAAGGTAAATTATAAGGGACTAAAAAAGGATGAGGGTAAATTAGATTCTTATTTGCAAAAATTAGAAAGCACAAACATAGAAAAAAGCTGGAGCAGAAATAAAAAATTGGCTTTTTGGATTAATGCTTACAATGCCTACACGATCAAATTAATCTTAAAAAATCACCCTGTCAAATCAATCATGGATTTGCATAATGGCAAACCTTGGGATGTAAAATGGATCAAACTTGATAATCGAACTTTGAGTTTAAATAATATTGAAAATGATATCATCCGACCACAATTTAATGAACCTCGAATCCACTTTGCGGTAAATTGTGCGGCAAAATCTTGTCCTCCATTGTTGAATAAAGCATGGACTGCCAATAATTTAAATACCTATTTTGACCGACAAACTAAGTCATTTATCAATAATTCAAATTATAATTCAATCAGTTCTAATAAAGTGGAAGTTTCTAAAATATTTGATTGGTATGGAAAAGATTTTGGTGATTTAAGAACCTATTTGAATAAATATTCTAATACCCAAATTTCTTCTGGAACTTCTATCAATTTTAAAAGTTATAATTGGGAGTTGAATAACTAATTCATTAAATAATTTTGGATCATTTGAAATTCAGATAAAAAAAAGTCATTAAAAAATATATCTTTACCTAAGTCCTTTTGCTATGCAAAGGGACTTATTTTTTTATGATTTTTATCAACTCAAGTACATGAAATTTTCTAAAATCGGAATTCTGATTCTCCTAATAAGTTTTCTTTCTTGTCAAGACAATTCATCTAATAATAATGATGAAGGAATAACTTTAGCTAAAGATATTGAGCTATTGCATTTGCTTTTCTTTAAAAAAGAAAAAAAAGTAGAACTCTGGGCCACCAATTCTAAAAATGAATTTTCACTCGTAAAATTATATAATTCTGTTCGTTGCGGTCAAACTCCAATTGGCATTTTTCATTTGAACATTGATCATATTCCTTTGCTAGTTTTAGAAACGCCCAACGAATTTTATGGAGAAAAAATAGGAGAAGAACAGTTTGAAGAAATATATGTGGTCAATAAACTAAGGGAAAATACGAATACTCAATCAATTGTGATTCAAGAAAAAGATTTGAAAGAATTATTAAGTTTCCTCAAAAAGGATAGTAAAACTCGAACCTTTGTTTTTCCAAATGACCTTCGAAAAGATGGTAGTTTTGAAGCTTGTTTTGGATGCCCACATCGAATGGCTGAATTGTACAGTAGTTTGGAATTACATTTAAAACAGTTTGTTAAATAACGGGGAAAGATTAACTATGAACGGTTAATTTAATTTTTCATAAAAAAACATAACATACTGACAACCAACACATTAAGTTTTAAAAAACAATTATTAAATGATTAATATAATTGCTTTAGATGGACACACTTTAAATCCAGGAGATTTGAGTTGGGAAGGGATTGAAGCACTTTCAAACTTTGAAGTTTTCCCTCGTACAGATAGAAATAGTATTCTAGAAAGAGCTGAATCGGCGGATATTTTAATTGTCAATAAATTAGTTTTAGATCGTCCAGTTTTAGAGCAACTTCCTCGACTTAAATATATCTGTGTATCTGCAACAGGTTATAATAATGTTGATTTAGATTATTGTAAGGAGAAAAAAATTCCTGTTTCTAATGTGAGTGGTTATAGCACTCCAGCTGTTGCTCAACATGTTTTTGCTATGCTTTTCGCATTAACTAGCCAAGTTGAGAAATACAATCAAGAAGTTCATCAAGGAGTGTGGTCTAAGCAAAATGACTTTGCTTATTGGCATCAGCCAATCGATGAAATCTATGAAAAAGTGATGGGGCTTTATGGTTTTGGGAAAATTGGAAAAGCAGTCGCAGATGTAGCTTTAGCATTTGGAATGAAAGTAATTGTACATCGAAAAAATCCCGAAAAGGAGCAAATTGAGGGAATCAATTATGTAAGTTTAGATGAGTTATTTTCTCAAAGTGATGTTTTAAGCTTACATGCTCCATTGACTGAAGATAACAAAGGAATCATCTCCTTGCTCAATCTCGCCAAAATGAAATCATCAGCTTATCTAATTAATACAGCTCGTGGAGGTTTAGTCAATGAATTAGCACTCAGAAATGCATTGGAAAATAAAAGTATAGCGGGGGCCGCATTAGATGTTTTATCATCAGAACCTCCTCCACCTGATCATGTATTATTTGGATTAGAAAATTGCATTATTACTCCCCATCAGGCATGGGCTAGTCTTGCCGCAAGAAGAAGATTGTTAAATGATGTAGTGAAAAATGTGGAAGGGTTCCTGAATGGAAAGATGAGAAACCTAATTGAGGGTTAACTGGAAAGGGTTAACAATTAATTTCCCAATTGGTGTTGTTCTCAATTTAAGAAATTAACCGTTAACCCTTTACAAACCATTAAAAACAATTATTTTTTCGCAGGTGGAATTCTAAGAACTTGACCTGGGTAAATTTTATCTGCACTCTTAAGCATTGGTTTGTTAGCAGCAAAGATTTGCTTGTACATACCAGCTTTACCGTAGTGAGCTTTAGCAATTTTTCCTAAAGTATCACCTTTTTTAACTGTATAAAAAACTGCTTCTGGAGTAGCTTTTTTAACAGTAAGTTTGTCGTTCACAGTAGCAACACCAGAAACATTACCCAAAGCAAGGATAATTTTTTCACGGTCTTCGTTACTTCCTACTTGCCCAGAAACAGTAGCTCTGTCTCCAGCAAATTTTACAACTAGGTCTTTGGTTTTAACACCTAGACTTCCAACGATGCCTTCCAAAACAAGGGTTTTTTGTTTGTTCAAAAGTTTCTCTTCTAACTTTTTGATTTCGTCAGTTTTTTCAACTTTAGCCACTTCTTTTTTTGATAAAGAACTAGCGCCTGCTCTTTTTAAAAATGAAAATAGTCCCATTAGTAATTGATCAATTTTAGGTTTGGAAATAATACAATAGAGAAGTAAGGATGTTTAAATAAGTTCTTTAGGTTTAGTTCATTTGATAAAATGTTGGTAAAAACCAGACAAAACTATCAACATTACTTGTTTCCCCTCGTAAAAAGATTTATCGACGTAAAAGTAGAATAGTTTTTGCACTTTCACAAATGCCAAAAAAACGAGCATTTATTAGTATAAACTTGTATATTTGCGCGATTTTATTTTAACGTATTTTTAAATTTTTAAATTTTTTTACAAATGCAAGGTAAAGGCCTTATCAAATTCTTTCTTGTGCTTATGGCATTAGTTTGTATTTGGCAGTTCTTTTTGTCTACAAAAACAAATACTGTAGATCAAGAAGCTGTTGAATATGCTCTAAGTCACGGCGAACAAGGAACCGAAGCCTACAACGAAAAGTTGGGCATGTACCTGGATTCTATATCCAGCGAAGTGGTATGGGAAAGTCCATTCAAGGATTACACCTACCAAGATTTAAAGAATTCTCAATTAGCTTATGGACTAGATTTAGTCGGTGGAATGAGCGTTGTGATGCAAGTCGATTTAAGTGAATATCTCATGGCGCTCGCCAGGGATAACAATACAGGCCCCCCTTTTGAAGATGCGTTAAAAACTGCGAAACAAAACCAAGCGAACAATAATTCTGATTTTGTCACTCTATTTGTAGATGCTTTTGAAGCTGCTAACCCAGGTCAATCATTAGCTCCTTACTTCTTGAACACAGGTGATGATGACAATACATTGAATATTAACTCCTCTAATGCTGTCGTAGCTAGTTGGTTACGTACTAAATCTACAGGAGTTGTAAAAAATACCTACGAAAGATTAAGAGAACGTATCGATAAATTAGGTGTAGTTCAACCAAATGTTTCTTTGGATGCTGCCCGTGATATGATCGTTGTGGAATTACCTGGTATCAAAAATCCAGCAAGAGCAAGAGCTTTCTTGGAAGCAACTGCAAAATTGGAGTTTTGGCAGACTTACAGAAATAGTGATAATAACTTCCAGATCATTCAAGCTTTTGCTGATATGGATGAAAGGTTAAGTAAATTAGGTGCAACTGAAGATACAACGAAAGCTGATGTACCAGAATTTATTTCTCAAGTTGATACAACATATGTTACTGATACTTTAGGAAACGCAACTACTGAAATTGCGAGTATTGATACTATTCAAGTTCCTAATCCTGAATTCTCACAAAGAGAAGCTGGACCATTATTTTCATTATTTGCTCCAAATACATCTGGAGGACAAGATGGCCAAGGAAGTCCTATTATGGGGTTTGCTAGACCAAATGATACATCTGCTATTAATGCTTTATTAAAAAACCCAGCAGTTCAAAACATGTTACCTCGTGACCTGTCTTTGATGTGGGGATATAAGCCAAGTGTTGATGTAAATGAAGATGGAGAGGAAGTTTCTCAGATGTTTTTATATGGTATCAAGAAACGAAAGGGAGATGTTGCACCTCTTGAAGGAGATGTAATTACTACTGCTTCAACTCAAACTAACCAAGGTCAAATCGAGGTTACTTTAGGAATGAACAATGAAGGAGCAACTACTTGGTACAAAATGACAAAATTTGCTTCAGAAAATGGAGCTCGTGAAATCGGTATCGTTCTCGATAACGAAGTAGTTTCTTGTCCAAGTGTAAGAAATGGAGCTATCTCAGGAGGAAGAACAAGTATCTCTGGTGGTTTTGATGTTCAAGAAGCGGGTGATTTAGCTCGTATTTTGGAGATTGGAAAATTACCTGCGAAACCAGTTATTATCCAAGAAGCAGTTGTAGGACCTACTTTAGGTGCTGAAAATACTTCAAGAAGTATTACTGCTTTAGGTGCTGGTATGTTATTAGTTCTTTTATTTATGATGAGTTACTATGGTGGAGCTGGTATCGTATCGATCATTGCTTTGTTATTAAACGTAGCTTTCATTTTTGGATCATTGGCTTCATTCGGAACAGTATTAACATTACCTGGAATTGCAGGTATCGTTTTAACTATCGGTATGGCCGTAGATGCTAACGTAATTATTTACGAAAGAATTAGAGAAGAACTTCGAGCTGGAAAATCAAATGCTGCAGCCATCCGAGATGGTTTCCAACATTCATATTCTGCGATCATCGATGCCAACGTTACTACCCTATTAGTAGCTGGTGTATTGGCTTACTTTGGCTTAGGACCAATTAAAGGTTTCGCAGTTGTTTTGATCATCGGTGTAATTTGCTCATTATTTACTGCCGTTTTAGTTGGTCGATTACTAATTGACTGGTGGACTGGTAAAGATAAAGAGTTGAGTTTCTGGACAGGAATGTCTAAAAACGCATTCGCCAATGTTCAAGTAGATTGGTTAGGAAAGCGTAGAAAAGCTTATGTAGTTTCAGGTGTAATTATATTGGCTGGACTTGCTTCAATGTTTACAAAAGGATTTGAGTTAGGTGTTGAGTTTAAAGGTGGATACGCTTACAATGTTCAGTTTGCTGACGATGTAAATGTTGACATGGCAACTTTGAAAGCTAACTTAAAAGAAGCATTTGTTGATGCTCCTGATCCTGTTGTAAAATCTGTAAGTACAAGTAATACATTTGCAGTAACTACGAGTTATTTGATCAATGAGAATAATGAAGATACTGCCGATAAAGTTATGACTGCACTTTTCAATGGTGTAAACAAAACTGCTGGTGGTAACTTAGATCGAAAACAATTCACAAGTGATCAAGTTGGAATTACTCATGTAATTAGTTCAAGTAAAGTTGGACCAACTATCGCCGATGATATTCGTAGAACAGCTTTCTATGCAGGTATTTTCGCCTTATTGGTAGTTTTCCTTTATATCATGATTCGATTTAGCCGATGGGAATATAGTGCAGGAGCGGTTGCCGCTTTGTTCCACGATTCCTTGATAGTATTATCTGTTTTCTCAATTTTCCATGGAATTTTACCTTTCCCAATGGAAATCGATCAGGCATTCATTGCTGCGATTTTGACCGTAATTGGTTACTCTATCAATGATACCGTGGTTGTATTCGATAGAATTAGAGAGTACATGAATCAATATACTGGATGGTCTAAAGAAGAAATCGTAAATAAAGCGATTGATTCTACGATCAGTAGAACTGTAATTACATCATTAACAACATTATTTGTAATCGCAATGCTTTTCTTCTTCGGACGTGGAAGTATTCAAGGATTTGCATTTGCATTGTTGATTGGTGTTGTTGTCGGTACCTACTCTTCTGTCTTTGTTGCGACTCCTGTTTTCTACGATTTAAGTGGAGACTTGAAGCCAAAATCAAAGGCTAAAAAGAAACAAAAAGGATTTAGAAGACCTGTTTCTTCTGATAAGTAAAACCCCCAGCCCCTAAAGGGGAGCCTATTTTGATTTTGCCTTTGGTAATCAAAATAGTTGAACAGGGTTTTAATTGACGATAACAGTTCAATTTATAAAAGTGGACTTTGAAATTTGATTTCAAAGTCCACTTTTCTTTTTTACCAGCCTCTTCTTCAAAATATCTGATAATTTCTTTGGCAAAAAATTATTAGTAGATATCAATTTTCAATAATGGAAACAAAATATAGTTCGTGCCCAAAAAAAGGACATTGAAAAATAATTTCAATGTCCTTTTTTTATTAAACTAATATCGTCAAACAAATTATACTTAACTATTTTGATTGCCAAAGGCATAATCAAAATAGGCTCCCCTTCAGGGGCTGGGGGTTTAATCCTGCTTCGCAAAAACCTTGGTCAACAAATCCGAAGACCTAGCACTCTTATTTTTACGGATATCTAATTCTTTAACTTCTACCAAACTAAACATCCCATCCAATGCTTTATCCGTAACATGTTTATCTAATTCTGGATTTACTTTTTTTCCAAAAGAAACTTTGTTGTAAGCTTTAGCAATTTTAGACCAATAAGTTCTAGCATTTACTTCATCCAATGACTGCTGAACAACAGGCATAAATTCAGTAAATAGTTGCTTTCGAGTAGTTTTATCCAAATATTGAGTAGCTGCATTTTTTTCACCCATCAAAATATCCATTGCATCTCGAATAGTCATTTGCTTAATTGCGCTGACAAAAATTGGTTTAGCTTTTTTAGCTGCTTTTTCTGCCGCTTCATTTAAAAGCTTAGTCATTTTTTTATCTGCGTTCTCAAAACCAGGAACTCTCTTCACTTTTTTAATTACCTTTTGAGCTTCCTCTGGTAAAAGAATTTTATATTGACTGTTCAAATATCCATTTTCTGCAGATAAGAAACTAGTAGCTTCTCCAACGCCTACATTTAAAGCTTCTTTTAATCCTTTTCCAATTTCATCAGTTGACAATTCACCACTTGCATTTTTTAATTTAGCTTCTGCTTTTTTCGCCGCATTTTTAAGTTTTCCAAATTGTGCATTTGAAGAAATTTGAAATAGAGACAAACAGAGTAATAAAGTCATTATTTTTTTCATAATCGTATTTTAGTTTTAAAGATTGTTTATGGTAAAACTTCACTTCTATAAACGTTCCAAAATCCCTTAGGAGTCTTAATGGAATCTTAAGGTTTTGCTAAAACTACATGCTGACTATGAATCTTTTGGAATCACTTCTGTTTTTTCTCCAAAATATTGAACAAACTTCTGCATTTCAACAGCCAACTCTCTATTCTGAGTCGCTTTGTAATACGTATCAGCCAATCCTCGAAATGTCTGATAAAAGAATCGATCCATCTCCATAATTTGCATATCATATGTCCAAAGATCAATTTTTAAGGTTTCCTTGTTCTTTTTATCAAACATAGAAAGAAGCATAGCCTTTGCTAATTGAGGTGAGTCATCAGCATTTGGATTATCATCTGATTTCCAATCAATTTGAAGAGGGACATTTTTATCATTAAGTCCAACGTTAATTTCGATCTTTGTGTTTTTTGCAACTGTTTTTTCTTTATCCATTTTTATATTTAATTTTTATCTAATTTATTCTAATAAATCTCTTTCAGATTTGCCGATTTTCACCATAGCATCTGAAGTTAATCTTTTAATTCCTCCTTCCAAACTTTGGGCTTCCACTACCATTGCTTTTGCAACATCTTCAGCCTTTACTGGTTGATATTTTCCTAAAAGATCTCCCATAAAAAAATCAATTCCTTTAGATATTATGATTCCAAATCGTTCTAAAGGTCTACTTTCTGCTCGCTCTCCTAGCAAGAGAGAAGGTCGTAAAATATGAATACTCCAAAATGGTAATTCTTTAATTGCATCCTCTAATTCACCTTTTACTTTATTATAAAAGATCTTGGATTTTGAATCAGCGCCTGAAGCTGAAACTAAAATGAATTGACTCACTCCATTTTTTGCAGCAATAGAAGCTATTTCTTTTGGATATTCAAAGTCAACCTTTCGAAATGCCTCTTGACTTCCAGCTTTTTTAATTGTCGTTCCAAGTGCACAAAACAAATCATTTCCCCGAATCAATTTTTGATATTGAGAAAGTTTTTCAAAATCAATTACAATCTGCTCTAATTTTTCATGCTCCTTGTTTAATTTTTTTCTGCCAAAAGAAAGCACTTTTGAATAGATTGGAGATTCTAAAAGTAAGTCAAGACAAAAACCTCCTACTAAGCCAGAGCCCCCAAAAAGTATCGCCGTTTTATTTCCTTGTTCTATTTTTATCTCCATTTTGAAAAATGTAAATGTAATGTTTTAGGGAGTCAAGTTATCAATGTTATTGCTCGTTAAATGTTTAAGATTTTGAGTGATTTTTTCAAGATCCCAATTCCACCATTTTAACTTCAGCAACTTTTCTACCTGATCTGGAGAAAATCTTTTTTTGATTTCGTTGGCCGGATTTCCACCAACAATCGTGTATGGTTCCACATCTTTTGTTACAGTAGAATTGGTCGCGATGATTGCTCCGTCTCCAATTTTCACTCCTGCCATAATCGTTGCATTATATCCTATCCAAACATCATTTCCAATTATGGTATCCCCCTTGGTTGGGTAAGATTTTCCTTCCATGGCATTTTCCCAACCGTTTCCAAAAATAGCAAATGGGTAGGTAGAAATTGCATCTGTCAAATGATTTGCTCCATTCATGATAAAAGTAACTCCAGAAGCAATCATACAAAATTTGCCAATTATCAATTTATCTCCAGTAAAATCAAAGTGATATTTCACATTCTTTTCAAAATTATGGACATCTTCAAAATCATCATAATAGGTAAAATCTCCAATTTCAATATTCGGATTCTTTATGATGTTTTTTAAAAAACAAAGTCGATCATAATTTTCTAATGGAAAAATTGTATTTGGATTTGGGCCTTTCATATCCTATTATTCTATATTTTCAACTGGCTTTACCGCCAGCCCTTGCATTTTCAAATATCTTAAAACTCCTTTTTTCCCAGCTAAATGAGCCGCTCCAATCGCACAAACAATGGTCTGTTCTGAAGCCATTAAAGCAATTCTTTCAGCCATGATTTTATTTCGATCGTAGAGTAATAACTTACGCTCTGAACCAGTTGATTTTTTCGAACTTTTATACAATTGTTGAATATCTGCCTTTTCATATAGTTCAGCCATCTTCAACACTTGCTTCCGAAATTGCTTAAAACTTTTAAATGTTTTTAGCATTGATTTCAATTGATTTTCAACTGGAATTTTTGCCATAATGTCTAGTTGCTCTTCAAAAGTTTCGATTCCGAGTAAAACCTTCCCTTCTTCTTTTGCAAATTGAAAAAGGGATTCATCAAGCGATTTTAATCGATCTTTTGACAAAACAACCTCTGCCATTATATTGGTAATTTGCATCGGCAAACTTCTATTAAATTGCCTCAAATCATATCCAGTAAAGCGAATAAATCGTTCATTGATTTTTTTAAATTTCTTAGGACGAATCATAGATTCTAAAGTCAACCCATTGGGCAAACTCATCATATCAGCGGTGATATTGGTATTGGCAGTTTCTAAGTTAAACTCCAAAGCAAAAGCATCACACTCTTTGATTTTTTCATGAACTAAACTCTCGAAAGTAAATGCTCTTTTATCACTCACATGCATTGTTCCGAAAACATAGGAATCCCCAGGAAAGTTTTTCCCAGTAATTTTCCATAACAATGAATTCTTCTTCTTTTTCATAAATCAAAGATTGAAATTTTTCGAGTCTTATCTGTATTTTTTCGACAAAAAAGATAGATCGTTTTGTGATCTCAAAATTAAAAAACCGCTACCGTTTTTCAACAGTAGCGGTTTTTTAATTTTTTATCATTCTAAATATTAGCTCTCGTAATCGAAAGGTAAAAGTTTAGAATCTTTTACTGTAGATAATGTCATCAAAGTTTTCAATCTTTCGATTTCTTCAATTTGAGACAATGTCTTAAACAATAATTTTTCATATGTTGGAATATCTTTACAAACGATTTTGATCAAAAAGTCAGCCTCACCTGTAATAATATAACATTCTGTAATCTCTTCTATCTGCTTAATTTTATCTAAAAATGCGTTCAAGGCATTTTCTTTCTGCCATGCCAAAGAAACTAAAACAAAAGTCTTCACACTCAACCCAATCGCTTGAGTATCCACTAACGCATGGTAACTTTTAATAATACCAGATTGTTCTAGCTTTTTTACCCGCTCTAAAGTTGGAGCTGGTGAAAGCCCAATTTTCTTAGATAAATCAAGGTTTGTAATTTTGCTGTTTTCTTGAAGAATCTTCATGATCTTCAAGTCGATTTTATCGAATTTGGTGTCCATAATTATTTAGTCTGAAATTTTAAATTTAATGTTTTAGGGATATTTTCCTAAATATGGCGCAAATATATCCATAAAAAAATAAAAATCAAAAAAACAACATACTTACGTAGTATTATTTTCTAACAAAAGTCTTTTTCGACACTTTTACCAATAAAATTTTGTCAAAATAAAATAAAATCAACTATTAACATTCTTCTGGTCGAGCTCCAATTCCTGATTCTTCTAATAATTCTAACAACCGTTTTTCATAAAAATCTAATAAAAGATTGGTGATATTTAGTTCTATTTCAATCTTTCGGAATTCCCCTCCTTTTTCACTCTTTGGATGTTCCCAGGCTCCAATGGTAATAGGAACTGCCATAAAATCAAGTTGTTTTTTGACTGTCCAAGCCCTTGCAATTCCGAGTTCCATATTACTTTTCAAAGTTTTTGTAATCTCTTTCTCTGTCGTCTTTTCCATAACTTCATCATCTAAGAAATGAGTAAAAGCTGTTCCTTCAGGAATATCAAGTGAATTTTTATACCGAGCACCTCTAAATGGGTTTCCATCTGTATGGCCTTCGAGGTAAATGAAAAATTCTTCTTTACAGCGCAAATCTTTTTCGCAATATTTGGCTAAAACTTCAGTATCAACCCACGTTGCAATTTTTTTATAATATTCTGGGTCACCCATTTTTGCCAAATCAATATCCTGACATAAATAGGTTGAAATAATATATTTAATTCCGATGTTTCCAAGTGGTGAATATTTCACTCCTGTCTCACAAGGTTGTTTATCACTATTCAAATCGACACGCATAATTTCTGCAGATGCTGGTCCAAAACGTTCTCGTTCTTCATGAGTTTCTTTTCGAGCTTGCAGCACCAATTCCCAATATCTACAATCCCATACTTTGATTCGAAGTCGTTTTATTCTACAAGCCAATTCATCATCATATTCTAAACTTTCTAACTTTTGTAGTTTATCAATGTGATCTAAATAACGTTGTCCATCTTTACAAGAATTCATGTGACCTTTAATCGTCCATGATTTAATTTGAGCAATTCTATCACAGTAATAATCTGCTAAAATAAATGCTTCAGTTAATGTGTCGTTATTGGCTACAAACTCTTTCCAAAGAATATTTAAGTTGTCAAAATCATCTTTTTGGCCTTCCACTTTGGCTTTCAATTTTTCGATTTTTGACAAAGTATTATTTTTCAATTTAGGTTTAAATTCTTTTCGAACCTCAGCAATCTTTCCAATCATTTCCTCTCCTTTTTCACATGAATATATAGTTCCTTCCATGATAAATGCACGGATGATGGCTTCCTTTGAACAATACTCAAATCCGTATTCAATTCCACTAGTCAAAGTATCTTTTGGCATAAATTCCGCCCAAGCTTTATTTAAATTGGCAATGTCTCCATTGTTTTTTCCAACCTCTGTTTCGAGCCAATCTATTTTTTCAACTAAATCTTTAGCTAACGTGTGTGTATTGTTTTTTTGCAAGGCTTTTACTTTTTTCAACATCTCATCACCCTTACCACATAGATCAGCAGCTCCTTGCAAAACATATGATTTCATCGATGGGATAGAGTAACACTCCACCTCTGGAATTTCTAAAGTAAAACCTGGAGACTCACCGCTGGTATTAAATTCTTTCCAAGCTTTTCCTAGTTTAGGTAAATTGGTAAAAAGAGTTTTCATCATTTTTACCTCTTCGGTAAGACCTTTGATATCTGAAACTTTTAAAGAGGTTTTTTCTGCCAATTTTAAAACTCGACCTTCAAAATCACTTTTCGCTTCAGCAACTTCAGCCGAACAATAATGTGCGTGAGCTTCCATATAAAAGTATTTGGCTAAGGTACCTTTTTCACAAACTTGAGTTGCTTTGTCAATTGCTTCTAACCTTGATATACTAATATCTCTGGTTTTTAAAAACTCTGCCCATAATCTACTTACTTCATGATAAGCTTTAATTTTTACTGCAAGGTCATCATGTTTTTCTTTGTAGCCAGAAATGGATTGATAAGATGCTTCTCCCATTTTTTTGACTTCGGCCATTTGGTTTTCTGCATCAGGAATATCACCGCTACAAAAATGAGTGTTAGCCACCATCAGGCAATATCTCAAATAATCAATAGGTTGATTTTTTTTAGGTTTGGGCATTTCGCTGATGTTGGAAATTTTATTGTTAGCCAAAAATTCTTTCCAAGTATCTTCAAAATTGACAAATTGACTTTGCATTGGAATGGAAAAAAAGAGAACAAATGAGAGGCATAAAAAACGAGTAATTTTTAATTTCATAATTCGATTGAGTTGGATTATTTTTATTTTAATGAAATTCACAAATGAAAGTGAACCTAATTTTCAATGAAAAAACGGTCTGAAATAATATAAACTTGGGTGAGTTTAAACTAGGTTGATAGGAGTTGTAAATATAAAAAAATATTTTAATGTAAGGTAAGAAATCGCTGATCCTAAAACGTTAGACCTATCACGTTTCTACTCTTTATTTAAAAATAATTTTTAACGACCAACGAACTTACTTATTTATGACTCCAATTGTCGGGATCGTCACTTTCATTTGGTGACAGGCCTAAAATGTCTCCATCAGTATTAACTCCTAGTCCAACAACCGTGCGATTGACATAGTTAAAATAACTTACTAGTTGGTTAACTTCTAATATTTCTCCATCATCAAAACCAACACTTCGAAGTGATTCCATATCTTTTTGGGAAATGGTATGGTGAGCTAAAGTGAGTTTTTTTGCATAGCGCAATCCTTCTAACATTTTTTCATTGAAGGATTTTTCGAGTTCATCATTTTTGATATTTGCTCTTATTTCATGGTATTTCTCGTCGTTATCCAATAATCTTTTTAATCCTTCTCCGTGATGATCTACACAATAATCACATTGGTTTAAATGACTTACATAAGTTCCTAAACTTTCTAAATACCATTTTGGGAATGTATTGTTAGAGTTGTGTAAAACATTTTTATACAATGCCATATGACCAACTAAGGTGTGTGGCCTCAGGCTATGTATTTTTAAAACATTATCTACATTATTATTGGGACCTGTGACTCTTTTGTAGATTTTTTTTAGTGTATCTGATGCTTCTTCGAAGTCAATTGTTTTTATCCAACTCATGGTTATTTTTTTTGCCGCAGATTGGGCTGATTTATTATGATTTTTATGATTCCCTTTTTGATACGTTTTGACAGATCATAATAATCATAATGATCTTATAAATCTGTGGCAAAAAATCATACAAGTTCGTCCAATAAATCGTCCTCCACCATATTAGGTAAAGTAACTTTTAAATTAGGAGTCCTCTCCATTTCTCTTTTTATGGCAAAAAGTGCTTCATCATTTCTAGCCCAACTTCTTCTTGCTATTCCATTATTCACATCAAAGAAAAGCATCTTTTTCAATCGTTCCTCAGCTTCAGATGAACCATCTAACAACATACCAAAACCTCCATTCATCACTTCGCCCCAACCTACTCCACCACCGTTGTGAATAGATACCCAAGTCGCTCCTCTAAAACTATCTCCAATTACGTTATGGATGGCCATGTCAGCGGTAAATTTACTTCCATCATAAATATTACTTGTCTCCCGATAAGGAGAGTCCGTTCCACTTACATCATGATGATCTCTACC
>CAZMBP010000161.1:0-18615 GCA_964564545.1 uncultured Saprospiraceae bacterium
ATAGTAAATGTATTCTCCTGTAGAAGGAAAAATAGCAGAATTGATTTTCTTTTGATGAAAACCGCTACTCAGTCTTTCTGTGTTTCTGTAAATTTCCTTTCCTGTCAAATCGGTAATTATCAATGTAGTGTTCGTCGTTTCTTGTAGTTCAAATTCTATTGTTGTAAAATCCGTAAATGGATTTGGGTAATTTACTAAAGAGTGGATATTTGATTTTTGCAATTGCTCAATTCCTACGATGTCTTCAAAAATCACTTGACCTTCTTCCTCTATAACTGGTACTGGATTTAGTCCATTATCAACTAATTCCGTTGATGCTGGACTATTTGAAAATATCAATGGAATAGTGTCACCTGGTACACCAGTAGCTTGCATTCTTAATTTATAAATTACGGTTTCATTTGGTACTGTAACTCCAACCAAGGAATCATCATCCCATAATATAGGCAATTTGCCTTCGTCTAAATTGACTGCAGTAATTCCAAAATTTGATGAATCTAATTCAGGTAAGTTAAAATCAAAAATTTCCAACAAATTCATCTTTGCTGGATCCCATTGAATCGTAAATTGCATGCCAACAAGAGATTCAAAATTAGATACAGATACTTCTATTTCGAATTCCTCGCTTTCATCAACTATAATATGTGGAAAGGTAATCGTCGGATCTTGTGCCTGAAGTGACATTCCGATAGTACAAACTAAGAGAAGAGTTAGTAGGTTTTTATACATTTTTTTTAACAATTGGTTGATTATAAAATCTTATTTTATGAGATATGAAAGCAATTAACATAGGTTGTCCTAAACCTTTGCTTCCGAGTTTGTTTGATTCATAAAAAAGACCCAAGGGAGAAAAACTGAAGTGAAAAATAGATGTTCGTTTTATTATTAAAAACTCTTCATCTGGGAGGATGGCGCACTCGTTTTAATCATGGGATAATAATTCGTTGTGTTTCTTTTTCGTATAAGATTCTAAAAGAATCTTTAATATTATGTTCTGGTATAAATCTCTAAGTTTTTGGGAACCAAAACTATTTTGCCCGTATAGCTATATCTCTTTTTCACGCTACGCAAAAAGGGGGACAAAATATTTTTTAAGAAATAAAACTGCAATAAATTAATCCACTAAGTTAAATTGAATCTTACCTTTTTAATTTTTGGAGGAGGGGGGAACTTATGTATTAGTTATCGATTTCCAAAAAATATATAAAAAAGGCGTTTGAAATGTGTGGGTTTTATTAAACCTGCAGTCCATGGGATTTTTAAAAATTGGTTCCAGAATTTTAATCTGGTCTTCTACCTAATCTTTATTAGATAGTTGTTTGTTGTTCATGATTGATAGGACAAAGATAGACTAAGACATAGATATTTCTATACCCTAAAAATGGTATTTTTACTTTGTGTTTTTTTGTTATATGTGTCACTTTAATATCTAAAGTGCCTAATTAACAGTATGTTATGTCTATTTTTTTTTAAAAATAGCCGTCACAAAAGCACCCAATTTTCACTTGACCTCTTTTCAAGAATACTTTTTTACGAAAAATCCTTTTCTACTAATGTTTTAAGTTCCTTGTTTCTTTGTCTTTATTTTTATTTCAAACGGAAAAACTTCCCGCTTTAAAATCATACATTTGTCCTTAGTATTTTTTTGTATTTGATGACTAAACTAGTTATATGAATATCGAAATTCGATCTTCATAAGATTACTTTCAATTTATATGAGTATCCATTTGGAGAGAGGTCAATTCCTCTTGCAACAAGGCAGAATCGAGATGGCAAAAAAGGAGCTGCGTCTTGAATTAAATCAAAATCCAAGCAATGCATATGCAATGGGATTACTTGGTTTTTGTCATTCGACTGAAAAAGAACATAAAAATGCAGCTCAACTCATAGAATCTGCAATCGGCTTAGAACCTAATAATCCTTATCTCTTTTATCTTCAAGCTAAAATTTATTTACTAGCCAACCGTTTCAATGATTCCATTGCAGCAGCAGATAATGGTTTGCTTTTAAATCCTAATGGAGCAGAATTTTTTTTAATCAAAGGATCGATTGCCCTCAACCTAAATCAATGGGATGAAGCATTAAAAAATGCTGAATTAGGTTTGGAATCTGATCCTGAACATGTGGATTTGATCAATTTACGAGCACGATCACTCATTCAGTTGAATCGAAGAAAAGAAGCTGAAGCTACTTTAAATTATGCATTACACAAATCTCCCGAAGATCCATTAGCTCACACCAACAAAGGTTGGGTTGCCATAGAAAATGATAATTACGAAGAAGCATTAACTCATTTCAAAGAAGCACTTCGCCTCGCTCCTACTTTTGATTTTGCCAAAACTGGACTCAAAGAAGCTATCAAAGGACAAAATATCATCTACCGACAAATTTTAAAATTCTTCCTGTGGACCAATAAGATGAATGACAAAGGTCGTTGGCAACTGATCATTGGAGCTTATCTTGTTTACCTTCTTTTTATAAAATTAGCAGAAAGTTATCCCACTTTAGCTCCCTTCTTTTATCCTTTTATCCTTTTTTATATTATGTGGGCATTTTCTTCTTGGATTGCTCAGCCATTTTCTAATTTGTTTTTACGACTTCATCCTTTAGGAAAATTAGCATTATCTGATGATGAAAAATTTGCCTCCAATATGGTTGGAGTATTTTTAGGAACTGGAGTTGCTTTATGCCTTCTTTTTTTCATAACAGAAAATATTTTATGGATAGCCTTAGGAATTTGGTTTATTGTTATGCTGATTCCTATAGGAGGAACTTTCCTCATGGAAGAAGGAAGTAAAGCCCGAAAATATATCGCAACTTATGGTGTAACAATTGGATTTTTTGGATTAGCATTTATTGGTTTAGATTTATTCTCCAATATTCAAGCTATGCCTCTTGTTTATATTTTTGCTCTTGGAATATTTTTCTACGGTTGGGTCGCGAACTACTTAGTGATGAAAGCAGCAAAAGAATATTAGCTGAAAATAAATCTCCCCACTTTACTAAAACAACCTCAACTTTTTAAAAAAAACCTGTCACAAAAACTAAAGATTGCATCTCTAAAAACACTTTTTTGGTAGCAACTGTGCATTATACTATTTGAATTTTCTCCTCCCTTTTACCCTTCTCACACTACCCGAACATTGTATCACTATGTAGGTCTCCATTTGAGACAATTGATCGTTTAGTTAATAGATCCCATGAAGAGAGTTATAATCGGCATATTTAGTTTTTTATTAATTCAAGCATCTTTCGCTAGAGAGAATTTGGATAGTATCTATGTCGAAATAGATAACTCAATTGAAGATACTTCTCTAGTCAAAAAATTAGAAAACCTGAGTTGGAAATACCATCGAACACAGCCAGAAAAAACAGAAAATTTCGCAAAAAAAAGTCTAGAGATTTCAAATAAATTAAACTTCACAGAAGGTGCTATCCGAGCCAAAAACATTCTCGCTGTATCATATAGTATTCAAGGAAAAATGGACTTAGCAATTGAGTCCTTTGAAGAAGCCATTGAGTTAGCTAAAAAAACCGATAATCATATTTTAATTTGTCGGACTTATAATAATCTTGGGCGTTCCCATATGAAAATCGGCAATTTTGAGAAAGCAGTCAGCTTTTATCAAAAAGGGGCAACATGCTCTGAAAAGTTTGGTTTAGACCAACAAATGAGTGATAACTTACTCAATATGGCCTCAGCAATGAAGCAACAAGGTATCTGGGATACTGCTACTAAATATGCTAATGAAGCTCTTGATATTGCAACCAGAATTGGAGATAAAACACTTATTAGTGATGCTCATTTCATGCTAGGAATTTTAGATATCCATGAGGAAGATTTTGAAGAAGCTACCAACCATTTAGACAAAGCATTAACATATGCTCATGCAAAAAATGATAGAATTGGAGAAGCTAGAATTATTGATCAATTAGGGATCGTTTATTCTAAGAAAAATCAACCAAATAGAGCCCTTGAAGCACATCGAAAAGCTTACAGTATTGCTAGCCAAATAAATTTCCCTGAACAGATAATTATCTCGCTAGAACACCTTGCAGAAATTTATCTAAAGGACAAAGAATACTCTAAAGCCATCGAAAAAAGTATGGAAGGGATTCAAATTGCTCAGCAATTAGGTACTTTAAAAAACGTCACAAGATTATACGACATTGTAGCTAAAAGCCATGCAGCACAAGCCAATTATTCACAGGCTTATATATATCATACAAAATTAAAAATGTTAAGTGATAGTCTCATCGCACAAGAAAGAAGTCAAAAACTCAACGAATTAAAAATCCAATTTCAACTAGAAAATAAGGAAGCGGAAAATCAACTCCTCAAATCTCAACAAGCCAAAGACAAATTAACTATCCAAAAAGCAACGATTGCTTCGACAGCTGTTATCATCGCCTTTATTGCTTTATGTTTTATTGCTTATTTACTCTATAAACGATCCAAATACAGAAAAGTAATCAGTAGAAATCTAAAAAATGAAGTCAATCGCAGAACAAACGAATTGGAAAAAATAAATGCCGACCTCACCAAATCAAATAAAGAGATGGAGCGATTTAATCATATTGCCTCTCACGACCTCAAGGAACCACTTAGAAACATTATCAGTTTTACTCGATTACTAGAAATGCGATTAAAAAATCAAGATGATCATGTGGCTGATGAATACCTTTCTTTTGTGGTGACTAATGCTAAGCAGATGCATACTTTAATTGAAGACGTTTTGGAATTTTCAAAATTCTCTGATCGGAAAATTAATATCGAGAAAGTCGACTTGGGAAAAACTTTCCAACAAGTTCTGACCTCTTTACAGCCTCTCATGGAAGAAAAAACGGCACACATTCTCTGCGAAGAATTACCTATCATAAAAACCAATGAAGCTCAAATTTATATCTTACTAAGAAATATCATTGAAAATGGTCTTATCTATAATAATCACGCTACTCCTATTATTGAAGTCGACTATATAAAGAAAAATAATCAGCACCATCTTAGCGTCAAAGACAATGGTATTGGAATAGAAGAAGCATATCATGATCAAATTTTTGATATGTTTAAGCGATTGCATAGTCGACAAGAAGCTAAAGGTTCTGGATTAGGTTTGTCTATTTGCCAAAAAATATCCAACCGACTTGGTGGTGAAATTCAAGTTAAAAGTACACCTGGAGAAGGAAGTACTTTTACTATTGTCTTGCCAATCGAAGATCTAAATGACAAAAAACGTACTGCCATTAAAACCCGATCTGCATTTAAAATGTTAACTTCGTGAAATAACGATTAATAGTTAACTGTGAACAGTTAACCTCCTGATTTGCAATTATCATTTTGGGGAAATAATCGTTAACCGCTAATCATTAACCGTTAATATTCAACCATAACAATAATGTACGATTTACTTATCGTTGGAGCTGGCCCCATCGGCGTAACGTGTGCCATTGAAGCACAAAAAGCAGGACTCAAATATGTAGTAATTGAGAAAGGAGTTTTAGTCAATTCTTTATATAATTTCCCAACTAACATGACCTTTTTTTCTACTTCTAAAAAATTAGAAATAGGTGGAATTCCATTTATTTCTCATAATGAAAAACCAACTCGACGAGAAGCATTGGAATACTTTAGGAGAGTAAATGAAGATTGGCAACTAAATATAAATTTCTACGAAAAGGTACTGAATATCAACAAGTTAGACAACGACATCTTCCAAATAAATACTTCGAAAAAAACTTATCAAAGCAAATCTGTCATCGTCGTTACAGGTTTTTATGACCTTCCAAAAAGGCTCAACATCCCTGGCGGAAATTTACCAAAAGTAAAACATTACTACGATGATTGGCATCCTTACATCGGGCAAAAAGTGGTGGTGGTTGGAGCGGCAAATTCTGCTTGTGATGTCGCCTTAGAATTGTATCACAAAGGTGCGGAAGTAACTATGGTTGTTCGCAAAGATTCCATCAGCCCTCGTGTCAAATATTGGATCAAACCTAACATCGAAAATCGAATCAAAGAAGGCTCTATCTCTGCATTTTTCAATAGTAATATTGCTGAAATCAAAGAAGGTGAGGTCACTATTAAAACTCCAGAAAAAACGGTCACTCTCGAAAATGATTTCGTCCTCGCGATGACTGGTTATTTACCTGATTATGATTTTTTCAAAAAAATAGGAATGAAATTTCATGACGATGCATCTGAAACTCCAATTTACAATGAAGAGACTTTGGAAACTAACGTTCCAAATCTTTACATCGCTGGAGTCGTCAATGCAGGGAAACACACTAGTAAGTTTTTTATTGAAAATACAAGAGAGCATGCAGCGATAATTCTAAAAGATATTTTGGAGAGGAAGAGTCAAGAGCAAAGTGACCACCCTCACTCCTGACTCCTTTTTTTTCCCTAAATTTGCTTTTTTAATTCTAATCAATAAGCATTGAGAAACATTCTTCCCATTTCGATTATCCTTTTCATCTTAGTCAGCATCTCTGGGACTAGTTGCATCCACGATACTTCAGAGCAAGAAGCCAATTTCAAAATTTCAGTCGACACACTTTTTAATCGAGGCATTAAGCAATTAAATATTGATCTCGATAGTATTTGTGATTTGCAAAAAGACAGTTTGATTTTATCCAATATGGATTCCATCATGGAAATTCGCTTGAAGGAAATTGAAAAATTGAAAAAAAAATGAAAAGAACAATTTCACATATTGTTATTATAAATTTGATGTTTTTTCTTTTGTTCTCATTAGGTTGTGAGCAAAAGAAAAAAGAAACGCTAGAGGAGAGATCAGAAAGAATTGAACAAGCAGTTGCTGATAAATTTGCCAAAAGACGGGCAGAACGCATTAAAACATGTAAAGAAAATGCAATCAAAATTGCTGAAGAACGGGTGGATTCTATTCTTATGGCTCAAGCAAAACTATCCACTATCGACACCATCGGCAAACCAATCAAACCAATCAAACCCGATCTTCCTGAAATTACTCCTCCTAAGGATTCATCTGAAATAAAACCCTTATTTGAAGAAATTCCAGATACGATTCAGTAACATTTTTTTCCACTTCAAAAGGCTCTAAACACATTATATTTTTTCATTTATGCCTTTCATAGTTAAAAAAAGTTAAAAACCGTTAAACCTATTTTTCTTCTTAAAAATCAATTGCGTTTTTTCCAAAAAAATCACCATTTTTGAGGGCTTTTTCCAAAACGAACCCAAATCTGAGTTCGTCAATAGTAATTTGTAAAAAAAACTCACAAGAATGCATACTTCCGTTGACATCGAAGCACTTAATCAACAAATTTATATCGAAAGTGCTTTTGTAGAAAAATTGAATGCTGAAACTTCCAAAGTCATCGTCGGACAAGACCACATGATCGAAAGATTATTACTCGGTTTATTGACCAAGGGACACATCCTTTTGGAAGGGCTTCCTGGGCTAGCTAAAACTTTAGCCATCAAAACTTTAGCTTCGGCAATTGATGCTGATTTTAGTCGAATTCAATTTACACCAGATCTTCTTCCTGCCGACATCATTGGAACGATGATTTATAATCCAAGTAAAAATGAATTCAATGTGCGAAAAGGACCAGTTTTCGCCAATTTCGTTTTAGCAGATGAGATCAACCGTGCACCTGCAAAAGTCCAAAGTGCTTTACTGGAAGCGATGCAAGAACGACAAGTGACGATTGGAAATGATACTTTTAATTTGGAGGAACCATTTCTTGTTTTGGCTACCCAAAATCCAATTGACCAAGAAGGAACTTACCCTCTGCCAGAGGCGCAAGTCGATCGTTTTATGTTGAAGGTATTGGTAGATTATCCAAACAAAGAAGAAGAACGAGAAATCATTCGACGGAATCTGCAAGAAGGTGGTTTTCCAAAAGTTCAAAAAGTGGTTGAGATCGAAACGATTCTTAAAGCAAGAAAAGTGGTGAAGAAAGTTTACATGGATGAAAAAATCGAACAGTATATTTTAGATATCGTTTTTGCGACTCGGACCCCTCAGGATTATGGTTTGGAAAAATTAAAACCATTGATCAATTTTGGAGGTTCGCCACGGGCAAGTATAAATATTGCTCTTGCTGCAAAAGCACATGCATTTTTGCAAAGAAGAGGTTTTGTAATTCCAGAAGATGTGAGAAGTGTTTGCCATGATGTTTTGCGCCATAGAATTGGGTTGACTTATGAAGCCGAAGCAGAGAATATTTCACAAGTAGATATTATTAATGATATTTTGAATTCGGTAGAAGTACCGTAGCATCTGACTTTAGTCGGCTGGCAAAAAGAAGAATATGTTTCAAGATTCAATAGTAATAAAAAACAGACATAAAAAATTCGTTCAAGAAGTTGTTGAAAATAAAATTGTCTGGACTTTAAAATCAAAAGACGGTTACGTTAATTCATCTTCCAATAAATTCGAAGATGACGACGGCGAACCATTAAGTCTATTTTGTTTTTGGTCAAATAAAAAATTAGCTAGTGTCTGTGCTAAAAGAAATTGGAAAGAATATAGTCCAATTGAAATGACATTACCTATTTTTTTAGAAAATTGGTGTGTTGGAATGTACCTTGAAAATGAACTCGCAGGAACAAATTTCGATTGGAATTTATTTGGTCAAGAAAATGATCCTATTGAGCTGGCAATTGAAATTTCAGATGCTTTACAAAAATTAAATAAAGATTTAGATTTTAAAAAATTTGAAGGAATTGATGATTTCAAAACGCAAGCGATGAATATTTTAGAAGAAGAGGAATAAAAAACATTTTATAATAATCCACTTTCATTATTGCGTCAGATCTGCCATTTTCTTTTAAAAATTTGGTAGGACTAAATAAAAAATAAATATGATAAAACTCCAAACAATATTACTAATCCTCCTCTCCCCTATTTTTTGTTTTGCACAAAAAGTGGAAGCAAAGGATTATGTCAAATCATTGTTTGAGAATCAATCCAATATTGAATGGATCAAATTCTACAAAGGTAGAATTGATGACTTGAATGATGTGGCGATAACTTTGGGTTTTGACGGAACAGATTGCAAAGGTCGATTAACTTATTTGCGAAGCAATACTGGCTTTGATTTACTTGGATATATCGAAAACCAAACTATTTATTTACAGGAGTTGGATCGTCATAATAAAGTTTCAGGAATTTTAATTGGAAAAATTTCTGGAAAAACGATCAACGGAAATTGGAAAAATACTGATGGATCACGAGGTGGAAATTTATTCCTTACCGAAACAAAAGATATCGTAAAATTCCCTTCCTACTGTGGCGATAATAAATGGATTAGAAAATACAGAGGAAAAATAGCTAATGATAATTGGGAAATTCTTTTGCAAAAAGAAAGTAGCGAAAAACTCAGCGGTTTAATTTTTTACAAAAAGAAAAATATATCCTACTCCCTCAAAGGCAATGTGGATACTAATAATAATTTCACACTAGAAGCCAAAAACCAAAAAGGCCAAATCGTAGAAACATTCGATGGTCAACTTCAAAAAGATCAATTGACAATTGGAAAAGAAAAGTCTAAAAAAGTCACTTTACTACCGGTTGATGGTTTGACTGTAGGATGCGTAGAATATGCAGATTATGCGACTGGTTACGACATTACTTTTCCCAAAACAACCAACGCAGCTTTCAACAAGCAGATGAATGAAGAAACCAATGCTTGGATCAAAGCATGCAGAAATTATTTGTTGAAAGTAAAAAAACAGAATACTTCTACTAATCCAAAAATGCGGGCAGCCGAACGAGGTTTTGCTTGGGGCGAAATTGAATATTTTTCGAAAAAAGTGATTAGCGGTTTTATGACGTTCAGTAACACTTGGACACCTGGACAAAAGTTAATCTCTTTCAATTTTGATTTGGAAAATGATCGCATGCTGTATTTGGAAGATATTTTTAAAAATAAAAAAGACTATCAAAAGTACATTCGAAATTATATTAAAAAAGAAATAAGGAATCATCAATTATACTCTGATTCGGATTTTAAAAGATGGATTAAAAAAAGTGATTTTTCCTATTTTACTATTCGAAAAGATGGAATCTGTTTTAGTACAAAAAATAGTAAGTTGTATGGTCGACAAAGTGTAACTATTCCTTTTCGGCAATTGCAACCATTTTTGAAAAAGAGTTTCATTTCAATGATGAAGGAATAGATTTTTTACTCTATTTCAAAAAACAGATAATACAAAAACATGAAAGAATTATTCATTCTTATTTGTATAAATTTTCTTTTGCTTTCAAATATGTTTTCTCAAAAAGAACCAGAAGCAACTGAAGTTTGGACTCCAGAAGCGCGAGTCGTAACTCCTGCGGAAAACAATGCACCTCCTTCTGATGCAATTGTTTTATTTGATGGAAAAAACCTAGAAGAATGGACTTCCATAAACAATGCAAAAGCAGAATGGAAAGTGGCAGATGATTGCATGACGGTCGTAAAAGGAAAAGGCAATATCAAAACCAAAAGAAAATTTGGAGATATTCAATTACATCTTGAATGGCGATCACCAGCAATTATTGAAAGTAAAGGTCAAGGTCGAGGAAATAGTGGCGTTTTTTTTCAAGAAAGATATGAAGTACAAGTACTCGATAATTATAAAAATAAAACCTACTCAAATGGTCAAGCTGGCTCAATTTACAAACAATATATTCCGTTAGTAAATGCCTGCAAAAAACCTGGTAAGTGGCAAACATATGATATCATTTACACCGCTCCAAAATTTAACAAAGATGGCATCAAAGTAAGTTCTGCTTTCTTAACGGTTATTCACAATGGAGTCTTGGTGCAAAATCATATCGAAGTAAAAGGTACAACTGAATACATCGGTCAACCTAAAAATGAAGCGCATGGGAAAGCATCGATCATGTTACAAGATCACAGCAATCCAGTAAGTTATCGAAACATCTGGGTGCGAGAATTATAACGTAGTGGTCTGCTTTAGCTGACCTAAAAAAATGTACCATGGGTTTTATGATAAAAATATTTTGAATTTCAATTAGGAAAAAATTGCTTTGCTCTTTTTTTCAGGTCAGCCAAAGCAGACCACCACGTAACTATAAAAATGGATACAACTGAACTTTTAAAAAAGGTAAGAAAGATTGAAATCAAGACAAAAGGCTTGAGTAAACAAATCTTTTCAGGAGAGTACCATAGTGCTTTCAAAGGGCGAGGTATGTCTTTCAGCGAAGTGCGAGATTATCAATACGGCGATGATGTTCGGAATATCGATTGGAACGTAACTGCGCGGACTGGTTCACCGCATGTCAAAGTATTTGAGGAAGAAAGAGAATTGACCGTAATGCTTTTGGTCGATGTTAGTAAATCTTCTTTCTTCGGTTCAGTTAAGCAAACTAAAAATGAAATCAATGCAGAGATTGCCGCAGTACTCGCATTCTCCGCTTTGAACAATAATGACAAGGTAGGTGTGTTATTTTTTTCAGATAAAATCGAAAAATATATTCCTCCAAAAAAAGGAAAACAACATGTCCTCCGCATCATTCGTGAAATAATTAATCTCGAACCTGAAGACAATGGAACCAACATCGGAATGGCATTAGAGTACTTGAACAATTTGATTAAAAAAAGATGTATCTGTTTCGTCTTGTCTGATTTTTTGACAAAAGGATATGAAGCTCCTTTGAAAATTGCCAAGCGACGACATGATGTAGTTGGTATTCATATCATTGACCCAAGGGAAGAGGTACTGCCGAATGTTGGATTGATTCGAGCGGTGGATTCTGAAACTGGAGATGTTCGCTGGATAGACTCAAGCAGCAAATCAGTTCGAAATAATTATTCTAATTGGTTTAATTCACACATGGATTATTTCAAAAAAACATTTTTAAAAACAGGCGCAGATTCAGTTACTATTCGAACCAATGAATCTTACGTAAATAGATTGTTAGAATTTTTTAAACGACGTTCAAAATAACGGTAATCTATTAACGGTGAATGGTTAACCCCACGAGGTGTTAACCATTCACCGTTAATCATTAACAGTTAAAAAATATGCGAATATTTTATTTCTTGTTTTTTATTTTTTTGGTAAAAATCAGCTCAGCTCAAGTTGTATTTTCAGTTGAGGTGTTAAGTGATTCGATGCAGATTGGTGATGTGAATATTTACCGATTAAAAGTAGCGCATCCTGAAAATGTAACAATTCGATCTATTGATTTAAAACCAATCCAAACTGATCCACTCACCACAACTCGTTTTTACCAAGACACTTCTTTTACTAATGATCCTCAAAAAATGGCTCAATTAGATGAATACTTTCTAAAGCAAGGATTTAGTCGAGAGATCATGGAAATCCAAAAATATGGTAATTGGAGTCCCCCTGATGAATCAATGATGTTGACAGGTAGTGAAGCAAATTGGACAACTCAAAAAAACGGGAATCAGATTTTAAAAGAAAACGATATTCAATTTACTTTTTGGGAAGAAGGCATTCATAAGATCCTTCCACCTAGAATAGAGTATGAACAAAATGGAGCATTGCAAACCATTGCTGCGAAAGATATTGAAATTCAAGTAGGTTCACCCCTAGTCAATGAATCAACTCCAATTGATTCCATGACGGTCGAACCTATTAAATCTGTTCGAGAAGAACCAATTGATTTTGTTCAAGATATTTTGATTCCGGCAAGTTTATTTATTCTTGGCTTTTTATTAATAGGAGGCATTGTTTATTTTTTAGTCAAAAGAGCAAACCGGCCAAAAGTTGCTTTGCCAAAACCAAAAGAATTTATTCCAGCCAATGTCATTGCAATTAAGCAACTCGAAGATTTGAAAGGAAAACAACTTTGGCAAAAAGGCGATATTAAAGGTTACCAAAGTGAGTTGACCCATATCATTCGAGCCTATTTAGAGAATCGATATAAAATAAATGCCTTAGAACATACGACCAACCAAATTGGTCAGGATTTGAAAAAACTGAACCTAAATGAGTCGTTGAGGAAGGAAGTTCAAAATATTTTGCAAGTGGCCGATCTAGTGAAATTTGCAAAAGCAGAACCTGCTGAAAATATTCATGAGCAATTTATGAATAAGGCTTATGAATTTGTCGAAACCACGAAAAAAGCCGAAGCAGAAATCATTGCAGAGAAAGAAGCAATCGATAATGAATACAACCAAACAATCAGTAAACTAACTGCTAAACCAAAATATCCAAATCCTTGGTTACGCTTTTTTGCGAATGCCATTGATGGATTTATTTTTTATGTTTCATATGCCATTGGAATTGGATTGATCCTTTATGCTTACTTATCTGTCTTTATTGAAGGTGATATGAATGAATGGTTATTAGAAAATTCCATTTCCACAGGAGCAGTACTTTTTATTTTATTCTTAGTCTATGCTGCATTTTATTTTCCATACTTAGAATCAAGCATGGGAAGTACTCCTGGGAAAAAACTCTTAGGACTTCGAGTTCAAAATATGGATGGAAGTAATATTTCTTTTGGAAAATCAATCCTTAGATTTATTTCCAAAAATGTAATGTTCCTATTTTTAGGAATGCCATTTCTTTCTGTTTTTTTTACAAAAAAGAAACAGACACCTTATGATATTTATTTCGAACATGAACTCGTAAGAGAAACACCCAAACCATATTTTCAAAAGAAAGCAAAACGAAAAAAACAAAATTCTAAATCACAAAGTTCTAACGACGAATAATGAGTATCCCTTTTTTAGAAAATTATAATTTCCTCGCTCCATACTGGCTTTTAGGTTTAGCCCTAATTCCAATCATGGGTGTTTGGTATTTTACCCAAAGAGAAAAAAGGTATGCAAATTTAAATTTACCGAGTCTAGAGGCATTTGGGAAAAGTAGTTTGCGAGGTCAGTTAAGAATTATGTTACCGATTTTAAGAACATTGACGGTAGCTACATTATTCATTGCGATGGCGCGTCCTCAGTTGACATTGAAGGAAGAAGAAATCACCGCTGACGGTGTTGACATCATGATGGTGATGGATTTATCGAGTAGTATGTTAGCACAAGATTTCACCCCAGACCGATTGGAGGTGAGTAAAGCAGTTGCTGCAGATTTTATTGATAAACGAAAATATGATCGAATTGGCTTAGCCGTTTTTTCAGGTGAAGCATTTACGCAATGTCCATTAACGACCGATCATCGAGTTTTAAAAGAATTTTTAGGAGGTCTTCAATGTGGGATTTTGGAAGATGGAACTGCCATCGGGATGGGACTTTCCACCGCAGTCAATCGGCTAAAAGATAGCGAAGCCAAAAGTAAAATTGTCATCCTCCTCACCGATGGAGACAACAATGCAGGATACATTAAACCAATGACCGCTGGTGAAATTGCAAGAGAGCTAGATGTAAAAGTTTATACGATTGGAATAGGTTCAAAAGGTGCTGCAAAAACTCCCGTGCGTCGTCGAAGCAACGGAGAGTATGTTTACCAAATGGCGCAAGTAAATTTTGATGAAAACCTTTTGCGAGAATTATCAAAAATGACAGGAGGCCAATATTTCCGAGCTGTCTCCAAAGAAGGTTTAGAAGAAATTTATCAGATCATTGATCAATTAGAAAAAACAAAAATTGAAGTCACTTCAATTAAAAGATATAGCGAAGAATTTTACCTTTTCGCATTGCTTGGAATTATATTTTTAGTTTTGGAAATATTGTTGAGATATACAATCTTCCGAACGATTCCTTAAAAAAATTATATGTTTCGCTACGAGCACTTCGAAAATTTATTGGCCTTAGGAGTAATCCCCATTTTGATTGGGGCATTTCTTTGGATGTGGTATGCGCGCAAACGAGCATTGGCAAAATTTGCGAATTTGAGTTTGATGGATCAATTAGCTCCACAAACAAGTAAATACAAACATCCAATCAAATTTGGAATTTTACTGTTAGGGTTAACTGCTTTGATTATCGGTTACGCTAATCCACAATGGGGAGCCAAGCGAGAAAAAGCAAAACGAAAAAGTGTAGACGTCTTCATCGCCTTGGATATTTCTGAAAGTATGTTGGCAACAGATATTTCGCCTAACCGACTCGAACGTGCCAAACGATTCTCGCAACAACTCGTCGAAGAACTCAAAGGTGAACGAATTGGAACTATCATTTTTGCGGGCAATGCCTATTTGCAAATGCCTTTGACGACTGATTATGCTGCTGCCCAACTTTTCTTAAGAAGTGCCAACACGAATATGGCACCAACTCAAGGAACAGCAATCAGCGAAGCCATTGACTTAGCCGAGCAATCTTTTGAACAAACCAACAAACAACATAAAGCCCTCATCATTATTTCGGATGGTGAAAATCACGATGACGAAGCTATCGCTCGAGCAGCTGAAGCTTTCGAAAATGGACTGATGATTTTCACTATTGGAGTTGGTACGCAACAAGGCGGATTGATTCCAATCGAAGTGCAAGGTTATCCTGATTACAAAAAAGATAAGAATGGACAAACCGTTAGAACTGCGTTAAATGAACAAATGCTTTCCGACTTAGCAACTGCTGGATCAGGTGCCTATTTTAATATCTCAGATGGTGAGCAAATCATCACCGCACTTCAAGAGAGTATTTCAAAAATTGAAAAACAAGAATTTGAAACTCGTTCTTTCACCGAGTACGCTAGTTATTTCCAATGGTTTATCGCTTTAGCTTTGTTATTTATTTTAGCTGAATTCTTTATTTCTTATCAAAAAAATAAATATTTGAGAGGAAAAGACATGTTCAAATAGATATGAGCAAAGTTGATTATCATCTCCAACGTTCTTCGCAATTTTACGACTTAGATCGATTCGAAAATTGTTACCAAGAAGCTACCGAAGCACTAAAATACGATGTCGAAAATGAAGAAGCATTTTTCCTCATGTTACTTGCCTTGGTTCAATTAAAAAAATACAACGAAGCAGAAAAAATTGGCTACACCGCCATTGGTGCTCATCCAGATTCCGATCGACTTTTCTATGCGATGGGAATTTTATTTAATCAAAATGAAAAATTTGGGAAAGCCAAAGATCATCTCGAAGCAGCTATTCGAATCAACCCAATGGAAAGTCATTACTTCGTTCAGTTGGCAAAATCACATCTACATTTTAACCAAGTGAAACAAGCCACCGCTTTGCTTAATCATAGTTTAAAAATCAATCCAAATAATGAATCCGCCCTGCAACTTAAAAGTTTGTTGGAACAACAAGCTGGAACAAAACAGCAAGCACAATCTTTGGCAGACAAGGCATTGAATTTATCGCCAGAGGATGCTTATGCTCATTTAATCAAGGCCACTCTTTTTTGGAAAAATAAAAACTTTGCATCCGCTGAATCACATTTAAAAACAGCTGTTCAACTCCAACCTCAAAACCAAAACATATTAGCCCTTTGGCAGGAATCTCGAGTTAGAAATATTCCTACATGGAAAACTCCAATTAATTTAATCGCTGGAAATAGTCAAGGTTTAATTCGTTCTAGTTTGGTGTCTGGTAGTTTTACTTTCCTAGTAAATATTTTGTTATCAAACCAAGTGCAATTTGGAAACGTTATATGGATAGGAATAATATTACTGTCAATTCCATTGTTGATTTTCTGGTTTATGCGTCCGTTTTTGAAATTTGGTTTTTTAAATAAAAAATTCAAATGGGCATTTTTCGAAGTCGCAAATCCATCTTTACCAATTGAAGTTTTGGGAGGGTTAAATATTCTTGCTTCGATCATTTATTGGGTTTCGGGGAATGGATTATTTTTTGGAATTTCATTTTTGAGTACGTTGATTGGAACCGGAATGGCAGCTGTAAAAAATACTGATTCGTATTATCCGATTTTTGAAAATCCAATTCGAACAAGTGGTTTGGTTGCGATGGCAACAATTTTGGCAGCTATAATTCTATTTTTTTTAAATCAATTGAGTATTTAAAAAATCCTGAGCAGGATTCATTCAAAATCTCAACTGGTTAGCATTAAATTTTGCCTCGAAGCACAAATTTTTAGCAATTTTTAACGTTAAAACTATTGTCAAAAAAATTATATTTTTCGAAATTAGTATTCCATTTGATCTAATCATTTTTTAGTAATTTTATTCTATGAAAAAAACCTTATTCATTTTAGTTCTATGCTTCATTTCGCAATTGATATTTGCCCAAACGGCTCATAAATTATTGCGAGAAGGAAACAAAGCCTACAAGGAAGATGACTTTGCTAAAGCTGCTGAAGACTATTACAAAGCTTTGGCAAAAGATCCTTCGAACATCAAAGGGAAATTCAATTTGGGTAATGCGACTTATAAAAATGATGGATACGACGAAGCTGTTCGACATTTCTCTTCGGCTGCTGAACTAGCCAAAGACAATCAAACAAAAGCTGATGCTTATTATAATTTAGGTAATTCACTTTTCAAAAAAGCACAAGCGGAGGAAGGAAAAGGATTGGAGAAAAGTGTGGAAGCTTACAAAAACTCTTTGAGGCTCAACCCAAATGATATGGACACTAAGAAAAATTTAGCGCTCACTCAACGATTGATTCAAATGCAACAGCAGCAACAACAACAGCAGCAACAGCAAGAAGATCAAGAACAAGAGCAGGAGAAACAGGAACAACAAGAACAGCAGGAACAACAACAGCAACAGCAGCAACAAAATCAAGAGCAACAAGAAGAGCAGGAACAACCGCAAGAACAACCTAAAGATTTAAGTAAAGAAGAAGCTTTAGAGCTTTTGAAAATTATGGATGACGAGGAGAAAAAAGTTCAAGAAAAAATGCGGAAGGCCAAAGGAAATGGGAAAAAACCAGATAAGGATTGGTGATTTAAAATTACCCCTCCCCTAGCTTCTTCTCTTTTTTAGAAAAAGAAGTCGAGAGATAAAATATATCATTATTAGAAACTTTTAAATAAATAAGAAATGAAAAAGTTAGTCAACTTAAGTTGTTTTTTAATGCTTCTCACTTTTCAAGTTAGTGCGGAGAGCATCGAAACGGAACCTCAGTTTTCTATCGAGGTAAGCAATACTGAGATTCTTTTAGGTAATTATATTGAAGTGACTTTCACTTTGAAGAATGCCAAGGGACAAAAATTTGAAGCTCCTAATTTTAAAGATTTTGATATCGTTGGTGGCCCGAATCAATCAAGTAGTTTTAGTATGATGAATGGAGAAACGACGCAAAGTATTTCTTACTCTTATTATCTGCAACCAAAAACAATAGGTAATTTTTATCTAGAACCTGCCTTTATCGAAGCAGATGGAGTAACGATGGAAACGCAACCAATTGAAATTATGGTTTTGGAAAATCCAGATGGTATTATTCAAAAACCAAAACGAAAAACACCTAATCGTTTAGATATTTTTGATTCTATGCCAAATGATTTTTTCAATTCTCCTTCTGATGATTTCTTCAATTTCCCAATGGAGGATTTTTTCCAATTACATGAAATGCCAAAATTAGAAATGCCAAAACAGGGTGGTGAGAAAAAAGAAGGAGAAGAAAAAAAGGGCAAAAAGAAATCAAAGAAAAAAGGGAAAGTTTATAAAATATAATTTTACCATTCCCTAAATCTTACTCACAAGGTGACTTCGATTCACCTTGTGAGTTTTTAATTTTCAACAATATTCTTTAAAACAAACGCATGGCTATATT
>CAZMBP010000162.1:0-49115 GCA_964564545.1 uncultured Saprospiraceae bacterium
GGCTAAACAATAATTTCGGAATTCTTCAATATTCATTTTAATGTAATTTTGAACTTAAATTCGAAGCAAATGTAAAAACTAATGAACAAAAAACACGCTATGTTATTATATTGTAATTAAACATTTTTATTGAATTTAATCTAATGAAAGGAAAGCTTAATAAAAAGACTCATGATCCTAATGAATATCATTCATTAAGATTCCACCCCTACAATATTGCATTAACACTTGGCTTGTTCAGTATAACTGCTTTGTTTTTAGCTTTCTCTGCTGCTTATGTTTATACTCGAGTCCAATTTCCAGAAATTGAAGCAATTAGCTTATCTCCTATTTTTTTCGTGAATACTGTTCTTCTTTTAGCAAGTAGTTGGTCAATAGAATGGGCCAATAAAGCATATTTAGCAGACAATACACAGGATTATCAACGAGCACTTAAAGTGACCATTGCTTTTACAGTTCTTTTTATGATTGGACAATTTATTGGTTGGAATGACTTAAGTAGTCAATTGGATACTCAATTTTTAGCTTCTAATTTATCCTCTTATTTATATTTGATTTCAGGTTTGCACTTTGCTCACCTTCTAGGTGGATTACCTTTTTTGCTAATTTTCTATTATGTAGCAGAAAAACGAATGCAGGAACCAGTAAGTGTGTTGGTTTACTTTTCGGATCCTGAAAAACGATTAAAATTAAAGTTACTCACTACCTATTGGCATTATCTGGATATTCTTTGGATATATCTAATTTTATTTTTTCTGGTAAATAGCTTTGTTAGTTTCTAGTCGCAGGTATCAAAGTTTATTCTCATTTTTAGCCATCCTTTTTTTAAATTAGTTTTATTAATTTTGACAAATTACTTTTGCAAAAATAATATAAGCTATGCGGTTTTCTTTCTTAATCATTTCACTTCTTTTCCTTACTAATTTTCTTTATTCTCAAAAATCTCCCATTCGTTTTGGTAAAATTTCCAAAGCTGAAAAAGATATTTTAAAAACTGATCTTGATCCAAATGCTAATGCTATAATTCTTTGTGATTATGGAGAAATTAATTTTTTGGGTAACTCTGTCGAAATTACTCGTCATACCCGAATTAAGATTTTAAATCAAAATGGCTTAGATGAAGCAAACATTGTTTTGCCATATATTTATAAAGATAATAGAGAGCGAATTTTTAAAGTTAAAGCTCACACTATTAATGTTAATTCAAAAGGGAAATTAAAAAAAACAAAAGTCAATAAAGATCAAATTTACACAGTTGACCTAAGTGATATTTGGAAAGAGAAAAGGTTTACATTTCCCAATGTTCAACCAGGATCTATTATTGAATTTCAATATAGTAAAACAACTGAAAATGTAGTCTCCTTAGAAGAATGGTCCTTCCAAAACGAACTACCCACTCTTAAAAGTCAACTCAATGTTATCGTTGGAGATAACCTTGATTACAGAATAGTATATAATGGAAATCGACTCATTAATACTTACGGAAATAAAAGTACAAACTCTTGGTCCCTCGAAAATCTCCCCCCTATTAAAGATGAATCATTTTGTCCAAACCCAAATGATTATGTCGAAACTATTCGATTCCAATTAGCTGGTTATAAAAGATATTCATCACTACCAGGTGGTGGATCAGAGTATGTAGAACTGATGACTACTTGGGAAAATTTAGCTAAAAAATTATTGGATCTAAAAGACTATCAAAAGATATTAAATCGAAAAAAAGAATCTAATAAATTGATTTACCAAATTATTAATGAAGGGGATAATGATTTAGAAAAAGTTCGTAAAGTGTATTCTTTTATTCAAAACAATATCGACTGGAATGGACAATATCGTTTATTCCCTGAGGAGACTTTTTCGACTATTATGGAGAAAAAAAGTGGAAGTAGTGCTGAAATCAATCTTTGTCTAGTTCGACTTTTGCAAAGTGCAGACTTGGACGCTAATCCATTGATTATCAGTACAAAGGAAAACGGTCTAGTTACTAAAATCTATCCTCTCTATAATCAATTTAATCATATTTTAGCACAGGTAAAAATTGGTGAGAAAGATATTTTAATGGATGCAATAAACAAGTATAGACCATATAATTTATTAGATAAAAATGATTTAAAGCCTTCTGGTTTTTTATTGAATAAAGATGAATCCCGATGGGTTAAAATTGATTTACCTAAGAAGACTAAAACTGTGATTGTTAATAATTTGATGATTGAAAATAAAAAATTGAAATTCAAAATCGCCTATGCTTTTTTTGAACATGAAGCAGCTAATTACCGTCAAAAATTTCATGAAGAAAATGGAATGGAAAGTTTTATAACAACATATTTACATAATGAATTTAATGGAGAGGAAATGGCTTTAGATAGTTTTTCTGTAAAGCATCTAAATAATTTAGAAAAACCATTTTCAGTTACTTGTCACTATTCAAAACCTTTTGAAGATGAATTGGAATCAGATATTATTTACCTCAATCCATTTTTGAAAAAACATTTGGACAAAAATCCGTTTGTCAATCCAATACGATATTTACCAGTTGATTTCTTTTTACCCTCTTCTGAAAGATTCTTATTTAATCTTTATATTCCTGAAGGATTTGAGCTAGCTGAAATCCCTAGGAATGTAAAGTATTCAACCGATAGTAAAAAGATTTCTTACTCCTACTCTTTTTCTAAAATAGGAAATCGAAATATTCAACTTTCAAGTAATTTTAAAATTAAGGAACCAATAATTTATCCAAATGAATATGGTGCTTTGAGGGAATTATTTAATGTAATGATGGGAGTGCAATCAACTCAATTAGTTTTGAGAAGAAAATAATTTTAATCAATTATCTATTTCTAAAATTCCAATATACATATTGTTGTCATCGACCAACCACTTCACTAAATCATCTTCTTCCTCTGTATTTCTAATTTCATACTTCAACCAGTCAAGACCTTCATCCAATAAAGCTTTTTCAATTTCCTCTTTCCTCAACTTAGCTTTCTTTTTTTTCAAACCATTGAAATCAATTATTAATTTATAATCAGACATGTTTTTCATGATATTTGCGATTGATCTGATTTTTCTATTTGCTGAAAAAGTTAATTTATTATTATTAAACTTCATCTCACTTCCTATTGCAGTAATCTCTATTTCAGCAAGCCTTTGACTTTTGGCAATCAGGTTCAAACTATCTTTATTCATTTTGATTTGATCCTTAAAAGTTGAAATATTTTCAACAGTTTTTGATTCAAGAATTATTGATGAAACATTGTCAATTAATAAATGTCCATTGCAGGATTCGTCAGAGCCAACTTCCAAAACTATAAAGGAAAGATCTTTATTTTTAGGTTCAATAAGAAAAGTAAAATCCTCCCATTTTGTATTTGCTATGATTGGACTTGTAGCTAATAATTCTCTAGTGTCGCAAAAACCTTCACCACCATAAATATTTAAATAAACCGGAGTTATAAAATCTGTTTCTACAGAAGTATTATTTTTTAAAATTGCACTTTTATAGACCTTAGACATACAAAGCGAAAGAGTAAAAGAATAAATATTTCCTTTAATTAACTCTGACTCTAATCGTTGAGACACCGATTCGTAAGAGCCTGTCTCTCGAATGACCATTCCCAAATAAGTATCTCCATGCTTAGGTTTTTTATCTACACCATACGTTGGTACACCTCCTGAAAGAGTTGAAGGATGAACATCAGGAGGAGTTTCTGACGGAAATTTTAAATCTCCACAATCGTACCATCCTCTTGGTTGGTTTCCAGGTCTTGCAAAATCTTCAAAGGAAGGATTCTTTAGTTTAATTTCAGTAACCTGTGCCTGAGAAGTCAAAATTGGAATTAGAAAAAATAAAATAGAAGTGAGGATATTAAAAAGAAGATTTCTCATAAGCGTTTATTATTTGTTGTAAAAAAATCAAAAGTACAAATTTCAATCTTTATCATAAAACTTTAATCCCTTTTCCAAACGAGCCATCATTTGAGCAATTCGTTCTGCTTTAGTTTCTTCTTTTTTTGCGCTGTAAATCCAATCTAAGTAAACCTTTCTTTCACCTTCGGAAAAATTTAAATAGGTTTTCAATGTTGATTTTGATTCCATTTCAAAACAGTCCAAAATTTCTTTGGGAGTTTCCACCGGCGACTCATCTGAATATAAAATGATATGAACAAAATCACCAGCTTCTTTTTTTATTTTCTTTCTGATCTGAGCTTTGACTGGTAAAAAAAGTTTCCCATCTCCCATCGGCATTAACTTATATTGCTTTAATTCATAATCATCAATTTTTCCTTTTACTGTTACCCATCCAAATGGCTTCTCTTTATTTTGAAGTATTTCAGGAATCGCTGCATAAGTCCAACCTCCTTTGCCTGGGAATTTTTCCAACAAGTATTTTTTATCAACTAATGGTCTTTCTTTTTTCATTTTCTAAACTTTTCAATCTGATTTAAACACCATTCTTTTTCTGTAAAAATAGTAGCTTCATTTACTTTTTTCTTAAAAATATCAATTTCTTTTTTTGACATAATTGGAAGTTGTAACAATGCTTTTGCAAAACATATTATGTTATCATAATTGTCCAAACGATTGCCTGCATCGGTTCTTCGATGCAAATAAATTCAGAGATGATGGTGGTACGTACTTCCTGTGAAGATATTTTGATTAATCCTGACTCTAGAATCAGGCAATTTTTAATTGGTCAAAATGGATGTGATAGTATTTCAAATTATAGCTTTTCATTTTCTGTTTAAGAAATTCTAATACCTTTCCTTGATATCCTGAAATCCTTTGGTCAAAGCTTTGATGATTCCTTTTTTCTTCGGATCATAAACCCAATTGGTATCAAAAACATTTACCAAATCACTACTAGCATTTCCACCTAAAGTCAAACAATGAAATTGAGTATTCTTATTTTGTTGATAATAACGAACTTGTTGAAAAACGTCATCATCTAATTTGTGCATAATGAAATCTGAGACCATCAAAATATCAGCATCCTCATAATCATTTGTGCCCAGTTGTTTAAGTGCTTCGTAGATAGCAAGTGTCGCATCAGTTCCACCGTAAAATGACATTTGTAAAAAAGCAGTAATTTCATTGATACTGTTAGCAATATCATGTAAATCTAATGTTTGAATTCCTGTAGAGAAATTAATTAAGTAGGCTTTTCTATCTTGATTCATTGCCATTTTCAAAATCCCTAAAGTCAATACTTTGGCAATTTGTTCAGGACGACCTTCCATACTTTCACTTGTATCAATGCAGATGATAAAAGGACCTTTTTCTTTTTGATTAATTCTTTGATTAATCTCCATAAAATGATCTTCGCTTTTCACTAACTTTTTATCCTCATATCGAAAAGTCATTAGTTTTTTGTCAGCAAATTTTTTCAAAAAAAGTAACTCTGTATTTTCATTGCCAAGCAGACCTGCCTCTGAGGAAAGCATATGATTGAGATCATCACTTTCGTGAACACCTACTATTTCTGTTCGTTGAGATTCATCAACTACCCATTCCTGACGAATAATAGTTTTTTCCATTTCCTCCTCCTCAATTTCAATTTCAGCCTCTCGCATATCTCCTAATAAGTCTGCTAACTCCTTGATGGATTGTTCATTTTGTAATAATTCATCATATTGATTTAATACATCAAAAGAAGTTTCCTTCCATAATTTTCGAGATAAATCCCAACCAAAATAATCTGTAAAAGGATCTAAAAACTCTCGAAGCTTAGAATACTCTTTTACTTTTTTATCCATGAAATCCACATAGTCTTTTTTCTCTTCCTCAAATTTTGACATTTGAAAATCCAAAATCTTTGCGTGTAACAAAGCATCCCATTGTGCCAAAATATCATGCAAAATTACTTCTATCTTTTCTTTACGTTCTTCTGAAATTTCCTCTATCGGTTGTGACGCGATGAGTGTTTTGAATTTTTCTATAAAAAAATAAGTGTCAATTTGATCTCGTGTATATAGACTACTGACGTAAGCAGGTAAAGCACTCCAGCGGTTAACAAATGCTTTCATTGGAGTAACGGCCCAACCTTCTAAACGTTGCAATTCATTTTCAAAATGGTTTTTAGTTCTTACTTTTTTATACGTTTTCTTCAGCCAATAGAGTGTATCAAGGATTATTTGTTTTCGGATTTTGTTATTGTATTTGGTAATATCAAGTAGTCCATCAATCAAAAAAATCTGATCCAATGCTTTTCGGAAATATTCATAATACTGATCATTAAGTTCAGGAATAATAAATTGGTCAGGGTCGAATTTATTTTGAATATATTGAATGATATACGTTCGCATTTTTTTATCAAGTAAGTTTCCAAACTCAATAAACCGCTGATACTCCTGCTCTAATTCTTTTTCTAAATCTCTAGTCATTTTTTCTCTAAATTAAATATATTCAAACCAAGGTTCATCAGAATATCAAACATTGGTGTAGGAAAACTGTAACTTCTCCAATTGGAGTTTCAAATTTTTCAAACTACTTTCTACCTCTATGAAATTCTTTTTGACAATCTCCGCAAAATCAGCTTCTACAAATAAATTTTTATCTAAACCATTTATTTCTTCAGGTGTATTTTCCGTCATGTTTTGAATCTGCTTCTCGATAAATGACATTAACTTTTGGTAGCGATCGTCCCAATGTTTTTGTAAGATTTCATGAGGTGGTTTCATGATCACTTCGGACTTGTCAATCAATTTGGTTGTCAGTTTGTAAATATTTTGTTTGGAATCATGGTTGATTACAATCGTATGATTTTGTTTTCCTTTAGAAGTTCGAATCCGATTAACAAGGTTTTTATTTTCATCATAAAAATTAGTTACCATCTCCTCTTCGATGGTCAATTGGCGATATTGATTTATCTTTAGAAATACACCTTGAAATTTATTGTCCTGTTTTTCTATTTGAAAATATTCATCGTCTATGGTCATGAGTTGTTCCTCATTCACGATGTGTGTAATTTTAATTTCCTTCTCTACATCTTCTTGAAACTCTTTCACTTCTTTTTTGAGCATAGTCAAATTAACTGCCATCGTGTAACCATGTTTCGCTACTGCATCTGTAAGTATTTCTCTAATTTTTACTTTTTGAGAAGGACTACTCCAAAGGCAATGATACATAATGAAGCAATCCATCAAATCAACTTTTTTTCTTCCATTCAAAAAAGCGGCAGTTCTTAATAACCGAATAATTTTTTTCCATCGACGATCATGAACTATGATGGGATCACCACTTGTAGTTCGAGCATTGTGCTCTGTTAATTTTACTTTTACTAATTGAATGGTATTAAGCACTTCTGGAACAATTTCTACCTGATCTATTTCGGTACTCCATTTTTCCAATTCTTTTTTACTTAACTTAAGTTGATCTGGGATATCATCTTGATATACATCTTTGACATCCGTAATCATCTCCAGAAAATTTTGAAATTGCTTGATATTTCCCATTTCTAAACGTAAAAGAAAACGATCCCAAATTGGAGCAAGGTTAGCATTTTTAGGAGGCAACTCATTGGATGCCGTAATAATACCACGGATGTCTACTTTTAAATCTTCCTCCCCATTTCGATATATTTTTTCATTTAAAATTGTTAGAAGCGCATTTTGAATGGCTGGTCCAGCTTTCCATATTTCATCTAAGAAAACAATATTAGCACCTGGCAAATATCGATCTGTCAATCGCTCATATTTATCTTCCTCTTTCAATTTCTTGATCGACACGGGACCAAACACTTCGTCGGGCGTACTAAATTTACTCATCAGGTATTCGAAAGAAGTTCCATCAAGAAAGGCATACTTTAATCGTCTAGCTATCAAACTTTTACCTACTCCAGGAGGCCCTAACAGGAAAATACTTTCTCCAGCTACGGAAGCTAGAAGGGAAAGATGAACAGGTTCTTCCCGTTCGTAAAGGCCATTACAAAGTGCTGTTAAAAGAGTAGTTACCTTCTCTCTAACAGAAAAGGATGATTCAATGGATTTTGTCATTATTGATGTGGTATTATTTAATTTGGAATATAACAGATCAAAGAGGAATTGGTTGAAAAAGAAAATTGAATGATAAAGATGCAATGATTGATTTTCTTGAATTTGGTTTATCTTTTTCCTTGAAAGTCTTAAATTTGTTCATGATATATTCTGGGTTCGGATTGATCACTTTTCTCATTTGGTTTACAACCTGGTTGCTATTTGCTAATAGTGGGTGGATTTTTGATAAAATCGACCAACGGTCATTGATGTATATAAATTTATTTGCGACCAATGCTATTTTAAATTTTATAGTTGGATCTTTTTTAGAAAAGAAGAGAAAAGAAGCTATTCAATACCCAAAATTAGCAGAAGAAAGTTTTTTTAATTGGGAACTTCCGTCCACTTTGTTTTTTATTAATGTGAAGTGGTGGTCCTTAGTTTTCTTGTTAATGATAATCTACTTTTTACAATATGGATATGTTCCAGTTATGACTGACCGCATTTAATTGATATTATCAAAGATTCCCCCTTCAAAAACTACCAACAATCTCCCAATTTTCCCCTCTTAAATTCTAAATTAATTATAATAAACCTATCTTTGCGTTTTGATAAAATAATAACAAAATATTTCATCTAATATGCAAATTACAGAACCACAGGTTAACCTCGAAGTAGCTAAAAATTTAGGCCTCAACGAAGAGGAATTCAACAAAATTCAAGAGATCATGGGGCGTATGCCTAATTTTACGGAGTTAAGTATTTACTCTGTGATGTGGTCAGAGCATTGCTCTTACAAAAACTCAATTACTTTGCTTAAAACTCTTCCAACAGATGGAGATAATATGCTTGTGGAAGCTGGTGAAGAAAATGCTGGTTTAATTGATATTGGAGGAGGATTAGGTTGTGTTTTTAAAATAGAATCTCACAATCACCCATCAGCTATTGAACCTTACCAAGGTGCAGCAACTGGTGTAGGTGGAATTCACAGAGATATCTTTACGATGGGGGCAAGACCGATTGCAGCATTGAACTCTTTACGTTTTGGGGATATTGATAAAAAACACACTCAACATTTAGTGAAAGGTGTAGTTAGTGGAATTGGTGATTATGGAAACTGCTTTGGTGTGCCGGTTGTAGGTGGTGAAGTTTATTTTAATGATTGTTATAATCAAAATATTTTGGTGAATGCCATGTCTGTTGGCCTCGTAAAAGCTGGAGAGACTTGTTCAGCTTGTGCAGACGGACCTGGAAATCCAGTTTTCATTGTTGGTTCTGCTACAGGTAAAGATGGAATTCATGGTGCGACTTTCGCTTCAGCTGATTTGACAGAAGATTCTGCTGATGATTTACCTGCAGTTCAAGTAGGTGATCCATTTCAAGAAAAATTATTACTAGAGGCATCATTAGAAGCGATTCAAACTGGAGCTGTGGTAGGAATGCAAGATATGGGTGCTGCTGGGATTACTTGTTCCACTTCAGAAATGAGTGCGAAAAGTAAAACTGGAATGAAAATCAATTTGGATAAAGTTCCAACTCGTCAAGCGAATATGCAGCCATTTGAAATTCTTTTGAGTGAGAGTCAAGAGCGAATGTTGATCGTAGGAGAAAAAGGAAAAGAACATTTATTAGAAGAGGTTTTTGAAAAATGGGATTTGGAATGTGAGTTGATTGGAGAAGTAACTGATACCGGAATGATTGAGTTCTCAAGTAAAGGAGAAGTTGTTGCAGAGGTAGACGCTGATTCATTAGTACTTGGTGGAGGTGCTCCAATTTACACTAGAGAAACTGCCGTTCCTAAATACTTTGAAAAAATCAAAGCATTTAACATTGACAATATCAGCGAACCAAACAACATTTTAGAAACGGCTAAAAAAGTATTTGCTTCACCAAATATCGTTTCTAAAAGATGGGTTTATGAGCAATATGACTCAATGGTTCGAACCAATAGTATTTCAACTAACCAACCATCTGATGCAGCTTTAGTTAGAGTAAAAGGAACTGATAAAGCATTAGCAGTAACCACAGATTGTAACTCAGCTTACGTGTATGCTGACCCATATAAAGGTGCAATGATTGCAGTTTCAGAAGCAGCTCGAAATATATCATGTTCAGGTGGAGTGCCAGCGGCAATTACGAATTGCTTGAATTTTGGAAATCCATATAATCCTGAAGTGTACTACCAGTTTTCGAATGCGATCAAAGGAATGGGTGAAGCTTGTAGAAAATTCAATACACCAGTAACTGGTGGAAATGTAAGTTTTTACAATCAAACAGTTTTGCCAGACGGTACAGAGCCAGTTTATCCAACTCCAACTATTGGAATGCTAGGAATTTTGGATGATTATAAAAATCAAATGACTTTAGGCTTTAAAGCTGAAGGTGATATAATTTTTATGCTAGGAAATGCTAAAAACGATATTTCTAGTTCTGAATATTTGAGAGTTATTCATGATGTACATCACTCTCCTACTCCACACTTCGAATTGGATGAAGAGTTTGAATTACAAAAAAATATCCAAGCCTTAATTTCTGAAAAATTAGTTGCGTCTGTTCACGACATTTCAGAAGGAGGATTGTTTGTAACTTTAATGGAAAGTGGAATGGTTGGAAATTTAGGTTTTGAAGTCAATACTGATCCTGAATTCCGAAAAGATGCTTATCTATTTGGAGAAGCTCAAAGTCGAGTAGTTGTTTCTGTTAAACCACGTAATGAATTAGCATTTTTACAATTCCTTGAAAAACATAATGTTGCTCACACTCAACTTGGAAAAGTTTTTGGAAGTAAAATAAATATAGATAGTAAAGATTTTGGAGAGATTAATGATTGGAAAAACGTTTATGATAATACTTTGAAAAACAAATTAGAAGAAAAGTAGTTTTTATTGTGAAAAGCAGAAAAACATAGTATGCTGACTTTTCATATTTTTTTAATAAAAATTTTGTCTTATGAATATTAGAAAGTTTAGTTCATTTTTAGTTTTTGGCCTTTTAGTATTACTCAATTTTAATTGTGGGGATTCTGAAAGTTCTTCAGCTACAAATGTAACCAATCCCTCAGCGAAACAAGTTAAAAACGGAATTACAAAAACTGTTTCACCAAGCACTTCTGTTGCAGGCGCAGCAGTTTTAACAGGGAATTTGACTAATAGTGGAAATTTGAAAATTTTTGTTGACGAATCAAATATCGAAAATTCTAATCGAGTAGTTGGAAAAGGGGAAATTGATAGCAATGGAAATTTTGAAGTGTCAATCTCGGAAGGATTTAAAGCTGGTGTTTATAGAGTTCGAATTGGAGCCCAAAAAGCATATTTGATTACCACAGGTTCCGAAAAATCGATTCGACTTTCAGGAGACATAAATCAAATTAATACTTTTGGAATCAAAATAGAAGGAGCTCCTGCAACTCTAGAGTTCATGAATTTAATGCAAGGATTTGTCGCTAAAAGACCTTCTGCTGAAGAAGCAAAAGCAAGTTTAATGAAAGTCAAAAATCCATTAGTTATGGCTTGGGCTGCTCACATGGTATATCCACCAAGTAACAATCCAGCTTCTACACAATTAAAATTGGATGTTCAAAAAGTAGCTTTAGCTAATTTGCAAAAAACTTCTCCAGGAATTTCTATGACTAAAGATTTGCAAAAAGCTATTCCTCAACAGGAAGCTCAAATTGCAGCTCTTTTAGCTAAACAAAAAATAAAGGTTGGACAAACTCCTCCAAATATTTCAATGAAATCACCTGATGGTAAAACTTATTCTTTAAGTGATTTGAAAGGTAAAGTAGTCTTAATTGATTTCTGGGCGAGTTGGTGTGGACCTTGTAGAAGAGAAAATCCAAATGTGGTTAAAACTTATAACAAGTATAACAAAGATGGATTTGAAATCTTTAGTGTTTCTCTTGATGGAATTCATCCTAAGGTTTTACCAAGGTTAAAAGATCAATCTCAAATTGATCAACAAACCGAAGCTGCTAAAAATAAATGGGTTGCTGCGATCAAAAAAGATGGATTACTTTGGAATTATCACGTAAGTGATTTAAAGCATTGGGGATCATTGGTAGCCAAAGAATATGGTGTATCATCTATCCCTAAAACTTTCCTTTTGGGTAGAGATGGAAAAATTGCTGCGATCAATCCTAGAGGTGCTGCATTAGAGCCAGCCTTGAAGAAGTTGTTGTAATAAAATCATTTATTGATTTTTAAAAACTAGAAAGGTCAATGATCTTTCTAGTTTTTTTTTGCCTAAAATATAGTTTGCCTAGGTTGCAGTAGGAACTGTAAAACATCTAACGTTAAACGAATAAGTTCAAATTTTGTACAACTAAAAAAATAATTAAGCGTCTTTTAATTTGTAACATTTCTATAATTACATTCGTCCTCTCTCCATAAACCTACATTTCACAAAACCCTGTATCAAAACAACGATTTATGAAAGCTCCATCATTGCTATTATTTTGCCTCTTTTTATTTTCAAATATTTCAATTGCCCAATCCGATAAAATTACTCTTCGTGGAAAAGTAATTGACAAAGCGACGAAAGAACCACTTGCTTATGCTCATATTGGAATAGCAAAAATCGGAATAGGAACAACAACTAGTGATCGAGGTGAATTTGAATTTAAGGTACCTCAAAACATTTTTGAGGAAGAATTGACTGTTTCTTTTTTAGGATATAAATCATTTTCTAAAAAGGTTAAACACATGCGAAACCCTTCTACCATTGAATTAGTGCAAACTGACGAAGGGTTATTGGAAGTTGAAGTTCTTGGACCAGCAGCTGTAGAAAATATCGTTCGGAAAGCCGTCAAAAGAATTCCAAAAAATTACCCAACTCATGGACACACAGATTTAGCATTTTATCGAGAGTCACGAACCGATGATGATTCCACCTATATTTACTTAGCAGAAGGTGTTTTAAATGTTTATAAAAAGAGTTATAAAAGCTCAAAAGAAGGCCAAGTAAGTTTGGTTCAAGGTCGGAAAATCAATCTGGCAAATCCTTTAGACACGACTATTCGAAGAGGATTTACTTCTGGTCATATGGCTCCGCATCGATTTGATTTTGTTTACAATCGAGAAGATTTTTTACTAGAAGATTTCTTTCCAGTTTATGAATATTGGATAGAAAGTATGACTACTTATAATGGAAAACCAGTTTATATTATTGGTTTTAACAAAGATTATAATGCTCCAAAAACTTATGGAAAAAAAGGAAAAAGTGTAGAGAAATCTCGAGGAGAAAGAGGTGGCTGGAGATGGAGTTGGAGATCGAAGCGTCCAAGAAAGATTACTGCTCGAATGAAAGGTAGAATCTATATTGAAAAAGAATCTTACGCAATCATCAAAGGTGAATTCGAAATTACACCTGAAGGATTAAAAAAATATGATGACTACCCATTGTATTCTGGAAATTGGAAAGGAAACTCTTATGTGGTTAATTATCAAAAGATTGGAGACAAATGGTACTTCAGCGATGCCTTTAGAAAAGGACTTTATGGTGGAGGTGGTATTTACACCAATGAAGTAAAAATAACCCAAATTAACCCTAAAAAATCATCACCACTTCCCTACTTGGAAAGAATGTCTAGGAATCAGAGATTTACAAAAATGACTGGTTCTTACGATCCTAATTTTTGGGCAAATTACAATACCACTCCAATGAGTGAAGGTTTGGCAGCAAGTATGGAGCAATTAAATAATGCAGACAAAGCTCGGGAAGCACTTGATCCAGTTTATTTAGCTGAGTTACAATTACGTCGAGATTCCATTCAATATGTCAAGCGACAAAAAGAATTAGAAAAGGAAGAAAAGGAACTTGATTTTGATATGAGTGAAATGAAAAGTTCGACTATAGCTAACCGTGCTTTAAAGAAAAAGAAGAAAAAAGATTTCAATCGATTTAGTTTTCATACTGGATTAGGAGCTCATATCATTTCATCAGGAGAGGAACAAATGGGAGTTACTATTTTGACAGATAACGAACCTAGGGAAACCATTTTAAGTGTTTCAGATGAAATCAAAAATAGAGAATTTGAAATAATTGGAAATTTAGGATTTGACTTTTATCTGAAGAGAAATCTTTTTATCCGAGCAAATACTGTTTTTGATTTTGCTGATAGTCGATACAAAGAGCGGTCAATTGGGATGGGATTAAGTATGAATTTATCTAAGCAACGCCCCTTCTTTTTTCGAGCTGTGGCGGAGTATTCTAGTTTTAAATACTATCGGAAAATTGGCGTAGCAGATAATGATTTTGGGAAATTTAAAATAGATGGTGAGAAATTTAAAGCTAATAATATTAAAGTAAATTACGGAAGTAAATCCCGAAACTTAAAAGTATCTGCAGAATTTTCTCTTGAATTAAATCCTGCTCGAGAGTTTTATTTGCGAGGAACTTACTTTATTCCTTTTTCTAGAAGACAGGATATTTGGATGCAGGAGCGTAGGGAATTATTTAGAAAAAAGACTGAAGTCGAAGTTGATAATTCAAGAGTCTTGGTTACTCGAAATGATAATCCATTTGATGGTCAGATCTTACCTGATGAAACATTCACCATTACATTCGGATGGACGTTTAAGTAACGGTTTATGTTTAAGGGTGAACACCTTATTCGGTGTTCACCCTTAATAGTTAATCATTTACAGTTAAAACAAATGCTGTTCTATTTGGCAGATATACCTGTAACATTTCTCTTCCATTCTCTTCAAAAGATTCATACGTTACAGTTTCATCAATTCGATCGTGTCCTCCAAACTTTTTATTATCAGAATTTAAAACTATTTGGTATTTTCCTTTTTTAGGAGCAGGGAATTTATAATTAGGAATAGAATTCACCGCATGAAAATTAAATAAAAAGACAAATCCGTTTTTCTCAAAAATAATTACATGATTCTGCGTGTCCATATTTAACTGATTCGCAGTCGAATCCGCCAATATATTATTATTCCTAAATAATGTAATCATAGCTTGATCAAAATCATTTAGCCATTCATATTTTAAAGTTGGATTATCAACCAAAGACCATTGTCGTCGAGCATATTTATGACTCCAATTATTTCCTTCTCTTGGAAAATCAATCCACTCAGGGTGTCCAAATTCATTTCCAATAAAATTCAAATATCCTTCTCCACCCAAACTAATTGTTATCAATCGAATCATTTTATGCAAAGCAATACCTCTTTCTACTACCCAATCTGTATCTTCTTTTTTCATATGAAAATACATTTCCTTATCCATCAGCCAAAATGCTAATGCCTTATCTCCTACCATCGCTTGATCGTGAGATTCAGCGTAGGCAATGGTTTTTTCTCTAAATCTTCGATTGCTTAAGACATCCCAGATTTCATGAATATTCCAATCTTCATCTTTAGAATGCTTCAGCAACTTTATCCAAAAATCAGGAATTCCCATTCCTAATCGATAATCAAAACCTAAACCTCCATCTTCATTTGGTTGACAAAGTCCAGGCATTCCACTCATGTCTTCTGCAATCGAAAGAGCATTCGGATTGAGTTCATGAATCAGATGATTGGCCAATTGCACATAAATCAATGCATCCCAATCGACTCCATCTTTGAAATATTTATCATAATGATCAAAGCTCATAAAATGACCATGGTGATGATATAACATGGAAGTTACCCCATCAAAACGGAAACCATCGAAATGAAACTCCGTCATCCAATAGTTCAAATTAGACAACAAAAAACGTCTCACTTCATCTTTTCCATAATTAAATAACTTTGAATCCCAAGCTGGATGATAACCTTTATCCCCTTCGTGAAAGTATTGTTGTTTTGATCCATCAAAATCATTTAAACCATCCTCAATATTTTTCACCGCATGAGAATGAACCACATCAAGGATAACTGCAATGCCCAATTCATGAGCTTTATTGATTAAATATTTTAAATCTTCAGGAGTACCAAATCGAGAGGAAGGTGCAAAATAATTACTCACATGATAACCAAAAGATCCATAATAAGGATGCTCTTGAATCGCCATCATTTGAATGCAATTATAGCCAAGTTTGTGAATTCGAGGTAATGTATCATTGGCAAATTCTAAATAAGTTCCAACCTCTTCTTCCTCTGAGGCCATTCCAATATGACACTCATATATTAAGGGAGAAGTATTTTTTCCAAAATCAAAATCATCATCAGTCCATGTAAAAGCATTGTTAGGATTCCAAACTTGCCCAGCAAATAAATGTGTTTCAGGGTTTTGTAAAACTCTTGTTATATAAACTGGAACTCGATCTCGGACTTGGCCATTGGAATGGATTTGAATCTTGAGCAGTTGTTCATGTTTCAAAACAGGTTGACCATTTTCATCAGGTAAAAATATCTCCCAAAGGCCACCATCTTTTTTATACATCGCATGATTTTCACCATTCCAATCATTAAAATCTCCAATCAAAACTAATGCATCAGCCGCGGGTGCCCATTCTCGATAATACCAGCCATTTTTGTTTTTATCATAATGAAGTCCTAAATAATTGTGGTAGGAAGCATATTTTTTCAAACTGCCGTACTCTTCTTTTATCCAATTTAAGGTAGCTTGATATCGATCATATCTAGCTTGAATTTCTGGTTCGTAAGGTGATAGCCAGCCATCGTCTTTTATGATTTGAAACATATTTATTCTGTTTATTTTATTTTCTCATATTTTGCTAATAAATTCAATGACAACAAAACTTGATCCGAGATCGTATCATTTTTTAAATCTAGCAGCGGTATTTTTTCTTCATCAATTTGAAGAGTCAATCTAATATCTAAAGAGTCTGAAAAAAGAATTTCTTCTTTTAATACTTTATTTTTCTTTTGGGTCTTTAATACTCTATTTTTTCGAGTTAATTTTCCCAAGGAACTCTTTCTATTAATTCTAATTTCTTCCTTATTTAAATCTATTATAATACGATTATCAGTTTGAAATGAGCCCCTAATATAGGAAAACACGAAGACACCTGACAAAAGAACTAATGTAGTTACAGCAAATAAATCTACAAAATTTCTAAAAAAATAAATGTAAACTAAAGGTAATAAGAAGAATGTAATACTATAAATTTGAGTTGAGACTTGATTCTCTTTTGTTTCAAAAGTTACCTTTCCATCTTTTTGATTAACGTTTATTGGAGATGTATGCTTAAATGAATTCTTAGCTAATCTATCAATTATTTTTAAGGCTTTTTTCAATTCAATTTATTTTATATTAGAAATGATACTAACCAGGAAAATCACACCTCCAACTTATGCCATTTATTCGATTTTAAATACCAATATGATAGCCCCAAGATCGCCATCCAATAAAATATCTCCGCAGCCCAAGCCCATTCCAAACCTACTTCTAACTGTTTCACCGCAAAAGAAATATATAAAACATAAGCTACGGCACAACCCGTTTGAATCATCAATCCAAAAAATGTGGCTCCCGTTCCTGCTAATCCATTAAAATAAACTCCTCCCACCGCAAACAACATCAAGATACCAAATAAGACATACAAAGTATATTGAGCATCTTGTATCAAATCCAAGTTAACTTCTCCAAAAAATGGATATAAACTATATTCTGGAAATAAAACAACAGGCAAAGAAATCACAAAGGTAACAACTAAGCAAAGCCAAGCCGTTTTCCATATCAAAGCCATAACTTCTTCTCTTTTATTTTGACCAATTAAATTACTCACCATCGTATTAACTCCAGAAGCAAATCCCCAACAAGGAATAGATAGTACCAAATAAACAATTCGCATCATACTTGTAATTGCAGATTCCCGCTCTCCCAAGTTCTCTACTAGTCCAAAAAAGAAAAACCAACTTCCCATTCCAACAACTGCTTGCGCAACAATTGGAGTGGCTATTTTCTGTTGTTGTTTAATTAATTCAAAATCAACCCTGGGTAATTTAAATAAATTATAATCAACTGCCTTTTTATCAAAAATAATATAAACCACAAATAACACAAAAGCTACAATTTCCGCTATTGTACTGGCTAATCCAGCTCCTGCAATTCCCATTTCTGGTAACCCCCATTTTCCAAAAATTAATCCCCAGTTTAATACAAAGTTGACCACCGCCAAAATAAGAGTATCTATTACGATAAAATTTGTCCTGGCAACTCCAGTATAAAGTGCTACAATTGCGACTCCAACATAACTAAAAAATACACCGTAGGATCGGAATTCTAGATATTCAATACACTTAAAGAGAATTTCGGGAGAGTCTACAAAATGGGAGAAAAATTGTAAAGAACCATACTGCATAAACAGAAACATAAAAACCGCCAGCAATAATTCAAAGTAAACCATGGCGTAAAATGTACGTCCAACTTCACCAACCTGGCCTTCGCCCATTCTTCGAGCGATCATTATCTGTCCACCTTTCGAAAAACCAAAACCAACTGCCGCTACAATCAAATAAAATACTCCTACGATCCCAATTGCTGCTAAATCTGCCTTAGATAAACGGGCTAAAAACACTACATCAGTTGCCGCAATGACATTTTGAACTGCACTTCCAAGCATAATTGGGGTGCTGATAGCTAGTATTTGTTTGTATGAAGTATTTAGTTGCATAAGGTGGCTGCAATATTGTCAATCTCAATAGAATGGCAAAATAAATTCGATAGAATTTTATCGAAAATCCAACAAAGTATTTACATTTTCTATGAACAGTTAAATTAATCAAATGTTAACTTTACATTTGAAAAAGAATACTTTGAAATTTATTGCCATTTCTGATACTCATGGTTGTCATCGACAGCTTGCTTTACCCAAAGGTGATGTTCTACTTCATGCTGGGGACGTTTGTAATCAAGGGGATAAAAATCACATTGAAGATTTTTTGGAATGGATAAAAGACTTGGATTTTGAGCATAAAATATTGATAAGAGGAAATCATGATATTGACTTGAAAACTAGAACTTCGCTGCTAAATATCAATATGCCTAAAGGAGTTATCCAATTAGACCACTCTGGTGTTGAAATAAATAATATTCCGATTTGGGGGATTCCATTTCCATTAAATTGGAAGACCAGAACTTGGGAAACTATTCCAAACAATACTCAAATCTTGATGACTCATCAACCTCCATATTCTATTTTAGACAATCCCCCCTACTCACCATCAATTGGAAGTAAAAAATTATTGAAAAAAGTAAAATCTATTCAACCCAAAGTTCATTTATTTGGGCATATTCATGCAAGTTATGGGAAAAAAGAAATCAACAATACCTTATTTTTAAATGCCTCAGCCTACAAAGCAAGTAAGAAAAAAATAATAAACGAACCTTTCGTTTTCGAATTATAACTTCTTTTTCTACTTTTCGAAACGGGTTCTAAATTTTTCCGTACTAAACTAATTATTTACACTAGAAATATTCAACAAAAGAAATCGATTATATTATTATGAATCAAAACCAAAATCCTCAACCGCCGGTTGCAAAAAAAATCCCTCATGAAATGACCATTCATAATGACACTCGAGTGGATAATTACTTTTGGATGAGACTGTCGGATGAACAAAAAAAAGCTGAAACGCCTGATCCACAAACTCAAGATGTCTTAGATTACCTAAATTCAGAAAATGATTACACTAAACAAGTTTTAGCTCACACCGAAGGTTTTCAAAAAGAATTATTTGACGAAATAGTTGGACGGATTAAACAAGATGATGAATCCGTTCCATACTCAGATAATGGATATTTTTATATCACTCGATTTGAGGAGGGAAAAGAACATCCAATATATTCTAGAAAAAAAGAAAATCTAGAAGCTCCTGAAGAAATCATGTTGGATGAAAATGAGTTGGCCAAGCCATACGATTATTATAAAATTGGAGGACGAAGTGTTAGTCCAAACAATCAAATTGTTGCCTATGGTGAAGATACCATCAGTCGAAGAATTTATACGATTAGATTTAAAAATTTGACCACAGGGGAAATGCTTCCAGATGTAATTGAAAACACAACTGGTGGAAGTGTTTGGGCCAATGATAATCAAACTATTTTCTACACTCGTAAAGATGATTCCCTTCGTTCCTTCAAAATTTTCAAGCATAAATTAGGTACAGATCCTAAAAATGATGTTTGTGTATTTCATGAAGAGGACGAAACTTTTTCAACCTTTATTTATAAGACAAAATCTAAAAAATACCTTGTCATTGGCTCCTATGCTACTGTGACTCAAGAATATAAATTTCTAAATGCTGATACTCCTGATGGAGAATTTCAGATGTTCGAACCTAGAAATAGAGGACTAAAATTAGAATATGATATCAACCACTATCACGATAAATGGTTAGTAAAAACTAATTTGGAAGCTCAAAATTTTCGCTTAATGGAGTGTCCTGAATTTAAAACCTCTCGGGAAAATTGGAAAGAAGTCATTCCTCATCGTGATGATGTACTCCTTGAAGATGTTGATCTTTTTAATGACTATTTAGTGGTTTCGGAACGTATTGAAGGAATTACTCAATTGCGAGTCATGCCTTGGGTAGGAGAAGAGCATTATATTGATTTTGGAGAAAAAGCTTTTATGACTTACACTTCAATTAATATGGATTTTGATACGCAAATCCTTCGATTGGGATACACTTCATTAACCACTCCAAATTCTGTTTTTGATTACAACATGAAGACTCGGGAGATGAAGTTATTGAAAGAACAAGAAATAGTTGGTGGTTATGACAAAACTCAATATCAATCAGAAAGATTATTTGCCACAGCGAAAGATGGAACCAAAATTCCCATTTCTCTAGTCTATAAAAAAGGTTTTAAGAAAGATGGTAACCAACCTCTTTTGCTTTATGCTTACGGGAGTTATGGACATAGTATGGATCCTTATTTTAGTTCTATTAGATTGAGTTTGTTGGATAGAGGATTTGCATTCGCTATCGCACATATTAGAGGTGGGGAAGAAATGGGAAGACATTGGTATGAGAATGGAAAATTATTAAATAAGAAAAACACTTTTACTGATTTCATCGATTGTGGTGATTTTCTAATTCAAGAAAACTATACTTCAAGTGAACATTTATATGCCATGGGAGGAAGTGCCGGTGGATTACTGATGGGGGCAATAATTAATATGCGACCGGATCTTTGGAATGGAGTTGTTGCTGCAGTTCCATTTGTGGATGTCATCAATACTATGCTAGATGAAACGATTCCTTTGACTACTGGCGAGTTCGATGAATGGGGAAATCCAAAGGATGAAAAATTTTATCACTATATAAAATCATATTCGCCTTATGATAATGTAGAATCAAAAGATTATCCTTCTATGTTAATTACCACAGGTTATCATGACTCTCAAGTTCAATATTGGGAACCTGCAAAATGGTTAGCCTTATTGCGCGATGTAAAAACCGATAACAATACTTTGGTCATGCATTGCGATATGGTTGCAGGACATGGAGGATTAGCAGGTAGATTTGAAAAGCATAAAGAAACTGCTTTAGAGTATGCGTTTCTACTTGATTTAGAAGGGATAAGTAGTTAATAAAACTTTCAATAAATAAATATTTCACTCACAAGGTGACTTGGAATCACCTTGTGAGTAATAACTCTCATTTTAGTTTCCCGAATTCCATTGAATCGCAAATTCAGCAACTGATTCACTTATCAATTCTTCTCCGTTAGGCACCATTTCTATTATTCTAATTTTCCCAGAATGCCTTTCTAATATTTTTTGTAACAATACAATTGCAATTGGAGAATTTAAATCTATAAATTGAGGTTTGAAAAAATCCCTATTAAATTTTGAGCTTGATTCTCCAGCTTCTTGAATTGGTTTTACAAAAATATATTGAGGAATATTATTTTCCGTTTTCCAGTTTTGAATCTTTAAAAAATTAGAACTGTTTGATTCTCCTTTTTCTTTTTTTGGAAAAAACGAATTTGGGACTTCTTGAAATTGCCTCTGAAGAATCAAATGTTCATCTATCACGATTCTTCTAAAACCCTTGATTTCATTAGGATTTTCATCAAAAAACAAATCATTTACAAGTTTTGTGAAATATCGATAAGTTGCATGATGTATTCCAAAACCATTTAATAATTGAAACATTGGAGAACGATTCTCGGGATGCTCAAAGCCAAAATCAAAGGTTAAAACCCTCTCATCATTTTTAGCATAAACCAAAACTGGCTCTTGTAATTTATCATCCCAAGTAACGTTAATTTCATTAATTGGAATTTGCTTCTCGGTGGATAAATTATTTTGACTCCTAGAATTTCTTATTTCAAATTCCAAAAGTGAAGGATGTAAATTCGCATTAAAAACAGAGGCATCTACATTTTCTACCCATATAAAATCTACTTTATTTTCAATATTCCATTTTTGTAAATGTATTGTTATTTCCTTGTCAAATAATGGCAAAAATCTCCCAAACAATTTTCCATAACCTGGTGTCAAACCATTTATTACCGCTTTTACTTCCCCTTCATTTTTAAAAAACTGGAAAAGTCCACTATACCGACTTAAACTGTTTTTATTTTCCTTCGGAAAAATATCTCTTAAATCTTTTGATGAAAAATGAAGATTTCCATTTTCATCGATCTTACCTCTTTCCTTAATTCCAACTTTTATTTTTTCTAAAAGAATGTCATTCTCCTTTTTTGAAAATGTGTTAGCGACAGCAGCATCAAAAGGTATTTGATAAAATCTTTCATAAAAATGAAGAAGGGAAACTGATACTTCTTTTTTAAAATTTTGATTCCAGCAATTCAAAATTCGATTTTTAAATTCATTTTCCATCAAAGGTTCTAGCATTCGCAGCAATGAATCAAGTGATTGAATGATAGGACTAATTTCATTTTCTGGAAGTTGAATTGAAGTACTTATTTGTACATCTTCAAAAAACAATAACTCTGGAATTAAATTTTCTATTCCGATTTTTTCAAGATCATGGATTAAGTTTTTTTGATAAATATAACGACCCTCGTGATCCCTTCCATCAAGTTGATTTTTGAACTTCACCATTTTTTCTATGCAAATATTCCATTCAGTTTTGTTCGAAAAATTTTCCATAGAAAAAATCAGCTTTTGCAGTTTACTTTCCCAATCAAATGACAAACCTGAAAAGCCCCAATCCCATTCTAAAAATCCCAATTCAAGCAATTCATGCAAATAGTTTTCTAAACTCTCCTTGTCTGCTTCCACTAAGTCCAATAGCTTTATGACCACCAAGCTAAATGTTATTCCTTCTTTTGGAATAATTGTACTTCTAAGTTCTTCTAAAATTTGTGAGTATTCTATTTGTTGAATGGTTTCAACATTTTTAGAATTTTTTATAAAATGAAATTCCTCATTTCGAATCGAAATTGTTGGATTAACTTTCAATTTTAATTGTCGAAAGAATGTGGGTTCTTTCAATAAAAGAGCTTTCATTTTAACCAATAAGAAATTATTAAATTGGAATAAACTGCTCCTATTTTCTAAGTTCTCATTTTGAAAAAAACCATCTTCTTCACTCAAAAGATCCAAGGTGGTAAAATGACTAAAAGGTGAAGTTTTAGTCCCTATTCGATAAAAATATTGGGCCAAAGCTCGAAGAGTTTGTCTTTCTTTTTTCCTATAATCTTCTGGAGGTTTCGATTTAAGTTTTTGATTTTGGAGATATAAGGAATGACTTGATTGAAGCAATCCTTTTTGAAAATATTGAACCTGGAAAAAATCTTTGAGATATGAATATTGAAATAATTCCTCTTTTTTAAATAGCAAATCAAACTCCCTTTTCAAATTTTCTAACTCCAATTTCAAATCAGAATAGATGGAAATATGAAACAGTAATTCTTTAAATTCTAGTTGATTATTCCTTTCTAATTTTCTAATAAATGAAAATCGTTGATTTTGAAAATCCTTTTTCGCATTATTTAAAATTGAACGCAGTCTATAATCTTGGATAACTCTATAAGTGGATTCAAAACCTTGAATTACTTTTTCAAATTGAAATTTTAAAGCACTTTCTTTTTCTAAAATTATTTTCACCTCAGTCATTTTCTCTAATGACAAAGCCTCCACTTGCTTAAAAGCGGCACCTCCTACTCTAGCCATAATATGTGGAAATAATTTCAAATTATATTTTTTACTATTTGAATTGAAATCCAAAAATAAAAAAATGGCAGTATAGTTTTGCACTATCTGCCATCAAATAACGTTGCTTTTTTGATTTAGATTGACTTAAATTTTCTCATAGTTTGTTTAAATACTCAACTCTAAATTTTGGGATATCTTAGATTCAAAAAATACAGGTGATGTTTCAAATAATAACAGTACACCAGACTGATTATTTTTATCACAAATCCACCCTTCTAAAAATGTTTCTTTTGATTGGATATAAATACCTCTAGATGCTGGGTCAGCGATCCAAACGTAATCTTCACTAGCATGATAAATAACAACAAAGTGTTGTTGCTTCCAAAAAGCAATGCAAGGTGTAGGGATTTCTTCAACAAGTCGATCATAACTGACTTTTACTCCCATGGTTTTTAAACCAATACTGACAGCTACATCACTAATGTCTTTGAGTGATACACCATCCTTACGTAAAGGTAAAATGTGTTGAAGAGATTCAATGGAGATTTTTTTCCCAAAATAATCAATAATCATTTTAAGACAGGAAACTCCACAATCGAACTCACCTAATTGCCTATGAAAAGGAAATTGAGGAATCATAAATGTTTGTTTTTTGTAAGTCGTTTAACTCCACTTGGATATCAAGTGAGCATTCGGTTAATAAAATGCAGGAAGTTAGCTAGGTGATGTTTCCAAAAGAGAATATTCTTAAGGATTGTTCGTGGGATTTAGTAAACTATATTTAAGTTATAGGAACTTAAATTACAGAAAAGTTTAATTGGTTTTAGACTGATTATTAAATCAATAACTATGCCAAAAAATCTTAATTTATATTTTACGATAATATGAATTGAAAGTTTCCATTTTTATTACAAAATTTCCCAATACTTCATTACACTTTAGTGCAGCATGCAAAGAAACATATTTTTTTAATCAATACAAAAAGGAAGATATATCAAAAAAATGCTGAGAGTTAAAAAACCCATTTGCTTTTTAATAAAAACGAAAGGGTTCCAATAGATGATTTTAGCCTTAAAGTTTTAAGAAACTAATTCAAAGAAAAAACGGAATTGACAATTAAAGCCAACTCAGTTTTTTATTGTAAGAATTTTTAAAATTATTTTACTGATTTCTTTCAGCTTCTACTTCTTCTATCGTTTTAGGGATTCTAGGTCCTAATACTTGGTGACCATCCTTTGTAACTAGACAATCATCTTCAATTCTTATTCCTCCAAAATCTCTGTAAGTATTAATTTTTTCATAATCTAAAAAGTTAGAAAACTTATTCTCAGATTGCCATTGATCTATTAATTCTGGAATAAAATAAAGACCAGGTTCAACTGTTAATACATTTCCTTCTTCTAATTCTTTTCCAAGTCTTAGTGATTTTAATCCAAATTGAGTACTTCTTTCCAAGCCTTCTCGATAACCAACTAGGTCTTCTCCAAGGTCTTCCATATCATGAACATCCAAACCAATCATATGACCTAATCCATGCGGAAAAAATAATGCATGTGCTCCTTCTGCTACGGCTTCATCAATATCACCTTTCATTAATCCTAATGATTTTAATCCTTCCGCCATATATTTAGCAGCTTGTAAATGTATTGTTTTATAAGCTACACCTGGCTTTAAAGCTTGAATAGCATTTTCTTCTGCATCAAGAACCAGTTGATATATTTCCTTTTGCTTCTGGGTAAAAGTTTTCGCTACTGGAAATGTTCGAGTGATGTCACCTGCATAGTGCATTCCATTTTCAGCTCCAAAATCACCTAGAACTAATTGTCCGTTTTGCAAAGTATTTCCATGATAATGGTTATGCAAAGTCTGACCATTGACAGTCATAATAATTGGATAGGCCAAATCTCCTCCACAACCTTTGGCGATTCCATGAGCGATCCCAGCAAGATCGTATTCCTTTCTCCCCTCTTTTGCGGCTCTCATAGCTGCAACATGCATTTCTTTTGTAATTGAAACAGCATGTTCCATTTGAGCGATTTCTTCAGAAGTTTTAATTGATCTTTGAGAAATAACTGCTTGGGTTAATTTTTTAGAAGTATGGTTTGGTAAATCCTTTACTCGGATGTCTAACCATTCTTCCATTTTTAACATATTCTCAGTTCGATATGGTGGTAGGAAATGGATTTCTTGACCTTTTGATTTAGAATCTTTTAAAAATGTAGATATATTGTTATAAGGCTGGGTTTCTTCAGCTCCAGTTTTCTCAGCTAGTTCTTTCATCGTTGGTTGAGCCCCCATCCAAACAATGTAATCGACTGATAAATCATCTCCAAAAAGGATCGTTTTATTTTCATCAACATCAATAATTGCTGCCTGATGATAAATGTCGATACCTATATAATATAAAAAATTGCTGTCTTGCCTGAATCGAAAAGTATTGTCTTTGTAATTCATTGGAGTCTCCTCATTCCCCATCAACAGGATTAATCCTGAACCCACTTTTTCTTTTAATGCATTTCTTCGTTGAACGTAAGTTTCTTTTGTAAACATGGTTGATTTTTTTCTTTAGTTTAATTCTGACAAAAATAGGTTAATGAAGTCAAGATGTGAAACTGAAAAGGAAAATTATGTCAATTGTATCTTACATTATTTTCTTTTTTCTTTCAATTTTTCAATTCGTTCTTTATGGTATTCTTCATTGCTAATTTCATAAGCTTTGGTCACGAACTTTATGGCATTTTCATAATCATTATTTCTTTCATAATAATCTGCCATTGAATCGTATGAATTTACACTATTCGGATAATATTTAATTGCAAACTCAAAAAACATTTTTGACTTACTAGGTTGCCCCATATCTAAACTCATGTAGCCTAACGCATTAAATAAGTCTTCCGGATACGGTGGAACCAAATAACCAAAATATTTTTTTAGCTTATTGGCTCTATAAACTACTATCTCAAACAATTCATATTTTGATGTATTCGGCTGATTAAATTTATCGGTTTTTTCCATTTGAAACCATTCAAAGTTAGATATCAAACCATCCATTATTGATGGAAATGGAATAGTACCGTGCAAATCTCTTGGATAAAATTTCCATTCAAAGGTTAATCCATTTTTCTGGTTTTGCTTTACTAAATTTGAAAAGGCAATATTAGATCTCGCAAACAATGTAAATCCGGTGGTGTCTTGCATCACGTTATCTATCGTAACCGCGGGATTTTGCATATGTAGTTGCCCACTCAATGATATAAATAATGATTTGCCTTTATAGTCATTACTCTGGAGATTCTCTGTTGCTTCAGTTAATAATTTTTGATTATCCCAATTAAGACTAGGATCAATAATTACATAATTAGAAAATATATTTGGATGATTTATTAGAGAATAAACCCCAAACAATCCGCCATAAGAATGACCAATTAATGTTCTAAAATTAGTTACAGGATATTTCTTTTGTATGAAAGGAATTAATTCAGATTCTAGGAATTTACAAAAATTATTAGCTCCTCCACTTTCTCCATTAAACGGCATTCCGTACAACTCTTCTACCTTCGAAGTTGTCAAATCTCTTATCCTATTATTCGAATTAGAGATACCTATTAACACCATTTCAGGGGTAAATCCACCGCTATAAAAACTTTGAACATTATTGACCGTAGGTAGCAAGACTTCACCGTCTATGATAAAAACTACTGGATATTTTTGGTTACTATTTTCGTTATAACTGGCAGGAAGTTGAACATAAAACTTCCTGTTTTCTTTCAGAGTTTTTGAATATAGACTATCTAATTTTCCAACCTTTTGCAAAAACTCTCCACTTGGATTCGATTGCCCATTTGCAAATTGTTGAGAGAAAAAAAACACAAAAACTATTATTATCCATTCTATTTTAATTGTCATTTTATTTCTTTTTTATGTTGTTAATTTCCACCGTCAAATTTATAAAACCAATTCTATTTTGTTTAGCACAAATCTATTAAATATTATGACCAAAGACTTTGAAATTAAAAACAAAAAAGCCTCGGAGAAATAGATTCACCGAGGCTTCAAAAGCTAACAAAATAATCTAGTGCAAGACTATTTATCTTATTGTATAGGAAAGACTCATAGATATAGTTCTTCCTAAGTTGTAATTTGAATAGATGTAATCATTCCCATTGAAGGAAGATTGAAGTTTATACTCTGGGTCTAATAAGTTTTTAGCTGATAATCTAACTGAAAGATTTTCTTTAAATCTTTTAGAAATAGTAAAATCCAATTGTGGTCTAGCTTGCTCAAAAATATCAGGAGTTCCTTCTTGTCCGACAATCACTAACCGTTCTCCAAACATATTAAAGGAAAGTGTCGCATCAATATTTTTCTCAGAATTAGAGTAAGCAAGATTTGTATTTATAATATAAGGTGACTGATTGAAAAAAGTTCTTTTATCACTTGCCTCAGGATTAATTGATCGGATATCAGCTAACTCTTCTGGATCAATGTCAACCTCAGAATATATGTATGATAAGTTGGCTCCCCATTTGAAGTTATTCAATGCTGGAGAAATAAATCCTAAGTTCTTTCTGTATTCCAATTCTACTCCATACACACTTGCCTCATCTACATTTTGGTATTGAAATTCAGGGTTAGATTTTCCTAAATTAACCAAAACGATTGGGTTCTGAAATGATTTGAAATATGTACTCACGGCAACGATCTCTCCAGTTTTTGGCATCCATTCCCATCTTAAATCTGCATTAGTAATAGAAGTAATTTCCAATTGTGGATTACCAACGATAAAAGCACCAGTTCGGAAATCAAAGTTTGAGAAAGGAGCTAACTCCCTTAAATTAGGTCTCGCTACAGTTTGAGTAAAAGCTGCTCTCAAGTTCATTTTTTCACGCAATGCATATCTTAAATTTACGGAAGGTAAGACACTTAATTTCTCAGCCTTGTAAAGTGAATCTGCACTTTCAACAGGTAATGAAGCGTTTTCAATTCTTGCTCCAAACACGATGTCAAATTTTTCTACTGGCTTTATTGTACCCATTGCATAGGCTGCCATTACTTCTTCTGATCCAATATAAGAGTTAGAAGCCCGAGTATCATCAACAATGTAATTTCCAATAACATTTCTGTCATTTGCATCTTTTTCAATAACTCCACTATTATCATCACCAAAGAAAACAGCTGCATCTCCATCATAGTTTTCAGCACTCCTCTCTTGAACTGAATATCGTTTCTCGTCAAAAGTTCTATCTTTTTTAGAATATAGAGCTCCAACTTTTACTTTATTTCCTTTGCTTAAGTTTTTCAAAATAGGAAGGGTGTAATCCACTTTTAATTCATATTGCTCATCACGTAGTTCTCTGAAAAAGTGATTAGGATAATCGTATTCAGATGGTGCCCGGATAGCATATCTATCATCAGTTGGATCATCCAAATCTCTAGGATCGAATTCATTTCCAAAATATCTTAACTCAGGCTCACTTTGTGTTGCAACAGAGGCACTTGCTACCCATTCTAATTTTGCACCATCAGAACCAAATGAATGCTCGCCCAATAACATATTATTAATCAATGATCTTTCTAACCAATACAATTCTCTAAATTCAAAAACCTCTGGTAAAGTAACTTGGTAAGTATTGTGTTCTCCTGAAAATGATCTTGTACTTTTATCTGCTGAATGGTTATAAAGTGTATTGAAAGAAATTCTATTTGATGGGTTAATTTTATAAGACAAACCTACCATTCCACCTACTGTTGGACTTTCAATACTTGTCGTACCTGCCAAGTTAAAGTTTTGATTTAAGTTCTGAGAAGTAGTAGATTCCAAAGCATAATTTCTCAAACCAGCATCATAATGTCTATAAGTTCTGGAATAATTAGCAGAAAGAATTACACCTAAATCTCTTCCTCCAAGTTCATATTGATTTCCAAAGGAAAATCCTATTCCATGATTCATTGGTGAAGTCGTAGTTGTAGGAACCATATTCGTCAAAGTAGCATCATACAATTCTTCTACTTGAGCTGCCATAGCATCATCATTTCTTGCCTTCGTTCCAGCACTTCTCAAAAGTGCATCAGCATAATTTTCATCATCGTATAAAGAAGATCTAGATCGGTATCCATCATCATAACCTAACCAATCTAAATTTCCACCATCATGTGTTAGAAAATTATTTTGAAAAGATGATTGTGTATTGTATCCTGTAGAAAGTGAAATTTTAAAACTCTTAGTTTCTGGAAAACTTTTAGTTTCAATATTTACATTTCCTCCAGTAAAAGTTCCAGGTTGATCAGGAGTAAATGTTTTGGAAGTGATGATATTAGATAAAAGTCCCGTAGGAATTAAATCTAAGTTCACACTATTTTTATAAGGATTTGCACTTGGAATAGATGCACCATTTAATTGAGCAGTTGAATATCTATCTCCCAATCCACGAACAACTACACTTCCATCTGCAACAGAAACTCCAACTACTTTGGCTACAGCTTGATCTGCGCTACTAATATTTTGTTTCGCCATCTCACCTTGAGAGATTCCATCAGTAAATCGATTAGCATTTAGCATCGTTACCAAAACAGCATTTTCTGATGTTTTTATTGCTTCCGCTTTAACCACAATTTCTTCAATTTGAACTCCAGTTTTGTCCATCGTAAGTAATGCATCTATAACTGTTACTTCTCCATCTTTTACTTCTACTCCTTCAATCTTCATTTCTGGATATCCTACATAAGAAAAAACTAAAGTATAAGTTCCTGGCTCTATTTTAATTTGATATTTCCCATCAAAATCAGTCACTTCACCTACATCTGTACCTTCCACTAATACTGTTGCGCTGATCATCGTCTCGCTAGATTCTTTGTCTAATACAGTACCTGAAATGGTTCCTTGAGAAAAGATAGAAGTGAAAGAAAGCATAACAAAAAGGAAGGATAATGTTCCTAATTTGAAAATGTAATTTTTCATAATTGCACTTTGATTTAAACTGTTAACTTAAAAATTTCAATAATAAAAATGTTAGCTGTAAGGAATAATGTTTTGTATCTTATCATTTACAATGCAAATTTGAGAGTAAATTTTGTAAAAGGTCGGAATTTTGCATTAACCTTCTGTAAAATATTCGTTAAAAATTAAGAGATTGAGTTTACATCTTTTTTACATTACAGAAAAGAGATATAAAAATGGGTGGGAAAAGATCCCACCCAAAAGTTTTATTTTAAAACAGTCATTTTTCGAGTTAAAACAACTGAATCAGATCTTAATGTTACGAAGTAAGTTCCGTTGGCAAAATTTGTTACATTCAATTCTACATTGTGAGTTCCTTCTTGTACTTCCTCGTTCAATAAGGTAGTCATCAATTGTCCGTTTAAATTGTAAACTTCAATTGTCAAGTCAGATTTTGTTGGAATGACAAATTCGAAAGAAGTCAAATCAACAGCTGGATTTGGAGTATTTTGATTTAAGATAAATCCCTTATTAGTTGCAAATAAATCTTCCGTTGCTACATCAAAATCACAATCATTTCCAAAGTGTCCATAAGCTGAAAGCGCTGTCCATCCAGCTGCCCAATTAAATCCTTGGTTGAATGCACCACTATATGAAACGTCTGTAAAGAAAGGATCGGCAGGAGATCCAGCATTGTTAGCTGCAGGACTATTAGCAGAAAGGATTGGATTCAAACCACCATCAGTTGTTCTACTAATTTGACAAACTTCTGGATTTACAAGAGTATTGTTATTATTTGTTAAATGTGCAATTACATCTGAAGCATCTGGATCATCTCCTCCTGAGTAAGTGTCAACAATATCTTCTAAAGATGTACCCGCACCGAACTCATACCAAATATTATTCAACAAATTCAAATCACTATTCAATAAGTTTTGATGAGAATCACCTTCTCCTGGAGCTAAATCTTCGATACTAATTGCTTTGTCATAAAAATCTGTAAAGATTGAATTACCATAAGTTCCACCTGCATTATCTCTAAATAAAAGGGCGAATTCATTGTCAACATTTCCACTATTTGCACCTGATCCGATGTAAGTTGCATTGTAGATAGTTGGTTTTGAAAATGGTGCTTCTCCATCTGGTTTTGCTCCATCATGCTCTCCTCCGTTTCCTCCTTCATCTTCTCCTTGAATCATAAACCAGAATTGTCCTTTTCCTCTCCAACCAAAATCATAATCCATTCCATCATCTCCACAGAAAGCAGAAACCAAATGTTTTACTCCTACAGTTCCTCCAAACCATTCGATTCCATCATCAGAATTTGCATAAATTTCAACATAATCGATCTCAGTTCCTGAACCAACAGCTCCTAACGTCAATCCATTAATTTCAGATCCAGGGGCTAGCTCAGCTCCTCCATGTCGAATAGAAATATATTTTAATACCCCAGAACTTTCAGTATCATTTGGTGAAGTTCCTCCTCCAAATTCTGTTCGAGATTCATTTGGAATACCTTCAATGAAATCAGATCCACCAGGTCGAGCAACTGTTCCATTTCCTAAAACAACCAATCCTCCCCAAAGTCCGTTGACTGTTTCATCTGGAGTAATTGTTCCATCCACAACAGCTTCAGCGGTAAAAATAATTGGATTAGCAGATGTCCCTTCTGCAAATATTTGAGCATCTTTTGCTATGATTAAAGCTGATGCTGCATCATTTGTAGTTGGAGATTCCATTCCATAAATAGTAGTTCCAGCTTCGATATTTAAAACACCACCCGCTTCTAAATATACATATCCATCAAGGCAGTAAGTATTTTCTTTTGTCCAGAAATAAGTTTGGCCACCAATTAAGTCACCATCTTTTACACAGATTGTTTGTCCTTGAATTGGAGTTACCAAGTCTCCGAAATATCCTTTTTCATCCAAAGCGGTCCAACCTAATGCCCAGTTGTTAGAATTGTCAAAAGCACCATGATAAAATACATTATCAAAGAAATCATCAGTTGGAGTTGCACCTGTAGTTAATCCAGGACTACCAGCATTTAACCTTGGATCTAATTGACCATCAGCAGTTCGAGAAATCCCAGCAATAGAAGGATCAGCTAATTGGTTGACATTATTACCTAAACTGGCTATAACTTCAGAAGCATCTGGATCATCTCCTCCTGAATAAGTATCGACAATATCAGCTAATGTAGAACCTGCTCCGAAACCAAACCAAAGGTTATTTTTCAAAACTAGATCGCCAGAACCATTAGTTAAATTTTGGTAAGAATCTCCTTCTCCTGGAGCTAAATCTTCAATGCTTAATGCTTTGTCAGCGAAGTCAGTAAAAATAGAATTCGCATAAGTCCCTCCTGCATTATCTCTAAACAATAAGGCAAACTCATTATCAGCTTGTCCACTATTAGCACCTGAACCGATATAAGTTGCATTATAAATAGTTGGGTTTGAAAATGGTGCTTCTCCATCAGGTTTTGCTCCATCATGCTCTCCTCCGTTTCCACCTTCATCATCTCTTTGGATCATAAACCAATATTGGCCTTTTCCTCTCCAACCAAAATCATAATCAGTTCCATCATCACCGCAAAAAGCAGAAACTAAATGTTTTACCCCAACTGTTCCTCCAAAGAATTCAACTCCGTCATCAGAATTAGCAAATATTTCAACATAGTCAACTTCAGTTCCAGAACCAACTGCACCTAATGTTAAGCCATTAATTTCAGAACCAGGAGCTAATTCTGCTCCACCATGTCGAATAGAAATATATCTTAATATACCTGAACTTTCTGTGTCATTAGGAGCTGCTCCTCCTCCAAATTCTGTTCTTGATTCATTAGGTATCCCTTCAATAAAATCAGATCCACCAGGCCGAGCAACTGTTCCATTTCCAAGAACAATCAATCCTCCCCAAAATCCATTATCTGATTCATTCAAATTTCCATCGTCAGCAGTTGATGTAAAGACAATAGGTTGACTAGCTGTTCCTTGTGCAAAGATTTGAGCATCTCTTGTTATAATTAAAGCAGAAGCGGCATCAGCTGTAGAAGGAACTTCCATTCCTTTTATAACAGTACCAGCCTCTATATTTAATACACCACCTGCTTCCAAATATACATATCCATCCAGAATGTACTCATTATCATTTGTCCAATTATACGTTTCACCTGCCACTAAATCACCATCACCAATAGTAATTTGAGCAGTTAGATTTCCTAAGGTTAGGAATAAAAATGTAAATAAAGCGTAGAAATTCTTACACATAATTTTAAATGTTTGAAAGTTTAATTTTTAAATAGTTCTTCGAAATAAATTATGTGACAAAATTATATTGGTAAGATTAATAGGTAATGAATGGGAGAATAACTTACAGTAAAATATGAGGGAAAAAGGAAGCATTTTCCTTTACTATAGATTTACATTTCAAGCTTTTTTTTACAAAAATTTAATCTGAAAAAATAAACTATCAGCATTGTAAACTTTGTGTTAAGAAATTCATTTTCAAAGTTAATTTGAAGTTAACTTATGTTTAAGTCTAACCCAACCGTTTCCTTCCAAAATGGAAATCTACTATTTTTATCAAATGGAAAACTTATTAGAGACGGCAACGCCTAAGAAAATATATGATATAATGACTCCAATTAAAATTTTATTAGTGGACGATGAACCTGATATCTTATCTTTCTTGAAATACAATTTATTGAAAGAAGATTATCAGGTATTTACCGCCGAAAATGGTTTGGATGGTATTAAGATGGCAGAAAAGGAAATTCCTCATTTAATTATTTTAGATGTCATGATGCCTGAGATGGATGGTGTAGAAACTTGCCATAAACTTCGTGAAATACCAGAATTAAAAAATACTATAATTACATTTCTTTCTGCTCGAGGTGAAGAATATTCCCAAATCGCTGGACTTGAAGCTGGAGCTGATGACTATATCCAAAAACCTATTCGTCCTAGATTGTTAATTTCCCGTGTAAAAGCATTGTTACGAAGATTAGGAAATAATGAAAATGGATCAGAATCTTCTACCAATCTTCAAATCGGAGTTTTATCAATTGACAAAGAAAGATTTGAAGTGTTCAAATCTGGAGAAAAAATAGACCTCGCTAAAAAGGAATTTGATATCCTATGGTTACTTGCTCAAAAACCTGGGAAAGTATTTGGAAGAGAAGAAATTTATAGAAAAGTTTGGGGTTCAAATGTTATTGTTGGAAATCGAACCATTGATGTTCATATCAGTAAATTGCGAGAGAAAGTTGGTTCTGAAATTATAAAAACCGTTAAGGGTATTGGGTATAAGATAACCCCCAGCCCCTAAAGGGGAGCCTTTTTCAAATATGCCTTTGGCATTTGAAAAAGTTAATCATGATTTGATTGACGATATCTGTAATATAAAAAAATGGACTTTGAAATATAATTTCAAAGTCCATTTTTTTATAATCGAATAGTAAACGTAAAACGAGTAGTGGTGAGCTTTTTCAAATGCCAAGGCATATTTGAAAAAAGCTCCCCTTTAGGGGCTGGGGGTTTAACTCAACTTGACTCTTGGATCTAAAAACGTATATAATATATCTACCAATAGATTTATTATCACAAATAAAAAAGCAGTAAATAATATCGCTCCAAGAACCACAGGAATATCTCTGGTCAATAATGCGTCAACAGTAATTTTTCCTAAACCATTGTAGCTAAAAACATTCTCCACAAAAAATGCACCCGCCAATAAAGCTGCAAACCAACCAGAAACAGCTGTTACTACAGGATTCAAAGCATTTCTTAATCCATGTTTAAAAATAACTTTTGCTTTAGACAATCCTTTTGCTTTAGCTGTTCGAATATAGTCTTGAGATAAAACATCCAACATTGAACTACGAGTCAACTGAGTAATAATTCCAATCGGACGAATTCCTAATGCAAGGGCTGGAAGAATTAAATTTTTCCAAAATATTTTTTCATCTCCAAAATCATCTATTCCAAATAAACTTCCTTGCACATTTAGTCCGGTCCAAGCTTGTAAATAGTATCCAAAAACCAAGGCTAATAAAATGGCTGAAACATAACTTGGTAAAGAATACCCCATCACAGAAGTGACAATTGCCGTGCTATCCAACCAACTATTTTTTCTCAGAGCAGCCATCACACCCAAAAATATTCCAATGATACATGCTAACAAAATAGCGGAAAATGCAAGGACAATAGTTTGAGGTATGGCTTTTCCTAACATTACACTTACGCGTTCACCAGTTTGATAAGAAGTTCGGAGGAATGGTTTCTTGATGGAAAAATAATTTCCACCTCCAACTGGAATTAGAGGGATAAAACTATATTTCTCTTTTGTAATATTATTGTTAAGTAAAATATCAATTGGTGAAATATCTCTTAAATATTTTCCTAACTGGACATGCAAAGGTTGGTCTAATCCATATTCTTTTTGGACTGCTTCAATGGTCTGAGTATCCGTTCGTTGACCTTGAGTTAATGCCGCAGGATCAACTGGAGATAAATATATAATCGAGGAAATCGTCAGCACTACCAAAAATAGTACAACGATTCCGTAAGCAGATTTTCTAAAAATATAACTTAACATCCACCAGCTTTAATTAATAATATAAATTCAAAAAAATAAAACAAATCAACTTTGAAAGGAAATCCAAAACTCCCCTTTAGGGGTCGGGGGTTACTTCTCCCACCCCATTGATCTCTTCACCGCCTTCTTCCAATTCCTATATTTCCCTCTCCTTTCTTTCACATCCATTTCAGCAACAAACTTCTTATCCAATTGCCAGCTCTTCTGAATATCACTTTTTTTCCAAAAACCGACAGCCAAACCAGCTAAATACGCAGCACCTAAAGCAGTTGTTTCAATTACCTTTGGACGCTCCACATTGGTATCTAACATATCTGATTGAAATTGCATCAACAAATCATTGGCAGAAGCCCCCCCATCAACTCGCAAAGTTTTTAACTTAACTTTTGAATCTTTTTCCATGGCATCCAAAACATCTTTTACCTGATAAGCCAAAGATTCTAAAGTGGCTCGAATAATATGTGCTTTCGTTGTCCCGCGACTCAAGCCAAAAATTGCACCTCTTGCATACATATCCCAATAAGGTGCTCCCAAACCTGCAAATGCAGGCACTACAACTACACCACCTGTATCCTCAACTTTTGAAGCTAAATATTCAGAATCAGGAGAATCATCCAAGATTTTTAATCCATCTCTCAACCATTGAATGGCAGCTCCAGCAACAAAAACACTTCCTTCCAAAGCATAGGTAACTTTCCCATCAATTCCCCACGCAATTGTGGTGAGTAAACCTGATTTTGAAGTAACCATTTCTTCGCCAGTATTCATCAACATAAAACATCCAGTTCCATAAGTATTTTTTGCCATTCCTTTTTGATGACAAACTTGACCAAACAATGCAGCTTGCTGATCTCCAGCAATTCCCGCTATTGGAATTTCTTTCCCAAATAATTCTAACAATGTATTTCCGTATACTTGACTGGAAGGTTTTACCTCTGGCAACATTTCCATTGGAATATTCATTGCCTTCAACATTTTAGCATCCCATTCCAAATTTTTAATATTATAAATCATGGTTCTGGAAGCATTGGAATAATCTGTTACATGAACTTTGCCTCCTGTCAATTTCCAAATTAACCAAGTATCCATTGTACCAAAAAGCAAATCTCCTTTTCTCGCTTTGGCCTTTGCACCTTTTACATTATCTAAAATCCACTTGATTTTACTTCCTGAAAAATAGGCATCAATCACAAGACCAGTATTCTTTTTTACATAGCTTTCGAATCCTTGCTTTTTTAATTTATCACAAAAAGGAGCTGTTCTTCGATCTTGCCAAACTATAGCATTATGAATAGGTTCTCCTGTATTTTTATCCCAAACCAAAGTTGTCTCTCTTTGATTAGTGATTCCAATCGCAGAAATTTTTTCAGGATTGATATTGTTCTTTTTCAAAACATTTTGAGCCACTTGCAATTGAGAAGCCCATATTTCATTGGCATCATGTTCGACCCATCCACTCTTAGGAAAATATTGTGTAAACTCTTGTTGTTCAACTGCAACTATATTACTTTTTTTATCAAAAATAATAGCTCGCGAACTTGTGGTTCCTTGATCTAATGAAAGAATATACATATTGAGAAGTTGATTTTTTTATTCAAAAAATTTGAAAATGTTTAACTAAAAACAATTTAGTAAAATTGTTGTTTTTAGTTTTGCTAGAGTAAATTTGTATTAATAAAATTGACTACTCATGTGGTCGCCAAATATAGTGAAAAAATCATCTTTTGAGAAAATAAAAAAACATGACAATCGAACCTGAAATTAAAAACAAGTTGGACGTAAAAGTTACCTTAATTCCGTACGCAGAAGTGCCTCAAGTTTCTTCAAGAGATAAAGCCTATGCTCGTGAAGATGAAGCTTTAAAACCCTTTTACAAATATTCCACAGATTATGATTCTTTTGCTCAAATAATTGAAGATAAAAAGAAAGATAATACTAATCGAGAAGTACTTGTAAAAGCATTGTTACAACAATATTCAAAATTAGGTTTGCATGAAAATGTGAAGTCTAATATTGATAAGTTGAATGAACAAAATACTTTTACGATTGTCACAGCTCATCAACCCAGCCTTTTTACAGGTCCACTTTACTATATCTATAAAATCATTTCCACCCTTAATTTGGCGAAAAAGCTAAATACGTATTTACCTGATTATCAATTTGTTCCAGTATTTGTAACAGGAGGTGAAGATCATGATTTTGAAGAGATGAATCATGTGAATTTATTTTCCAAACAATTGATTTGGGAAAATGATGAGAAAGGTTCTGTAGGCGCGATGAAAACATCTAGTCTAAATAATGTATTAGCTGAACTAAAAGATATCCTTGGAGACTCTGAAAATTCAAAAGCAATTTATGATTTGATGGAGCGATGTCATACTAAATTTGACACTTATTCGGATGCAGCCCTATCTCTTGTAAATGAGTTATTTGGGAAGGATGGTTTGGTTTGTTTAAATATGAATCAAGCAGATCTAAAAAGAGAATTTATCCCAATAATTAAGGATGAAATTTTTAATCAAGCTTCCAAACCTTTTGTAGATGCAACTGCTGAAAAATTAAACGAAGCTGGATTTAAAACTCAAGCTGCACCTAGAGACATAAATTTCTTTTATCTCAATCCTCAAATTCGGGAGCGAATTGTTTTTGAAGATAATCGATATCAAGTATTAAATACTGATATTTCTTTTTCTAAGGAAGAATTAGAAAAAGAGATAGAAAATCATCCGGAGCATTTTTCACCTAACGTAATTATGCGACCGCTTTATCAAGAGTTGATTTTACCCAATTTGGCATATATTGGAGGTGGAGGAGAATTAGCCTATTGGTTAGAAAGAAAATCTCAGTTTGAGCACTTTAACCTCAATTTTCCAATGTTAATTAGAAGAAATTCAGCAGTTTGGGTTGATAAAGGAACGAAGAAAAAAATTGATAAATTGGGAATGACTTCGACTGGTCTTTTTCTTGAAACCGAGGAGTTGATAAAAATATTTGTAAAAGATAATTCTGAGGGAGAATTGAATTTTGCTGAAGAGAAATTAGAATTACAAGCAATTTTTGAAAGAGTAAAAAATAAGACTATTGAAGTTGATGCTAGTTTAGGAAAAACGGTTTTAGCGGAAGCTGCCAAGCAAATCAAAAGTTTGGAAAATCTTGAAGGTCGAGTGATGCGAGCTGAGAAACAGAAACATGAAACTTCAATTAATCAACTTCGAAAACTCAAAGAAAAACTGTTTCCTTTGAATGGATTGCAAGAACGAAAAGATAATTTCATGGCTTTTTATATGAAGCATGGGGAAGCATATTTGGATACGTTGAAAGATGTTTTTGATCCTTTGGAGAAGAGTTTTGTAGTGATTGAGGAGTGATTTTTTTTGACGCTGACTTTTTATGACTCATTATGTTTCGATTTTTCCAACGGAAAAATTCAAAGAGGGAAAACATAGAAAAAGTCAGCGTCAAAAATATCAAAAAAGCCCTTCCAAAGTAATTTTGGAAGGGCTTTTCTAATTGTATATTTATCCTAAAAATAGGAAACTAAATCGCCTATTTTTGCTTTCAAATCTTTTCGATCAACAATGAAATCAAGGAATCCATGCTCCAACAGAAACTCTGAAGTTTGGAATCCTTCAGGAAGATCTTGCTTGATTGTTTCTCGAATTACACGAGGTCCTGCAAAGCCAATTAAAGCTTCAGGTTCAGCAAAATTAATATCTCCCAACATTGCGAAAGAAGCTGTTACTCCCCCAGTTGTTGGATCTGTCATAAATGAAAAATAAGGTAATTTTGCTTCAGCCAATTGAGTTAATTTCACAGAAGTTTTTGCCATTTGCATTAAAGAAAATGCTGACTCCATCATCCGAGCACCTCCTGATTTTGAAATAATCATAAAAGCAGTTCGATTTTCAATAGAGTAATCGATAGCTTTCGCAATTTTTTCCCCAACAACTGATCCCATAGATCCACCAATAAAAGAGAAATCCATTGCCGCAATAGTCAAAGGTTTTTTACTGACTTTACCAGTTGCAACTACCATTGCGTCAGTCAAATCCGTTTTCTTCCTGGCAGCTTCGAGTCGTTGATCATAAGGTTTTAAATCTGTAAAATTTAAAAAGTCCTTAGAAACTAAATCCTCGAATAACTCTGTATATTTTCCATCAAAAATTAATTCAAAATAATCCTCTGAGCCAATTCTCGCATGAGCATTGCACTTTGGACATTTGTAAAAATTTTCTTTGAATTCCTTTGTTGTACTCGCTTCTTTGCACTTTTTACACTTATACCACACACCATCTGGAGTATCTTTTTTGTTTACCGTCTTAGTGGTAATTCCGTCTTTTAGCCTCCTAAACCATCCCATAAACTATTGATTTTTAGTAGATTAAAGTATAGAAATATTTTTATATGTAGCTTTTACTACATGTTAAATTATTTCAATTCGTTTGTAAATATAAACCCTTAGGTTGGTGTTGTTTAACAGGTGAGAAAGTAAAATTGTTTACTGGAACTCATCTCACAACGCAAATATAGATAAATCAATGAAATAAGAAAAAAGTCAATGGATTGATTACAACTAAAATTCAATTATCTCACCTTGGTTTTGATGACGTTTTTACCCACCAACAACCACTCATCCTCTTCTTTTGCAAATTTATAATTCCAATTATACATTAAGTTTTGATTCTCAACTACTGTGCTGAGAGAAAAAACGATAATGCCATTTCCCTCAACGAAATTAAATCTTAAGAGATGCATAGGATCATAACCTTGATTTTTTACCGTTTCATCATCTCCTTGAATTACCTTGATTCTTTCTCTAAAATCAAAAAAATCATCACTTGTTAGTGATTGCCTTATTTTTTCGAATTTATTAGATGTTATTGATAATCTATGGTTTGAGGTAATAATTAAACTTTCTCCAGTAATTCCTCTATTCTCAAAAGCAGGTTGGAAATCATCATGCTCAGTAATTATTTCGAAGCAGGTCAAAAAATCCTCTTTAGTCTGAGAAATAGCTGAAAGTTGAGAACAAACTAAAAGAGTTGTAATAATGAATTTCATTTCTTATTTTTTAGTTAAAACTTACTTTGAAACTAAATAAATTAAACTAGTAAGAATAGCTTTTAACAGTTTTTACAAAAGATTTAACATTGTTAAAAAGATGATTATAAAAGAAAACTCCCCAACTTCTTTGTCAATTAACAGGAACAAAAGAAATTAGGGAGCTTAATTATTGATTATAGTTTTTCATTAACTCTTAAAAGCATGTTTAAAATTTAAACCAATTCTCAAGTGTTAAATTTCTATTTAATCATATTTAACTTTCTACTTTGTTATAACTAATCGCTTAGCAATGGATTGTCCATCAGAAATCATAGATACGAAATATACTCCTTTTTTGTATCTATTTTTTGATAAATCTATTTCAAAATTAGTTTGGTTCTGCTGCATTCTTTGTTGGAAAACTACTCTACCTAGGTTATCAAAAATAAATAATTGTGCATTGACTAGCTCAGGTCCATATAGTTGGATATTAATCTTATCAACCGCAGGGTTAGGGAATATTTCTAACTCAATATCTCCTGTTTTATTTACCGAAATATTACTCCCATTAGGAATTGTATTAAAATAATAAGGGTCACAAGATACATTTCCGCATGGGCCAAGATAGTCTCCACCATGTAAAGGAACATGAGCAGCAATGGCATTAGGACTTACACAGATAGAATGTGCATTTCCAGGATTACCAGGAGGAACATGACATACCCATACTTTGTTATTGGTGTTATTTCCATTTCCACACTTCCAATCTTCAATAATATCAACAAATGAAGGAGGATATTTACAATCAGGCATTCCATCATTATTGTTATCTACTGAATCATCACCTCCTGGACAGACATCACAAGCATCACCTACTCCATCACAATCAGAATCTGCTTGATCTGGGTTAGCATCATTTGGACAGTTATCACATACATCTCCTAGTCCATCTCCATCATCATCAACTTGATCTGCATTTGGATCATTTGGACAGTTGTCACATACATCACCTAATCCATCTCCATCATCATCAGCTTGATCTGCATTTGAATCATTTGGACAATTGTCACAAACATCACCCAAATTATCACCATCGACATCAGACTGATCTGTATTCGAAACATTTATACAATTATCATCCGGGTCACAAACTGTATCTCCATCAGAATCAGTACAACTTAAAACCTCAACCGAAACATTGCATATGGATTGAAGTCCAGTTTGATCATTGACAAAAAATGAAATTAATTGTGTACCTACCTGAGAAGCCGTAGGTGTCCAACTAAAAGTAGAAGAAACACCATCAGAACCTGATGTAGGTAAACTAGGAGACATTGTTGCACCTACTGGAAGAGCTCCTGCGTTTAAAGTCAATATATCTCCTGCATCAACATCATTACCTGTAAGCGTAAATGTAATCGGCACGTTAATATTAGTTACATATGGACCAGATGGAGAGAAAGAACAAGTTGGAGCAGTTCCAACGAAAGCAACAATTCGTAGTTGAATATCAATTCCTATACGACCTATAAGGTTTCCAGATCTTGATTCCTCAACAATTACTTGAAGGGTGTATAGTTGTCCTGGCGATGTTCCATTAGTATTCCAGGTTATTTCTCCAGTTGTAGCGTCGATGGACGGAGCATTTGGAGCATCAACCCCACCAATTGGACCAATAGGATCGTTAATTCCACTCTCAACCGATGTGGCAAATCTATAGCTTAAAGCATCTCCATTCGGATCAGAAGCCGGAACCTGAAATGTATATATCAAATTCTGTGGAACATTAACAATAGGTGTTAAACTGCTTTCAGGAGAGTCATTCGCTATATCAAAACGTACTTCTGTCTCAACGGAATAAGAATTACCCGAAGCGTTTTGTAAACCACCTATTCGGCAGCAGGAATTAAGTTTTGCAACCCATGGAGATCCTCCATTAAGAGGTGAAGGATAAGTATATATTATGTTCGGGTCGTTAGTGCCTGGTTGCAATGCTACTCCCGTCATAATATTCTCATCAATGTTAATTGCTGTAATTAAGAATTGTAAGGTAGGTGTAGAATTCCCATCTCCATAATAAAACCTAGTAGCTCCCTGATTTTCAGTAATAATATCTCCTACTCCTGGTAAACCACCAGGTCCTGTCCAAGGACCTGCTCCTGCATTACCAGTTCTTCTCCAGGAAGCGATTATAGTGAACTCAGCAGTATTTGTTCCTATTGTTTTCCAAGTAACCTTCCCATATCTGAAATGTGAGGCTTCAGCATTGTGAGGCATGAGGAAAAATCCGAGTAAAATAAATGTAAAGAGTTTTACAACTCCTGGCAAGTAATAATTCTGTTCTAATTTCATTTTTAAAGGTTTTTTAGATTTAATAAAATATTATAAGCCTACTCTATTTTTGAGCTTTAAGAGCAGTCCTATTTTTGGAAAGTCATAGGATTATTATTATCATCAATATTATCATTGATCATTTAAGGCAATTTTACTTGTCTAGAAAAATTGACAAGTTCGAACTATTGACAATTGAAAAGGGATCCCTTGGGCTTATTAGTTAGGTTAAACTCCATAATTTAGAATCACAACACTTCTAAAAAACTAGTTTAATAGATAAAAAAGATAGGATGGAATTGGGTTTTCATATTGGTTATTGGTTATGGGTGAATAAATATTAATTCCGTCTTTTGATAGAAAAAGTAGAGAGGTATTAGAAGGAATAGCATTAAATATGCTTTGAAAAAGAAGACTATTTAAAGAACCTGTTTTAATATTAAACGAAGACAATTAAAACAGAATCTTTAAATAAGCCGTTTTACACATTATCTTCTTCTCAAATATATAAAATATACCACAAAAAGAAGAATAGAATTAAGAAATTTAAATTGAAAAATATCTTAGAAACTAGTAGGAATAGTTTTTTACTGTATTTACAAAAGTTTTAACATTATTAAGTGGTGTGTCAGGATAAACTCCATGACCTAAATTTGCAATATGTTTTCCTCCAAAATCATTCAACATTTTCAAAGTGGCTTCTCGAACATTTTCTTCAGAAGAGTACAACATACATGGATCTAAATTCCCTTGTAACACTTGTTTTACATCTAATTTCCCCCTTAAATCGCTCACTTTTGTGTTCCAATCAACACCTAATACTTGGCAGTCCAACTTTGATAATTCATCCATTGCAAACCAAGCTCCTTTAGCAAAAACAATCACCGGAACATCTTCAATTGAATCAACGATTTTCTTGATATAAGGAACTGCAAATTCTGAATATTGGTAAGGCGGTAAAATTCCTGCCCATGAATCAAAAACTTGAATCATATTCGCTCCTGAACGAACTTTTTGCTTTAAGTAAGCAATAGTTGTATCAGTAATTTTATCTAATAACAAATGAGCAGCGGTTGGATTTTGGTATAAGAACTTCCGAGCCTTCGAAAAAGTCTTGCTTCCGGAACCTTCTAACATGTATGAAAATATCGTCCAAGGAGCTCCTGCAAAACCAATCAATGGAACTCTCCCATTCAATTCTTTTTTCGTAACCGAAAGTGCATCAAAAACATATTGCAATTCTCCGATTACATTTTCTCCTGAACCTAATTTCTCGACATCATTTAAGGATTCAATCGTTTTAGGAAACCATGGCCCCTTCTTTTCTACCATTTCATATGTTAATCCCATTGCTTCAGGAATCACCAAAATATCTGAGAAAATAATAGCTGCATCCACCCCTAATTCATCAACTGGTTGGATGGTAACTTCGGCTGCTAAATCTGGTGTTTCCACCAATTCTTTAAATCCTGAAAGCTTACCTCTCAATGCTCGATATTGAGGTAAAATTCTACCAGCTTGACGCATTAACCAAACTGGTGGTCGCTCGACTTTCTCTCCACGAGCTGTTCTGAGTATAAGATCATTTTGTAAATTCATGTCGCAAAAATAGAATATTTAATGAAGTAATTTCTGGTTTTGATATTCACTTTTATGTCAGATTTTCAAAATTATTAAATGCAGAAAATTTCAAATGAGTAAAAACGTTTAATAAAATTTCAATTAGTAAAAAGCTGTTTTCTATAAACTAAATTATAGTTTTGCTTTTTTATCAAAAACTACAAAATGGAAGAAAAAAACTCCTCTCCTGTGGAACTTAGAGGTCTTGATAATTTTTCAAAGTTATTAGATTCCCAATTTCGAATTCCTGGCACTCAAACCACTTTTGGTCTAGATTTCATCATCGGTCTAGTTCCTTATGCTGGTGACTTAATAAGCTTTATGTTTTCAGGAGGTTTGGTTTTGACGATGGCGAAATATGGTGCAAGCGGACAGGTTTTGGCAAAAATGCTGCTCAATATTGTTTTAGATACTGTGGTGGGAAGTGTACCGCTTTTTGGGGATATATTTGATTTATATTTTAAATCGAATAGACGCAATTATAATCTCTTAAAAGAACACTATGGAGAAGGAGAATATCAAGGAAGTATTTGGAGAGTAATTTTACCGATTTTATTCGTATTGATCATGCTTTTTGTCTTAATGATCTGGTTGGTATTTAAAGTGGCTGCTTTTGGTTGGGATTTGATTTTTAGTTAAAAATTCAATTTACGATTACAATTTTTTCATTTACAAAGTGGTCTCCATTTTGAAGTTGTAAAATATAAATACCATTTTTCATTGAGGTCAAATCAATAAAACTAGATTCGCATCGGCTATTTTCATTTTTTTTTAACATTACTTTACCGTCAGTTGCAAAAACTAAAATATCAGTATTCCCAGTTTTAAAAAAGGGGCTACTAATTTCAATTGCTCCGTCAGATGGATTGGGAGAAATTGATATATTCAAATCCAAACTTTCCACATCAAGACATTCATTGATCCCTTGATAAATAAATTCATACCTCACATCCTTGTTGGTTTCACCGAGATGTACGGTATACTCTTCATTGATCCCTTCACAGCTATTTTTAAAGATGAATTTTTGACGAAAATATAAATTTTCAACTGGAGCATTTGGATCATCATAATGCCATTGTTCAGTCTCTTTGCTAATCATGAAACCATTTTCATCGTATTGGTTATAATAAAACCTTTGCTGATTTAATTCAAACGAGTCAGCATTTTGATCTCTATAATATTTGGAGCTTAAAGTCACATAATCATATTCATCATAATCATAAAATGTTTTGGTATGAAAAAAAGTATCTTGAGTAGTGGTGAAAATTGTTCGATGCGATTCCAAAATATTTTCATTTTCGCCAATGATATTTGCTGTTTCTATAGCCAAATACATTGTATCTCCTGAGGAGGCTTGACGATAAAATTTTTCATCATATGATTTTCCATCAGGATAATATTCCCTTGTGTACATTTCCTTAGGAATAAGATCTACCCCGTTGGGTCTCCATTCAATTAACTCAGAGGTAATTTGGCAATTTTCATTTCGAGTGTAAGTGACTCTTCTAGTAATATCTCCTCCAACATTTGAATAGGTTACTTCTTCAATTCGACATCCATTTGGATCATGCTCATATTCTATCCAACTATTGGTAATCCATAAATCTACATCCTGATTGTATCTTCTTGAAGTATATCTTTTAAGTAGATTATTATCATCATATTTATAAAATCCACCTTCCCAATATACCATTTCATTCGGACCAGAATATCCTTTTAAAATTCTAGTAGTGAGATTGTTATTCAAATCATAAGTAAACTCTCTCTCTGTGCTTAACCAAAAATCTGTCTCTGGTCCATCATTTTTAAAACGCTTATACTTTTGCAGCAAAGGCTCTGTTTGACCAAATCCATTTTGGAAAAAACACAAGATCAAAAAAGAAATGATAATTTGAATTTTCATTTTTCAATAAAAACTATTTAGTTATTATAATTTTGGATTTAACAAAATGAGTTCCACACCTTAAATATAATAAATATAAACCAGTTGGAAGAAATGATAAATCTAAAGAAGTTGACTCACATCGGCTATTTTCATTTTTTTGTAACAATACATTTCCGTTAAGAGAATAAACTAAAATTTCAGTATTTCCAGTTTTGAAGATAGGACTAGTAATATTGAAAATATCATTTGATGGATTTGGAGAGATAGCTAGATTAAAGTCTAGGTTTTCAATATCCAAACATTCATTAATCCCTTCATAACCATATTCATAACGATCTTCAACACCTGAATTTCCTTCCTTAGTTGAATACTCTTCCACAATTCCTTCACATGAATTTTGATAAAAATTTTCTTTACTATAATCTAAAATACCATTTGGGTAATCAGAATTGTCATAATACCATACCTCTGTTTTCATTCTAACTAAAAATCCATTTTCGTCATATTCATTTTCAAAAAAAGTCTGCCGATGTAATTGCCAATCAGGGCTCTCTTGAATTCTGTATTCTTTTTCCGTGGTTAAATTATCATATTCATCATATGAATAGAAATTTTGAACCTGATATAGAGTATCATCAGGAGATGAAAAAATGGTCAAATAGAATTCTGATATTTTCCTATTTTGACCATAAATAATTTTCCTATCTAATTTAAGATAAGGATCCCCACCAATAAGAGGATTTGAATATAATTTTTCATCATAAGAAATTCCATCAGAATGATAATCTCTAGTAATATAATCTTTGATACTAAGATCAAATCCATTACCCAACCATTCATCCAATTGGTAAGTTATTTGGCAATCAGAATTTCGAGTATAAGTTATTCGCCTAGATATTTGACTTCCGATATTTTGGGTAGTCTGTTCATTTATCAAACAACCGTTTTGATTATATTGATAATCTATCCAATATTGAGTGATCCATAAATTAACATCTTGATTATATCTTTTTGCTATGAATTTCTTCAATAAATTATTAGAATCATATTCATAAAATCTTCCTTGCCAATATTGGATTGTACCATCTTCATTATACACCTTGCTTATTTTTGACGAAACGCTATCATTAGTATTGTAAGACTTTTCGGTTTCAATTTTTTTTCTAAAATCGCTTCCCTGCCAATTACTTTTGTAATGAATATATTTAATCTCTCGTGGTTCCTTTTGACTGATTCCATTTTGGAGGATGCACAATATGAAAATTGTAGTGAGTATTACTTTTTTCATGACTTTTATTTTCAATAAATATAAAAAAATCCTAAAAAAAAGAATGCATTTTGGAACCTAACCCAAAATGCATTCTTAATTCTAATATTTATTTTTCTTTAATTCTGAATAATCTCTTCCAGCTGACTAGTCTCTTCCAAATCTCTAAAGTCAACTTCACTTACACCTGAGACTCCAGGTTCAGCCATGTATACTCCATAGATTACATCCACCGCAGCCATGGTCATCTTGTTGTGCGTCACGATGATAAACTGAGAATCAACGGAAAATCGTCGAATAATTTTATTAAACTTCTCAATGTTCGCATCATCCAATGGTGCATCGACCTCATCAAAAATACAGAATGGCGCTGGCTTTAAAAGGTACAATGAGAACAACAATGCTGTTGCCGTCAAAGTCTTTTCTCC
>CAZMBP010000163.1:0-21805 GCA_964564545.1 uncultured Saprospiraceae bacterium
ATATTCAATCGATTTCAAAGTCTCCTTATTTATGGCAGAGCTATCACAGAATTTGTCAAAAAACTACTTTCGATTGATAAAGTGATTTGAAATTTGTCGAATGGCTAAAACTATTTGAGGAAAAAATTATGAAAATCATGGCATTTGTAACATGGAATTGGTACATATTTTGGGTAGTTATAATGTTTATGATAACATACTCACAAGTCTTATAAAAATAGTGATTTACGCTTAATTCGTTGTGATTTAAACAACTTAATAAACAAAATCACGCTTAACCAATTTTCGAAATTAGTGATAATTTCTTCAAATTATAAACTTGATTATTTTGAGACTACGATACTTTATTTTAATAAATGTATTCCTTGTTATTTTATTTTCTCCAAAAATAAATGCACAATGTACACTTCCTTCAGGGAGTTATTCCTGGGGAGGGACAGAACTGATAGCTCACATAAATAATAATTGTGGGGGAGTTGTTGCAGAGCTAATAATTCCGACAGATGCGGTAATAACCATTCAAAATAATGATCCATGGGATTTAACAGGGTATGGGGCAATAATTTTTAGAATTATGGGACTGGGCAGTTTAGATTTCAACGGAACAGATATCTTAAGTTTAGCTTCAGGGAGTCAACTTATTATTGATAATACATCTAATGTCAACGCTCTATCAGAAAGTGGAAATGGTACTAATATTAGAATAAATGTAGGTGCCACTACGTTCACAGGAAATCAATTCTCTGCAATCATCGCATCTGGAGGTGTGAGTGAAAGTGGGTTACTTCCGATAGAGTTAATCCACTTTTCCAGTTATTTTACGGAAAGAAGTGAGGTGCAATTAATTTGGGAAACAGCATCTGAAATAAATAATCAACATTTTGAAATTGAGCATAGTTTGAATGGGATCGATTTTGAAATGATCGGTAGAGTGGAAGGAAATGGAACTACTAATTTCAATCAGAAATATAATTTCGTTCATTTGAATCCTTCAGTTGGAAATAATTATTATCGGCTGAAGCAAGTGGATTATGATTTGTCATTTGAGTATTTTGATGCTATTTCTCAAGTGGTAAAAGATGATCGAGCATTGCAAGTAAAAGTTAATTCGCTGAATTTATTGAGTTTGGAATTAAATCAATCTGCTCAGATGATCGTTTATGATATGGTAGGTCGAGTCGTTTTTGAAAATAAAATAGCAGAAGGAACGAGTGATTTTCGTTTTGAAAATTTAGTTCAAGGGAAATATGTCGTTCAAGTTTTTAATTCAGTCATTTCAGAGCAAGTTAGAATTTCGAGATGAAAATGATTAAATAAAAATAAAAAAAGGCTGTCGAATTAACTCGACAGCCTTTTTTGTTTTAAGGAGAAAATTAATGATCGTAACTATGTCAAGGCAATATTTTTGGACCACAAACTATCAATGTCAAGAATGGTATTTCTAGAGGGGTGAAAATATCTTACTTCAGGACTATCGTGATTTTTTTGATCACCGAAAGGAACTAGGGTGCCCCATTCGATATTGCTTTTGATTAAAGGTTGAATATTATTGGTATCAAGATGTCCAAAGACATGCATGCCTCTTTGTATTTTATCTTCAGCGAATAAATTAGTGGCTCGGTTAGTTTTATTTTCTATGGTTGAGTTCCATTGGTAATCAAAATCTTCATTTTTGGTATACCATTGTGAAATATTAAAAAGAGAATAGAAAAGTCCAATCGGTAAAATGATTGAAAAAGAAAAGCGTCGAAGGAAAGTCATTTTTCCACGAATTTTATAGGAATGAAAAAGGTAAAGCGCAAGGCGATAAATTATAAATGGAACGGTCAAGTGTAACCAGTAATACCATTTTTCGAGGAGTTGAGAAAGCAATTCAAAATAGTACATTTTGACATCGTACGTAGAGAAACCAAAATAAAAAAAAAGTACTCCAAGGAGCATAAAGCAACTGAAAATAAAACTTCCAAAATACCATTGTAAAAATTTTTTCATCAATTTTTTTAGTTGAAAAAGGAAAACTTTTTGGACACAAAATAGAGTTTTCTTTTTATTACAGCTGTTATTAAGCTGTTAAACGATTTCATTTTAATCCAAAGAACTCCCTGATGATTGCGTTAGATGTTAAGAAATATTCAATCGATTTCAAAGTCTCCTTATTTATGGCAGAGCTATCACAGAATTTGTCAAAAAACTACTTTCGATTGATAAAGTGATTTGAAATTTGTCGAATGGCTAAAACTATTTGAGGAAAAAATCATGAAAATCATGGCATTTGTAACATGGAATTGGTACATATTTTGGGTAGTCATAATGTTTATGATAACATACTCACAAGTCTTATAAAAAATTAGTGATTTACGCTTAATTCGTTGTGATTTAAACAACTTAATAAACAAAATCACGCTTAACCAATTTTAAATTTTTTTATAAATTCTTCAAATTACAAACTTGATTATTATGAGACTACGATACATTATTTTAATAAATGTATTCCTTGCTATTTTATTTTCTCCAAAAATAAATGCGCAATGTACACTTCCAGAAGGAAGTTATCAATGGGGTTTTTCTGACCTCGATAATTATATTTTTAATAACTGTGGAGACGTTCCGCTGAATATAATAATTCCCAACAACACTTCAATTAGCCTTAGAAATAATGACCCTTGGGATTTGACTTCCTATGGTGCAATTACTCTTACGATTGAAGGTAAGGGTCGAGTGAATTTTAATGGGAACGATAAAATAACAATGGTTTCAGGGGGACAACTTGTTATAAATGAAACCACAAATTCTTCTGCAATTAATCTTAGTGGGAATCTTAATAAAGATAGATTAGCTATTGGTTCGTATATATATACTGGTCATGATTTTCCTGATATTATTGCAGCAGGAGGAGCACCTTTTTTATTTGCTCTTCCTATCGAGTTAACTCAATTTTATAGTTATACAACTGAGCGAAATGAGGTGCAATTAATTTGGGAAACTGCATCTGAAATAAATAATCAATATTTTGAAATTGAGCATAGTTTGAATGGGATCGATTTTGAAATGATTGGTAGAGTGGAAGGAAATGGAACTACTAATTTCAATCAGAAATATAATTTCGTTCATTTGAATCCTTCAGTTGGAAATAATTATTATAGGCTGAAGCAAATGGATTATGATTTGTCATTTGAGTATTTTGATGCTATTTCTCAAGTGGTAAAAGATGATCGAGCATTCCAAGTAAAAGTTAATTCGCTGAATTTGTTGAGTTTGGAATTAAATCAATCTGCTCAAATGATTGTATATGATATGGCAGGACGAGTTGTTTTTGAAAATAAGATAGCAGAAGGAACGAGTGATTTGCGTTTTGAAAATTTAGCTCAAGGGAGTTATGTTGTGCAAGTTTTTAATTCAATCATTTCTGAGCAAGTTAGAATTTCGAGATAAAAATGATTAAATAAAAATAAAAAAGGCTGTCGAATTTACTCGACAGCCTTTTTGTTTTTTAGGGATGAAATTAATGATCCGAACTATATCCATATTCAAAAGTCAAGGTTAATTGATCATCAATATGACTTTCAATATCGAAGAAAGTAATCGTTGAATTAGAATCCTCATTGAGCTCGATTTTTCCTTTTCCAAGTTCCGAGTCAAAAGTCATATTCGTAAAGTCGACATTGAACTCTTTAAGCAAGCGAGGTTCTGCACGACTTAAAATATCATCTTTAGAAGGTGGCAACATTCCATCAATGACATAATAATTTACATCATAAAAGACATCATTTTTTTTATTCATTTTGGGTTGAATATCTAATGCCCAAGATTCTTGATGTCCACCGAGGGTATAAACTCCTTGCAAATGTCCCATCTCTGAAAATTGAAGACCATTATATTTTTTTTGATTTTCGGCTATGATCTTTTGGTATTCGTAGCAGGCTCCTTCGGGAAAACAACTTCCGTCATTTTGGTTTACAGCATACACACTTGAAGGATCAAATCCATCCAAAACAGGTAAAGCATTTTTTTTATGTTTGAAGTTTACATTGTATCGTACTTCTTTCACTCTTTCCTTTTCGCCATTGGTGCAAGTGAGTCTTTCATCTTTGTAAATGACATTTCCTGATGCTAGATTGTAGTCAAATACTTGTTGCTCTTCACATGGAGCGTAAGAAGTAGAAGTTGCTCCGATCAGTTCCCATTTTTTATTTTGAAATCTAAATCGATGGGTGTATTCCCATTTGATCCTACTGCCACCAAAGTGATTGATGACAAGTGCTCCTCTTTCAATTTTTATACTTTCAAAAGGGTCGCCCATCATTCCACCATTTTCACTTGGTAAAATTGCACCTGTTGCTCGTTCCCATAATTTCCAAGCGCCATTGTCAGCCTTGAATATAAAGATGGTTCTTTCCTCACCGAAGTCGCTGATGATTCCATTGTTGAGTACGACTACTTTTTCATCAACTCCATCTGTGTCTAAATCACCAGAGGCTTGAGAGAGCATCGTATGACCTTTTGGAATATCCATTTCAAAAGGAGGTATTGGGATTGGAATGGTTTCTTTTGGAGGTACAGTTGTGACAGGTACGCCACCTGTTGAATTTTTCTTTTTATCTTCTTGTGGAGGACAAGCAAAAAGGAAAAGAGAAAAAAATAATAGAAGTGAAAATTGAATTTTCATTTTAGTGATTGAGGTTAATTTGAAAAATTGTTTTTTTAAAGATATGTAAAATCTAGAATGGAAAGTTATTAATTCCTTAAAATGATTTGATTTTTTTATAAATTTAAGAATGAAAATAGCATTCAATATATATGTTGTTTTGACTTTGGTTGTGATTGCTCAAGGGTTATTTGCAGCATTAATTTTAGGTACATCGAAAGTCAATAAAGTAGCTAATCGGTTTTTGTCTTTATTGTTATTGAGTTTTTCTTTGTGGCTGATTGATACTTTTTACAAAGTGGCGGAAGTGTATCAACAAGATCCTGAATTTTATTTTCAACCGATTTTTTATTCCCTAGCATTTGGTCCGCTCATCTTTTTTTATGTAAAAAGTATCACGAATAATTCCTTTCAATTTTCGAAAAAAGACTTAGTTCATTTTCTGCCTGTTTTGATGCAAGCAGGATTGTATTGGTTTTTGACATTTCAACCTTACAGCTATAAACTTTGGTTTTGGCAGACAATTCACTTCCCCGTGACTTATAATTTTGAGTTTAATATGACCTTAGTTTCGATGGCGATTTATTTAGGGTTTTCGATTCGATTATTGATGCGTTATCAAAAATGGTTGGAAGATCAGTTTTCGGAATTTTCAAAAATTCATTTGAATTGGTTAAAAATATTATTGACGATTATGTTGGTGCTTTGTGTTTTTTGGAGTGCTGATATTTTGTTGAGGTATCTTTTTGATATTTATCATCAGTTTAATTTTTCAGAAATCAGTTTGGGATTTGTGGTTTTGTTATTGGCTTATGGAGGAATTCGTCAGAGCAATATTTCACAAGTTAATTTTGAGAATAAGGAGATGAAAACTACTTTGGCTTTGGATGATATTGATGTAGATTTAGTTGAAAAAATAAAACAAAGGATGGTGAATGAAAAGGATTTTTTAAATCCAACTTTGTCATTAAAAGAGTTTGCAAAAAAACTAGGAACACCTTCTCGAACTATTTCTAAACATATTAATCAAGGTTTGGGAATTACGTTTGTAGATTTTGTGAATCAATATCGAGTAGAGGAAGTAAAAAAGAAAATTGCTTCAGGACGTCTTGATCAATTTACTCTATTGTCGGTTGCGTTGGAGTCTGGTTTTAATTCCAAATCAAGTTTTAATCGGATTTTTAAAAAACTTACCAAAATGAGTCCAAGTGAATATGTGAATACGACTCAAAGCAGAGATTAGGGCGTCTCAATTCAGGTTTTGGGACGATTGAGGTTGGTTAAGTGCCTAGTTTTGAGGCATTTATAATCAAAATCTTAAAATCATGAAATTTTTATTTAGCTTTCTATTTATTGCTTTAACTCAATTTGCTTACGCTCAAAATTCCTCTTCTAATTCCCTAGATCTTAATCTTGAAAAAATAAAAGGGACTTGGGTAATTGATCTTCGACCTTCTCCTGATGCGTCAGCTTATATGCAAGAGGTTACTATCCAACCTACCAAAGGAAATAAGTTTGAAGGAACTTTTTATGGTTCTGAATTTAAAAATGGATTTTTTAATTTGGAATGGGATGTGGTGTATTTTGGATTTTCTTCAAGGGATGCGAGTAATGGATATTACCACTCTGGTTATGTGAAGGATGGGAAAATATATGGAGTTACTTATTGCCCAAATCGGGAGTTTACGATTACTTGGGTGGGGGAGAAGAAGGAGTGATAAGTTTGATGTGACTGATAGAAGTCTTCCGTTTATGAACGGAAGGCTTCTACCAATTTAGCATTTACTTGGATGACTCACTTACAATAAACTTTGAGTGAAAAAATGAACTACCCATTTTTATCTGAATTAAATACAGCCCTGTTGTCAAACTTGAAATATCTATTTCACCACTTTCCATTTTTATATTTTTAATTTCCATTCCATCAGTAGAATAAATTTTAATGGAATAATTAGGTTCTTCATTCGCTGTATTTATAAATATTTTATCTGATGCAGGATTGGGGTAAATAAGAAAATCATTTTCTGAATAGGGCACTTCATCAAAGGAAGTAAGACAGGCTGATTCTACTTCGTCAATACTATTACAGCCCATGTAGTTATTAGAAATATTAGAATCTCCGCCCATTGATATAAAATCACAAACGGCCTGTGCGGCACAATCTAAAAGTTGAGGATTGTCTAAAATGTTAAGATCTCCTCCTAATTCAATAGGATGATTAATTCCATTCAAATTTTCTAATTGAACATTTTCCAAAATGTCGAAATTTGAATTTATGACTTTCAAATTTTCTAGTCCTTCCAAGTTTGTAAGAAATGAGTTGTTTTCAATCCTAAGGAATTTAATTGTATCAATATTATGTAATCCTTGGAGGGTTAGTAGAGCTAAATTATGTCCTATCCATATAGAGTGTTCAATTTTGTTAATATTTTCCAACCCTGATAGATTAGATAAATTTTCATTGTTTACTATTAATAAAGAACTTACGTTTGATGAAAGATTTTGTAATTCTATCAAATTAGTGAGATTTTTATTATCATAAATTTCTAAAGTTCCATTTATTGAAGAGATGTTTTCAAGTCCTATTAATTTTTCTAATAAAGGAATACGACCAATAACCAAATTTCCATTGAGAGTTTGAACTCCTGAAAGAGGACTTAGACTCTGTAATCCTTCCATCCAGTTGAGTTCTATACCTCCGCCAATTTGAGTTAAGTTTTGTAAGCCATCTATATTTGACAAAGCATTATTATAAGATAAGATTAAATCACCTTCAATAGTAGTAAGGTTTTGAAGACCATTGAGGTTTGTTAAACTGTTATTACTTTCAATAATTAAATCACCTCCAATGGAATTGAAATTTTGCAAACCATCAATATTTGATAGCGCATCATTTAAAATTAAGCTTAAATTTCCGTCAACAGATGTTAGAATCTGAAGACTATCAAGGTTAGATAATTTTTCATTATCTCTAATCAATATATCACCTCCAATGGAATCGATATTTTGTAGACCATTTAAGTTTTCAAGTTCATCATTCCAACGAATAGTAAGCATTCCTCCTATTTCATTAAATTGTTCAAGTCCTTCTATACTGGTTAGGTTACTAAAAGATAGATGTAAATCTCCCGCGATTGAAGTTATGTTGGGTAAATAATTAAGATTCTCAAAATCGTTTAAAATTAACGAGAAATTATTTCCCAAATAGGAAATATTTTCTAAACCTTTTAAGCTTGTTAAGTCGTGATTTCTTTCAATTGTTAAATCCTCACCAACATGAGTTATATTTTGTAATGATTCTATGTTTGTTAAGCTGCTATTAGATGCAATACTTAAACTACCTGCAATGGATGTAATATTTTGTAGCCCATTTAATGTTATCAATTCATTAGGGGAACTTATTAAAGGATCAGATGCCCCTAGAGTTAAATCACCAAAAATTTCTGTGATACTATATAAACTATCAATATGGGTTAAATAATAATTTCTGAGTATTGATAAATCCTTTCCTACAAAGTCTACATTCTGAAGTCCATCCAAAGTCACTAGATGTGTTGATGCAACATAAAGACTACTATCTATATAATTAATAAAATGAAGACTTGAAAGATCTGAAATGTCATTACTATTACTGAAAGAAACTAATTCACCAATATTCAAACTTCCATGAATAGTATCACAGTTTGAATAGTTTGAAACGAAATCATCTACTTCTGCTTGAGTATAAAAAAACACATCTCCCGTTGGGCATTGGGACAACAGCGAGTTTTGAAATAGGAGTGAAAATAAAAGGAAAAAGAGTAGGGTTTTTTTCATAGGTTAATATTTTTTGATCTTAATTTTAAATAATAGAATTAAGAATTCTCTAATATAAGAAAAGCCTATTAAAAAATTACATTTGTAGAAATAACCATTTTCAATTAATTATTCTTTTCTCTTTTAAAATAAAATCTTCTTCAGTTAAAGTATTCATTTCGATTTTAGTGAAGTCATAATTAAAAATAAACTCGCCTTGTTTGAAAACAGCTTCTTTAAAAATTTGAAGCCCATCTTTTTCTTCCCAATTTTTAAAATAAACAGAAACTGTTTCTCCTTGCTCCAATGTTCCAGTATAATTTTTAAATCCAAGTGGTTGATAATTTTCAAATGAATAATAAAAAGTAACGGGACGTTTTAAGTCGTCTGTAAATTCAATTTGGAAAGCATCTTGGTTGTCAAACTTTGAGAAGTTTTTGAAAACTGGCTGATGAAATCGACTCTCAGGATTAAGTGCCAACCAATGCAATTCATGTCCGTAAATGAATTGTTTTGTAATGGTATCCAATTCATTTTTCAATTTTTCAGATTCAGGATTGTATTGAAAAGAAGTGGTTGGAGTCGTAGCTAAAATAGTTGTTCCACGAGCATTTGTTTGCTCAAAACGAGATTGAGATTTTCCAGAGAAAACTAGAGTTGAAAATTTATCTTCTTGAAATTGACAAGCGGCTTGAGTTTGGATATTTTTAACTTTCTCAATATTTCCTAATCCACCTAAAAAGGTTTTTACATTTTGTAAAATAGTTGATCCCATTTCAGATTGAGGAAGTTCGGTGTTTGCTGTTTGAATAATTTTCCAATCACCATTGACCTTTTTTAAAACACTTTGCCACGAAACTATCCATAAAACTGGCTCACCTGTATACCTTCCCCTAACTTGAATTGCTCCGATGTAGCTAGCCATAGAACCATCTTTGGAAATTTCAATTATTGGATCATGAGATTTTTTGAGTTCCAAAAACTCCATGTTGTCGAGGTAGTTTTGAGTAGGAGGAATAGATTTTTCTTTTTCTCTTAATTCTACATTTCCGTTTCTTATATCAATCCAAGTGTCTGCATTTGGAGCAAAAAATTGATTAGCATTTTTGTCAAAGTGAGCTTGAGCTACTGCATCCATTTTAGATTGGATGATTGCTTTTTCATTTTCGATATTTATTTTTTGGCAGGAAGAAATCCAAAGAATTGGAAAGGTAAGAAGAAGGAGTAGAAAATATTTCATGATTAATTTTTCAAGTGAAAGATTGACTGAAATTAAAAAGATAATTTAATGAGAGATATTGGTAAAGACTAATTTTTTAAAAAGAGTTGCATAAGGATAAAGAATAAATTTCCAGTTTTAGGAAGGTACTTTAAAATAAAAAGCCATCCGCAAAATTGCAAAAGGCTTTTTTTTAGTTATTTAAATTTAGTTTTTACACTAAAACTTCTTTTTCTTTTAAAGCAAAATTCTCAACATCTACATCAATCTTATGCTTAGGTTATTTTTATAATCCAATAGTCAACAAAAAAACTACAGGGACAATGATACTGAGTATGGTAATTATTATACTAAACCACGCTAGACCTTTTCCTCTTAATTCATTGGGGTTTTCCTCTATTTTAATTAATCCTAGCAATCCGAGAATACCACCAATCCCAATTACATAAATAAAAGTAAGATCATAAAAAATTAAAAGTAAAGTAATTCCTAATACCGTCAAAAGTGCTCCAATAATAGCCTGTGGAATTGTCTTTTTTTTAGACGTATCAGCATCTGTTTTCTTTTTGAGTTTGCTTCTTTTCCATTTTAGAAAATTAAAGAATCGTTTTCTTTTTATGATTTTATCCTTCCATCTTTTTTTCTTATTCTTCCAATTGGATTTTTTATCAAATTTTAGATTTGTTGTATTTTCATTGTGGTTATTAATCTCTTCGGAGGTATCTTTTTTTCTGACATCTACAGCTGCTGAAGTTTTAGTTGAAAAATAAAATAAAAGCAATAAGATTACAGTAAGGTTTTTCAGCTTCATATTAATTAGTTTTGGTTACCATTTTAAAAGAACAACCAATTATAATGAAAATATTCAAAAAATATGATAAAGGTCAGCAGTAAAACACGAAACCCTTTCACTTATTAGTGAAAGGGTTTTGTGTTTTGGAAGAGTTTATAAGCTCAATTATAGGTTATAAATTATAAAAAAGATTTTTCCTAATAAAACTTTACGCCAAAATCGCAGTTTTATTTTTCAAAGCAAAATTCTCAACACTCGCATCAAATTCTACTCCTTGCATTTTCAATGCTTGCACTCGATACAAGTAAGCTGCTCCCTGCATAATTTGCTCCGCTACATCTGCTGCATGTCGATTATTATAATCTTCCAGATAAGAACCTTTTACCCAATCATTAAAAGAACCCATCGAAGGTCCACACCAAATTTGGTAATCTTGCGCACGACCTTCTGTGCCTGCATTGGCCCAATTGGAAGACAAACCTAAATACCAACGGAAGATCAAAGCCATTTTTCTTTTTGGATTTCCTTGAGCTCGTTCGATTTGTTCAGGATCTCTTTCTTGGAAAAATTCAATACATCCTTGCCAGATTTCTTCGAGTGGTTTTCTGAAAATTTGTTTTTCTAATTTCGCTCGTTCGTCAGCTGGTATTTCGTCGATTGAATTATATTGCTTGTAATATTCGTACAATTTTTTTGCACGAGGAGCGAAGAGAGTTCCTCTTTTAAGTACTTGTAATTCTACACCCATTTCAAACATATCGGAAGCTGGAGCCATCATGACATCAGTTGAGGCAACTGTTTGTAACAATTTACGCACGTGTTCAGAAGTACCTGCTTCTGTGCAAGCTTGATTTACTGAACCAGTAACTACGAAAGCTGCTCCCATCATAAAAGCACCTAATGCTGAAGCTGGAGTTGAAATTCCACCGGCAGCACCGACTCTGATTTTTTTCTCAAAGTTATATTTAGCTTGCATCTCGTCTCGCAATTGAATGATTGTTGAAAGCAATGCAACTAAAGGCCGATTATCGGTATGTCCTCCAGAGTCTGCTTCGACTGTGATGTCGTCTGCCATAGAAACTCGTGTAGCTAATTTTGCTTGTGCTGGTGTGATTTTTCCTTTTTCTAAAAGAGCTGTTAGGAATCGTTCAGGAGCAGGTTGCATAAATGGTGCAGCTACTTCTTTTCGAGAGATTTTTGCGATTACTTTATTTTTAGTTACTACATTTCCATCTGCATCTTCGCTTAATCCTGCTACTCGGTAGTGAACTATATTTTCTGTCAATGCTAAAAATGCTGATGCTTCTACAACGGTAACTCCGCGTTCCAAAAACAATTTTACCGCTCCTTCTTCAAGAGCTGGTTCGTTTGGACTATGAATTAAGTTGAAAGCATAAGACTGAGTTGGCAATGCTCCTTGGATTTTTTCAATGGCTTGCAATACTCTGGCTGGTACTAATCCTGCTGCTCCGAATGAACCTAAGAATCCTGCTTTTCCAATTGCGATGACTAAATCTTCGGATGCGATTCCGTTGGCCATTGCTCCGGTTTTGTAGGAGTATTTTAGGTTGTAGTCTTTTTGAAATGAAGGATCACCGAGTTGGGCAGCGGTCATTGGATTAGTCATGGCTAAGACTTGTAGGCCTCTTCCTTCAGATACTAATTCGCCGTCGTTGCTTGCTCCGATTCGTCCACGGAAGTCTTGCATGATGTAGCAAGGTTTGTCTGTTGCGGATAGTTTTTCTTGGATTGCGGCTGAGTCGAAAACGATGTCTCTTGGTGAGCCTTTCCAGAATAGTTGTTGTGGTGTACCGTTAAAATTCATTATTATGTATGTTTTGGATGGGAACGCGGATGACGCTGATTTGAGCAGATTTTGCGGATTGACGATAACACGTGAAAAGAAAAATCCGTGTTAATCCGCTCAAATCCGCGTCATCCGCGTTCCCATCAATTTTTTTAATTATGCTTCTTCAATTCCTAACGCTAAATCAGTAACCTGATAAATTCTCACCTCATCATTCCACAAACTAGCATCCGCAATAATTCTCATCTGCCCATTTTTCATCTCCATAGATTTAAAATGAACCTCCAATTGCATCTCTCTAACATGCGTCAAAATCTGCCCTCGATATTTCCAAACAGTCTCATGATTCGGTAACTGCACAAATTTTGGATTAGAAAAATCTTTACCCAAATCTTGCTGTAAAGCAAAAACTTGCATCGCTTGCAAAATCGCTTCCACCCCTAACGAACCAGGCATCACAGGATCTTGATAGAAGTGACAAGTGTAGAACCATTCGTAAGGCATTACAAATTTTGTTGCATGAATATATCCTTTGCCATGCTCACCACCATCTTTTACGACGATCAAATTATCAATAAGATTCAATTGATTTTCAGCTAATCGGTAATGTGGTTTATTTGCTGGAGCTTTGTACAATTTCATTTTTCCAAATAAAGAATCCAATTTGATTTGCATGTAATCAGATTTTTGCAAATTGTTAGCGAGGTACCATGGATCTACATTTTTACCACCGTCCAATCCAACTTGAGTTGCTAAGGCTTCTCCTGGGAAAAATCCAAACGAAGATTTTCCTTTATAAAAAACATGTCCGTCAATCGAACATTCGAAAGTATAGTTTTGTAAAATTGTTCCACCCAATGCAACTGAAGAAGTCAACACCGCATGATTCGTAATTGTCTTTCCTCGGAAGTCTGTACCCGATGGCAAGTCAAACATTTCTCCATTTCCATCTAGATTTCGGAAGTATAAATTCTTATCAGAGAATTGTAAAGTACTTCCCAAATATGCTCCTAACAACCCACATGGTTGCAATGCAATTTCCATCAAGATAGAGTAAGGCATTGTGTACGCAGAATTTTGTTCATAGTACCAAGCGTCAACTGGTACATCATATTCCGCATGAATTTTTGAAGGCTTAGAAAAATCTCCACGCTTACCATCCACACTTATAATTCTTGAAATTACCTGCAAGTCTGTATTTGGCTGACGGGAAACTTTTCGTCCATCGTAAACTGCGAAATCTGGACCGAAGCATTTTGATAAATCATCTAATGCGAAAGTCGTGATGTCTAACTCATTCATCAATGCACCTTCTGATCGAGGCGAGTTTTGAATTCCGTAAAAAGATGGTTCTTTACCAGAAGCTGCTTCCAAATATCTAGGATTGTCTTTTTCTCTTAATTGCAATCCTAAGTTTTCAAAGTGTACAGTTACGATTCCATCTGAAATAATTTCCAAATCACCAATCACATATGGATTAGGAATCAAACCAATTTCTTTAATTTCTAATTTGTAAACCAACTTTGTATCCTTTCCAGGAACAACTTGTTTTCTACATCTAACTTTTTGTGGCAAATCAAATACAGGTTGGTAACGAGCATCTTTTGTCAATCGTTGAAGTCCCAACATCAACATGAAGAATCGTAATAAATTCCCACCACCTTCTGCTTGCAATGAACCTGCAAGTACTTCGTCATCTCGGAAGTGACAAGGGAAATACCAGTCATCAGGATGTAAGTCTTTTTCGGCAACGATGTATCCCAAACCATATGCACCACCTGTTAAATCAACAGAAGTAATTCTATCAATCATTAAGATTTTTTCAGGAGGTAAACATAAAGAAGGGTTTCGACCATTTGCGTAATATGAAATGTCGTCAAAACATTTTTCCATATCACCATTTATCAAGTGCTGCAAATCTTCTTTTGAGAAACTTGTTTTTGGTGTAGTTAAAAGAGGAGTAAAATATCGTTTTTTCGCAGTTCGTTTTACTTCTAATTCTGCCTCAGAATAAACGACTCCATTTCCTTCTTCCAATTGTTTATCTTCAAAGTATCCAGCACAACCACCATCCATTTTTAAAACTAATCTATCCTCGACATAACATCTGTAACTGAAAAAGAACAATAAGTTGTCTCCATTATTCACAAAAGAATTAATAGAAATATCATATCGTAGAGTTTGGCCTTCGAATGGTAAATCATCCACAAAAGTCAACGTACAATCCAATAAACGATAAACTAAATTTCCTTTGTTGGTAAAATCAATTCCTAAATATGAAATCAATAATAAATCACATTGACCTGATTCAACTGAAACTGCCCAAGGAATTTGTCGGTCAGTTGTAAACCATGCGTTGTAAGGAATATCATATTCAGTTTGCATCGTCGATGGTCGGTAGTTGCCTCTTTCAGCATTCAATCCAGTCACACGACTTACTAATAAATATGGATCCATTGGCAACATTGTCCGTCGTCGATAAGTATCAATAATCGCATATTCTGGACCGAAAACATTCGCTATTTTTCCAGTTGCAAATTCTTCTAAATCTTCTTGAGAAAAAATAATTTCTTTCCCTTCTAGTTGTTCTCCTGATTCAAAATCTTGAAGACGTAAACCGTTTTCTCCGATACCCCCGACGCCTAAAGGGGAATTTTGGGTAGTGGAATTAATTGGGTTTGTGGTAGATTTTGAAGTATCTTTTATTGTTAAGTTATCCATTTTTTTATTTTGTAAATGTATTGTTTTGTCAATGAAGTTAATGTTTTCAGACTTAGGTGGTAAATCATTTCCTCCACCTGCGAATACTAATTCTTTTTTAGGAGTACTCATTTTTTGTTTGGCACTCACTAACTCCCCTTTAGGGGTTGGGGGTTTTACTTTTATGTTTTTAAATAACTCTTTGTGTTCAGTATTTTTAAATGAATCAAAAATCCTTGCGCCACCTACTTCTATTTTTTTCATAAAACTACGAGGTGCTTTTCCTACTTTTGGTTCGATGTATAAAGCAGTTAAATCTGCCTCAACTCCATTACTAACCAATTGTGCCAACACTTCCAAAATGGCTTGCGCGTCAGCCTTTCCTTTTTGGTTAATACTAACTGCTAAATGTTCTTTTCCTTTTAAAATATTTTTGATCCAACCTGTACAAGTTGCATTGGCTCCCAACTCAATAAATATCTTTGCATCTTTTTCTAACAAAGTATTTACGGTTTTTGGAAAGTCAACTTTTTCGCAACAAACTGCTGTTGAATTCTTTGCAATCAACTGACTGTCAAAAGGAATTTTTTCCTGTGTGATGCTTGAATAGAAATCAATGTCAAGGTTTTTATTCAAATCGAAGTGGTGCATCTTTATCAAGCCCTCTTCTTCCTTTTTACAAAAGTCATGATGGATTACATTCTGGAAAGGAATAGTTACCGTTTGACATTTTAACTCTTCAGCAATCGCCAAACAAGCAATTTTGTCTCCTGAAATAACAACTTCATTTTCAGTATTTACAAAAGTCAAATAGACTTTGTCTTTTCCTTGAATCAGTTGTTCTACCTTCTCTCGAGGAGCAAGTAAAACTAAACTTATCCATCGCTCTTTTGCTTCGTCGGTAGAAATGCCCCAATGCTCTGCTAGTAATTCTAAGTTTCCAGCAAATCGGTTTTTGAAAATAGGAGAGTCTTGAAATTCTCTCGCTTCATTACTACTCCAAACTCCTAATGCGTACCACATGCTACTGCATTCGCCCATGCTATAACCAAATGCCATTTCAGGTTTGATGCCAAATACGTTTTGCAAAATATGAGTATAAGCTGCCGAGTAAAAAACACCCGTTGACATCATTGCAATTGCATTGTTATAAATGTTTGGATCATCGTCCGCTTCATTGACTTTTTTAGGGAAAAGATAATCCGACCAGATGTATTCATCGAGGTTCGGCAACATGCTTTCGAAATGAGGATACAATTGCGGGAACAATTGGAAAAGATCTTTTCCTAAACCTGTATAAGCCGTTGATGAACCTGGATAAACAAATGCTACCTTCCCTTTTTTGCCTAAAGGATTTGGAGAAAAATAACTTCCACGAGGTGTTTTTAAAATTTGATTTTTTTCAAATGCTCGTGAAATATTTTTTTGGAAAAAATTAATTTCTTGATTTAAATCTTGTTTGTTTTTTGCAATCAAAACTGCGCAAAAGCTAGTTTGCTTTTCTTTTGATTTGGCAAAAAACTGTTGTGCAATTTCAGCGATTGGAGTGGCTGTTTCAATCGCAATTTCTAAAGCTGAAATTTGTTGTTGAATTTCTTTTTCAGAGTTTCCTTTTAGCGCAAAAAGATTTGGAACATTCTTTTGCAAAAATGTTGTTTCAATTTTTGTATTTGAAACTGCTTCTGTCATCTGAACTTGGATGTCTTCCAAACCATTGACCAATGCTTTTCTTTCAGAAATATCATTTTGCAAAATCCACGGACGAGATTTTGCAGGGAAATAATATTGATTGTCTTGGAACTTAGAAGCATTTTTTGCTGCTTTCCAATTTGGAATAGCAGGGATAAAACGATGGTGTAAACACAATGCTGTTTTTATCAAACTTGCGATTCCTGAAGCGGCGTAAGTGTGTCCGATATTTGCTTTGACACTTCCAAGGGCAGTAGGAGAGGAGTTGGAAGAATTGTTTAAATTAGTTAATTCAGCATTGTCTTCTGCATCAATTCCTGTGTTGGCTAATTCTTGGTAACCAATGTTTTGAGTGCTTAAGTTTTTTCCAACAGAATCAATTGTTGCGTAAACTTTATCCTCTTTTACCTCACTCGTTTTTTTCAAAACAATTGCTCCAGCACCTTCGCCAACTAACCAACCTTCGTCTTCTTTATTCAAAGAAATACTTGGTTGTCCATTCTGGTTTATTTTATCTTTTTGGTTTCGTAGTAAAACATTTTCAAGTCCTCCTGCAAAGTCAACTCCTCCGACAACGACTGCATCAACTTCTCCAAGTGACAATAAATTCTGTGCAATTTCTAATGCTTTGAAAGCTGAATTTTCACCTGCTGAAACCGTAAATGCTGCTCCTGAAAAATCCCAAAGTGCAGCAATTCGACTTGCCATGATATTACCTACAAAACTTGTATGCTGACTTGGTGTCTGAGAACCTTCACGGAAGTAATTTCCATTTTTACATAATTCTTCCAACTCTTTTTCTTGTTCCTCAGTCAGCTCAATATTGTTTTCTTTAAGCGCTTCTTTTAATTGCCAAGTTACATCCCAACGAGCCAAGTAATGATGAATTGCTAATTCAGACTCCATTGCAATCAAAACTGCTACGTTTGAACTTTCATCCAAGCCTGCATCTTTGATAGCATTGTCTGCTACTTTAAGAATTAAGGCTTGTTGAGGCTCTAAAGTTTCTGCTTCTTTTGGTTGAATTTTATATCGTAATAAATCAATTTCGAAATCTTCTATGTAAGCACCTTTTGGAGCTTTGCCATCTTCGAAACCGAATCGTTGCAACAAGTTTTTATTTTCATCAAAACCTTTCCATCGACCTTTTGGTAAATCTCTGAAATGTTGTTTTCCATTATAAATGGTAGAATAGAAATCTTCTAAGTTGGTGCAATCTCCAAAGTGTGCATCCATTCCGATAATCGACATTGGTTGCAATTCGACTGGTGCATCAGATTTTGCTTGAGGTTGGTTTTTATCATAACTCTGAACGACCATATGAGCGTTCGTTCCACCAAAGCCGAAAGAATTAATTCCTGCCTGTTTGTTTTTATTTGTCCAAGGCGTCGCTTTGGTGATCATATGTGAATCATCCATCCACCCATTTTCAGCTTTTACGGATTCTTCCAAATTAATATTTGAAGGAATTACTTCATGCTGCATCGACAATAAAACTTTCAATAAACCTGTCATTCCTGCTGCAGTAAGTAAGTGTCCCATGTTTGATTTTACAGAACCTAACAATGGCTTTACATTTTGCGTAGCGAAGAAATCAGAGATAGAATTTAATTCCGTAACATCGCCAAGAGGTGTTCCTGTCGCATGACATTCAAGATAGCCTGTATCTTTTGCTGAAATTTGTCCAAGTTCATAAGCTCTTTCAAAAGCTAATTTTTGCCCTTTTGGATGAGGGCTTAAAAGAAATTTTCCACGTCCATCATTTGATAACCCAATACCACCGATGACTGCTAAAATATTGTCGCCATCTCGCTCTGCATCTTCTAATCTTTTTAATACAACCATTCCAGCACCTTCTGAAGAAACTAGTCCTGCAGAGTCTTTGTCCATCGGAACGAACTTCTGTTCATGAGGAGCATAGGCATGGAAAATAGAAAATCCCATGTGAATAAATAATTGATCAGAAGCGCAAACTGCACCTGCTAACATCATATCGGATTTTCCAGTTACCAATTCATCGCAAGCTAATTTGATGGCGTACAATGATGTGGCACACGCTGCATCTAAAGTGTAATGACTTGCACCTAATCCCAATGCTTTGGTAACCATTTGAGAAGGAGTGTAATCTAGGATGTCATTCTGTGGATGTTGCTTGTTGTTTTTTATTTTAAAATTCTTGTCGTTGAGTAAATTTTGTACAGCAGCTTCTGTTGTACGTGTGTAAATTGACGACATGAATTGGTGAGAAGTACTTGTTGGGAAAGATAAGTTTCCAAGGATGACTCCACACTTTTTGAGGATGTCTTTGTGATTGTCGTAGCCGCTATCTTTTAATGCTTCTTTGGCAACATAGAGTGACCATTGAAATAACTTGTCTTGAGTTGCCAAAAGGTCGGCTGGTAATTCGTAACCATTTGGATCGAATTTGAAATCCCGAATGTAACCGCCACGAAGGGAGTAACATTTGTCGACTGCTCCTTTTTCGGGATGGAAAAAATGTTGTGGGTCGGCACCAAAATCTTCCTTGGTTGCAAGTGACGTAAGGTCTTTTTCTTGCATTAGGTTTTGCCAGAATTCTTCGGTTGTGGAAGAGCCTGGGAAAAGATTTGAGGTTCCTATTATTGCTATTTTGGTCATTTAATTATTTTCTTTTCTAGAGGTCATTAAAAATGTCCTGTGATCTTAATGCTCCAATTTGCATATTATATTTTTTTGCAAAAGGAACAATTTTATTTGGTTCAAAGAGTCCAAAACTTGATCCTTGATCTCCTGTTTCAATTTGGAAAAACCTTAGAGGTGTATCTAATTTTATTAAAGATAAATTAAGTGCTTTGACAAACAGAACTGGTTCGTACCAATCAGAGCCACTTGAATATTGAAATTTTTCTGTTCCTTTTTCAGTAACTATTTGAATTTTATAATTGAAATTTCTATTGTCGCTAGTAACAGCTTCTTGAATGACTCGGATACCATAAATGCCTTTGTCTTGAAGAAGTGGAGAAAATTCTCGTTCAAATAACATTTCATAATCTAAAGGAGCATAGCCACCCTCTGTATCAAAACCAATAACTTTTTCAGAATTATTAAAAATATATCTAAGATAATTCTGAATATTCAACCCTCCCTGAGAATGAATTGTAAATGTTTGGAATTTATTTAATCTCTTTGGAAATTCATCACCGAAAATAAATGTTTGCTCTAAATCTGAATGACAACGTTTAACAGCACTTAGATTAGAAGGAATAGCTCCATAAAGTAGTTGGTAATTTTTGGCATCACGCCAAGCATACTCCCATGTGAAATCATCTAGGTATTTTTTTGGAATATACTGCTCGATTTCTTTATCTGTAATTTCTGGGTAAGAGGTGCGAACTAAATAGAGGTATTGAATAAATGTTCTATGATCTGTTTCACTTTCTTTATCATTAATATACTTAATGTGTTCTCTGAAATAATTTATTATTTCTGATTTGTCATTTCCATTTAGCTTAGAATCTTCTAATATTTTTTCTAAAAAGTAATGTAAACTTTGTTTGAAGTATTGACCATGCAGAAGTCTCTCATCCTTTTTGATATATCCCCAAATCTCTTTTCCCATTTCTTTTCCAGACAATTGCAGCATTTTCGAGATATATCTTATATATCTGTTCAGGTTCATTTCATTTGATAAATCTGAATCTTTAGAATTGTAGAATCGTTTTCTTTCAATTTCAATAAATCTATTTTTATCAATGTATTCTAGGTATTGTTCTTGTTCTAATCTACTTCCTGCAGCCACTTCATGATATTTAAAAAGGAGGTTAGTCGCTGCTTTTGAGATTTCTTCATTTTCGGAAAGAGCTAAAAGTAGTCCTCCATTTTTATTTGTCATGGATTCCTCTAGGTTTAAGTTATGTGGAATATTTCCTTCCCAAAATTGTTGAACATAAAATTCAAATAACTCAAGTGCTTTTTGTTCTTCCTTAATTTCAACTAGTCTTATAATTAAATTTTGCCCATCTCTGAGTTTTCTTTCATAAGAATTAATATTTTCAAAATAATTATTAATTAAGTCGAGAGTATTTGGAAAATTATTAACAACTTGGAAATCAAAAAACCTTCGTCTCCAAGTTTTATCGTTTGGATTAAGTTTGATGTTCTTTTTATAATAATCAATAAAAATATTTTTTACACTTGTGTAATTTTTCACAGAACTACATGGTAATTTATGAAGGTCTTTTGCAAAAAAATCGTCTCTAGTTGTATCTGCGAAAGCATCTTCAATAAATTGTAATACATCCTTTTCTTTATAATCTCTTTTACAAAAATCATAAAGTAAAAAGTATGCTGAGTACTCTTTTTTACTATTGTACTCTAGTGCAGATTTTGGAATTGGAGTTTTTGTTTTTGGAATTGAGTCTGAAGAAATAATTTTTATTTCTTCATCTTGCTTAATTATTTGATCGAATCGAGCGTTATGATCCATTGTTAGATTAATATGTTGTTGAGCATTGAGAGCGTTCAATACAATTATAGAAGTTAATAAGAATATGAAAATTGATTTATTCATTTTTTTGCTTGAATAATTTTCTTTCAATTTTATGTTTTGTTAATTATTGAAATTGTTCTATTGGTTACGTTTGCCTTTGGCGACTTACTTTTTCATTCGAAAAAAAGTAAGCAAAATTCTTGGCGAAAAAATCGCTCTCCACGTTGCAACACCCGCACCCACATTTTTCGCCGTTCCTCGCCCGCTCTCGTTTGTGCGGGAAGCATTGTGCTAGATTGGTACAAGTTCGGCTGTTTAGTCAACTGACTCTTTTGTCTATTGGAAGGAAAACGTTGATGGTTTCCCCTAGACCTTATTTGATTTTGGTTACAGTTCTTATTTTGAATTTTAGGCGTTGGCTTTGCGTTGCAGCCCTGTTTGAGAAAACCGTAGAAACACTTAGCGAGGAACGAGCCTAGTGTTTCTTGGTTTTTGAGTTTGGGCTGTGTGGCTAAAATTCAAAATGTGGAACTGTTCCAAAATGAAATAAAGTCTTGATTTTTTTTTGCGAACTTTTTTTTCATCAAGGAAAAAAAAGTGGAGAATTGAATGGACAACCATTTTTGATTTTAAAAAAAATCGCTGTGCTCATTTTTTTGCTGCCGACTAAAGTCAGCAGCTACGTTACC
>CAZMBP010000164.1:0-55504 GCA_964564545.1 uncultured Saprospiraceae bacterium
GTATCTGGAGGTCGAGGATTAAAAGGTGCTGAAAACTGGAATTTAGTAGAAGACTTGGCTGGTGTATTAGGAGCAGGAACGGCATGTTCTAAGCCTGTGGCTGATATGGGTTGGCGTCCTCACCATGAGCATGTTGGACAAACAGGAGTTGCGATTCGACCGAATTTATATTTCGCAATCGGAATCTCAGGTGCTATTCAGCATTTAGCTGGTGTAAATAGTTCAAAAGTAATTGTAGTAATCAATAAAGATCCAGAAGCGCCATTTTTCAAAGCGGCGGATTATGGAGTTTGTGCAGATTTATTTGACGTGGTTCCTAAATTAACGGAAGCATTCAAAAAATTCAACGCGGCACAATAATGGTAAATCGTTAATAGTGAATGGTTAATATCTCCATTACCTAATCTTGTGGAAAATTAACCACTCACCATTAGCGGCTAACCATTAAAAAAATATTATATTTAATTGTATTTTTAGAAAATTGTCTATTTAGGAAAAGGAAAGTATGAAAAAAATTGAATTAGACATCGTTGCTTTATCTCATAGTGTTACTCAATCACATAATTATGCGGTTGTTCTTGGGGAGCAAGATGGATCTAGGAGACTACCTATTGTAATCGGAGGATTTGAAGCGCAAGCGATCGCTGTGGCCATGGAACGAATGACTCCTAATCGCCCACTTACGCATGATCTTTTTAAAAATACATTAGAAACATTTGAGGTAGAACTCAAAGAAGTTGTCATTAATAATTTATTGGATGGCATTTTTTATGCACGATTGATTTGCTTAAAAGACGGGGAAGAATTCGAAATTGATAGCCGAACTTCTGATGCTTTGGCTATGGCAGTTAGGTTCAATTGCCCAATTTTCACCTATGAATTTATATTAGATGCTGCTGGTGTTATTTTAGAAGATTCGGAGGAAGAAGGAGCTGAAAAACAAACTCCTGAAGAAAAGTCAAAAAGAACTTCTGGCAAGAAAAGTAGACGTAAGAAAGCTGTTGTTGGAAATGCGCTGACTAGTTACACTACTGACGAATTATCTAAAATGCTCGAAGAAGTTTTAGCAGATGAAGATTATGAAAGAGCCGCCAAAATCAGAGATGAAATAAAAAGAAGAGAAGGACAAGATTCCTAACCTTTGTCTTTATAAATAATAAAAACCTCCAAGACTTTAAATTAGTCTTGGAGGTTTTTTCGTAGGACGGATTCCTTAATCCGTCAATTATTGAAGTGATGTAAAACAGATTTGGAAAACTGTCCTTTTTACCCAACCATTTTCATTTTCTTTATAGTCTTACCTTTTGAAAGCTATGAAAATTTAATATCCTTAATTAATTCCATTTTTTTTAAATCCTCATTTATGAAAACTTCCATTTTAAAATTCGCTCTACTTCTTTTTACTATCACGTTGATGGTTACTTCTTGTAAAAAAGACGATCAACCAGAAGAAGCAACTACTTGCGATATCGAAAATCCATTGGAAACTATTCCCTGGCTCAAGGAAATTAGAGATGGATTTGATATGCAAGCTAATCCTTTACCCAAAAGAATTATTCAATATTTCTACCAAGGAGAGTGTGTTTTCTTAATTGATGGATGCATTGGATGTAATGATAACTTAATAGTTGTTTACAATTTAGATAAGGATGTTATTTGTGAATTTGGTGGAATAGCAGGTGTGGACACTTGCCCTAATTTTGCTACTGAAGCAACTGGAGAGTTAGTTTTATATGGAAATTAGTTATTCCTTTACGACCTAACCTGCCTTTTAACTAAAAACCTCCTTACCTAATTGTAAGAAGGTTTTTTCTTTTGAAAACAAATAGTATTTTTGAGAATGTACTCCGAAACCAGCAAATGGCAAAAAAATTGTAGGCTTAAGTTATGCCTTCCCTATTCATTATAAACCCATTTTTGTTTTATGAAAACGATAGAAAACATCCAATTTCTAATTTTAGATAAAGAAGGTAATATCATCTTTAGTGACAATGAAATATTTGATGTCGAAAAATTACCTAACCATTGTGTTCTAGAATGGTCTCCTTTCCTGGAAAGTATTTACCCAGCCTTGCTTCAGAAAGATGATCAACAAATGGTTACTTTCAGAAAAGTAAAAACTATTCATGATTTTTTAAATGGTTCATACGATTACGCCTTTTATCTCACCGAAAAACAGGATCAAATCATTTGGGTCATTTCTGATTGCTCAAAATACTATTCAAAACTAACCATGAAGCAACAAAATCATCACCAAAAAGAGATTGAAAGACAATTATCTATATTCAAAAAAGAAGTTTTGCCAACTTTGCAAGTAGCCTAATATTCACCAACTCTTAAAAGGCATTTTCACCAAGTTGGAATTAAAATATCGACTATCATAAGTCACCTCCTCTCCTACCCAATCTGGAATTTCGATTTCTTGATTTTCATCTTCCAATTCAACTTCCGCTAAATTGAGCCCTTCATTATCTCCTTCAAAAATATCAATCTCCCAATTTAATTTTCCTTGTGAAATAATAAACCGTTCTTTTTCAACTAATGGTTTTTCACAAAGTTCCAATAACTCATTTGCTTCTTGAACTGGAATTTCATATTCAAACTCTAATCGAGTCATTCCAACTGTTTCTCCTTTGATCGTCAAAAAACCTTTTTCTCCTAAAACTCGAACTCGAACAGCTCGTTCCTTTTGGGTACTCAAGTAACCTTGTTTGATGATTTGTCGAGAAGTGAATTGGGATTTCCAGTTATCGTTTTGGAGTAGGAATTTTCGTTCTATTTCTTTTGGCATTTATTTATTTTTTCAAAAAAACTCCCAACAGATTACAAAGATTTTCTGAGGGGAAAATATGCTACCTCTACGGCAGCCTAGCAATACATTTACAAATCCTCTAAAATCTGAATCACCTCATCCACCATCTCCTTGGTAACATCCAAATGCGTCACAAACCTAACTGTCTGTGGCCCAAAAGGTGCAGCAGCAATTCCTGCCTCGCCAACTTTCTCTAAAAAAGAATTCGCCGTCCAAGGACTTTTTACATCAAAAATTAAAATATTAGTTTGCACTCTTCGAATGTTTTCTACGTATTCTAATTTTTCCAAAATACGACTAATCATTCGAGCATGTTCATGATCTTCTTTCAATCTTTCCACATTATTATCTAGTGCGTAAATTCCTGCTGCTGCTAAAAATCCAGCTTGTCGCATTCCTCCTCCCATCACTTTTCGTTGTCGTCGAGCTTGCTTCATCATTTTCTCATTTCCTAAAAGTAAAGAACCAACAGGCGCTCCTAATCCTTTGGATAAGCAAATCGAAATACTATCAAACTCTGCTCCCCAATCTGCGGGGTCATCGCCTAACTCAACTAATGCATTAAAAAACCTTGCTCCATCCATATGCAATCCCAAACCTTGTTCCGAACACAATTGTCGGATCGGTCTAATTTCATCTAAAGTATAATAACTACCTCCACCTTTATTTGTCGTATTTTCCAATACCACTAATTTACTTTTTGGTAACCAATCATAATCTGGACGAATCGCGGCAGCAATTTGATCTGCATTCAATTTCCCAAAATCCCCCTGCAAAAGATTCATTGGTATTCCAGAATTAGCTGCGTAGCCACCTGTTTCATATTGGTACACATGTGAATATTCATGGCAAATCACTTCTTCCAACCTTCCTGTATGAACATTCATTGCTATCTGATTCGTCATCGTTCCAGAAGGGCAAAACAAGGCTGCTTCCATCCCAAAAAGTTGAGCTGTTTTTTCTTCCAGAGCATTTACTGTTGGGTCTGTTCTAAAAACATCATCACCGACTTCTGCACTCATCATAGCCTGTAACATTCCTTCAGAAGGTTTAGTGACTGTATCGCTAGTAAGATTTATCATATTTTTTTATATTTTTACATATTGTAAGATTTACAATTACTTTTCGACTATGGGAAATTTTATCCTTAATTTCTCAAAAATAGCTTAAAACTGAATCCGGGCTAAATTTATGAAAAAACCATAGAAAGCCCTACTTTCGATACAAATACAAACAAACAAAACTGAATGATGAATTTTCAAGACTACGCTAAATCAGCGTTTACAGTCGATAATATTATTTTTGGATTTGATGGAGATCTAAAAGTCTTAGTCATCAAAAGAGGAGAAGCCCCCTATGAAGGTCAATGGGCTTTACCTGGAAATTTTGTTTATCCTAACGAAGATTTAGATGCTTCAGCTAATCGGGTTTTACAGGAATTGACTGGTTTGAAAGATGTTTACCTTGAACAGGTTCGTACTTTTGGAGCAGTAAATCGTCACCCCATGGGACGCGTAATTACTGTTGCTTATTATTCCTTAATAAAAATTACAGATTACAAATTACAAGGTACCGCACCTCTTTCCAAAAAAGCAGAATGGGTTTCGATTAAAGATGCTAAAAACCTGGCATTCGATCATGATGAAATTTTAGATGCTTGCTTTCGACGACTCAAACGTCGAGTGAGAATGCGGCCAGTTGGTTTCGAATTACTTCCTCGAAAATTCACTTTGACAGAGTTACAACATCTTTACGAAGCTATATTAGAACCAACCAAAGAGATTGACAAAAGAAATTTTAGAAAGAAAATTCTTTCCATGAAAATACTAGTTGACCTCGGTGAAACTCAAGAAGGAGTCGCTCATCGTCCAGCTAAGTTGTATAAATTTGACAAAAAGAAATATAAAAAATTTGTGGAGGAGGGATATAATTTTGAAATCTAAATAAAGATTCTTACAAAAAATAATAAAGGAAAAATATATACTCTACTTTTTTAAGAATATCCATTTGTAGATTATATGTTTCCATGGTCTCATTTTTCTGTTCCTCTATTCACGAGAATAAAGTTAATAGATAAAGCCGTGGCACAACCAGAACGACGACGTACCAAAACAAAATCATCAATTTTTCAAAAAATCATTCGCTTTTTCTAAATCTTCAGGAGTATCAATTCCAAAAGAGTTAAAAGGTAATTCAGTTGTAAATATCTCATATCCATTTTCCAACCAACGAAGTTGTTCTAACGATTCTAATTTTTCTAATCTGCTAGGTACCAATTTTGTAATTTCTAAAAGTGTATCTCTTCGAAAACCATACATTCCAATATGTTTGTAAAAATTTGAAACGTCCCAATTTTCTTTTTCTTCGTTTCGCAAAAAAGGAATTGGACTTCGAGAAAACAACAATGCTTTCCCATTTTTTCCAAAAACACATTTCACAACATTTGGATTAAAAATGTCAGATTGATTTTCAATTAATTTTACGCCAGTTGCTATCTCTGCATCTTCGTTTTTTTCAAAAAGATTAATGACCGATTCGATTTGCTTAGGATGAATAAATGGTTCATCACCTTGGATATTTACGATGATGTTGAAGTCTTCCATGGAGGCTGCCACCTCCGCAATTCGATCAGTTCCAGAAGGATGATTAGAAGCAGTCATTTTTACATTCCCACCAAAAGAAATTACGTGATCGAAAATTCTTGCATCGTCTGTAGCCACGATTACTTCAGTCAAAGAGGAGGCTTTTCGACATTGTTCATAAACTCTTTGAATCATCGTTTTTTCACCAATTTTCACCAAAGGTTTCCCTGGAAAACGACTAGATTCAAATCTAGCAGGTATTATACCTAGAGATTTCATATTTTTGTATTGAATTTAATAACACAAGAGAAAACAGAGTAGCTATTTTTTCCAAAAAAAGCTTTTCACACACCATTTTTTTTTTCAAATAAAACTCCATAATATTTGTAAAAAACTGAAAATCAAATACTTAAACAAACACAATTTCACGTTAACACCCTGTGATCTTAAAATTATTCGTACTATGAAATATTTAACAACACTTGCTTTACTACTTTTCCCTTTCCTAATTTTCGCTCATCATGGAGATAGTTTGACATATTTGACGCCGCAAGATAGTGTATTCCTCACCGTTGATGAAAACAACCAAAAAATAATTATTCATCAGTTTGAGAAAAAACAAACCCTTTATTCCTTGGCAAAATTCTATGGATTGGAATTCAATGAAGTAATGTATTATAATGAAGAATTAGAAACTATTTCTGATATTCCGGTGGGCACTTTTATCAATATTCCTATCCCAAACAAGGCTATCAAACGTTACCAACGAAAAGATTTTGATCCGACGAAACATGCTTCTATTTATTATAAAGTAAAAAAGGGAGATACACTTTATGGTGTTGCCAAACGAATGTTTAGAATGCCGGTGGAAGACATTCAAGAACGAAATAACTTGACCGATAATAATATTCAACCTGGTCAATATTTGCATGTAGGATGGATGAGTACGAATGGTATTCCTAGAGAATATCGTAAGCTAAAACCTGTTCCACCAGAGTGGCAAGCTAGTCAATTAAATGAAAGACATTACTTGCAAGCGAAGGGAATAAAAGATGAGAAAACTGAAAATGGAGTGGCAGCTTGGAATAGAAATTCGAAAAACGAGGGGAAATTAACGGCTCTTCATGCTTCTGCTCCAATTAACTCAATTATCGAAGTAACCAATCCGATGAACAAACGTTCTATTTTTGTAAAAGTGATTGGACGACCTTCAAGTAAAGTTTATTATGGTCCAAACCTAAAAGTAGTTTTGACTCCTAAAGTGGCTAAAATGCTTGGCGCCCGTGATCCTCGATTTTATGTAAATATTAGATTTTTGAAATAAAATATCATATTTAATTTGATGATGGTATTATTTTTTTCCTAGTAAAAAAAACTGACCTTTGCGGCATCAAATTACCTTTTTTAAATCCTAATCATTATTAATGAACTATTATAATAATATTCTAGAGACGATTGGAGACACTCCTCTTGTAAAAGTAAATAAAGTGATTGAAGACATTCCTGCTTTGGTTCTTGTCAAAGTCGAAACTTTCAATCCTGGCCACTCCATCAAAGATCGAATGGCTATCAAAATGCTCGAAGATGCTGAAAAGCGCGGAGACATCAAACCTGGTGGAACTATCATCGAATGTACTTCTGGAAATACTGGAATGGGGTTAGCTTTGGCAGCTTGCGTAAAAGGTTACCGAACTATCTTCACAACAAGTGATAAACAGTCTAAAGAGAAATTCGATATTTTGAGAGCTCATGGAGCAGAAGTAATCGTTTGTCCGACCAATGTTGAACCTGACGATCCACGATCATACTACTCTGTTGCTGAAAAATTGAGTAAAGAGATTCCTAATTCTTATTGGTGTAATCAATATGATAACTTGTCGAATCGACAAGCTCATTATGAAAGTACTGGTCCTGAAGTTTGGGAACAAACTGAAGGAAAAGTAACTCATGTTGTAGTTGGAGTTGGAACTGGTGGAACGATTTCAGGAACTGGAAAATATTTGAAAGAGCAGAATCCTGATATTAAAATGTGGGGAATCGACACTTACGGTTCTGTTTTCAAAAAATACCACGAGACTGGTGAGTTTGACGAAAAAGAAATTTATCCATATATCACAGAAGGAATTGGGGAAGATATTTTACCTAAAAATGTTGACTTCTCAGTAATCGATCATTTCGAAAAAGTATCTGATAAAGATGGAGCGGTGATGGCTCGAAGATTGGCTAAAGAAGAAGGATTATTTTTGGGATATTCTGCTGGATCTGCTTTTGCAGGTTTGTTACAAATGAAAGATAAATTGACGAAAGATGATGTGGTAGTGGTTTTAATTCACGATCACGGAAGTCGATATGTTGGAAAATTATACAATGATGATTGGATGAGAGATCGAGGATTTTTAGATGATGATTTGAAGGTGAAAGATGTGATTTCGAAGAAGTCAGATAAAGAATTTTTATCGATTACAAAAGATATTACTGTTCGAGAAGCTTTCAAAATGATGAAAGATCGAGATATTTCTCAGATGCCTGTGATGGAAGGAGATGAAATCATTGGTTCAATTACTGAGGCGACTGTCTTGAATTATTTGTTGGAAAATCCAATGAATAATTCTGAAAATAAAGTTGAGTCAATTTTAGAACCTGCTTTTCCGATGGTGGAAGTTGATTTGCCTTGTAAGCAATTGAGTAAATATTTCTCTAAAAAGACTCCTGCGGTGATTGCAAAAGACAAAGCGGGAATGTTGCATATTTTAACTCAATACGATATTATTCAAGCTGTATAACACGTGGTGGTCTGCTTTAGCTGACCTACAAAAAAGAGCATAGCGATTTTTTGCAAATAAAAAATGAGTGAAAAGTACTTCGGTATTTCTCACTCATTTTTTATTTGTATGTTCATGCTTTAGTGCTTTTACTTTTTTCATTCGAAAAAAAAGTAAACAAAAATTCTTGTCGAAAAAAATGCTAAACACAAGGCAAGCACCCACACCCACATTTTTCGCCGAGCCCAACCCGCCTCACTTCTCAGAGATCACTACTCAATGAGCATTAACCATAGAATTCCTTTTTACTTCATTGAGAGTCGTCCTATGATCTTTTGATTCTTGATCTCCCATTTTTCATTATTGAAAACCATTTTCATCCTTTCTCTCGAGTTTCCAAAATAGCCCATATTCTGTTGAATAATTTCAATTTCATCATCACTAACTTTTGAAATAATTGCTACATGTCCAAAAGGATTGGAATCTGTTTTTCCAAAAATTAAGATATCATATTTCTTTGGTTTAATTGAACTAGGATTAGAGAACTGAATCAAATTTCTAGATTTATTCAATTCCCCATCTTTTACATTTTTATCAAAAAAATCTTTTGCATGACCATAAGAATCAGGCATTTTATGTTGAAAAAACTCTAAGTAAAATCGTTTGACAAATTCTACACATTGCCAGCGAAGTCCAAGGTTGTAACCATTTTTAGTTACATTTCGATTTTTGACATGACCAATTGATCCATTAAAAAAAACTTCAACTCCTTCTATCTCATCGATCGATTCTCCAACTTTATGCATTGGATTTAGATTGATGTGATTTCTTTTTTTATAAATAAAAAGGATACTAATAAATAGAAAGGAATACAGGAAAAAAGTTCGTTTTTTCATCTAAAATCAAATAGTATAACATATTTACATTTTCAAAAACTAAAAAATCTCAATCTGATTCGTCACCTCATCTTCATTCGAAGAATCCTTTTTGATTAATTTAGGTAAGGTAGGAAGTACACGTTTGGTCACTCTTAATTTATGAGTATATTTCTCGGTATCTACATTAAAAATTCCAAAGTGATCAATTTTATCAATTCGAACTTGTCCTGAAGCATGAATAATTCTTCCATCTTCTAACAATAAACCTACGTGAGTGATGGCTCCTTTTCTATTTTCAAAAAAAGCTAAATCACCTGCTTGAGCTTGTTCCACAAAATCAACCATTTCTCCAACCTCAACTTGCTGAGCAGCATCACGAGGTAATTTTATTCCAATCATTCTAAAAATGATTTGAGTAAAACCAGAACAGTCAATTCCGAAAGGACTACGTCCACCCCATTGATAAGGTGCGTATAAATATCGACGAGCAATTTTGGTGAGTAATTCTGAGTTTGGTTTAAGTTCGGAAGGAACTACAGCTTGGCCGCTGAAAGTATAACTCGTTCCATTCAAACTAAAATTCATTCCATCATACTTCGGAAGGGTCGCTCCTAAAGTTACGGGAACAGAATGTTCCTTTGTCATGGCGCCTTGCATGAGTTCGATACTGCAAGCAAAACTATCTTGGTATTCTTCAAATTCAGTTTGCGTAATTGGCTTAATTTGTTTGGTATCGACCCAGCCAATGTAATTATCCCAAGCGCATCGCACCTTTGACCAATTTTTTCCTTTTCGACCAATCACTTCTACCATTTCACCAAACAACAATTGAGAAACCATCTCACTTGAGTCGGAAGAAGTACTTCGAATTGGGACCACACTTAAGGGGCAAATGCCATAGTTCATAAACTAAATTTTTAGATGCCCTAAAAATAGTCGAATTGAAGGAAATTACATAATATTAATTGGTTCTTTGACAAATCCCGTGTTTTAAGTCAGACAAAAACTGAAAATAACACTTCCTTTGGTCGTTTTTATTTCCAATTTTTATCTGACCACAGGATTTGTTAAAGAACGATTTAATTTTTCTAAAAAAAAAAGCCGAAACATCCTGTTAAGTGCTCCGGCTTTCTATTTTTTTAAATTTTTTCTAAAAAACAATCATCTTTCCAGATTGGATCAATCCTTTTGACTGAGTGTTTTCTATTTTGTAAAAATAGCTCCCTCCTAAAAATCCCTTTGTTGAAACGGAAGCATTTTCTTCCAATATCTCTTCTTTGATCAATCGTCCATTCACATCAAAAACTTGTAACAACATATTTACATTTGAATTTTCGATATAAATATCACCTCCTTTTCTTACTGGATTTGGATAAATGGAAACTGTCGGAAATGCCTCTTTTACCTCAATTGATCTCGTTTCGGAGTATTCAAATTTGTCATCGAAATCTACTTGCTTTAAACGATAGTAATTTATTCCAAGATTTGGATTTGAATCATAAGCTTGATAGTCGTTTTGGGTCACTCCATTTCCTTTTGATGAGACTTGATCAATAACGTCAAAGTTAACGCCATCAACACTTCTCTCTATTTCAAAATAATCATTGTTAGTTTCACTTGCGGTTGCCCAATCAATTACAACTCGTTCGTTATCAATTAAATTTACTTCAAAGGAAATTAATTCAACAGGTAATGGTTGAGAAATAATTTTAAAATCCCAGATTCCTCTTCCATAAGTCCCAAAACGAACAATCTCCTCATTAATTACATATTCTACAGAATAATATCGTTGAACTGGAGCTCCTGCTCCCATCATCGAATACCACATATTTTCAGAAACTACATATACATATGGCCCAACATCTGTAGCTGCAAAAAGTAAACTTTCATCATCATTAGCTACTATTTCATGTACTAGTAAACTTGGTAACCCTGTACTCATGGAGCTAAAAGTAACTCCTCCATCAGTTGATTTCCAAATAGGATCATTACTATATCCACTACCACCAAAATAAACTAAATCAGATGTCATTTTTGATGCAAAAATGGTAGCTCCATATAACCAATATTCTCCAGGACCAGTAAAACCTGCAGTCTTACTCCAAGATGTTCCTCCATTATTTGAATAGAAAAAAGTACCATCATCTGTTGCCACATATAATCTATCAGCATCGACATATGATGGTTCGATTGCAGAGATTGCTGAAGTACCTGAATTAGAATTTGCTAAAAAATCATAACTAAATTGTGAAGCCGAAATTGAATTACCTGCAGCATTTGCCGTTAACGTAACTAAATGTGAACCAGCTCCTCCACTCACATCTCCTCCTGCAATGTATATCGAGTTATCAGCAGCATCTACTGTTTCAGAAGTTGGATAAATCCAATCTGACACAGGAGGATCAGTTCCATCTAAAGTATAATTGGCAGTATATCCACTCGTCTGCGGATTGTGATAATAAGTCACCCAACCAAATGGATAAACGGTCCACATACTTTGATTATTTCTCGAAAAAGACATATGTCCATAATCACCAGAAATTACTTGTTGAAAATTAATCGGACCAGTTGCACCAGTCGCAGTTGATGTTCTTTGATGCCCTTGGTCTTGAGTTCCTCCGTAAACATAAGTGGAATTTAGTGGATCAGTTCTTACATCATAAAATTGTCCAACATTCAATCCTGCCGCTCCTGTATTTGTAGTAGTTAGAAGATCATCATATGATGCATGAAGGCCGCCATGATTTGCCACTAAAGTAAACTCTGTTCCATCTGTTTTTTCATAGGATTCGATATCCATTATATCAGCATGAATAAAATTATTATTCCCATAATATTGTCCCCATGTATTTACTTTTGTCCATGTTGCGCCTGAATCATATGAACGATAACATTCCACCGCTCCCATATACATCTTTGTTGCATCAAATGGAGAAACTGAAAATCCTACGTTCCAAGTATTTACTGGTGTCGAACCTTGCATAGTCCAAGTTGCTCCCATATCTATAGATTTATACACATCAGTTTTTTCCATCAAAGCATAAAGCGTGGTATCTGTACCTGTGATATTTCCTTCTAAATCTAACCAAACTTCTTGAGTCAAATTAGTATTTGAATTTCGTAGCTTTACTGTACTACCATTAATCGTATACAATTCTTTTCCTTGGTGTAAAACAAAAACAGTTGTACCTCCTAGTGGTAACCATAATTTTGTACGATCAGAATTAACAGTACTGGCTCCGACTGGATCAAGTTTTTTAATCAAAGTAAAATTAACTCCATAATCAGTTGAACGATAAATAAACATCTTAGCTCCCCAAGGAGAACTACTCCAGCCTCTTCGTAAATAATAAATCGTCCCATCATCGAATGCAACTATTTCTGTAGGCTCCCCCCAGTTATCAACCGAACCCTCATCCATTATCGAAGCAGTCCAAGTCACTCCATTGTTAGATGAATAATATAAATCTTTCCCTTGGGCAGCAACGATATATTTTGTTCCAGCACCATCCTCTACTACCTTCAATATTCCACTTCTAAACTGAATATCTTCATTGAGAGGAGTCCATCCGCTGCCATCCAAATTGCCTTGCCAAATAGTTCCACCACCTGAAATACCATACACTTTATTCGCTGCTTTATCGTAATCAAGAGTTCCTAAATTTCCTGCATTATTATTACTTCCCAACTCGATCCATTCCCCAGTCAAATTACCATTCCCAAATGTTTCGGAGGTTCTAAGTGACGTATTCACTCCATTTCTACTCTCAAAAATTTGTAGCCGAGTTTGATTATCGATGGCTTCCCAATCCGTTCCAGGAGCAGCACGGTGAATCATTTGATGCCATTTTTCTTTGGCGTCACTACCTTCTCCTTCTAGTTGACCTTCGAATATTTCAGTATCTCCTTTGGTTGGTAGTGGGTTAAAATTTTTGTTAGAAGTACTTTGCTTTTGGGAAAAAATAAAAATAAGAGAAAATACAATCAATGAACCAAATAGGATTTTTGGCAAAAATTTAAAACTCATTTTGTGCACATTTTGTGGATAAAAAAATATTGTTTTTTGATTTTGGCTTGAGGGAAGAGTTGAGTGTTTATTTTACAATCATTTTTTTTAGAGATGTGAACCTAAAATTATTAAAATTATTTATTTTAATAATTATTCTCCTATTTTTTCTAAATTAATTCCTTCGCCATTTCCATGTCACTCTATTCCATCTTTACTACGATATAGAATCATTTAATGTCAATTTTCATAAAAAAAGGAGTTAACCATTTTTGATTAACTCCTTTTTCAAAAAATGAGGAACTTCATTTTTAGTTAAAGATAACTTTCTTCGTAATTACTTTTTGATTTGATTTTAAAACAACAAAATACATTCCTTTTGCTGGAACTAAACTTCGTTCAATATTAAAATTAGAATTTCCTAAAGGTAAATCTCCTTGAAAAATATTATTAACAGTTTTTCCATCCAAGTCAATTAGCTCAATAGTTGCATCTTGTAATTCTTTTTCTAAATCAATATTTATGCTCGCTTGATTTAATATTACATTGGGTAATACTTCCATTGACGCATCTTGTAACAATACATTTTCATTTCCAACTAGAGGTATAAAATCTGTAGATAAATTGGTATTGACTGCAACATAAGTATCATTTTCTTTCTTCCAAATGATCGTTACAATTTCTAAATGATCGATATCCCAAAATGCATCAAGTTCAATATTATAATTTTTTTCAAATTCACTTCCTGCATTAACATCTCCACTAGAAATCAATTCGCCAAAAGTATCATCAAGTAACGATCCTCGTAAAACTTTTTCATGGACAGCATCATTACCTTGCCCTTGCTGAAAGTTAACTACTTCACTTTCTACTGCATAAATTCCTAAATAATACTCCCCAGATGCAGCTTGAAAAAATTTAGTCTTAGTTAGAATTTGTAATTGAACATCGGCTAAATTTAAAATCATTCCAGTATTTGCAACTGGCGATTTTGCTGCTTCAGCATCAACCATATCTTTTACTTCTATTCTTTTATCAGCAGCATTTGAAGGGCTTGCTTCTACATCATCATTATACAAATAAAAATATGGTTGGTAAGGTGAATTAAAATTGGAAGAAAAAGCATCTCCTGCCACAGTCACTAATTGTCCGTCATGATGAGCTACAATTAAGGTTGCTTGGTCTTCGTTATCAACCACTAAGTCTTCAAAAAATGTCCATCCCCAACCTCCACATGGCGGGCACCAGGTTGCAGCTATTTTTGTAATCAATGGCCGTTGAACTTCAGGCACATCTTGAGCAAAAGATGAACTTGAAAAAAAGAAAATTAAAGCTATTTGTAAAAGGGTCTTTTTCATATTTTTTAAAATTTGGTTAAAGTCAGATTAAATAATTTCCAAAACAAACCTCAGCATAAATCAGGCCTTGTTTAATTTTTTCACAAAAGTAAATCATTATTATATTCATGAGTGTCAAACCAATGACGCTTTAATAAGTTTTGCTAGGTCTGTAAACCTTTCCTCAATTGGTACAGACCTATTTATTATAAAGAATTATGAAGGGTAAGAAAATTATTAATAAATTTTATTTACAATTATATGCCAAAAAAAAAATCCCGATTTTTGACAAAGCAAAAAACGGGATGGCAACTATTTATTAATAAGGTATGTTGTTCAAATTTAAAATCAAGACAAATATTCTAAATTTCTAAAAATTGAATCACTCGCTGTTCAATAATTTCCAATTTTAAATTATGGCCACCTTTTTTAGTTTCATATATTTTTAAATTGGAAATAGAATTTCTAATTTGATGAGCCTCCGTATGAGGCACTACAATATCATTTGGGTTATACATTAATAATCCATCAGCATTGAGTTGTTGGTAATGATGTAACAAACAAAAGTAAGAAAGCTGCTGATCATAAATTCTTCCGATATTGTTTTTAGTATAACCCAAAACTTTTTCATTGATTCCCATACAACGAGCATATTTAGTCATCAAATTATCACAATTGGAAAAGGTACACATCATGACAATTTTCAACCTTTGGAAAATGCCCTTAGCTTCACTTGCCGCAATCACTCCAACCAAACTTCCGATGGAATGAGAAACGATTCCATACCAATTATCATTTGCCAAAATCACTTGACGAATACACTTAATATAATCTGGAATAGAGAGATAAAACCCCTTCGATGTACCTTGTCCATGAGCATCTACGACAACTGCTGAATACCCTTTGGCGACAATTTTATCCACATAACTTTTCCATCTTGCCCCATTGCTTGCCCATCCATGGATAAACAAAACTTTAGGCCCACTTCCGAAAGTGTAAGTGTTGAATTTTTTCTTTTTGTGAATTAAAGTTTGCTTCTGACCTTGCTGATAAAATTCATGATCTTCTTTTTTTAAGGGACGACGAATCGCTAATGACAATAAAAACATCGTCATTTTGGCGGAAGTAAAAGGGGCTACTTTATGCACCCCATTAATACAATTAGCAACGAGGGAAATTCCTTTTGGAAAAAATTTCTTCTTTAGGTCTTGTTCGCTTTTTGTTAATTCTCCTGTATAAGAAAGTGTAGACGAAGGTATGTGTAAAACGTTTTCATTTTTCATTACAAATGGTATTTCATGGTTATGAGAACTCTAGAATTATCTTGGTAGTAACCAAAAAAATGTTGGTCATTACCGTATAAAAAATCGGCACTACAAATGAAACTAAACTTATCATTAAGCTTGTAGTTTAAGGATGTACTTACCGCATGGCTAAGGTTGGTTAGGTTTAAAACGGAACGCATAGAGGCTTTCCAAGTATAGTTAAATTGATAAGTGGCATCCAATAAAAAGGAGTGATCTAACACATGATCCAAATCATTGACGCTATAATCAATCTCGCTATTTGTAAAGTTTTTTAAATATTGAGCTAGAAGTTTTAATTGTTTTTCTGGATTTTCAAAAATGAAAAGTCGGTCAACTCCAACAGTAATTCCCCAATAATTATCAGGTTCTAAATTCCCCAAATCATTCATCCGCTGATTATTCACAATGGACACTTCCGACCACAAACTATAATCGCCAATTAACTTATTCATAGCTATAGTTGCAATATTCATTCGATGATACACCAGTTCAATATTATAAGGTAAAACCTTGGTAGACAAATTCGGTGCTAGTGGTTGAGATTGTCTTTGAGGAATATCATTGCTTCCGCTAAAGCCATTAAAATTTATTTCAAAATCATCATTTTCGTAACCAATACTCAATCCATAACTTACTGAAGATGAAGGCTTTACTTTTTTCACTTCATTCAACTCTGCCGAAAAAACAATATCGTTTGGCCCTTGAAAACTTTGAGGTAATCTAATCCATCTATTATTTTCAAAATACAATCTTGATGACTTCTGGAATGGTAAAACCTTAAATTGAATTTGCCATTTTTTCAAACTCATTTTTCCATCCATCGCCCAAACTCCTAGTGCCTCATTTTCCGTTCGCAAAAAATCATAGTAGTCATAAACGTTCGCCATATCCAACGCACTCCATCCTGTCAGCCTCCCCCACTTGATGATTTGCTTCCCTACTTTTCCAAAGAATTTCTTTTTATTAAAAGCAAGGAATGCTTGGTTGAACCAAATTCTTCTGCGCTTACTTTCGTGTACGTTAAGTATCGAATTCAAAGAGACAAAAGTTTTCAATTTAGTTTTGTATCGAGCTTCCCATTCATACTTTGCAGAGAGTTCAGGAATAGTCCGATTAGTATTTTCAACTGATTGAAAAAAATATCCGTAAGTTGGACTAATTTCATTCTGATGATAATGCTTCCAATTTTGCCCTTGCAAAGAATGACTTAGAGAAAAAAATAACAATGCAATTACAAACAATATCCGTTGCATAGTTTAAAGCGTTTCAATGTATGATTTCGAAAAAATATTCTCGTCAATTCCTTTATTGATGACAAAGTCTGTGTAGTACACTTCCGTCCTATTTTTAGTCAGAAGATTTTCAATTTTGATAAAGTGAGCTTTGTAAAGATTAGTTCCTGCTATTTTTCTAATATCCTTTGCGGTAAATACTTTTTGTAAAACATTTTTCTTATTAAAAAAATGAGCTTGTACTTGCTGGTTAGTTGCTTTGTCAATCCAAAGAATTCTTTTTTTGTATTTGGATTTAGCGTGAGGCAACGGTGTTGCCATAATTTTATGACACGTTTTTCCATCTACAACTTCCTCTCCTTCTAATTGGTATTGGTAATCCTCCATTGGTTCTGAAAGATAGTTAGACAAATCTTCGTAAGTCATTTCCGTTCCCATAAAACGATCTCCTTTTTTGGAAGCAGATATTTTTTTCGCTCTTCGCAAAGTTGGAAGGTAAAGCCATTGATCATCCGCTTTGCTTGAATGTTGAATGGTCAAACTTGAAGTACCGCTGATGTCCGCAGGACTAACAAATTTTAGTAGAAAGTTGTAGGTATTTTTTGAAGCATCTTTCTGAAAAATATATTGTTCCAAACTTCGCTCTTGTACTCTCCCTTTTTTGCTGATATTTTTGTACTTAATCATACTTTGCAAATCTTCGATAGAAGAAGCTTCTTGATATTTTTTGATGATATTTAAAGCTTTATTTGACGCTTGTCCGAATATTGTTACAGAAGCACATAGACTTATAATGCAAATTATTATTCTCATGATTATATACTTTTTTGATTTTAAAAAAAATGTAAATGAATTGTTATAAAAACTCAAGGAGATCGCTTACTCGACCTTAAAAACTTAGTAAGCTTAAAACTTGATATTAATTTTTTAGAATAAGATTCTTAGGTTGCGCCAGATTCGAAGCTAGTTTTGATTCTTTTTTCAGGGTAAATAAAATTGGAAAAATGACGAGTGTATTGACATAAATCAACAACATGGAAAAGGCCAACAACCATCCAAAATGTTGCACCGGAAGAAACCCTGAAAATGATAAGACACTAAAACCAACGATATTGGAAACCGCATCATAGGAAATGGCTTTCCCTGTTTGGTCACATGTATTAAACAAGGCAGTCTCCACACCTTCCGATTGGTATTTGTAAAAAGAAATGAGGTAATGAACAGAAAAATCAATTCCAATTCCTACTATCATCGCGGTCAATAAAGAAGTACTAATTCCTAACCGCATTCCCATGAGTCCCATAAATCCAAATACCATTATCAAGGAAAATAGAATTGGCACTAAGGTGTAAATTCCTTTTTTGACAGACCTGAAAATAATTAGTGTGGTCAATAGTAAAATGATCAATGCTACGATGATATTTTGGATTTTGCCACTCACAATATATTTCCCTAAAGAAATCCGATGCATCACATCTCCACCAAATTTGATTTCCGCAGTTCCTTTAAATTGATCGGCAAATAAACTTTTTATATTTTGGTAAGTAGCTAAATGTACCTCAGGACTAGAGGAAGTTAGGAAGACTTGCAAATGTGCTTTTTGATAATCTTCATCGTACAACATTCCAGCTTCGCCAGGTGTAGCCGATAATTCATACATCATCAGATACTGTGCTATTTCTTCATTTGTCCAGTTAGTTTCTTTTGCTTCATCATTGAGGTTCTTGGCAAGATGTTCCACTACTTGCGTGTATGAATGAATTCCTCCTATTGCTCCGAGTGAAGCGACCTTATTTTGAAATTGGAGCAATTGCTGATAAAAATTTTCATCTTTAATATTCTCAAAATCTGTAGCATCCACCATCACATCCATCACTCTCACTCCATCTAATTTTTCATTAAACGTTGTAGCAGCTATTCTTCCATCATGACTTTTCGGAAAAAACTTCATGTAATTATCTCCTACGTTTATCTGACTTGCTTGCCAGATGGCAGCAACTGCCAAAATCATATATCCACCAATAATTGGATTTCGATGACGTAAAGTAAATTCAGTTATTTTTCTAGTAAAAAATGCAATGCTATTTTTAAGACCGTGTTCTTTTTGCTTTGGTTTTTTGATAAACATGCACAAACTCGGAAGCAACCATAAACAAATAAAAGTAGCGTAAGCAAATCCAAACGCACCAATAATTCCAAACTCTCGAAGCGATTGAATTTTAAAAATCAATAAACTCAACGAACCCAAGGAAGAGGTAATTCCTGTAATGAAAATTGGCGAAGCAATTTTATTTAGAGTAGCTTCAATCAATGCTTCTTTCGAATCATATTCATCAGACAATCGATAAAAGGCATGCATAAAATGAATCCCATAGGACGAAGCTACCGCAATCATAATTACAGGCAATGCATTCGACACTACCGTAATCGGCAAGTTCAAATATCCCATCGTTCCCATCGTCCAAATAATGCTCATAATGACCATGGTGACTGGTAGCAATACTCCAGCTAAGGTTCGGAAGCAAATAAAAAATCCAATAAAAATAAATACGATGGCGATTGGAATAAATTTTCGAGAGTCACCACTAATACCTCTTTGGACATCTTCCACCAAAATAGGAGCTCCGGTGATATGAATTTTTCCTTCACCTTGATAATTATTTTTGATGGCTAAAAGTGCATCGTACACTTCACCTCCCACAAATCCATCATCCAAAGGTGCGGCAACGACCGTAAGTGAACCATCTTCGCTAACTAGACTTCCTGAGATAATTTCATTTTGAGAAATATCATTTTTGAGTTGTTCCCACTCGGAAGTTGAGTTCGGAATTGGATCTAAAAATCCATCAGAAGATAATCCCCAATCTCGATTACTGACATTTTCAAGAGTGGCAAGACTCTTTACTTCATCTCGCAAAACGTATGGAACCTCCTTTAATTCCTCTGTCAATTGGATGATAGCTTGAGCAGCATCTTCTGTATAAATCGTATTGGTCTCTAGGCCAATCATGACCATACTTCGATCGCCGAAAACATCTTTTACGGCTTCAATATTTTTATTGATTGGATCATCAGTAGGAAGTTCTCCATCAAAACTATTTTTTTGATAGAGAGATTTCATGCCATTGCCAAATAGGCAACTGATTAGGATAAAAGTAAGGAAAGTAGTTTTAGGATGAGTATAACTCAATTTTAAAAGTGTATGCATCATTTTCATTTTTTTCAAAAGTATTTATCATAGTAGGGTGTAGATAGGGAGGTAGCTAGATGAGCTAGCCATTTAGTCTTTTAGACTTAATACAACTATTGATAATTGAAAAAAAGAAAGGTTAACAGGGAAGGGAATATTTTTTTAAAAAAAATCTTAGGTAAGTCCTGTGAATTAAACCTAAAGGGTTTGAATCTTTATCTATTGCTTAAGTTCAACTCTTGCAGAGTTGTTATCCAATACAGGAATAACCTCGGATTTCATCCGAGGTTATTCCAATTCAAACCCTTCAGGTTTTTTAAAATTAATATTGGAAGTTTATTTTTTTAAAAACGACTGAGCAAAAAACAATACTCCTACAAATAAAACTAACCCAATCCCCCACTTCCAAAACGGTGAAGGAGACAAGTCAATTTTTGCCATATCACCTGTAGCGACAAAACCAGCCCAGTAGAAAGGATGTTTTTGTTCAGGAGTAATCGCCTGATCGAGGTACGCTAATTTAGCACGACGAAGAGCACTATCTTTAGTATCTCCTTCTTTTAGAAACTGGTAAAAATCCCCCATAATTTTTGAGGTAGCATCATCAGGAACTTTCCACAAACTCATCACCGTAGAAGGAACACCTGCATATCGAAATGCTCGTGACAAACTCATAATTCCTTCGCCCTTTTTGATGGCTCCAAATCCAGTATTGCATGCACTCAAAACTGCTAAGTCTGCTTTCAATGGAAGGTTGTATAATTCTGCAGCTGTAAGTATTCCATCGTGAATAGTGTCATTGGAAGTATTAAAAATGAAATGAGAATACATTGGATTTACATCATCCATTTCAGCATGCATAGATAAGTGCAACAATTTATAATCGGTAGCAAGACTTCGAAATTGCGATTCAGTAATCCCCTCGCCGGTAAATGCATCCCCTGCAAAAAGATTGGCAATTAACTCCGCCTCCTTTTTTGCACCAGGAAGATCAGATAGAGTTTTTCCTACACGACTTCTAAGTACCTGAGCAATTAACTCATTACTCTCTTCATATTGTGGTGCGAAGGTAGCAATCGGCTTAGAAGCATTTTGAAAATTATTATTTTTTTGAGCTAACATTAGATGGGTAGCATAAGCATAACTAACGTCGTAATTTTCGATAAGCAAATTGGAAGTATCACTTGGCAATACTAAAGTTTCAAATGGTAAATATCCTAACCACGTATCTGGAATGATGATTAACTTTTTTAAATTTTTATTTTCAGAAAAATGTTGAAAAGATTTTCCTAATAATTTATCAGAAATAAATGCACCAATTTCTTCATCAAGTAGCCTATTAGGGTATGCAAGATTTTCACAATAAGCCAATAGCTGATCTTTAAAATCAAAAGGTAAATCAACTTGATCAAAGTGATATTGTTCTTCAAAAAAAGTAAAAATATATAAGCTAGAATCCGCAATAAAATATTCGATAGCAGCGGAGTTTGTTAAAGCTAATTGTTGACTAATATCTGTTAGGTTAGGAATAGAATTCCCTTGTGGAGATTGTGTGGCTATAAAATTTTTCAAGGAGTCTTGGAAGGCAAAATAAACCTCCTTCGACTCAAATATTTTTTGATTCAAATCTTTTACAATAGAGTCATTCGGCTCTTTTTGTAATTCTTCCCGGTAGAGTAATTTTTCAAATAAATCTAGATTGCCTTTAAGATATTGTTCTCGTTCTAAAGTAGATTGATCTAAATCCGCCAATGCTTTTTGGCGGTTTTTTTCAAAAGCTTCTATTAAGATTAAACTCTTTGTTTTCTCCGCAATTTGAAAAGCTTGTTCTAAGTACTTTTCATCCTGAGTTTCATCATAAATATCTTTTAAATTATTAACTGCACGAGCAATAATTCCAAAATTTCTTTCCAAAATAAATTGACGAGATCCTTCGGATTCATATTTTTCTCTTAATTCAAATAATACTTGGAGGGCTAATTGAAATTGATGTGCAGATTCTTCCAAATTACCAATACTACCTCCTTTTTTAAACAAAGATTTATAAGCATTTGCTTTAACATTCAAAAGGTCAACTGTTGCTAAATAAAATCCTTCATCGATAATACTTGCAATATTATTTTCATCAAATTTTAATTTATTCAAAGAACTATCTACCACAGCTATTGCTTTTTGTTCTTTATTTTGGTGTAAAAATATTTCTGCCTTACTTACTTTCCATAAATATATTTCGGGACGATTCCATAGATTATTATTTATAGATTTTAATGCTTCATCAATTGTTGCAAGTGCCTTCTCATAGTCTTTTTCTTTTCGATATACTTTAGCTTTACTTGCAATTATTGAAGAGATATAGGGGTGATTTGGAGAACTAGCTTTAAAATTTTCAATAGCTTTATTAAATAAGAGAATAGCTTCTTTTTGATTATTTAATTCATCCTGAATAGATCCCAAATGAGCGTAGGCTCGTCCAATCTTTGAATGTTTTTTCTGATAAAATTTTTGATAAATTTCTATTGACTTTTCAACGTGGATTTTCGCATTTTCATAATCCTTTAGATATCGATAACACCCTCCTACATTCATATAAGCTGTAGCTAAATTAGGAAGATATTTTTCGTATTTAATTTTTATATCTAAACCTCTTTTATAATATTCTAAAGCACGATTATAATCCCCTAGATTACGGTAAACAACTCCAATTCCAATTAAACTACTAGATATAGCGTTTGAATTAGGTGCAACAGATTCATATATTGAAATAGCTTTTTTATAATAAGTTCCAGCCTTATTGAATGCTCCAATAGACAATGCTATATTTCCTAAATTATAATAAGTGTCTGCGGTACTTTCTAAAATAAAATTATTGGCCTTATGGATAGCTATAGCCTTTTCATAATGAGTAACACCATTATTAAAATCACCCATTTGTTTATATGCGATTCCTAAATTATTATAAAATTCTGAAATTAAAAGAGGTGGTGTATCGGGATTTGATTCTAGTATAGAAATTCCCTTTTTCCCATCAGCAATAGCCTCTTTGAAATCACCTTTTCTTCTTTTGGCTTTTAGTAAAACCATATAGGATCGTCCAATGTGAATATTGTTAAAACTAATATGATCCTGAGTAAATTCAATCCCTTCGTTTATTTTTTCAATCGCAACCTTATAATTTCTCTTTTTCCTTTCTGAATCTCCGAGCATATGATAGGCTTGAAGAATTTGCTCATGATCTTTCTCTTTGAGTCCTTTGACTATCTTAATAGCCTTAGCCAGTTCAGGTACCACTTCTCTATATTGCCCATCCTTGTACAAAGCTTGGCCTTTTAAAAAATATAATGTAAACGCTGATGAGTTATTTTCATTTTGAATAAGACGAGAAGCAGTATTGCAGTCTGCTAAAACATTTTCAATATTAAATGTAGATTCACTCTCCAATGCATTTTCAATATTTTGAAAAATGGTTGCGAGTTCTTGATTAGAAGATTGAGCATAGAAAAATTGAAGACAGCAAAAACTAAGGAAGAAGGCGATAATATTTTTCATTGTATGTTTTCAGGTTGATTCACCAATCATTGTGATTTGAATCATCACAATATGTATTATACAAAATACTGTTCTTTTTTTTAAATCAAAAATGGAACAGGAAAAGAACAAATTAAAGTATTCCATTAAAATTAATACAAGAAGGCTTTAAAAGGTTAACCGTAAATATTGATTTTTTTTAGTTATCTAAAAACTTTTTATATTTTGCAGATATTGTAAAACATTGATTTAATTGGAAAATAAATAGTGTAATTGCAAATAATTCTATATTGAAGTTAACCTTTATACTTTCTCAACTATAAATGGAGGAAAATCCCATTAACGATTCGCAACAACTACTAAAAAAGATTCGAGTAGAAGGAATGTCTGCTTTGGAAGAGGTGTATCGTGAATACAAATCGGATTTCTTGAATTTTGCTTACCGATTTGGTTTGTCAGAGTCAGAATGTTTGGATGCTTATCAGGATGTGATGATTGCATTTTATGAAAATGTGATGGAAGGAAAACTAACAACTCTGACGAGCAGTTTGAAGACTTATTTGTTTAGCATTGGGAAATATAATTTACTTAATCAACTCAAAGCTAAAAACCGAATAGTCAAAACGGAAGAAATATTTCCTGAAATCAAAGCAACTGAAAATGAGTATTTTGAATCAATAGAACTTTCGCATCGACAACAAGTGATTGAGAAAGCTTTTCAGCAATTAGGAGAACAATGTCGTGAACTATTGACCTTATTTTATTATCACCGTTATCCTATAAAAAATATTCAAATTGCGATGAATTACAGTAATGAAAATACCGTAAAAGCATCTAAATCAAGATGTATGAAATCGTTGAAAACCATTTTAGAAAAAACTGAAATTTATTAATTAGAAATTTTATCAAAGCCTAATCTACCTAATGCCACTAAAAGATACTGATCATCAATTAATCGACAAGTTCCTTCGAGGGCAATTGGATGCTCAAGAGCAGGAGTTGTTTGATAAGAAACAAAGTGATGTTGATTTTCAAAATGAATTGACATGGCGAAGTAATAGCCTTACTGTAATTAAAAAGAATGGTCGACAAGATTTAAAAAAAAAATTACAACTACTGGATAAGAAAATGGAGGCAGAACAATCTGTTTCTCCACCTGCCAAAGTTGTTAAAATAAATCGAAGTCGTTGGTTAGGTATTGCAGCGGCAATTTTAATTTTGATGGGAATGTTCTGGTGGTGGAATATGCAAACACCAAATTCAGAGGATCTATTCGCTCAATATTTTGAACCTTACCCAAATGTAGTGGCTCCAATCGTAAAAAGTGACGCAACTGAAATGACTGACGAAGAGAAAGCTTTTCAAACTTATGAAAAAAGAAATTACTCTCAAGCTATTCCTTTATTAGAAGAATTAAATACCCCGGAAGGAAATTTTTATTTAGGACTTGCCCAGTTGGCTCAAGGGAATACTTCTGCTGCTATTTCTACCCTACAACCGATTTCGAAGCAACCTTCTCATCGCTTTTATCAGGCTAGTCAATGGTATTTAGCTATGGCCTATTTTAAAGATAAAGATGCCGAACAGGCCAATGATCTGATTAAATTAATTCGACAAAACCCTGAGCATATTTATTATAAGTTAGCTGGGGAGATTTTAGAATAAAAAATAGAATTTATTACGGAAGGTATAGTAAGAATTGAAAAATAAAAAGTGAGACAATGCATAAAAAAAGCCCAAAAACATGACGTTTTTGAGCTTTTTTATTGAAATGTAACCGGCCCGGGGTTCGAACCCGGGACCCCTTGATTAAAAGTCAAGTGCTCTACCAGCTGAGCTAGCCGATCATAAATTTGTATGCTTTTCTTCTAAAGCGCTGCAAAGATACTAACGTTTTTTATTAATGCAAGAAATTAAAAATATTTTTTAAAAAAATTATTTATTTCCTTCTTTTGGGACTTCTGACGTTTCTATCGAAGATAGAAATAAGTTAATATCCTTATAATCTTTAATAACAGTTTCGGCGCCAAATTGTTTTAAAAAATCTGCATCTCCTTCCCTTCTAATACCAATAAATGGAATATTCATATTTCGAGTAGTTTTCACATCCCAAGCTGCATCACCTACATAAACTATTTTCTCAAAAGACATCTTCTTTGCATTGGTTTGCTGGAAAACTCCATTAATGATATCTTCTCGGGTTGGATTTCCATCTGCAAAACTCATGTGCAAATTAGCTGTAGGAATTCCAATGTGATTTAATTTAACCATCGCTGGTCGCCGCCATCCTCCAGTCGCTATTCCAACTTCATAAACATCGTTCTCTAATAAATGTTCAATCGTTTTTCGAGCATTTGGTACTTCTTTAAATTCATGAGGTTGCTCTTCTCTTTTCACTTGAATAGAAGCCACAAACTCATTTTGAAAATAGTGCATTTCATCTGAAGTCGCTTCTCGTTGAAAATGATTTTGTATAACCGTCCTAAAGATAGTATCGTCAGTTACGTGTGGATAATTTGACCAATCAATAGAAGGAAATTTTGATTGATATACTTTTTCATAAGTGTCTGCAAAACATTGACTATCTATCCTATTTGAATAAAGTAGTGTTCCATCGATGTCAAAAATGATCAATTTTTTCTTCAAAATGTTCTTTTTATTAATAAGTGATTTTCCAATGATCAAAACAGTTTAACAATCAAACAGTTTAACAGTTTAACTCATCAAATATTTCCCTATTCTTCCTCTTCATTTTCTAAATCCCAAAAATCAAATTCTAATTGAATTCCTCCAACCATTTTTTGATCTTTTTCTAGATTTGAAACCTGCACACCTAACAATCTAACTTCCTGAAATTCATGAAAATGTTTTTTTAATAAATCAGAAACGATAGATAAAAATAATTCTCGATTTTTTGGTTCAGAGCTGAAAGTTTTGCTTCGAGTAATAGATTGGAATTCAGGTGTTTTGGCTTTTAAAGTAATGGTTCGACCAAAATTTTTGGCTTTTTTCATATAGTCAAAAACCTTTTCGGCAATGGGAATTAATTTTTCCAACATCCTTTTTTCGGTTTTTAAATCATCAAAAAAAGTACGCTCTGCTCCAATGGATTTTCGAATTCGATTAGGATTTACTTTTCGATTATCTTCTGCTCGAACGATACGATAATAATGTCTTCCTGCTTTTCCAAAACGTTGCACTAGTTCGAGTTCTGATTTTTGTTTTAAATCTTTGCCTGTAAAAATTCTTAAGGTATGCATTCGCTTGGCAGTCACTTTCCCAACTCCAAAGAATTTTTCCACAGGTAAATTTTCCAAAAATAAAATTGCTTCTGGTGGTGTGATTACTTTGATACCATTTGGCTTATTAATATCGGAAGCTACTTTTGCCAAAAATTTATTGAACGAAACTCCTGCGGAAGCAGTCAAATTAGTTTTTTCAAAAATCTTTTTTCTTATTTCTTCTGCAATCATCGTAGCAGATGGATTTCCAGATTTATCAATAAGGTGTGAAAAATTATCTTCTTTCAATTCCGTTACATCTAAAAATGCCTCATCCAAGGAAAGCGGTTCAATCAAGTCTGTGTACTCGGCAAAAATCTCTCGAATCTGATTGGACACTTCCCGATAAACATCAAAACGATGTTTCACAAAAATCAAATCAGGGCATAATCGTTTGGCTGTAATGGAAGGCATTGCTGATCTAACCCCATATTTTCGAGCTTCATAACTTGCTGCTGCCACCACTCCACGCATGGCTGAACCACCAACGGCAATGGGTTTCCCACGAAGTTCAGGATTGTCACGCTGCTCTACGGATGCGTAGAATGCGTCCATGTCGATATGAATGATTTTGCGTTGAGACAAATTTTATTTTTTCTAATGCAAAAATAATAACCATTTTATAGAAACTGCTTTTAAAATGGAATAAATGATTATTCATTTTTGATCTTGAATTTGATGTACTTCTCCAAAATAAAAATATTGAATACCATAAAAAAAGCCTTACTTCCAAATGGAAGTAAGGCTGATTTTCTTATAAAAATACGATTAATTTGTTTTTACAAATTTGATACTTTTAATCGTTTGATTTTGGATCGTTCTTAAATAATAAACTCCAGCACTCCAATTTTGAGCAGGTAATTGAATATTATTTTCTCCTTCCGAAACCGAAACAGTTGTTTGTATTAACACTTTCCCTGTCATATCAATTACCTCAACTTCTACGTCAGAGTTTTCAGGAGAAGTGTACTGCAAGTTGATCTCATTTTGACGGATGGGATTTGGAATTACAGCTGCTGTAACTTGACCTGTTTTGAAATCAACAGCGATTACATCTTCTACTTTGGTGGTGCCATCAAAATCAGTTTGTGATAATCGGTAGTAGTTCGTTCCTACAGTTGGATCAAGATGAACAAAACGATAATCATTTGTGATTGTAGAATTTCCTTTTCCATCAACTTCTGCCAAGAACTCAAAATCATATCCATCGGTGGAATGCTCTAATGTAAAGTAATCGTTGTTTACTTCTGTAGAGGTTTTCCAATTGAGGAGGATTGATTCATTTTGTTGGTTACCGGTGAAGGATAGGAGTTCGATTGGGAGTGCGCTGGAAGTAACCGTTACTGAAACAGTATTGGAACTCACATCTGCACAAATAGTCGAGTTAGAGATTGCCGTTTGAAAAGCAGAAAAACTACCACCAACATAAGTTGCTATGTTAGTACCTCCTAAATACACCACACCATAAATAGTATATGATTCAGCTGGATAAGTTATTGAATTCGATAAATCTGTATCAGCATCAAAGGCTACGATATTTCCAGTTGTATTATTAACTATAGCATATGTGCTAGCATAACCTGAGCTTGGAAAATTAGTATTATCAAATATTTGCCCTGTCCCAGAACTTGAAAAACTGATGGTATAAGTTCCAACATGACCAGAAGTAAATCCTGAAATTACTAATACATATTGCTTCCCTTTCTCTAATGCTCTACTGATTGAATTTGATAAACCTACAGATGAACCATTATAATTTCCACTACAAGTCAACCAATTAGTACAAACTGATGAAGAACTATAACTTGTCTCGTATAATGTGATTAAATCATTTGGCAACGTACCACTACCAATAGAAAAAGTATAAGTTTCATTCTCATCAACAGAAAAATATAATAATTCATGATTAGGATTATTTCCGAAAGAGGTGCAAGTCCCTGATCCATTATTTTCGACTGCTATATTTCCACTAGGATCGTTTAAATCTATAGTGCCAGATAAACTAGATATTGCTGTTCCTGAGAATAAAGTAAGATCTAAAGCTGCAGTTCCTTCTTCTGCACTTACTGCATCATCATTTGAAATAGTTTCCGCGTCAGCAGAACAACCTGCCACTACAGCAATGTCAACATTGTTTATATCAAAAAAGATATTCGTTGCACATTCAATTTTTATCCTTCCTTCTGAAGTAATAATATTTGGAATTGTCACATCATGTGATCCATCATTGTTTGTACCAGAAGCTAAAGTCGTTGGGAATGTTTGACCACCATCTGTAGAAAATAAAATATTTACTGTTCCACAGTTTACCGTTGTTCCACTTCCTGTTCCACCTACATCCCAAGTAATAGTCTGCGTTGATCCTTGAGAATAACCTGTTGCTGTATTAGCAGTAAGTACTTCAAATGGACCAGAAGAACCATCAATAGTTACTTCAGTTTCTTCATAATCAATTCCTCCACCACCAGCTTTAAAATCTCTAGCTGTTAATTTAAAATGTAAAGTTCTTCCAACTTCAGGCAATATTTCTCCCATTGTTTGAGAATAAGCTAAAATATCTGAAAGTTGAGGAAAAGTTCTCGAAGCTCCAGAAGATGAAGGATCAAAGCTTCTAAACAAAGGAGCAGTTGTACTAGTTGCTGCATCATCTGGATGGCCAGCAGGACATGATAAACTAAGATTATCTGTATCAAATTGCTCCCATATATAAACTAAAGGATCTCCATCTCCATCTGTCGCACTTCCCACTAGTTCAAATGGCGTTTCTTTAGGAATAGTAGTATTAGCAGGAACTGTTACTACTGGAATATTATTCCCTGTAGTACTTGAAGAATTGCAGGTAGCTGAACTATTCGCAAAGCTTAGTATTTGCTCTAAACTATGAATATGAAAATATACGGTACTAACTTCAGGTGTAATATTATGATTAGCTATACAGCCTCCAGATGTTGCATTACAGGAACCTTCATAACTCATAATAGAACTTCCTGATCCAGGCTCATAACCATTTCCTGGTGTTCTCTGATTACAATTATTAGCAGTTCCATAATAAGAATGTCTGGCACTAAACTGATGTCCTATTTCATGACCAAAGGTCCCTAAAAAATTAGCTGCACTATAATTTCCACCAGCTCCTGTCCATCCTCTTGCTTTGAGAGAATTATTACAAACAACACCTATAGTTGCAACTCCACTTGTTGCCCATCCACTCGTGATACCTGGAATTTCATAAAAAACATGACCGATATCATAATCTCCGGAGGCTATTGCCCCACCAATAACTGTTTGCGCTGAACTAGTTCTATTATTTGGATCCAATCCATCAGTAACTGGATCAAAAAAGATAATGGTATTATTATTAGAGATTAGGGTAAATGTCATAGATAATTCTCTTTCATAAAGAGCATTAACTTCACCTAAATAAGCCGCGATATCTGAATTAATTGTTGTTAGATTATTTCCTCTTTCATTTGAGAATTCTCCTGCACTTGCTATTGCTATTCTATAAGTTCTAAGATCTGATCCATTAGATGGAGGCATTTGTTGGTAATTAGCCCCTGCGTAATCATCTTGATAATCCGGATTAACTTCAAGATCCGTAACTCCACAAGAAATATTATCAGTATGGGATTTTGCCATTTTATAACTTACGTGCAAATTCCCTTCTAAAGGTTCAATAAAAAAAGAATAACCATCTGCAAAGATTAATCCGTCCAAACCTCTTGGAGTGACTGACACTCGACCTGAGATATACTTACCTACTACTCGGTAGGTTTTTATTTGAGGATATGCATCATACATGGCTTGTTCAAAAACTGGAGCTTCTTCAATTTTTAATGTATTGAAACTTCCATCTGGAAAAGGAATACTAATCTCTCCCCAGTCATCCGAACCATGTTGTTTTTCCATGGGAACCGATTCCAAGTCTGATTCTAACTGTGTTAGATTAATTTCAGTAACAAATGAATTCTCTAATGGAATGTTTTTATCAAGAAGCATTGAATTAGAACCATCTTGATCAAGATTCACAAATGTTGTTTGGGCATTTACTGAAGTATTTAGTAAAAAAAAGGTTAAAAGTAAAAGGTTAAAAAATTTCATCCTATTTCGTTGTTTTGTTTAACTGTGAGTAATTATGTTCATTTCAAAAAATTGTCTTTATTCTTCCAAAACCATTATTCGGAAAAATTGATGTCAGTCTTTTTAATTTGCTTTAATAATCTTCGGTGGGAATTCTTTTTTTATAAATCGTAATTATATTAAATCAACTACAATAGTTATAAATGATTTTTTTTATAAAGTGAACTTTTGAATATCAGTCACTAATAAAAGAGAGCCAAGAACTAAGATTGGGCATAGCCTTGACTCTTCTAAACGGTTATTGGGAATACATCTTTAATTCTTTTCGTTTTGGGGTTGTTAATCAAAATAAGGTATTGGCATAGCAATACTTCTTAATTAGGAAAATATTCGTGGGAAATTAATACTAATAATTAGATTGGGAATATATTTATATATTCACTTCAAATATACAAAGTAATTATAATAAGGCAAAATAAATTGCTAATTCTGTTCGCGTGACAACAATTATTAGGTACAAAAACCTAAGATAAACTGTTACTTTTTATTTTTTAGACAGAAACACTCATATCATTTTCACTTCTTACTTTTTCAAAAAGAATAAAATAAAAAGTCAGCAACATCGATATGCCTAGATAAATCATTACTAGAATTGATCCTCCTGCAAAGATTTCATCTATATTATACCACGCTCCTACGGTGTAAATTATCCATAATCCAATAGCTAGTTTGATAACTTCTGCTGGAATGGCAAACACATGTCGATCCATTAATGTTGTGTACGAAAAGATAGAAACAAATAAAAAGATAGAATACCACATAATGTCAGCTGCTTCAAACTTCCCAAATTGAGTCAACAAAAAATACATCAATAAGTTGTGAAAAATCAGTTGAAACCACGACCAACCTTTTAAAAAATCAGAAGCATTAGAATCATATTTTGAGCGAGTATGAACACCTTCAATGATGATTGGGTATTTTTCCTGCACATCTTTTGGTCGCCAACCTGTTGGCATAAACCAAACTCTAATTTTATCCAACCAATTATTCGTGCGCCAAGCATCTTTTAAAATCTGCCAGGCATGTTGGTAATTTATCAAAACTGGATTCCAAGTATTTGCAGGTTTTAACGTACCATAAACTGGAGGTTCCTCCTCCAATTCTTCTTGAAATGTCCCAAACCATTTATCCCAAAAAATAAATATCGCTGAGAAATTTTTATCAATATAAATATCATTAATCGCATGATGAACTCGATGATGGGAAGGTGTCATGAGAATTTTTTCCAAAAAACCCATCTTTCCAATGAGTCGAGTGTGGTACCAGAACTGAGCAAATAAATGTATCGGAGCGGTCACCAAAATCACCTCATGTGGAATACCAATAATTGCCAATGGAATGTATAAGAAAAAATAAATTCCAACTATCGCTGAAATCTCTTGCCGCAAAGCACAAGACAAATTATACTCTTCACTTGAATGGTGAACGATATGTCGATTCCAAAAAATATTAATAGAATGGTTAAATCGATGCGCCCAATAACTGGCAAAATCAGTCCCGATAAATGCTATAAAAAACAACCATCCTGTAGATTTAATATCAAACAATCCAAATCTAGATTCCATCCATCCATAAGTGACCAAAACAACTGATAATCCTAATAAATTTTTCAGCGTATTGGTCATTCCCGAACTTAAACTCGAAATAGTATCCATTGCTCGATTAACAGTTTTCCCCATCATCCTCGCAGCGATAGCTTCAATGATTACTAACAGTACAAATCCTGGAATCGCATAAGTTAATGCAGTTGCGTAGGCTTCCATATTATTATTTTATATGAGTTTAGGTAAACTCTAGTTCAAAAGTTTGTACAATAAATACAATCCTACTACAAACAATCCAATCGTGTACCATGAAAGTTTTAAACCATCATCTTGATGTTTTGTAGCGGAAATATTTGGCTTTGAAGGTGTTGTTTTGGTTTGCGAAGAAGGTGTCTCAATTTTTTTTGAAATGCTTTCTTCCTTCGTTTGAGGAGTAGTGCTTTCAGGACTTTGAGAAGTAGCATTTGATGATGCAGAATCAATTGGTTTTTCTTCTTCTTTTGGAGGGGACGAAGCTGGTTTTTCGGCTTTTACAAATTTTTTAAACTTAATTTGAAACATCAAATCATCACCTTCTGAAGTATCCAATTTCACTCCTAATAATCTTTTTGCTACACCAAATGTAAAATTTTCCATCAATTGATTTTCCTCAAAACGACTACTTTCTGCATCTCCAAACTGCCAATAATCTACTCCATTTTCATCCTTTTTAGCATCCTTATAAATTTCCAATTCTTCCTCAAATCGCTCTCCAAATTCCATTCGTGGACCGTCAAACGAAACGATTTTATGTCGAACTCGAGTACCATCTTTATTCAAAAAATAGCCGTGCATATTAGTTGTACTTTGGCAAAAAGCACCCATAACTTCTCCTTCTGGACACAGTTCGTGGAGACGATCCTCGATTCCTCCTCCCCCATCAATAATCGACATCAAAATATATTCAGCATCCAAAGTCACAATAATATTATCCTTGTAGAAACCTATATAAATCGATTCATCTCGAGGATTAATACAAGCATCTAGGCTGGTTTCCTCTACCAATTCATAGTGATTTTCATCTAGTTTTTGCACGATTTCTTCAGCGGTTTTTATCCCCGAAGTATTTTGAGCAACAAGCATTGAAACCTTCCAACCCATATTTTTAATTATTTATTAAAAAAAAACTATCAAAATTTACTGAAAATACTCCAAAAGCAATTTTAGGCACTAAATTTAGTAAATATAATGAAGAGATTTTTCAAAAAATTCCAAAATGAATTTGACTAATTTTTTAGTTATCTCCCCTTTCATTGCTAATTAACTCAATTTATATGAAAGTGCGCTATCACTCCTTAATTTTTCTATTTTCCTTTATTTTTATAAATACAAATCTAGTAGGGTATTTCTCCACTAATCCAGATAGTTTAGAAACTATTTTGAACTCAGAAATTAATGTCGAGCAAAAAATTAATGCAAGAAATAATTTAGCTGAATATAATTTCAAGTATAATGTCAATAAATCATTTAGTTATTTAAGCGAAAACTTAGGCTCTTCTATTATTGATGATTTCCCTAAGCTTAAAGCTAATAGTTTATACTTGATGGGTAGAGGTCATTTATTAATTGCAGATTATGAAAAAGCAGATTCTTACCTTAACCAAGCTCAAGAATATTTTTCTAAGAATAAACTTTACAAAGATTTAGGAAATTGTTACAAAGATTTAGGAACGATTCAATTACACCAAAATAATTATCAAAAGGCTGAAGAGTTCTATTTAAAAGGAATCGAAGCCTACAACAAGGCTGACTACAAGGCTGGTTTTGCACATTGTAATTTGAATTTAGGAAATGTTTATATCGAGCAATTTCTTTACACTCAAGGTATCCAATATTACTATAACGCTTTGAAAATTTATGAAGAACTCAAACTTCATCGATATGCTGGAATGGCAAATAATAATATTGGAAATATTTACAAAGACAACCAAGATTACAAGAAAGCATTTGAACATTATGAAAAGGCTAGCCAATCTTATCAAGTAGATAAAGATAGTTTGCAAATCATAAATGTGAATCTAAATATAGGTTCAACTTATTTGGATCAAGAGGATTATAATCAGGCAATTCAAATTTTGTATCAGGCACTTAAGGATGCAAAAAGCACAGGATTCAGTCATCCACTTCCAGTTATATATAATAATATTACAGCTTGTCATATTAGTTTGGGAAACTTCGATCTTGCAGAAAAAAACAACAAGTTAGCAATGGAAGCAGCTTTGGCGAATAGAAATAAGTCTGAAATTATGAACTCTAATTTATTGGCTGCTGAAATGAATCTTCGGAAAGAAGATTACAAAAATAGTATTCAACTCGCTCATATTGCTTACAATGAGGCAATGGATCATAAGCAGCTGGCAGTACTTTCCGATGCTTCCAAAATATTATACAATTCTTATAAAGCAATTGATAAATTTGAAACCAGCCTTAATTTTTTAGAACTACATAAATATTATCGTGATAGTCTTTTTAATGAAAGCCGAATGAAAATTCCTTTATCAAAAGACTTTGAGTATCAATTGGAAAAACAAAAACAAGCTCAAATCATTCAGCAAGAAAAGGATAAATTAGCTTGGGAATCGGAACTCGCTTTTCAAAGGTTAATACTAATATTTTTAGCCATTTGCTTTTTAGTCTTAGGGCTTGCTGCAATTCTAATGAATAACAATTTCAAAGCAAAAAATAGAGCAGAGGGCGAATTAGAAAAGAAAAACGCCATTCTCGAAAAATATATTGAATCCAATATTCAGTTAGAACAATTCGCACATATCGCATCTCATGATTTGAAATCTCCCTTGCGAACAGTTGGAAGTTTTTCTAGCTTATTAAAGAGAAGAGCAAAAGATAAACTGAATACAAGTGAATTGGAATACCTTGACATGATTAGCAATGCGGCAAAATTAATGTGGAATTTGGTTGACGATTTGATGACTTATTCGCAAGTCAATTCTCTACAAATGAATTTGTCAGCTAATAATGCAAATCAATTGGTAGAAGAAGTTTTGGCTAATTTAGATTTTTCTATTAAAGAAAATAATGCCCAAATCAATGTTACAAATTTACCAGAAAAAATTATGGTGGATGAAACAAAAGTTCGCCAAGTCTTCCAAAATTTGATTTCTAATAGCTTGAAATTTATGCCTCCTGAAACCACTCCAATAATCAATATTAATTGTATCTCAGAAAATGGTTTGTGGAAATTTTCCATACAAGACAATGGCATTGGGATTCCTGCTGAATATCGAGAAAAGATATTTAAACCATACAAACAATTACATACGAAAGATAAATTCGAAGGAACAGGAATGGGGCTGGCAATTTGTAAAAAAATCGTAGAAAAGCACGGTGGAAATATTTCTTTTGAGAGTGAGGTCGGGAAAGGAACCACTTTTTATTTTACCATTCTTGCGACTTTAACACCAGAGGAAAATAAGAACGTATTAGAGGAAGCTATTGCTTAGATTTATCAAAAGAAGTGAAAAAAATCGCCAAATTCTTAAAAAAGAATTTAGCGATTTTTTTTTATGAGCATGAAGATTTATTTCACAAATGCTTTCGTCGTCAATTCTTTTCCATTAGTGATAGTTAATTGATAAACTCCTTTTGGCAAATTACTAACATTATGTACACGTGATACTTTTTCAGTATTTTTCTCTATCACAAAATTCATCATTCGTTGTCCTTTCACATCCGTAATCATTACTTCCAAGTCTCCATTAAATGAAGTTTCAAAGGTGAAATTCAAATCATCTTGAACTGGATTTGGAAAAATTTCTAACTCACCTAAAGTCTTCGGTAAGTTAAAAATAGCATCTACTAATTTTTGATTTTCATAAGCGCCCATGTCTACTTCATCCACTCTAGGAAGACCTTCAAAGTCTAAAGTTGGCGCTCCTGTTGCAATTCCTGCATCAATGCATGGACTACCATTCGCAAGATGATAATCTTCATTATCAAAATCAACAAAAAGAGGATCTTCTCCAGGTAAATCATTAGTACCTATTAACTCATCTAACATACTCAAATCAGCACTTAAATTACCTCCATTTGAAACTAAAATTGGTGTTCCTTCTTCTATTTCATAATCGTTTCCATCTGGATTATTGAAAATTACATTTTGAATATTCAATGTTGAACTCCCCTCATCCCCTAGCTTCCAATGAGAAATTCCAGCACCAATCGCACCTAAATTATTTACTATCGTACAATTAATCAAATCAATGGTAGCTGTAATTGTATCATTAGTATTAATGGAGATTCCACCTCCTATTCCCATTGAAATATCGGTAATAAAATTATTTTGGATAACCACATTTTTAAGGACAGCGTTAGAGTTAGCTAGATTAATCCCTCCACCTTGACTTGCAGATAAGTTATTTTCCAATAAGGTATTTTCGATTGTTAAACTTGGTATTGGAGCTGTAGTGCCTGGTTCTGCATCGCCACTAATATTAATAGCTCCACCTGTGGTAGCAGCATTTAAAGAATAAATACAATTTATAATATTGATTGTGGCACTATCATTTTGGTTATAATTTGCTCCACCATTAGTAGCTTCATTTTCTGAAAAAGTACAATTAGTAAAATTAGAGGTAGAGCCAAATCCATTAGTTGTTGCACCGCCTGAAGTAGCTGCTGTGTTATTAATAAACTCACAATCAGTTAGATTAACTGTTGATTGAGAATCGTAGGATCCAAATGCTCCACCAAAAGCAGCCATATTATCATTAAAAGTACAGTTAATGACATTTACAGGATCAACAGCATCGTCATTTCCATTTCTAATTTTCAAGGCTCCACCTGAAGAATTAGGAGCTGAGTTAAAAGAGAAATTACAATTCATAATATTGCTTGCAGTAGACCCATTATAGATTGCACCACCTCGTCCTCCAGTTCCTCCATTGTTTGCAATGTTACCTTCAAAATCACAATCACTAACGGTAGCTACTCCCGAAAGAATGTAGATTCCTCCTCCAAATCCACCAAAATTATATTCAAAAACACAATCTTCAATAATTACTCCTGTTGCAGTTGCAGTACCACGAGGATATAATGCCCCTCCAAAATATCCGTAATTTTGAGTAAACATACAATTTCGAATAGCTGGAGCTCCATAGGTTAGTATTCCACCTCCTCTTCTATCATTTCCTGATGCAGATCCAGGTTCAGTATTTCCATTTCTGATCGTGAATCCGTCAACAGTAGATGCTGTTGTTACAGTATCAGTCAACCACATTACATGGCGCGAATTATCATCTTTGAAATTATCCCAATCATTATCTACATCATTATCAAGATGATCCCCTGAAAGAATCGTTTCATTCGTTTCCCAATCCCTTTCAGAAAGCATCGACTCCGTCCCCGTAAATCCTCCATACAATGATAAATCATGCGGAAAGGTAAAAAAGGAAACTGTACTAGGAGTTGCACCTCCTGGTTTGTATGTTCCAGCAGCAACCCAAATTTCATCATTGGGTGCAGAGTTGCTAAGCGCATCACTTAGGTCAGTATAAGCATCTGTCCAAGAACTTCCATCATTGGCTCCCGATGCATCGCTCTTAACATAAGTTTGAGCTGTTAATTGGTTTGCACATAACAATGCAATTACAAAACTTGTAACAATGTAAATTTTATTCATTTTGAAAAATGGTTAATGTGATGAAAAGATGTTTTTAAGAAATGTTTTGCCGGTAAATTTTCTACGATTAGATTTACAAAAAATGATATTTAGAATTAATCTTTAAGAATAAAGACCTTTCAGAGATATCACTTTTAAATAATAATGAGGTTAAGCTGCTAATTTATTTTTATAAAAAATAAATTTACATGCGCACGACTTTGTGAGTCGAAACGGATTTCCCATTTTTGATTTTTACAAAATAAATTCCTCTGGCTAATTTTTGAAACAGAGTTAATTCAAAAACAGAAGCTGCCTCTTCAACTTGAGTTCCCCAAATTCTTTTTCCTTGCAAATCAATCAATTCTATGTCCACACCTGAAGGAACATTTTTTATAAAAATAGTTGCATTACTTGGATTCGGATATACTTCGATAGGATCTGTTTGACTCAAATTATTTGTTGGTGTTGCTTCTGGATCACATTCCAAAAAGCTTCCTTCCACCAAGTAAAAGTCTTCCATTTGCAATAATTGTTTCGGAGAGAAATGAATTCGACAAGATTTCCGTGAGTAGGACATTATATTTTCGGTATCAGGATTGTAAGGGTTTTGTTGGTTATCCAATTCTGCCCCCGTGTACACACAAGACGTGTTGACAGTATTATTTGAAAGTTTAGGATCAGCTGGCGTATCACAAAGTAAATCACCTGCAATAGAACAATTCGTTCCATTTGCATGCTCATATCCATTTGAAATTGAGTGAGTATGCAAAAGTGAAAATGAATGCCCTAATTCATGAGCCAAAGTGCTACCATTACTAGAACAACCTTTATCCATCAACAATCTATTTTTAATATCAAAATTGTATGCATAACCACATAAGTCTTCTTGATCGCCATTGACAATCTTAACTAAATTTGGCACAAAATAAATATTAAGTGCTGTAGGATTATCATTGATATCACAAAGGTCTTCATCCGCATTTTTCACAAAAGTCACATAATTATTATCATTAATATAATTTATATTTCCACATTGAACAAAATGAATATTTGCATCTGCATACAAATCATTTACAATTGCTAATTCATCAAATACAACTGATGAATCAATTGCAAGTGCTCCATTGCTAGCTCCAACGATATGAATTTTCACAGGTACATCTGCAGCTGCAGTCCGAGTTTTGACAAAGGTTTGAGCTCTTTGTTTTTGAACAAAGTCATAAGTTGATGATTGCTCTTCAATCGTAGTTCCGCAATCATCATTCAATTGTGAAAAACTAAAAAAAGGAATAGATAAAAAAGAAATGAGGATAAAAATTCTAGTTATCATGATAGGAGGTTTCTAATTTTTTAAAAAATTATCAAAACAAATATAAAAAATCCTTGAAAATAATCATGACCAATAACATATACTAAACAAGAAACAGCTACTTCAAATTGAATAGCCTTGATATTAAAAAAGTTTGGAAAAAATGAGGTATTAAAGAACTTCGATATTCTAGTTTTTATAATCTAATAATCGTTTACTTTATTTTGCTCTTCATTCCTTACCTTTGAACCCTTTAAAAAAATGGATGTTAAGTATTTAATCATTCATAAAACAACTTCAATCTATTGAAACCATTATTCGTCCTCAACAAATATTTTTTTAAATATAAATGGCATTTGCTAGTTGGTTTCCTGATGGTGACCGCAGCTAATTTTTTTAATGTACTCAAACCTCAAATGGTTCGGAATGCCTTAGACTTAGTCGTAGACAATTTGCAAATATTTCATTTGTACGATGGGTTTGATTTGCAAACTACTTTTTTTCAAGAGTTTGGTAAAACGCTTTTATTTTTTGGAGTGTTAGTTTTGGTTTTAGCTTTGATTCAAGGTGTATTTATGTACTTCATGCGGCAGACCATCATTGTAATGTCAAGATTGATTGAGTACGATATGAGAAAAGAAATTTTCCAACATTACGAAAATTTAAGTCTCGCTTTTTATAAAAAAAATAATACAGGCGATTTAATGTCGCGAATCACGGAAGACGTGACGAAGGTGAGAATGTATGTTGGCCCAGCGATTTTATATGGATTTAATTTGACGACTTTAGTAATTATGGTTGTTGCTTCTATGTTGAGTGTGAGTCCTGAGTTGACACTTTATGCGCTGGCTCCGATGCCAGTTTTGTCTCTTTCGATTTACTATGTAAGTAATTTGATCAATAAAAAAAGTATGGGTATTCAGACCCAATTGGCCACTTTAAATAGTACCGCCCAAGAAGCCTATTCAGGAATTCGTGTAGTTAAATCTTATGTGCAAGAAGCTCAAATGGGGAAATTCTTTTTGGGAGAAAGTCAAGTTTATATGGACAAGTCGCTTGATTTAGCAAAAACGAATGCTTTCTTTTTTCCCTTAATGGTACTATTAATAGGTATCAGTAATATTTTAACTGTTTTCATGGGTGGAGTTTTAGTGGCTCGTGGAACGGTAACGCCAGGGAACATTGCGGAGTTTGTAATTTATGTAAATATGTTGACTTGGCCAGTTACTGCGGTTGGTTGGGTAACTTCAATTATACAACAAGCAGCAGCTTCGCAAAGTCGAATCAATAGTTTTTTAGAAACTAAACCTGATATTGTTAATCCAATTAAAAATGGAGAACCGAAAAGATTGAAAGGTGATATTGAATTCAAAAATGTGTCTTTCACTTATCCCGATTCAGGAATTGTTGGATTAAAAAATGTGTCTTTTCACTTAAAGCGAGGAGAAAAAATGGCTATTATTGGAAAAACTGGTTCAGGGAAAACCACTATTGCTGACCTATTAGTAAGAATGTATGATATTGATTCAGGAGAAATTTTGATTGATGGGACACCTATCGAAAAAATGGATTTGGCGAATTTGCGAGAACGAGTAGGTTATGTTCCTCAGGATGTTTTTCTTTTTTCAGATACGATTGGTGGCAATGTGGCTTTTGGAAATCGGGAAGCTAGTCAAGAAAAAATTGAACAATATACTAAGTATGCAGCAGTTTATGATGACATCGCAGTTTTGCCAGAAGGCTTCGATACGATGGTCGGTGAACGAGGGGTAACACTCTCAGGTGGACAAAAACAACGAATTTCTATTGCTCGAGCATTTATCAAAGATCCCGATATCGTCATCCTAGATGATTGCCTTTCTGCAGTCGATACCAATACCGAGCAACAGATTCTTGGCTATATAAATGGTGCTATTGCTGATCGTACCAGTATTACCATTACCCATAGAATATATGGACTTTTGAACTTTGATAAAATAATTGTTTTGGAGGATGGAGGTATCTCAGAAGCAGGAACACACGAGGAACTCTTGGGGAATAAGGGGTTTTACTTTGAAATGTACGAAAAACAACGTTTAGAAGAGTAAGAAATAAAAGTGCAATATTTTTTTGGTTTTAAATTCAAATATTTACATTTGTAGAGAATAATTATTATTCGAAAACTTTTTTTTCAACCAAACTAACGAATCGTGGATAACGAAAACCAAAGAAAGTTCGAAAGTGTGTTTTCCAAGAAAGTAAGAGCTGGTAAGCGAAGAACTTATTTTTTTGATGTGCGCCAAACTAAAGGTGATGACTATTATCTAACTCTCACCGAAAGCACCAGAAGAATCAATGGTGACGGATATGAGAGACACAAGATTTTCCTTTACAAAGAAGACTTCAACAGATTTCAAGGAGGATTAAATGAGGCAATTGATTATATCAAAACAGAATTAATGCCTGATTATGATTACGAAGAATTTGATAGAAGACAAGCTGAGTGGGAAGAAAAAAGAGCTGCTATGGAAGCAGGTACTTATGTTGAACCTGAAGCAGAAGCTTCAGAATCAACAACTGAAACATCGTCAGAAGAAACAGAGGAGAAGGAAATTGAATCAGAAGACGATATTTCTTGGTAAGAAATGTGATTTGATTTTAAATAGGTTATTTGAAAAGCGCTCTGACAACAGAGTGCTTTTTCTTTTTTTAGGGAAATCTCTTTTTAATATCGAATATCGAACAAGGATTTAAGATTTTAGAAGTTAGTCCCATAATAGATTCAAATTATGGGTATACTTCTAAAATCTTAAATCCTTGTTCTTAAATCGATATTCCCTTAGAACTTCACTACTTTCCGCACCGCACTCCCCTCTTCCGTTTTTACAAAAACGAAATAAATTCCTGCTTTAAAATCTTCTAAACTCAATCTTTCCGAATGCTCTCCACTTTGTTTTTTAAACAAATGAGCCGTTACACGGTTGGAACCGTGCCACGACTTTAATGTCTTGAAACTAAATAACAATAAACTTACGGATAATGATTTCTTCTCCAATTTTCATTTTCACAAAATAAGTTCCAGCAGAAAATCCTTGCAAGTTTATTTTTTGTTGGAAAAAACCTTTGGATTGAATCGTACTTGGAAGGATCCTTTTTTCCAATTGACCAAAGGCATTATAAATCTCTAATTGAATGGTATTTTCTTTTTCTAAATTAATATTGAGAAAAATATTTTCACTAGTTGGATTTGGGAAAAGTTGTAAAATCGACGTTTCTATTTCCCCTTCAAAAATCAAGTTTACATCAAAAATATTTTCATCATCATCATAAGCAACTGCTTCTGTTTTGGATGAATTAATTTGAAGTAATTCACTTAGATTTCCATTTTGATTAGCTTGGAATTTTAGGAAAAACAATGGTTCATCATTATTGACATTTACTCCTTCTGAAGTCGCCCAGGCAAACGTCAATTTTCCTTTTTCCAAAAATCGAGTCCCAATATTTTGTGCTGACATTTCTTCCAACATTCCTTTTTCAAAACCTCTGAAGTTTAATTTCTCTTCATCAAACTCTAAAGTAAATTGATACGCGACCATTTCTTTAAAATCTTTAGCTCGCATACCAATCAGCACTTCCTCGCCTACTCTAACCTCCTGATTATCAACACTTAACATTAAACTACCATCTCTTTCTCGAGAATCAGCGTTTAACAAATTCCACGGCTGCACAGAATTATTGACATCACCTATTTTTATTCCAATCATATTATAAGATCGATCTGCATCAATATTTTCGATAGTGAAAAATTCTGGAATTGGTGCTCCCCAAGGTTGAGTTGGATTTGGGAAAACATAATTTCCATCAACAATTTTCCAAGAAGGATTATCTGGAAACTCCATGATATTTAACAAGATCAATGATCGAATTAAAACCATATCAAGACCTGTGATTCCACCTGAGCCATTTACATCAGCTGCCAAAAGTTTATAAGGAGAATCCAAATATTCTAAACCTAAAATATGCTTTCGAACAGCTACAATATCTTGTGTCGTTACGCCATTCCAAGGGTTAGTATTTTTTTCAAAATCCAAAGTAAAATTGCCATCAGGTGTTAAATCTTCAATCGTAAAATCTCCTGCAACATCAGTCGTAGTTGTCTCCACCAAGTCGCCGGATAACAATACATTTACATCTTTAACTCCAACACCTTCTTCAGTCTTCACCACACCATCTATTTTATAAAAATGTTCTTCGATAACATTCACTACTTCATTTGTAAAAATCGGAGCATTGAAATCAAAATAAATTCCTGCATCATTTTTAATCTCTGTTCCGACTGGCAAATCAGGATTCAAGCGAATCGAAAAAGTAACATAACCTTTGCTTCCTTCCTCATCAATTGCTTTGTGCGGCAAGTGAATATCATTAAAGGTAAACACCAAAGTATTACTTCCTTCAAAACTCATTTCATAATCATGCGTCGAAACTCCTTGACGAATACTAGTCATATCTAAATTATCATCCAACACATCTTTGATGACTACAGTAAAGGCAGTATCAGTTCCTTCATTTTGAAATTGAATCTGATAATGTAGAATAGAATCTTCTGGATTATAAATCGCTCCACCAAAATTAGTCTCACCTGTAAACTCTTGTTTGTCATTCGGATCAAAGGAAAGTGTCGCTTCTTTTACCCACGTAAATGTATTGTTAAAAAGATAGATATCATCTAGATTTGGAACGACTTCTACAGAGTTAGTGACCTCTTGTCCGACAGCAACTGAAGCGGGGACATCCATTTTAATTAATATTTTTCGACACTCTGTTGGTTGCAAATCTGCATAATTCCACGAAGCAGTTTGGGTAGCTGCATCGTAGTTTACAATTGGAGAATTTGTTCCACCTTCTGGATTTTCAAGCGCTACATCATGGGTGAAAAATATTTCTCCACTTTCAATTGAACCTGAATTATTACAATATCGAATGGTTGTCCAATTTTCAAATTGAGGTCGAACGTTTCCATTATTCGCAGTAATTTTCAACTCACGATCAATTCGCAATCGCAAGTAATAATCATTGTCTGCGGAAATCGTTCCTGGTGTTTGAAGGTTAAGATTAATGGTAGAACTACCACAGAGGTAAACCAAATTATATCCTTTAAAAAGTGTCAAATTATAATTCCCCGGCTCCACTAAAAACTCATAATAACCATCTGCATCGGTGTATCGATATTCTTTTTCTCCAGTTTGAGTATTTTTAAGTCGAAGACATTTTGCTTCCAAACCAGTCGTCGCAGGATCTTGCATGCAATCTTGAACATCTTGATCCAAGTAAACATTTCCCGAAATTAAAACTTTGCAAATTGGAGTTTCTTCTACCTGAACCGTTCGAGTCAAAGTACAATTAGGGCCAGTAATCGTTGCATAATATTCACCTTGCGCTAAGCCTTCAACCACCTGAGTAGAATCTCCTGTACTCCATTCAAATTCTAAATCAAGAACATCCAACGTAACAACTTCAGCTACTCCATTTGCCAAACCACAATCTGCTAAAGTAGAATTGATCACAATCCCAGAATCATCATTGACTTCTTGACATTCTGTTTTGATGCATCCTCCTCCTGCACTCGAAACTTCCAAACAATAAGTTCCGGTAACTGAAACTGTCGGATTTAAAATACTTGAAGTAAATCCATTCGGGCCAGTCCAACTATAATTTACATTTGAAACAGGTGAGACAATTGGATCAAGTGGACTTTCAAAATTATTGAAACAAGTCAAATATTTTTCATGGTCAAATTCAATTTCAATATTTAATGGATCTTCAAAAACAGAGACGTTATATTGGGTCTCGCAACCATTAAAAAAATTAGTAATCCACACAATGTAATCTCCAGGTTCATCAACTGTGATTTGTGAACTACTGTTGGTATTGATATACCCTGACGGGCCAAACCAAGAAAAATCAACCCAATTAGGGCTTACATTATCAGCAGAAATAGTACTAAAAGGATTATCACAATCAATTACATTGCTTACATTTAAACTAGCAAAAGGTGTATCAAAATTCTCATTGATAACAAAGGAAGTATCTCCTACACAACCTGTGATTGTATCAGTTGCGGTAATGGTAAAATATCCTCCATAATAAAAACATTGAGAATTTGTTGTTCCTACAATGTTGCTTCCATCCTTCCATTCGATAACTTGGTTAGGTTCATTTAGGTTAGCAGTCAAGCAAATTTGATAATTCCAACACGACAATTCCCCATAATAATATGGCTGCCCATATTCTAATATTTCAATTGGCAACTCTCCTTCGGTAGTAATCGTCAATTCTAAATTGATCCCACAACCTGTTCCTGAAGGAATATAAATATTATAAACTCCAGGCTGATCATAAACTACTCCATTGAAAACTATATCATCTCCATCGCAAAGTGATTTCTCTTCAAACTCATATATCGGTTCAAAAAATTGAACTGGTGTTCCCATAGAAATCACTAATTCAGGATCAGTCAAATCAACATTTCCAGTTCCGTCATCTGCTCCAACTATGACTGAGATATAATAAAAATCTCCGTAAGTCATCCCTGTTACAAATTCAAAACTCGGTGAGTTTCCAACTCCAAAAACATTACCCAATAGAATCAAATCATCATGTAAAATGAATTGCAAAAGATCTCCTGGGTCAAGAGATTCATCTCCATTATGTGTTGCTGTAATTGGTATCGCTTGACATTCAGTAATTGGAGTTAACTCCATTGTTCCAGGATCAGAAATCAATAAGTTATTTTTAGAAAAAAGAAGGCATGGGAAAAGGAGAAGAAGAAAAAACGGTAAAAAAATTTTCATAGGGAGGTTTCTTTTGTTTTTTGTGAAATACATTAAGATGACCATTTTAGGGAGAGATGTGCTGCCTGATTTGTCCAATATTTGACATAACAAAAAAGCTGAACCTAAGATAGATTCAGCTTCCAATTAATTTATCAACTAAAAAAACGGAAAAATTATTTTTTGAAAAACGTTGGACAATGGACGTTTCACGTCTCACGTTTCACGTTTCACGTTTCATGCTTCATGCTTCATGCTTTTACAATGATTTTTTTTTAATCACAATTGCTTCTATAAGTAATCTTGCAAATTGCTTTAGTTATTTTATTAAGTTGTTTCATTACTTCTTGATTTCCATTTTTATACATGATTTTCACTTTCCCATCTCTTAACATGATTTGAAAATCCTTTACTTTTTTTCCATTAATATGATTCCATCTTTTAAGATTTTTAGAAACTACTGTAGGCTCTCCTAACTCTTGAATTAAAACTGCTTCAATTTCAGATGTCAAATCTTTTTCAAAAACAGAAGTGTATCGATAATTCTGATTTGAAGAAACCTTAGTTGTTCCTTCAAAATTTCCACTATGATTATAATCTCCATTTACTTTTACCCTTACGACATGGGTACTTTGAGAAGCATCAGCAAGTACCATTGGAGCTGGTGGTGTCGGAGGAGTTGGTGGTGTTTGACCATAAAGTGTTTCGAATGAAATTAAACAAACGATTAAAGAAATGATGACTTGGATATTTGAACTTAAATTTTTCATAGTTATTTATTTTAATAATGATTAAATGAGTTATGCCAAATTAAGTCCAAGCGACATGCCAACTTTCCTAAACTACTGACAATCAACACCTTACAGTTTTTATGGTAAAAATCCAGAAGGGAAAAGTGTTCGTTATCGAACGGAGGTTGTCCGCTTTTAGAAAAAAAGAAGAAAGATAAGAGATTGATCTGTAGACTCTTAACCAACTTTTTCAACAAAAAAACCCGCTCCAACATCTTACGACATTGAGCGGGTTGACAATTTTCATATTGATATTTTCCAAAAATAAAATTCCCTTTTTTGGATATCATATATGATGACTAAACTCCCATATTCTTTATTTGTTCAAAACCAAAATATTGGTTTCACTAAATTTCATCTTTAAATAAATTTCAAATTTCAGCACACTCTAAACTCCCCTTTAGGGATAGAGGGTTTACCTATGTATTTGAATATATCCACTTTCCTCAATGGTTTCTCCATTTCCGTCTTCATATTGGAACACGTAGAAGTAAGTACCATCAGGAAGCGCTTTTCCATTCCATGATCCATCCCAAGTATTCAAATATCCTTGCTCAAAGTAAACTTCATTACCCCATCGGTTGAAGATATTTAATTCATTATTTGGATAATTTTCAACACCTTCGATGTAGAATAAATCATTTACACCATCTCCATTTGGAGAGAATCCTGTGTAGATAATCAAGTCGCTACAAGTCACATAGAATGAAACGGTGGTAGTATCACAACCAAATGTGTTGCAGAGCACATAGGTCATTTCATCAGGAACCGCGGTATCACAATAGTCCTCATTTGGAGTATAAGTAATGGTTCCATCGCTATCCATGATGGCAGTTCCAAATGTTGGTTGTTGCAAAATGTAGATCGTATCGAATATTCCATTGATGCTATCATTACCCATCACTTCGACAGTAGTTGAAGTATTTATTCTTAAGGTATCAACATCTGCAACTGCAACTGGCAAGGAATCTAATACACCTGGTTCAACAACTGTTACAAATATGTAAGTCGTATCGCAAATTCCTAAATCATCACAAATGACTACGCAAGCACTATCCACTCCTACTTCAACTCCTTCATATTGAACACACCATTCGCCATCGATTTGGCTAAAGATGACGAACTCACCAGAAGAATCTTCACAGTCATTTTCATAACTAACAATGTTTCCGAGTAACTCATCGGTTGGAACACACATCGTGTCAACTGTATTTACCAAAATGGTATCCACCAAAATATCAGGACTTACACAAGTCACGGTTACTGTAACTGTATCAGTACAACCTGTAATATCATTGGTAAATATTACTTCATTAACACCTGGATCAAGATAAATCTCAGTTGCAGTTGGTTCAAGATTCGCATTCACTTCGATGACTGCCGTTGCGCCAGTATTCGTTTGCGTAATCAACATTTGACCAAAAGAATTTTGAGTGTTTCCTCCTGTAATCATGAAAGTATTTGGATCAAATACCCAAGTACTAATTGGATCCCAAATATTCATGGAGTTAACCAATTCTGGGATTGTCATAAATGTAGTAGAATACTCTTCTCCATTTAACATCCAAGAATCCAATTTGTATGGCCCGAAGTTTCCTTGTCCAGGAAGCACGAAGAATGAATAAGAAACAATACTATCGAAATCACATCCTCCGAAGAAGTCATTATATAATTCTCCATTCGTCATGATTGTGTAATCCAACACATCTTCCAACGCTACATCAAAACAATAGTCACCTGGTTCATTACAATCATTCGTATAAATCGTAATTGAATCTTCAGCTATAATATTATTATCAGTACATGGTGGTGTGATACATGTAATTATTACATCAATGGTATCTGCACAACCAGTCGTATTTTCTGTGAAAACCAGTTGATAATTCCCTACTTCCAATTCTATTAATGTTCCATTGTTATCACAACTATCTAATGACCCAACATAAGGTGTTCCATTTTGAGTAATGAAATAATCTGATAAATTACTGAATGGTACTTCTATACAAATTGAGAATAAACTATCACAATTATCAGTATTCATCGTGATGGAACTTGTTCCAATAAAATCTTGACAATCTGGAATTACATTTATAATAACAATGGTTGTATCACAAACTCCATTGATATCACATGCTACGACACAAGCAGTATCTTGACCGATGAAACTAGAATCAGGAATATAAGTCATACAACTATCTAATGAATTAATCACCATTGTTCCATTTGCAGGATCACTACAAGGAAGTGTTGATACAAATGTTCCTGGCAATTCAGAAAGATCAATACAAATAGTGTCTATTGGTATATTTACAAATGTTGTAAAGTAAAGCGTATCAGGTGTCAAACAGTTTGGATCACCTCCAATTACTACTTCGTACTCAGTAGCACAGTTACCTCCATCCGTAGCAGTTACACTATAAGTTCCTTCTGCTAAATCATTTCTAATATTTCCAAAAATTCCATCTTCCCACTCGTAAATGTAGTTGGAAGGTTCTAAGGTTACTTGTCCATTAGATTCATTACAATCTGCTGGTGTAGTCATAATGTCAACTACTAACCCATCAATTGCTTGAACTGTAACTGTATGAACAATGAAACAACTTGCGTTATTTGCATCTGTTATAGTTACTGTGTAATCCCCTGCAATCAAATTAATTACTTCGTTCGTATTTCCTGCGCCTGGAATTGACCATTGGAAATTATAATCACTTAATGATCCTTGCATTGTTATTTCAATTGCTCCATTTGCCATGCTACAGTTTTCTTCAGTCACTTCAATTAAAGCAATTTGGGGATCAACGCAATCGCAATCATCAGGAACTAAAATAACCATCTCAGTTGTACATCCTACTGCATCTGTTACAGTAAGCTCATATGAACCGGCTGGCAAGTCCACTAAGTTTTGAGGATCATCTGTTCCATTAATGTGTGCCCAATCGAAAGTATAATCTGGCGTTCCACCGGTTACACTATTGATATTAATTGTTCCATTTGCCGTACAAGACACTCCAATTACATTTGTCGTAACCAAAATTGGTGCAGGTGCAATTACTTCAAAGCATTCCTCTGTGATGAAACATCCGTAGGCATCTTCAATTGTTATACAATAATTTCCAGGAGCTAATTCTCCATTGGTTGCACTTTGTCCTGTTACAGAATTTGTCAAAATCATTGAAGCAGGATGATTGAAGAATGGAGAGTAGTTCGCAAAGAATTGAACCTCGCCATCATTTGATCCAACACATGTTGTCGAAACAATTGTGTCTTGCAACATTAACGTCGCATCTCCTGGAGTAACTTGAATTATTGTAAATGATGTTTCTGCTGTACAACCTGTTCCATTGTCGGTAACAGTTACTGCGTAATTTCCAAGTGGTAAATTTGATCTTAGACTATCGGTGTTTCCATCGTTCCAAGCGAAATCAAAATTTCCCACTCCATTATTCACTTCAATTCCAGCAGCTCCGGTAGTTCCTCCGTCACAACCTGCTTGAGTAACATCAGCAACTACTTCTAATGGATTTTCACTTCCAACTTCTACTGTAATAATTGTAGAACAACCTGAACTATCTGAAACAGTTATATCATAAATTCCAGCTGCAAGATTTTCGTTAGAGAATCCAAATACGCCATTACCCCAATCGTAAATTAAATTAATTGGCTGGAAAATAACTTCTCCATTTGATCCAGTACATGACGCTGGTTGATTTGAAACAACCGTTGCAACCGGTTCAGTAATCGTATTACCAACTACGAATGAAGTATCTAATGCACATGTTGCATCTTGAACATGTTGGATACTTAATTGATAAGTTCCTTCACTTAAGTTGTTGGCAAAAGTTGTATCACTCACATTTGGTATCCAGATGAAATTATAATCATCTACATTTCCTATAATTCCAATCTCAATAGAACCCAATCCATTTCCACATTCTTCATTTGTGATAATAGCTGCTACTTGTGGTAATTCACATTCGAAAGTATCACAGCTAGTTTCAATTATAATATTTTGCAAAATAAACTCACAGCCGTTAGCATCAGTTGCAGTTACATCATAACTACCTGCCATTAAACTATCTGCTGTTGCAAGTGTATCTCCATTTGACCAAACGAAATTCAAGGTATCTGGTGATAACACTATTTGGCCAATTCCTAATTCGCAACTGTCTGGTGTTGTTGAAATTACTTGAACGATAACTGGTGCAATTTCGATAATTGTAAATGATGTATCGAGTACACATGTGTCTCCTATTTCTGAAATCGAAACTTCATAAATTCCTGGTGCTAAGTTGTCCACGTAACTTGAATCACTTGCAATGTTATTCCAAACAAATTCGTAGGTAGCATTTCCTCCAACCATTTCAATGTTAATTGAACCGTTATCAGAATCGCAAGTCGCGTTAGTAATTTGCGAAGCGAAAATTTCTGGAACAACGCATGGATCACAGTCTTCAAAGATTACTGTTGGGTTAACAATTTGCAAACATCCGTTCGCGTCTGTAATGGTAACACTCATATTTCCTGCAACTAAATCAACAGCACTTGAAGAATCTGAAACATTAGGCATCCATTCATAAGTGTATGGTGCTGTACCTCCATTAGGAATTATTTGAATCATACCTAATGTATCACAAACTTGATTCGTAACTGAAGCACTAGCTTGTAATTGAGCAGGCTGAGATACTTCAAAACACTCTTCTGTTATTTCGCAGCCATATGCATCAGTAACTTTAATACAATAATTCCCAGCTGACAATTGATCATTTTGGAAAGTATCTACTCCATCAGTAATAATTACTGTTGCAGGATGATGAAAATCTGGAGCATAATTAATTGAGAAATCTAATGTTCCATTCACATCTCCGAAGCAATTCAAATAAACAATTGTATCAGCTAAAGCAATCGTTGCATTTCCAGGTTGAACTGAAATCAAAGTAACTGCTTCGGTAATTTCACATCCAGTTACGAAATCCGTAATTGTAATGTTATAAGTTCCTGCTGCAAGGCTGTCTGCAGAACTATCATCATGACCATTTGACCAATTATAAATGTATTCTCCGCTTCCTTCATTAACATTTAAGGTAATTGTTCCTGTAGTATCCACGCATCCTGGTTGAATAATATCTGTCGTAACAACCAAGTTGTTTACACTATCAATTGTAAGCATAATCGTATCGGAACAACCAGTTACAACATCAGTTGCAGTAACGGTATAAGTTCCTATAGACAAGTTATTTCTTACGTAACCTCCGCCTCCATCACTCCACATGTAAGTAAGAGAATCAGGAGAAAGTACAGCTGTACCTGTTGGTGCAAAACAATCTGCAGGTTGAATATCAATCACATTTACGATAGGAGATCCAATAGATTCAATTGTAAATGATGTATCAATTTTGCAATCAGGATTTCCAAGAACTGAAATTGTTACTGGATAATTTCCTGCAGGTAAATTGAAAATAGTATTGGTATTTCCAAATGAACCTCCCCAATTGTAAACATAGTTTACGGTCTGATCTTCCATAGAAATTGAAATTGCTCCATTATCTTCTTCACACGAAGCTGGAATAATCGTAACTAAATCAATTATTGGAGTATCACAAGGATTACATTCGTAATCAATTAAAATATTGTTGAATACATTAGAACAACCATTAGCGTCAGTAACTACAACATCGTAAATACCTGCTGCAACTGAAGAACTATCAATAACATTTGAAGACCATGTAAATGTAAATGGTTCTACTCCACTAGCGATTGAAATATCAATGCTTCCCATTTCGTCGCAAGTTTGGTCTGTTGTATTTATACTTGCTAATAATCCTGATAAAACTTCAACATTAGTTGTCAATTCTTGATAACAAATTGGAGTGGAAATTTGGACAGTATAGATACCTTCATCAGTATCATTTACATTTACTACTATTGGATTCTGGTCAGTTGAGAAAATATTTCCACTTGGATCTAACCATACATAAGTATCACCTCCACTTGCTGTTAATTGTAAATCTTCCCCCTGACATAGTGGTCCATTATTTCCAATTGTACCATCAATAGCCAATCCTTCATCAACTGTTAAAGATGTTTGTAAATAACAACCTCCACCTAAATCAATATTTACACTAATAATAATCTCCCCAGATTGAGTCGCTGTATAAATAGGAGTTGCTGAAGTAGGATCGTCAAAAGATCCACTCGAAGCAGTCCATAAATAAGTATAACTAGGATCATAAGGTTCTACAGCAAAAGTAATTTGACCACCTTCACAAACGAATGAGTTTTGAGGAATAATTGTCAAACTCAAGTTTTCGAAAACGGTAATTACTTGGGTTGCTTGAGTATAATTTCCACAATCATCCATTGCTTCCCATTCTCTATAAATGGTATACCCACAAGCATCTTGAACTTGGAATTCGAAGAAATCAACATCTACATTGAAGTCACAATTGTCATTTGCAAATATATTGTTTGGTGGATTTGGTACAGATTGTCCTGCTCCTAAATCAATTGTTATATCATTTGGTATTCCAATCAAAATTGGATCTTCAAAATCGCCTACTTCAATAGAATAAGATCCTGAAGTTGAATTCCCACAATCATCGGTTGCTGTCCATGTTCGAACTACAGTATAATTTTGAGGACATGCTCCAGGAATAATTTCTTCATCATAAGTTATTGTAATATCTGTATCACAATTATCTGACGCAGCCATGTTAGGAGGATTCGGTAAACTATTCGATTGATTACAAGTAATTGAAATATCTGCAGGCATTGGATCTAAAACTGGTGGAGTATTATCTCCAACTGTAACTTGTTGAATAACTGAAGTTTCATTTCCACAATTATCTGATACAATCCATTCACGTGTAATGATTGATGCCCCTTCGCAACTTCCTGCTTGAGTTGTTTCAGAAAAATCAACAGTCAAGTTATCATCACAATCATCCGAGATTAAAATATCAGTTCCAACTACTGGCAGAGCTGGCATTGGTTCATCGCACTCAATGGTTACATCAGAAATATTTGATGTAATAACTGGTGCTTCATTATCTCCAACTATAATTTGTTGAGTCGCTGATACGGTGTTGCCACAATTATCCGTTGCTGTCCATGTCCGTTCGATTATATAGCTATCTGTACATGTGCCTGGAATAGTCGTTTCTTCAAAACTAATCTCTACATCTATATCACAATTATCCGTCGCTGTCACTCCTGTTGATACTGGAGGAATACTTGCCGGATCGCAACTTGCTACTACATCTGTTGCTATTCCTACTAAAGTTGGTGCTTGCGTATCTGTAACGATAATCGTTTGGACATAAATAGTAACATTACCACAATTATCTGTTGCTGTCCAGGTTCGCTCTATTTCATAACCATCAGGGCAAGTTGAGTTAATGATCGCTTCGCTAAAAGTAACGTCCACATCTGCATCACAATCATCCGTCGCAGTTACTGTCGCAACAACTGGGATTGCATCACATTCTACTGTCTCATTGGATGGACTATTATCAAATGTTGGGGGAGCATTATCCCCTATCGTAATTTCTTGCGTCGCTGATACGGTATTACCACAATTATCTGTTGCTGTCCAGGTACGTTCAATGGTATAACTATCTGGGCAAGATGTAGGAATTGTTGTTTCTACAAAGCTTACGTTTACATCTGTATCACAATTATCCGTCGCCGTTATTCCTGTCGCTACTGGTGGAATTGTACTTACATCACAACTTGCTGCTATATCCGATGGTACGCCTACTAAGGTTGGTGCTTGTGTATCTGTAACGGTAATCGTTTGGACATAAGTCGTTACATTTCCACAATTATCTGTTGCTGTCCACGTTCGTTCTAATTCATATCCGTCTGTACAATTCGAGTTGATAATCGCTTCGCTAAAAGTAACTTCTACATCTGCATCACAATCATCCGTCGCAGTAATTGTCGCAGCAACTGGGATCGCATCACATTCTACTGTCTCATTGGATGGACTATTATCAAACGTTGGAGGAGCATTATCCCCTACCGTGATTTGCTGCGTCGCGGATACCGTGTTGCCACAGTTATCCGTTGCTGACCACGTGCGTTCAATCGTATAACTATCTGGACATGTTCCTGGAATTGTCGTTTCTTCAAAAACAATATCTACAGTTGTATCACAATTATCATTCGCTGTCACTCCTGTTCCTACTGATGGAATACTACTCGGGTCACAACTTGCTGTTACATCCGATGGTACGCCTATTAAAATTGGTGCTTGTGTAGCTGTAACGGTAATCGTTTGGACATAAGTCGTTACATTTCCACAATTATCTGTTGCTGTCCACGTTCGTTCTAATTCAT
>CAZMBP010000165.1:0-22401 GCA_964564545.1 uncultured Saprospiraceae bacterium
TTCTCAAGGTACTTTTGATTATGCAACGGGAGGAATGTTTACCCTGCCAGCTGATGGTAGTTCCATAACAATTTCAATTCAAGATACAGACGAACCACTTTGCTCGGCTGAACAAAACATCGGTACGCTCGAACCTTGCAACGAAGATTGCACCATCAATGCGACCATTTCAAATATCGTTTGCGATGACAATGGTACAGGCAATGATAATATAGATGACACCTTTACTTTTGACCTCCAAGTTAATGGGCAAAATATTGGAATAGGCTGGCAATCTACTGATGGAACGCTTGCTGGAAACTATTCAAACACTCAAAATTTTGGCCCATTCTTAATTGCCAATGGTAACTTAAATTTCGATTTGCAAGACTTGACGACTTTGATATGTGAAACACCAATTACTGTAAATACACCTGCAACTTGCTCCTCCTGCCCACAAACTGTCGATGCAGGAACAGGTAGTACTTTAAATTGTAACATTACAATTGCAAACTTAAATGGTTCTTCTTCAGATGTAGGAAATTATCTGTGGTCTGGCCCAAATTCTTTTTCTTCTACAGATTTGGTCACAACTACAACTATGCCTGGTTGGTATTTTTTAACTGCCACTTATTCCAATAATTGCATTGCAACCGATAGTGTATTTATCGAAATCGAAAACGGAACTCCAGTAGCGAATGCAGGTCCAGACCAAACTATAACTTGCGACATTTCAGCAGTAACTTTAGATGGTTCTACTACGACAGGTAATAATTTAGCATTTGAATGGACAACCTCCGCTGGCATTTTCATTTCCGATCAGACTCAAATCACCGCGACTACAGCAGGAGTTTATAATTTACAATCAACTGATTTAGTAAGTGGTTGTACCTCTACAGATCAAGTCGAAGTATTTGAAGATACTGATTTGCCTTCGGCTGTAATTTTTGCTAATCCTGATAATATTTTAGATTGTATCGTAAGCAGCATTACCTTGACTTCAGCTAACGAACCAAATGTAATTTATAGTTGGAATTCAATTATTGCCTCTCAATTTATCGTAACGGAAGGAAGTATAGTTAATCTAATCGCTTTGGATACAATTACTGGTTGTGAAAACTCCAATCAAATCACCATCACCGATATTCAAGATTATCCTTTCGTAAATTTAGATCCCCCCTCTCCTATTAGTTGTTATGAACCGAATACTCTAATTGATGGTTCTAATTCTCAACTTGGGACAAATATCATTTACAATTGGTTTGATGCCAATAATAATTTAATTGCAGGACAAAACGGAAATACATTGTTAGTAGACAATGGTGGTTTTTATTACTTACAATTAATCGATACTTTAAATGGTTGTGAAAATATTGATTCCGTATTTGTAGAATCTTTATTAAATGTTCCTTTGGCTCAACCGGTGGAAGATGTTACTCTATTTTGTGGGGAAACAGAAACTAATCTAAATGTAAACATTTTAGGTTCGACAGATGACCTTGAAGTAATCTGGACTACATCAAATGGAAATATCGTTTCAGGTGGAGCTACCCAAAACCCCTTGGTCAATCAGTCTGGAATTTATACCGTTTCTATTCAAGATTTAATTAGTGGTTGTATCACAACAGATAATTTAGAAGTCATCATAAATACCAATGTTCCACAATTAATGACTGCGAATGTTTATAATGAAACTTGTTTTGATGCAAATGATGGATTGATTTCGATTTCCAATATTTCGGGTGGTGTTCCTCCATTCACTTATACCTTAAACGGAAACCCAACTGACAATTCAGGACAATTTCAAAATCTTTCTCCAGGCTTTTATAACATTATACTTACGGACGCAAATGGATGCACCTTGGAAGATAATTTTACGATCAATCCAGGTATAAATCTTGAATTAAACCTGCCTGAAGTTATCGAAATCCTAGAAGGAAACTCTGGAACTATTCAGGCCTTGGTAAATGTTCCGATCGATAGTCTGGATTATATCCAATGGTCTCCACCTGAACTGTTATCTTGTGATACTTGCTTGACGACGACTATTGAAGCACTCGATGATCAAACTTTCCAGCTCACGATTATCGATAATAATGGATGTATTGCTATCGCAGTTATCAACATTGTTGTACTGCCACAAGTAAGAGTTTATATTCCAAATGCTTTTTCTCCCAACTTCGATGGATACAATGATTACTTCACATTATACGCGAATGATCAAGTGGAAGAAATTTTAGAAGTGTCAATTTTTGATCGATGGGGAGAACATGTTTTCAATAAAGAGAATTTCCAACCCAATGATCCTATTCTAGGATGGAATGGCCGATTAAAAGGAGAAGATATGAACCCAGCGGTTTTTGCTTATATTTTCAAAGTAAAATTAAAGGATGGTTCTACTCGAATGTTTTCTGGAGATGTGACTTTGACGAAATAAAAGGGAGTTAAAAATATTGAAAAAGGATTTAAGAAGTATAGCCAAACTTCTCAAATCCTTTTTCTTTAATCGTTATTCGATTCTTCTATTTTCCTAAACAAATCGACCATTAGGATCATGTGCATACGCCGAATCTATCTCCACCAATCTTTCCAAAGTAAAAGCAAAAAGATCAAATAATGCTTTTATTTGAGATTCATTTCTTAAAATTCCAACACATTGAAAATATAGTTCATCCACTCCCTCTGGATATTTTTTTGTAAAGATCCCTTCATCATCTCGTATTCCAAAATGGATTTTCGGGTGGAATTCAATCAAAGCTTTAATATCATCTCCAGCCAACATTCTTGCAATTTGAAATTGATCATTTCCTTTGATCACGAAATCTTTATCAAAATATTCATCTCCAATTTCAATGTCTTGCATTCCAAAGTATTTCCCCATATTGGAAAAAAATCCTGATCGATATATTTTAAAATACAATCCATCTCGATTCACAAATGGAGCTCGCATTCGAGTATAAGTCACCGAAGACTTCCCAGTACTGTGAGTGTATGTATCTAAAATAATTTCCCACTCGCCATGCATATATGAAATATAATCTCTTTCCCAAAATCCACCATCTCGATATTCAGCGCCGAGATCGTATGCGATTTGAGACCAAATTTCATCTTTTGATGGTCCAAATATTTTTCGTAACATATCTTATTTATTTATATCAAAATCCACTTCCCTTTCCGTTGGATCTTTAATGATTAACTCTTTCCCAAGTGCGTCAAATAAAGTTACCTTTTCCATCCAACTTCCAATAGTTTTTATGGAAGTTGTTTACAGTTATTTAAAAAAAAATACGCTCCGCTCTCTTTTTTACAACCAACTAAAATAGGTTGTAACTAGTAGAACCGATAAGTCAACTTCGCTAGGAAAATGTTATCCGCTCGATTTCCAAATAAATCGTCTCTCAAAGATGGGAACAATTCATTCCGAGGATCACCAAAACTAGTTGTCGATTGTGTCCAAACTAAAAAGAATTCAGAGCCTGGTTTGTACTCCCATCGAATCACCATATTGGAACGAAATTCCATAAAATTAAAATCTGGTTGCCCAAAAGTATAATCTTCATTTCCATCCATATCTTCATCAACTGAAAATATCTCATCTGAATCATTATAAGTTAATTGGTCATTTCCGTACAACTTATATCGTTCCTCAAAATCTCGGTTGGTCGGATCGGTGATATATTTAAAATCAGAATAATTCCCTTTTGAGATAAAAGGTTGTCCCCAATATTGAAAGGAAAGATTTGGCGTCAAACTATAATTAACTCGAAGTGAAGTGGAAAACGTTTTTTGGAAAATCGTTCCTGTAATATATCGATCTTCATCTTCGAAAACATCATAACTTACATTTTGAATCACTCTGTCTTGCTGAAAATAATTTACATTAAGCGATACTCGAAGTGCATCTAATGGTTGGTAACTTACATTTCCACCTAGACTCCGAACCGTTACCGAACCTTTGTCTTTCCCAATTCCATTAAACATTCCACCATTTAAAAACACCTGTGCTTTTTTACGTGAGTCTGATCCAATATTTACAAAATTATAAATCCCGCTTGACTGTCGAAGCTTCGGTCCACCAAAAAGTGCTTTGGCGCTGATGTCTTTAAATTCATAAGTAAAACCTGCACCAAGGCTCCAATAGTTTTTCAAAGAAGAATTAAAGTTAGTATTGATTCCTTGATAGATATGTGCTCCATCAAAATTCCAGCGAGAATAAGTATTGAAGTTAACTCCCAATTGTCGAAAAATCGAGAATGGTTTTGGCCAACGATATCCAATCCAATTTACAAAATCAATTTGATCAGCAGTATTTAAAAATCCGATATCATTTAATTCTAATTCAGGTGATCTCCACGTTACACCCGACTGAAAACTTAGATTATCTTTCCCTCCATAATTTCCAATTGAAAGCGTTCCACCTTGACCAGTCAAACTCGTTTTGATATCATCGACAGAAAGATGAGTGGCATCTGGTCGTTGAAAATAATGGCCGAATGACTCTTGTGTCTCTTTTATCTTTAACGCAGTTCCAGTCACGTGACTGAAAATAAAATTCGCATTGATTCGCCATTCTCTTTCTTTCCAAGAATGAAATAAGTTAATCCCACCTGAAAAAGCTTGATCGTGAAATTGATCAATCAAATCTGTATCATCAAGGAATCTATTAACATGGGTTAAGGAAAGTCCAATTTGCGAGGCACCTTCTTTAAAATCTTTTGAAACTCGACCAACAAAATAATTGGAAAGCGGCTCTACCAATTTTTGTGTCTCTTCTCCATCAAGAGAAATTTTAACGTGTTCTTTTGACGTTACACTTTCCAATATACCAATCGACCAGCCATCTTGAGTTTTTCCACTCAACTTTGCTGCACCCAAAATATTGGTAAATCGAGGCCGTTCAGAATATGCTCCCTCTGCAATCGAAACACTCCCTGAAGGCGATGAACCAATTCTTCTAGAATAAAAAAGATTATCATTCCCGAAAGGACCACCTGCGTCTAATTCCGCCACTCGGAAACTAAAAATATTTGCATTCTCAATAAAGAAAGGTCTTTGTTCATTAAAGAAAATCTGGAATCCATCTAATGCCAAAGCAGATGGATCAGCTTCGACCTGACCAAAATCTGGATTGATCGTAAAGTCTAAAGTCAAATCATTCGTCACTCCAATTTTTCCATCTAACCCTACATTCAATTTAGATTTCGTTCCTTTAGCAAATGGATTACCTTCTTCTTTTTCGGCAAAATTAATACTATTCACCGCATAAGGTTGTAATTCAATTTGGCGTTTTGGTTCGATATCTTTGATACCATGAAGTTCTGCAAAATTACTAACCCAACCAGTCACATTTCGAGGAACGAACTGAAAAGTACTTCGTTCATCTGCACCAAAATCTCGACGCATAATACTGAATCCCCAAGTATGATTTTCTTTGTCCGCAAAGCGAAGTTGGCTCAATGGAATTTTCACTTCAGCCGTCCAACCATCAACAACAATATTAGTTGCGCCATACCAAATTGGATTCCAATTCGTATCCCAACTATTTCCATTTCCCGAAATAAACTCATCACCTTTTACTCCCGAAGCTGAAAGTGTAAATGAAAAAGCAGTATTTTTATCGAAGTAACTATCTATATTTATCTCCACCCAATCACCAGGAAAATTATCTCTCCGACTTAATCTACTTTCGATTTTTGAGGGATCATTGTGGTAAGCATAGTAAGCTACATACAGATTTTCATTGTCGTATTTTATTTTAAATTTCGTTTGTTGTTTTGGCTTATCTCCATTATTGGGTTCAAGTACAGTAAAGTCATCTCCCCACTCAACATCAGCCCATTCATCGTCATTAAGAACTCCATCGATGACAGGAGCTTCCGACTGAACCCTAGCAGTTGTGTATGATTTTCGATTAAAGTCTTGAGCGAAAGCAGAGGTCATGAAAATGAACAATGTGCAAGAAGTAATAATTAACTTTTTCAATGTTTACAATATTTTTTATAATAGGATTTTAGTAAAATGTAATTATAAGACAGAGTAGCAGAATAATTTGCACGCAAATAAAGTGACAAATTTATTTTAATAAATAATTTTGAGGTAATTAAAATAGTATTTAGGGGCTAAAGAAATTGTCTTTAGGTCTAAAGACAATTTGAAAAAACGGAAAGATGCAATAAAGAATGTTTTTCTAAAAAAAAGTTTGCTATTTTTTGACAAATGAAAAGGTTAATAGTCTGATGCTATTCAAAATCAACAATCAAAGTCTTTACCCTCTTTTCTCATTTGCATAATCTTTTCAAGAAATTCATCTATTTTAGTTTCAGCGATATCATTTGATTTTTTAAAACGAACACAACCTTTACCTTGGTTTAATCCCTTGAGCATTGTTCCTTCAGGGTCAACTTTTTTAATGTCTCCCACATAAAAGCTCACATAATTCCTTTGCGCATTAAGTTGAAACAACACTCCTTTTTCATCACTATAACTCAACATTTTGTAATGAATACCTTCGACTAACTTGGGTGCTTTGGCTTGAATAATTTTTCGAAGCTGTTGCACTTTTTCATATCGCCAATCTTTTTCTAATTGATTAAGATATTCCTTTGGTGTTTTTACATCATATTGCATAGTTCTAAGTTTTAATTCTTTTGGGAAAATGCTTTTGATTCTTTTACCAAAGTTACTCATTATATTGATTTCCTCTTCCCTACTTTTTCTCGCTAAAAAAAATCTAATATAAACCCTGAGGCTGTCTTAGAAGAAAAAAATCAATCATCATCCGAATTCGATTGCAACGCATCACGCCGCCAAGTTTTCTCTAAACCTTCTTGCATATTTTGAAAATGAGTAACCCCTTGATGAATATTTAGAAAATAATTTTGCTCGCCCATTCGATTGATGAATCCACTTTTAGTAGCAAAGTCTCTCACCGGGCCGATCATCCCTGAAATATAAAAAGTTATATTATTACTATTTAAAAATTTCTCCACCTCCTCCAAAGTATGCAATCCTGTACTATCCATTCCATGAATACTACTTGCGTCAAGCAAAACCATTTTAGGCATCACTTCTTTTCCATTAATTATTTCTTGAATGGTATCTTGAAAATAAGATGCATTCCCAAAATAAAGTTGATCGTCAAATCGGATCACCAAACTATCCATAGGTTGAGTGGCTAATTCAAAACGATCAATATTTCGATAGCTATTCGACCCTGGTAGTTTTCCTAAAATGGCAATATGTGGTTTGGAACTGCGATACAGAACCATACAAATCGACAACACGACTCCTGCCAAAACACCTTCTTCTATTCCCAAAGCTAACGTAACTATAAATGTTGTCAACATCATATAAAAATCTGAGCGGTGAGTTTCCCATAAATGTTTTGCCTCTTGCCAATCAAATAAACTTTTGACAGATAACAATATAATTGCAGCCAAAATCGCCTTCGGCAAAAAGTAAAAAAGCGGTGTCAAAAAGACTAATGTTAACCCAATTAATATCGCTGAAAAAATAGACGCAAAACCAGATCTTGCTCCAGATTCATTATTGACTGCCGAACGAGTAAAACTTCCAGAGGTTGGAATCGATTGAAAAAATGCCCCTCCAATCTTAGAAATACCAAGAGCTATTAATTCTTGATTTGCACGGATTTGGTAGTCACCGTGTTTAGCTTGAATTACTTTTGCAATCGCAATACTTTCAACAATACAAATAATGGTTACTGTAAAAATGGTAGGATATAAAATCTGTATTTTCTCCCAAGTCATTTCTGGCATTTGAAAAATAGGTAAGCCTTGTGGAACATCTTTAACCAAATCAATTCCCATTTTTTCTTCGCCAATAAAATAAACTAACAACGTTCCTACAATTACAACCAATAATGCTCCAGGAATTGCTTTATTTATTTTTTTTAAAATCAACATTATAATGATACTACCAAGACACAAAGCTACTGTCACCCAATTGGTTTCTGAAAAATGATTAGATGCATAATGAACCGTTTCGTAAACACGCGAAAATCTTGGTATAGAAATTCCCAACAAATCTTTCAATTGACTTATCGCAATGATAATAGCTGCAGCTGAAGTAAAACCAACGATGACTGGATGTGATATAAAATTGACTAAAAAACCTAAGCGAAATACACCTAATAAAAATTGTGCAATCCCAACCAACAGTCCAGTCAGAATCACTAACGAAATATATTCGGGTGTCATTGGATCTGCAATTTGGCTGACTCCAGCTAAAACTAAAAGTGCTGAAATTGCAACCGGTCCAATCGACATTTGGCGCGATGTTCCTAAAACTGCATATAACAATAATGGAATTAATCCTCCGTATAATCCATAAATAGGAGGCATTCCTGCCAACATTGCATATGCCATTCCTTGAGGGACTAACATCACCGCAACTGTAATACCTGCAATTATATCTTTTCTCCAATCTTGAGAAGAATGAGTTGAAAAGTTTTGTGTAATTGGAAAAAAGGACTTTAAATTCATTATGCAAAAATAAGCGATTCGAAATTAATATCTGTGACCTAAATCACATTTGTGTTACTTTTTTTTCTTTTCTTAGTATGATAGAATTTCATTTCTTCTCTAAATTTTATAGCCTGAAGTATTTCATTGGTCATACAATACTATCGTGTAAGTTTGTTTTTTTTAGTACCTTGGATAGAGTAAAATGCCAAATTACATTCAATAAATAATAATACGATATTCGCTAATATCAATTTAATTTCTCTATGCGATTAATTGAAATTACAGTTCTAATCAATTTTTTTAACCCTCTAAAAATTAAATGAAACTATGCAAAAGAAAAGTAAATTAAACCAACAAATGTTAATCTATTCCTTTAGAATATTGTGCTTTCTTTTTGTCATGGTTCTAGCTGTTCCTTCTTCTGCTCAGACACAAGATACCATTCCAGAAACCGTGGAAGTAAAAATGAAAGATGGTTCTACCATCATTGGAGTATTAATTGTAGAAACAGGTGATAAACTAGTTGTTAAAACCAAAGCATTAGGGGAGATAACTATTCTAAAATCCAACGCCCTTGAAATAAAAAAACTTCGTTCTACAAATATGGTAGATGGGGTTTATTGGCACGAAAACCCAAATCCAACTCGTAACCTTTACGGCCCCACCGGGTATAGTCTCCAAAAAGGAGAAGGATATTATCAAAATATTTTGATCTTCCTTAATCAAGTGAGTTATGGCTTTACAGATCAATTTACCATTGGTATTGGTTTTGAAATTGTCTCAATTCTAGGAGGTCTTAATAGTTTTGGGGATGGTCCCAATATTCCAGGATTTACGATTACTCCCAAATATTCCATTCCAATAAAAAAAGATAAATGGAATGTTGGACTAGGTGCGTTAGCTCTACATATCCCTGGGGAAGATGAGTTGTTTTCTGCTGGAATTCTTTACGGTGTAAGTACTTGGGGTTCGAGAGATAATAATTTTACTTTAGGATTAGGGTTTGGAATAGCGGAAGGAGAATTCACAGGAAGGCCAACAATTACTTTGGCTGGAAATAGAAGAGTTGGACGGCGCTTTGGTATTGTTACAGAAAACTGGTTCATTCCATTTGGAGACGAATATGGGAGCCTTCTTTCTTTTGGTGGTAGATATATTGGAGAACGAATTACTTGGGACTTTGCTTTATTTGGTGGTGGTGGAGATGGTGAGTTTTTCGTTTCGCCTGTTCCATTGATAGGTATTGCAATGCCTTTTGGAACTGGTTGGAGAGGGTAACTATTCTTGGGATTATTATGTGAAAAAGGTTAATCATCATTCAACAATTAACCTTTTTCACGTAATCTATTTTGTAATAATAATAATTTCTATAACGTCTCCATTATTTCTTTCCACAATTCCTCATTAATCTTCTTTACAGAAAATTTATCTGCTGCTGCAAGTTTTACTTTTCCTGGTTTTTCACCTACAATAAGATAATCAGTTTTTCCAGAAATATCATCGGTTGGTTTTGCACCAACTGATTTCACTAATTTTTCAAGTTCCTTTCGAGGTGCATTTAGTTTGCCTGTGAAAACGACTCGTTTATTAATAAATGTTCTGCGATAAGTTTCGTTCAACATTTTGAGCCATTGCTTTTCAGTTATCTTTTTAACATCATGTTTTTTGGCTGCAGCTAATTTTGCTTCACCAGGATTTTTTCCCACAACCAAATAATCAGTTTTTCCAGAAATGGCGCTGACATAATTTGCGCCTACTACTTTTACTTTTTCAGCTTGAACATTTCTACTTTCCGAGAGTGCACCGGTGAAAACTATATTTTTCCCATCTAAAGCCCCTGAAAATGTTCGAACGATTTTTCGTTTGGACTTAGGTTTAGATTTCGGTTTTTTCGGTTTCGTGGATACTTTTTTCTGTCCTCCAACAGGAGTTAGAAGATTTTTTGTCAACTTGCTTTTTCCTGCAAATGGCTCAACGGCAGATATTAGTTTTTTAAGTGGCAGATGATTAGCCGTTCCTTTCCATTTACTCAAGTCAACATACTGAGCTCTTCGATAACCAAAAGGCAATCGTGTTTGTTTGATCATGGCAGGCACTAAAATTTCCCGATTCAATCCTTCATAAGCTTCTTCCAAAACCCAGTTAGATTCTACAGAATTTGGCGACCAAAGTACGACAATACAATTGGCTGCATCTAACGCCTTACTGATAGCTGTATCAAATGCTTTTCCTGGTTTAAGGTTTTTATCCCACCATACTTTCCATCCTTGTTTTTCAAAAACGGTGGCAAGTTTTTTAGTGGTCGATCTGTCTTTACTGGAGTAACTGATAAATATATGACTCATTGGTAGGAGTTATTTTTCTGTAAAAATAGGAAAAAATTGCTTGGTTGTTGATTATTAATTATTGAGTTAATAGTTCATTATTTACAAAAACACATTTAGTAGAAATAACTTATTAACCAACTAAACTAAAACCAATTCGACTCTGGATTAATTTTCACTAAATTATTTTGGATTGCAAATACAACTAAACCAGCTGTATTTCGACAACCCGTTTTTTCCAATAATTTATTTCGATGACCATCAACAGTACGTGGAGAGATAAATAGTTTTTCGCCAATTTCAGCTGTCTTGTATTGCTCACAAATCAGTTGTAAAACTTCTTTCTCTCGAGCTGTCAAATCAATTTGAAAAGGTATATTTATTTTTGGTCGAGTCTTTTGAATCATATTTTCACGGATGATTTCCATGATAGCTTGATTGTAACAAAAACCTTTATCGGCTACTTCTCGAATAGTTTGTTCTACTTCCTCAGGAGAGGTATTTTTAGGTAAGTAAGAAGCTGCACCTATTTCTATCATATTGATAACGAATGCTTTGGAGAAATAGGTAGACAAGATTATTATTCGTAGTTCAGGATATTTTTCTTTTAAAATTTTAGCTGTATCAATTCCATTAAGCACCGGCATATTTAAATCTAACAGTACAACTACAGGCATTTCTTTAGCTATGGCAAGGTTATCTAAAAGCTCTTGCCCATTTCCCCCTTCTAGAATAAATTTTATTCCCTCGAAGTCGTCGATGAGCATTCCCATCCCTTTTCGGAATAAAGCTTCATCATCAGCGATAGCTACTTTTATCATAGTTATTTGTTTTTGTTTATTCAAAATTTACACTTCTCCAGAAATCCGAACTAAAATCCCTTTTCCCTCCGAAGATTGAATATCCATTTTTCCTCCAATCATCTTCACTCTACTTTCCATATTTTGAGTACCAAGTCCTTTTTTATCATTCAATATTTCGAGATCAAACCCTTTCCCATTATCTTGATATTCTAATTGTACTTTTTCTAAACCTAGCCAAAGGTCAATAGAAATTTGTTCAGCTTGACCATGCTTGATAGAGTTACTAATTAATTCTTGAATAATTCGAAACAGATTTAATTCAGTCGTTTTATCAGCTAACCTTCCTTCGTTTTGTTTGACTTCTAACAATACATTTACGGAATTGGATTTCTGGTAAGATTCACACAATTCCTTAACCGCTTCTATCAATCCAAATTTATCTAAAGTTGGTGGTAATAAGTCATGAGAAATTCTACGAGTAGTGTCAATTGTGGTGTGAATAACTTCGTTAATATCCGAAACCATATCCAAAATTGGAGGCGATTCTTTTGCAGCTCGTTCGATGCGATGCATATTTAAAAAGATGACATTAAGCTTCGATCCAATATCATCATGTAGATCTTTTGCTATTCGTTTTCGTTCATTTTCTTGGGTAAGTATAGTACTATAAAGTAACTTTTCTTGATGTCGCAATTCAGTTTCTTTGGCTTTAAGTTGCTCTGATTGTAATTTTCTTTGAGAAAAAGAAAAGAACAAAATAAATGCAAACGCCAAAAATAACATGACAAAAATGCCTGCTCCCATTAAGATAAAGACTTCGTTTTGCTGAAAGCTACTTTCCATATACTTATTAAAATTAGGAGTTGAAAGATTACACTTAATATAACATTGATAAGCCAAAAACTATCTATTATTTCTGCATCAACATCACTAGAATACAACGTTTTCATAAACATAAAAATAAATAAGCTACCTGAATAGTAAAGCATTGAAGCAAAGTTAATCCAAAGTACTGATTGATTTTCTGTTTTTGAAAAATCGGTAACACCAAAATTTATAAAGAAATAATAAACGGCATATCCAATTATAATAATTTGTACTAGTGTTTTTGTATTACTATTAAAACCTGTAATCGGTTCTAAAAAAAGTGAATTTAGAATAATCAATAAAGCAATTATCACAATAAAAGGCCAATAGAATTTTTGAACTTTTTCTTTCGTCCTAAATTGGTATTTATAGAATAGTGACCAAGTTAAGAATTCAAAGAAAGTATAAATGTGAAGAAGATAAAGATTATTAGTTCCTGAAGCCGCTAAATCTCTTGAGGTGATTTCAGCAATAAGACTTATTACCAAAAACAACCCAATAATTTTTATATCTATTGGAAGTTTTCTAAACCTAAATAAGAATAGTAGAGTAGAAATAGTTAGTAATCCAAAGGATATATCTGCAAAACTTAATGCAAGTGTTTTAATCATAATTTCCTTCTTCGATCATTTATTTATTCATTAGATAATGTTGAACATAGTTTTGCAAAATCCCACAACTGATTATCTCCTCTTCCTTTAGAAACAAATATTTCAACTCCATCAGTTATATCTACATTTGACATACCTCTAAATTTACTGTTTGTAGATAAAATATTTATTTCCACCTTCGATTTCGATAAACGAAACCATGTAATATTAAATATTATCACTAACACTATTAAAAGACTCAAAATCAAACAGGTAAAAATACCTACTACAATGGGTAATTACACCCGAATATTAATTTCCTACTTATTCCACTTCTTCTTCTTTAAGTTTTATCCCATATTTGTAGTAACCAAATGATAAAATTTAATACACCTAAATTAACCCCTTATTTATTTCAACCTATGAAAACAATCTCAATTGTAATTATGAAACCCACATTAACCAAGGAGTATCTTCTTGACATGTGGGTTTTATATTCACGCTAAAATATTAATTATCAGAGACCTTGTTATTATTTATATGAGTTCTCATACTTAATACGCACCCTTTTAACCCCAAAATAAGAATAGTGTTTTCACAAAATTTCACATCCCCTTAATCTTATTTTTCTTCGAAAATTTGCGTTGGCACTATTCATTTTTTTACTGCAAAGAAAGGTGTTAAAAAACTACTCCAACCTCTCCGTCAAAATTGAATACATCGTTTTGATTCCATCCACATAATTTCCTACACGAATATTTTCATTTGGACTATGCTGATTATTATCTCGATTTACCGTCGGAACAGAAACCGCTGGCACGCCCAGCTGATTAACAAAAGGAGAAATTGGAATACTTCCTCCAGCAGTTCTAATTCGAATCGGTGATTTTCCAAAAGCTTTAATCATCCCTTTGTTCAACCATTGCCCAACTTCCGAATCAAATTCAGTTCGAAAAGCCAAGTAAGAATTTTGAAATGAAAATTGACAAATACGTGGATGCTTAGCTCTCTCCTGCGAAGTTGGTTTTCGATCAAGCACCAGATAACCTTGGTTAACAATGTGTTCACGAATCAATTTGATTAATCGATCAGGATCACTTTCTAGCACTAATCGTACATCAATTTCAGCTACAGCCGACGAAGGAATGATCGTTCTTTTTTCAGCACCTACCCAACCTGACGACATGCCTCGTACATTCAAAGAAGGATACTGCAATGACTCTTGATAAGTTTCTGCTACTTTGTCTCCTGCAGCAATTCCAATTTTTGCATTAAGATAAGCTTCATCATCTGGAATAGATTGTAGGATTTTTTTCACATCATCGCTGATGGTAATTCCATCGTAATAACCAGGAATTGTCACTCGTCCTCCCTCATCTTTCATACTCGAAATCAATTGAGATAATCGCACCGCAGGATTAGGCACCCAATTTCCATAATGGCCACTATGCTGTGGAAATACTGGTCCAAATACTTTTAAAGTAATCGTCGAAATACCTCTAGCTCCAAAAGTTAAAGTAGGTTGATTTGTAATATGCATCGGGCCATCGAATATGATAAACATATCGGATGCCAACTCCTTTTTATATTTTGTCACCGCTTTTGGTAATTGCGGAGAACCCAATTCTTCTTCAAAATCAAGAATCACTTTCATATGAAAATTGGGTGATTCTTTTTTATCCATCATCATATCTATCGCAGTCAAAAACATATTGACTGGCCCTTTGGCGTCTGAAGTTGAACGAGCAAAAATCCGCCAATCAGGATTTATTTTTTGATCAAAAAGAGAATTCCAATCTATCGTTTTCCATCCACCTTCAGGATCAATTTCTTTTAAAGTTGCTTCATAGGGTTTTTTTTGAAACCAATGATTTGGATCTACAGGTTGTCCATCGACTTGTAAATAAATCAAAACAGTCTTTGCATTTTTATTGCTACATTTTTTCTCTGCGAGCAAAAGTGGAACTGTTTCCGTTTCCAATCGAGTGGTGATAAAACCTCTTTTTTCAAAATGTTTTTCACTCCATTTTATATTGGGTTCAAGTTCATCGGGATTATTCGCATCGTTGGGCATGGCAAGTAATTCCTTGAGTTGAGGGAAAGATGCTTTTGCATATTTTTCAAAAATTTTATCACTTGGAAGTTGTGAAAAAATAGTGGATGAAAAGATTAGAATGCAAAAATTGAGAAGTGAAAATTTGAGTTTCATTTTGAATTGGTTTTGCTATTTTATTAAAAATAGGTCTGTTTCTAAAAATGAAAAATACGAAAAGAAAAATAATCCAATGCACATCTACCTTTAATTAAATTTTTATTTAAAAAAAAAACACAGCATTTAAAGTACTGAAAATCAACATATTACAACTTTCATCCTTCTTCCTACTTTTTTTTATTTCAAAAAACACTTGCAGAATAATACAAATTCATTTTACTTTGTAATTCAAAGTACTTTTAAATTTATAAAAATGAATCGACAAAAAATATCTACCGGCTTTGTTTTGATCGGAACAATTCTCTTTCATTCTTTTTTTTGGAAAGAAAAAATGGGAGTAAATGTTTTGATTTTTACGGCATACATTTTAGGCACTTACTTTTTTATTTTTAACAAAAAAGAGTTGTCCAAAGCAGCTATTTTCACTTCCATTATTACATTACTTATGGCAGTTATGGTGCTCGTCAATAATTCCATTTTAAGCATGATCATGTTTGCCATTTCATTTATGTCGATGGTTGGATTTGTTCACCAAAAAGAATTGAAATTCTTTTTTTATGGGCCATTTCAAAGTTTACTTCATCTTGAAACTATTCCTAAAAATCTCTTTGGGAAAAAAGATGAACTTGAAGAAACTATCGGTAACTGGCAACGAGGTTTGGTCTACGCTCGGATTACGGTTTTACCATTGATCGTCGTGGGAGTTTTTTATGGATTATACTATTCCGCTAATCCAAAATTTGCTAATCTTTCAGATCAAACTTGGAATTTATTTTTCAATTATTTCAATTGGAATATTTCCTTTGAGAGTATTTTATTTTTCTTTTTGGGGTTATTAATTGTTGGAGCTGCGATTTGGAAAACGGCGATTCCTCATTTAGTTCGATTAAATAATTCACACTCAGAAACACTTTTTCGAAAAAGAAAAAAGAGAGAAGTACCAATTCAAAATCCAAAAATGCTTTTGCTAAAAAAGGAATTTCAAACAGCAGTTTTGATGATGGCCATGTTGAATATTTTATTGCTTTTAGTCAATGTGATTGATGTTCGATTTGTGTGGTTTGATTTTGAAGAACAGCCAGCTTATATTTTAAAAAATTATGTCCATGAGGGAACTTATGTTTTGATTACAAGTATCATGTTGGCGATGAGTATCATCATTTATTATTTCCGCGGCAACTTAAATTTTTATTCAAAAAATAAAATTCTTCAAAATTTAACCTATGCTTGGATTTTCCAAAATGCAATTTTAGCCTATTCAGTTGGTATGCGAAATTTTCGATACATCGAATATCACGGCTTAGCATACAAACGAATTGGGGTTGTCATTTTTTTGATCGCAGTTATTTTTGGATTAATTACTATGTTTAAAAAAGTGCAGGAGCAACGCAGTTTTTATTACCTAGTCAATCGAAATGCATGGGCCGTGTACGTATTGTTATGCTTGGCTAGTTTAGTGAATTGGGATGTTGCAATTACTCGTTATAATATTCTAGCAGAAACAAAAAGACCAATTGATATTGAATTTTTAACTCAGGATGTTTCTGACAAAAATCTTTTTTTACTAAAAAAATATAATAATGAAATTGTCAAAAAATTACCGCCTGGATATAATCAAGCTACCCTAAATAAGCTCTGTAAACAAAAGATGAAAAGGGTTGAAGAAAAGAAAAATAAGTATTCTTGGTTGTCTTGGAACTACGCAGATTTTAGGAATGAGCAAATATTGGAAAGATATTGATTAATAAAAATAGGCCACTTCCGATAGTTCGGAAGTGGCTTAATTGATTAATTACTTCCTTGATGCAACTTCATATTCCAATCTCTAAAATGGAATAAATTCTCTCGCCTTCGAGGAGTCATCAAAATTCTGATTTTTTTAAAAAACTGCTTTGACGTTAGCACTTTTTTCTTTTCTGCATTTTTCATCTTAAATTATTTATTGGTTAAAAACTATAGGAATATTGATTAAAGAACAAATTGATCGCCAACATTAATTAAATCATAGCTAAGAATTTTTAGTAAAAAAAATAAACAACCTAGGCCTATGAAGTGACATAGACTATCCGAATTATTAAAAATGATTTTAATTCCTCTTAAAAAAAACATTAGGCATAACAATACATTTACATATTGTGAGCTAAGGTTTTTTCAAAAAGGTTTGCGTTAAAAAAATGTGTATGGAGGTTAGAATCTCGTTTGAAATTTTTAGTAATTAGATTCCTTCGTGAAGCATGTTTTCTATAAAAACGTTCCGAGGCAAATAAAACGTTGGTTCTATTCTTAAATTGTAACGAACTTGGAAAAAAGATTATCGATAGGTAAAACAGGTAGCTAAACTACTGACTATCAAACAATTAAAACTATACATTAGTTGAGAAAGAATGCTTATTGATCATCCTTAAGTGCAGAAATGACTTTATCAACATCTGGCTGGAAGCCTAAATATTCGTCTCGATCTACCATTTCCTCATAAGATTTACTGATCGGAATCTCTTCAGAAGTACCTTTCAATATCAAAACACTTCCTTTTCTACCAATCACTTTATCTTTTGAAACAATGTAACTTCGATGCACTTGAATGAACTGATCGGTTGGTAAATGTTCTTTGTAATCACTCATACTTTTGGAACCACGATATTTTCGAACTTCATCATTAGTAAAAATCAATGGTTCATTCCCATCACCTTGGAGATAGAGAATATCTTTGAGTTGAATTATTTTGTAGGATTTTTTGGTTCCAACTTTTAGCAAATTATTATCACCACTAATCTCGATGTCTTGCAATTTTTCTTTGAGTTGGACATTCTCTTCTTTAAATTTTTGTTCTCGTCGTTTGATTTTTTCCAATTCACGAATGTACTCCAAAGTCTCTCTTCGAAATAACAAACCTGTCGCCACTAATTGAGTTCCAAAAATAGTCAACATATTCACTACGTAACGAAATTTCACTTTCATAAAACCTGGAAAGTTATTGTAAATGATATTCATTAACAGAGCAAAAATCAAGGCATTGACCAAAACCGCAATCAGATAAGGAACATAAGATAAAACTGTTCCTCCGCTTGGATCAATGATATATCTTTTGAGCACTAACAAATTAAAGTAGATCGGTACCATCATAAATAATGTGTACACTAAACTATTTTTCAAAATAACTAAAAAGGCATCAATGGCTGTTGCTTTTTTCATTCCTGACACACACTCCGGATTAGTCACAAATTCAAGAAACCCACATGATGGACTTTCTATCAGATAATACATATTCAAAAAATGAAGTGTACAAAACCCAATTGTCAAAAAATAAAATACCATCCAACTGATTGGATCAGTAAATGATCTTTTATTACTGGCAACGATAAATCGCCAATGTTTGAATTTCGAGTTTGAGGTAAGCATATCGTGAAAAGTACGTTGTCTAAGTTATTGATTTTTAGATAGATATATATTGTTATTATTGCATGTTATATATCTTTTCTAATTTTTAAAGGTAGAAATTCCCTTCCTAAAATCAAATTGGAATCTGTTAATTTTTTAATAAAAAAAGAACCTCGAATGCCTCACTTGACGAACTAGGAACCATACAATTATTACATTGTTTTTTCGTGAATTGTGGTTCGTTAGTTTTTTTTCAAGAAAATACCGACTTTTGAAATCTAAAAACGTAATAATAAAATGCTACTTCGAATAATCCCTTTTTTCTGTTTTTTATTTTCCATGAATGTATTGTTTGCTCAATACTCTGTCAAGGGTCAAGTCAATATCAATGAAAATTGGCAACCAAAAATTTATATGGCTGCGGTTAATAAATTGAGTGATTACTATCGTACGAGCCCTGACATGATTATCAAATCTGCAGATATTGATGCTTCAGGAAAATTTGAAATAAAAGGAGATAACCTACCTAATGAAAAAAGATTTTATCGATTGTATTTGATGAAAACACAAAATTCAGACTTTGATGCATGCTTATATGTGGGAGGAGACGATCTCAACTTTGTACATATTTTATTAGAAAATGGAGAAGAAGTAGAAATCAATGCCAACCCAAATTTAACTGCCCCTTTTGAAGATTTTCAAATCGTAGGACAAAAGGAGAACCATTTGATGCGAACTTTGTCGAGAATAGTTTACCCTCGTTTTTATTTTCATCGAATAGAATTTCCGACTGAGCTCAAATTTTCAGAGGATAAATTACATACTGACTTAAAGAACTTTGCAGATACTTGTAGCAGTACATTGGTTTCATTAGCAGCAATTAACAATACTGATTTTGATGAATATTATGATCAAAATCCAGCATTTTATCAAGACTTTAAAACGCGATTAAAATCAGATTTACCCAAGTCGATTTATACTAAAAATTACAATCTAAAAGTGAAATATTATGCGAATGAAGAAACACTTTTACCTAATTGGGCAAAAGTCCTTTTAGGTTTTCTGTCGCTCAGTTTGATAGGTCTTTTATTCAAATTAAATCAATTCAAAAATCGAATTCAAACACTTGAAAATCAAAATATCGCCCCTGTCAAAATCGACACTCCTAAACCCTCTATTGATGAACTTCTAACTCAAAAAGAAAAAGAGATTTTACAACTTATCAGCCAAGGAAAATCTAATAAAGAAATTGCTAGCGCCCTCTTTGTAGAATTAAGTACCGTCAAAACTCATATCAATAAAATTTATTCAAAAATTGGTGCTTCAAATCGAAAAGAAGCGCAAACCTTTGCAAAACGGGCATTTCAGGAAGGGGTCTAGTCCTTTTTTCCACCTTAAACTAGCCCTTTTATCCATCCATATTTTCTTTTTTTAAGGTAATTCTGGCGGTACATTTGTACTCGTCAAGAAGCTGCTGACTTTAGTCGACAGTCAAAATTATTCACTCATAAAAAAAAGAAGTATGAAAAATCTACTACTCTACTCCACTATTGGAATGGTTCTATTAAGCATCATATTCCTAGGATTCAAAGCAAGCCCAACTACCGGAACTACCTCTTCAGAAATCAAATGGTACACTCTTGAAGAAGCCCTCATAGCTCAAGAAAAAACCGATAAAAAAATCTTTATTGACATGTACACAGATTGGTGTAAATGGTGTAAAGTAATGGATCAAAAAACTTTTACAGACAAGGAAGTTATTCAATATATAAATGAGAATTTCTACGCCGTAAAATTCAATGCGGAACAAAAAGAAACCATCACTTTTAAAGGAAAGAAATATGACTTTATCAAATCAGGAAGAAGAGGAATTCATGCGCTTGCCTACGAGTTAATGGACCGATCAGCAAGCTACCCTTCTTTTGTCTTGTTGGATGAAAATTTAGATCGCTTAGGTCACATCAAAGGATATAAAGCTCCCACTCAATTTTTGAGTATTCTGAAAGACAAGGTTGCGATGTAATTCAAAACAACCAAAGAATATCACTAACAATGTATTTGGAAAGCAGGCATTTTCTTTTGGAAATGACCTGTTTCTTTTTTAATGTACTTTTTGATGGAACGCGGATGCCGCAGATCAAGCAGGTGTTCGCGGCATCCGTGTTCTATCCTACCTTTAGTTTTCGCTCATAATAAATCCATTGAATCAAACCTCTCGCTCCCATAAAAATCAGCAATGCAGCCCATAATCCATGATTCCCATATCCATTCTTCAATAAAAAATAAACCAAAATATAAACAACCAAAGATATAACCATCGTATCGCGCATCGCCTTAGATGCAGTCAATCCAATATAAATTCCATCCCAAATATAACATGGTGTACTAATCACAGGAAACACTATCATCCAGAATAAAAAAGGTAAACTAGCCTCAATCACATTTTCTTTATCCGTGAAAACATACAGTAGTTCATTTCCAAAAATTAAATACGTTAAACTAAACCCTACTGCCAAAACCATCCCCCAAACAAAAGATAATCGAATAGCTTTTTTAAGCTTAAGTGGATCTTTTGCGCCTTCATATTTTCCGACCAAACTTTCGCTAGCAAAGGCAAATCCATCAACGCCATAGGACATCCAATTTAAAAATTGTAACAAAATCACATTGGCTGCCAAGATCGTTTCGCCTGCCACAGAAGATTGACTATAGAAAAATCCAAAAGCAAAAGTGAGACAAAATGTTCGAATAAAAATATCTCCATTAATCGTCAAATACTTTTTCAACTCATCAATTTGCAACATTGCTTTTTGACTATATTGAGCAAGGTGAGATTTATATTTTCCATAAAAAAGAAAGAACGACAAGAGTATTCCTGCATACTGAGCAATGACTGTTCCCCAAGCCACACCTGCGACATCCCAATTAAGGATTTTTACAAAAAGGTAACTCAATAGTATATTTACTATATTCACAAAGACGGTAATGATGAGTGGAAAAATGGCATTTTGCATTCCAAAAAACCAACCCATCATTGCAAATAATCCTAGCGTAGCAGGTGCTGCCCAAATTCGGATATAAAAATATTCTTCTACTAAATGATATTGCTCCGAAGAAATATTCATCAAATAGAAACTCATTTTTCCAAAAGGCACTTGCAACAAAAATATCACTATAGCTAAAATCAGCGCTACCAAAAGTGCTCGACTCAACGTTTGCATAATAGCAGATTCATCTTTTTTCCCAAATGCCTGAGCAGTAATTCCAGTCGTACCCATTCGTAAAAAACCAAAATTCCAATAAATAAAATTGAAGATCATCGCACCAACACCAACAGCTCCGATATGCAATTCGGAGAGTCGCCCCATGAGCATCGTGTCAACCGTACTCAATAAAGGAATGGAAATATTACTGATGATATTGGGAATCGCTAAGCGAAGAATTTCTTTGTTCACGTGATTTAGTGATGAGTGATAATAAGATATAAGTGATGAAATTTGACGAATAATCTATGGATTATTGCAGATACTCAAAGTTGGGTGCAAAAGTAAGCTGTATTTTTTAATTTTAAACTTTATGAAGTAATTCATCACAGAATTAAACAGATTCTTCTTTTTTTACAATGAAGTTGTTTAAAAAGTCGTGCTGAAATCGAGCGGAAAGGCTTGTGGTTATTGGCGAAGCTCTTTTTGAGTTTCGTAGCCTTAGCTACGGGACGAAAAAAAGCTGAAGTCCAATAACCGCAATGGTTTTCGCGTAGAT
>CAZMBP010000166.1:0-8627 GCA_964564545.1 uncultured Saprospiraceae bacterium
ATTGCTTTACATTTTGTTTAATAACTTAAAAAGAAGTCCTTCCAGATTTTAAAAACCTGGAAGGACTAGACTTTGGGAAAACCATAAATTATTTTAGTTCTTAGCTTCTAAGTCTTTTAAAACTTCTCCCGTTTTTGCAGTCAACTCATCGAACTGTTTTTTCAAATTTTCTTTTTGCTCATCTGACATTTCGCCAACAGAATCTTTAGCTCGATCAACTTGTTTGGCAATCGAATCTCGTTGCTTTTCCAAATCATTCACTCGATCCAACATTTCGCCACCAACACCTTCTACTTGATCTTTTATTTTAGAAATCAAACCTCCAACTTCCTCTACCGCTTTATCATATTTTCCTTCTCTAAATTTTTCTCTTTCTTCTTTTAAAAGTGCCACTCCGTCTTTTCCTAAATCAATCAACGCCCCACCGATCACTTTTCCTGCTTCTTTTGCTTTTGAAATGGTTTTCTGAGCTTTAGCTTTTTCTTCGGGTGTTCCCAAAAAATAATTATAAGCAACAATACCTACAACTAATAAAACACCAATTTTAATAACTGAACGAATCATAGTATTTGAGTTTAGATTTACTGCCTAGTATGATCGGCAATAAAAAGGTTAAGAATGTTTCAATAATCAAAGATAACACATTACAAAAAACAAAAACAAATCTCTTCTTTCCAATGCTGATAAAAAGGGACGAATCAATAAAGGAACTCTATCAACTACTATCATTATTCCTACTTATTTTATATTTTCGCACCTTTATTTGAAACGTATTCTATTTTTTTATTGTATATGTTTCAATCATTCTATTTTTAACCGACTAAAATCGGTAGCTACAATTAAACATTCAAAAAAAATGGCAATTTACAATCCAAGAGAGATCGAGAAAAAATGGCGTAACTATTGGGTAGACAACAAAATCTACAAAGTCTCAAATGACTCAGATTTACCTAAATATTATGTGTTAGATATGTTCCCTTATCCTTCAGGAGCAGGGTTACATGTGGGGCATCCGCTCGGGTACATTGCTTCTGATATTTTTGCTCGATATAAAAGATTGAAAGGATTTAATGTTTTGCATCCGATGGGATATGATGCCTTTGGATTGCCAGCTGAACAATATGCCATTCAAACTGGAATTCATCCTGCTGAAGCAACTCGAATCAACATTCAAAGATATCGAGAGCAATTAGATAATATTGGTTTTTCATTTGATTGGGATCGAGAAGTACGAACTTCTGATCCAAAATATTACAAATGGACGCAATGGATCTTTTTGCAAATTTTCAAACATTACTACTGCAAAAACACAGACAAGGCACAACCGATTTCAGAATTGATTGCTCAATTTGAAAAAGAAGGTAATGCAAATGTCAATGCTTCAACCACTCAGGAAACTGTTTTTACAGCTGAAGAATGGAATGCAATGACTCCTAAGCAAAAGGATGAAGTTTTGATGAACTACCGATTAGGATATCAAAAAGTAGGTTACGTAAATTGGTGTGAAGCATTAGGAACTGTCTTAGCGAATGATGAAGTAAAAGATGGAGTATCTGAACGTGGAGGGCATCCTGTGGAGAAAAAAGCGATGATGCAATGGTCCTTGAGAATTACTGCCTACGCAGAAAGATTGATAAATGACTTTGATGATTTAGAATGGTCAGACTCATTAAAGACGATGCAAAAAAATTGGATTGGTCGATCTGAAGGTGCGCAAGTATTTTTTGATATCAAAGATGAAAGTAGTAATGAAAAAATTGAAGTTTTCACTACTCGACCTGATACAATTTTCGGAGCAACCTTTATGGTGTTGGCTCCTGAACATCCTTTGGTGGATAAATTAACGACAGATGAGCAAAAGCAAACTGTTGCTGATTATAAAAAATATGTAAACTCTAGATCTGAGCGAGAACGAATGGCTGATGTCAAAGAAGTGACAGGAGCTTTCACCGGAGCATATGCTTTTAACCCAATTACTGGAAAGGATTTACCGATTTGGATTTCTGAATATGTTTTATTGGATTATGGAACTGGTGCAATCATGGCGGTTCCAAGTGATGATGATCGAGATCAGGCATTTGCGAAAAAATTCGATTTGGAAATTATTGATGTTGTCGATAAATCAAAATACCCTAATGCAACTTTGCACGACAAGTTGGGTGTGATGATTAATTCTGGTTTCTTGAATGGAATGGAAGTTCCTGAAGCAATCACCGCTGCTATTTCAAAAATCGAAGAGATGGAATTAGGTACTGGAAAAATCAATTACAAATTACGTGATGCGAATTTTTCTAGACAAAGATATTGGGGAGAACCTTACCCTATTTTGTTCGATGAAGATGGTGTTGCACATGCAGTTCCAGAAGATGAATTACCTGTTCAATTACCCAACTTGGATGATTTCAAACCAACTGCAAGTGGAAAATCTCCCTTAGCTAGAGCAACAGATTGGGTCAATGAAAAACCTGGCTTTACTCGGGAGACTGATACGATGCCTGGATATGCAGGTTCGAGTTGGTACTTTTTGAGATATATGGATGCTGGAAATAACAATACATTTGCAAGTAAGGAAGCTTTGGATTATTGGCAGGATGTAGACTTGTATGTCGGAGGAACTGAGCATGCTGTTGGTCACTTAATGTATTCTAGATTTTGGCATAAGTTTCTTTTTGACAAAGGAATGGTTCCAACTAAAGAACCTTTTAAAAAGTTGGTCAATCAAGGAATGATTCAAGGAGTCATCGAGTATGTTTATTTGAAAAAAGAAAAAGAGAATGGTGTAAGTCAATTCTACTGTTCTAAAATCGCAGAGGCACAAATAAAAGAAGGAGTTGATTTTGCAAAAATTCCTATCCATGTTGATTTTGTCCAAGGCTATGGTTCGCCGACATCCTACTTAAATATTGATAGCATCAAACAATTCATTGATTGGAGACCTGAATATGCAAATGCGGAATTCATTTGTGGAATGGGAACTTATTCGAATGGAAATTTCTCTGCAACAGTTGAAGCTTCCGACAGTCATTTATTTACTAAGTCAGAAGTTGGAAAAATGTCCAAGCGGTACTTCAATGTTGTGAACCCTGATGATGTAGTTGAAAAATACGGTTCTGATTGTTTTAGAATGTATGAAATGTTCTTAGGACCAATCGAGCAAGGTAAGCCTTGGGACACCAAAGGGATCGACGGAGTTTCTAAATTTTTAAGAAAATTCTGGAGCTTGTTCCATGATGATAACAATACATTTACAATTTCTGAAGAAGCGGCAACTAAAGCAGAAATGAAAATTTTGCATACCGCTATCAAAAAAGTAAATGATGATATTGAGCGGTTTTCATTTAATACTTGTGTGAGTGGATTTATGGTTGCGACTAATGATTTGAAAAAAATCAAATGTAGCAAACGAGAAGTTTTAACTCCCTTAGTTCAATTATTGGCTCCTTTTGCTCCTCACGTTACCGAAGAGATTTGGAAAAAGTTAGGTAAGCAAGAGGAAGTGATTTCTGTTCACAAATCTTCTTACCCACAGGCTGATGAATCATACTTAGTGGAAGATTCCGTAACCTACCCTATTTCTATCAATGGGAAAAAACGTTCGGAAGCAACTTTTGCTGCTGATGCATCAAAAGAAGAAATTGAAACAGCTGCTTTAGCTTTAGAGCAGATTCAAAAATACACAGAAGGAAAAACAGTTCGTAAAGTAATTGTTGTTCCTAAGCGAATGGTGAATATTGTGGTGGGGTAAGCTTCACTTTTTATAGAAATTAAAATAACAAACCATCTGCAATTGATTGTAGATGGTTTGTTATTTTATAGTGGATTAGGATTTTTATTGAAACTTTACACCATCCCAAAAATTGTGAAAGTACAAAATAAGACACCCGCTAGCGACAATGCTTTTTTATTCTGCAGAGGTGAAGCCCCCAGTTCGTCAAATAAAAATTTAGCATATAATTCAAAACAGTCTCTTAAAATAAACTCTAATATTATTACTTCTACTTGAAAATATTATTTGACATTTTTAGCCCTTCATCATTCATATCCTTCTTTATTTGTTCTACTTCACTAAGAAAGTCATTCAGCGCTTTTACCACATGGTCATTTCCACTTTTTCCGTTGTCCTCAAACTTGTTGCCTTTAATCTCAATTGAAGTTCTCAAATCAAATAAAATTCCGTAATCACTATTATTATAAATATAATTTCCAACTACTCTTAAATCTTTAGTATCGTAAGAAGTTACTCCAATTATACCACTACCATTCAAAGCACATTTCTCAATCAATACATTTTCATTATTTCTTACTTGAATCACACTTCCGGTACAGCCAATAGGGCCTTCAGGTTCTATATGAGTGGCCTTAAAGTTTTTTAATATTATATTCTTACTATTTTCAATAATCATAACATCTTCATTCTTATCCCTCATAATAAAAGTACAACCATTTCCATCAAGGGTAAAATCATTTTTACTGGAAATCATTAGTGGACGATCTAGATAATAAACTAGATTTTTTAGCTTAAGATTCTCTCCCGTTTTTAATCCATTATATAATAAATCTATTTCCTTTTCGTCAGCAATTTTATCGTTGGCAAAATCACTTTTATTAATGGATTGAACTGATCCACAAGATTGGGTTAGAAGGCTAAATCCTGTTACAAGAATTGTAATAAATAGTATAGCTAATTTAATGGATTTCATTTTGTTTTATTATTTATTTAAAATGTCTACTCTATTTCGGATTTTCGACATCCTCCTTTTAATGAGATAAACTTACGGAATATGAAATTGAATTGAAATTAAAATGGTGAAATATTCTTGCAAATGGGGACTACAACAGAATGGTAATTCCTGCAGGTAGATTTTTTTTATGATATTTTAGAGGTAGAGCCAGCTGAGCTTTTGTTGGAAATGAAAGTTTTTTTAAATATTGAAGGGCTTTCTCAATAGTTTTTTTTAGTACTATCTATCCAACCAAAGCAAAGTGCTTCATCAACTGCTTCGCTCCAACTAAGAGAGGGAATTTTTGTTGATGGTTTTAATAAACAAGCCAAACAGACTCTTTTAGCTGATGATTTTTTTCTAACCATTCTCGCCAATCTGCTTGACTTTTTGGACAGTATGTTTCTATTTCCTTTTTATGCATTTTACTGTTCTAACCACTTTAAAATAATCTGGTTTGTTTCCTCTGACATTTCTTGTTGGATACAATGTCCGCAATCAAGACTGACCACCTCCACATTGGGCACAAATTCCGATAATTTTTCAAATTTTGGAATCATATCTCGTTCGCCATAAATCATAAGCGTTCGATGTTGAATGATTGGATTAACATCTGCTAATAAGCCCCAATTACGATCAAGATTTCTATACCAGTTTATACTTCCTGTAAACCCAGATGATTCAAAGGAGGATATATAAACAGCAAGTTCTTCTTCGTTCATTATCGGCTCACCAAGTGGTTTTTTCGCTTTTGCAAGATTAATCATTAACATTCCCGGTTCAGGAGGATTTGAAGGAACATTTTTGCGGAAAATATTTCGAAGAAATTGCGCCGTGTTTTTATTGAGTATATCGTCTGCTACTCCATATTGTCGATTGAAGTGGACGAAGTAAAAATCCCTTCCAAATACCTCTTCCATGAATTCAATCCAAGGTCTTTCTCCTCGAACCTGATAGGGCAAGGCAAGATTTATCACTTTATTTACTCTTTCTGGATGCAATTGTGCTAATCTCCAAACAACATTTGCTCCCCAGTCATGCCCAACAAAGATTGCATCTTTATATCCATAATAATCCAGAAGAGCTATGAGGTCACCAGTTAAGCATAATATATCATAATCGGCAATTTCTGTTGGACAGGATGAATTACCATATCCACGTTGATTAGGGACAATGACATGATAGCCCGCCTCAACAAGTGCCGGTATTTGATGTCGCCAAGAAAACGCATGCTCTGGAAAACCATGACAGAGTACAATAGGTTTCTTTGAAGTTTGTTGACCCGCTTCAAATATTTCGAGTTCGACATCATTAACTGAAATCATTTTAGGTTTTGGGAATTCACTTAGTTTAAATCTTGTGTTAACTACGTTTGTCATTCTTTCTTTTTTTTTGTTTAAAAATAAATACGATACAAACGTAGAAGTGGTCGGTGACAACCCTATGTCAATGATCAAAAAAATTAATGAAATTTGTCAAAATATTCTTGCAAAGTCATATTGTGAGGTTCAAAATTTTCTGATTGAACTTCTATTTCTTGAATTCTGTCCAATCGGAAAAATCTGAATTCCTTACGCAAACGACACCAGGCAATCAAATACCAATTTTCGGTACTCAATATTGCAAATGGTTCTATCAACCTGTCCGTTATAGTTCCCTCTTTGTTAATATATTCTATCTTAACAAGATTGTAACTGGTAAGTGCATTTTGTAAATCTGACAGATTGTTACTAGTTCTTTCTTGATTTACAACTTGGTCATATTTAGTTCTATCAGAGAGCAAGTTTGCCTTGTCTTTGAACTGATATCTAAGAATTGATTTTACTTTATCTACTGCCTCTGAATAATCTTTTACAAGTGAGGCATCATTGTTTCTCAAGACTAATTGTTCCGCAAGTATTAAGGCATTTGCTTGTTTTTCTGTGAACATCACGGGTGGTATTCTATACCCCTCCATCAAAATATACCCTTTTCCTTCTGCTGTCAAAATAGGAACACCCGCTCTTTCCAATGCTTTTATATCTCTGTAAATCGTTCGTGTACTTACATCAAATTTTTTGGCAAGACTTATTGCAGTCAATCCATTTTGGGTTTGCAATTGAGTCAAAATTGCAGTCAACCTTGAAATTCTCTTGATGTCGTCTCCTTCCATTTAGGATAATTTGTAACTACTCAGGTCAAATTGAATTTTAGCCTAAAATATTCTGTTTTTAAAATATTCCAGTCAATTAAATATTTGATTTATTTTAAAACCAGAATTTAGTTTTAAAAATATAATATTTGACTATTGAATTTGAAATTTAATTTTGCTGTTTTTGACTTTTCAATTTGACTCAAGTAGTTCTGGTAATTTTATTATCGCTAACTGCTTGTGTATATAGCATAGCAGGCTTTTGTCCAATATGAACATATACACATGGTTAGTGGTAGTTTTTTACATATTCAAAAACCAATGAATCTGTCTTTCTGACCAAATTATTTGTAAATAATGTATTTCGATTCATAAATATGGCTATGGTTAAAGGTTTGTCTAAATATCTTTTAGTAAATGTATTAGTGCCGAACCAACCTCCAGTATGAGTTGCGGTGGTGTCAGTCACCCCCCAACCCATTGCATAATATCTTTCATTTCCATTAACTATTTCGGTCGAACTAGGTTTGAAAATAATTTCGTGATTTCTCTGAGAAAGAATAGTCTTATTTCTAAGAGCCAAGTCATATTGAAAATAATCATTGACACTTGTATAAACCCCACCCGCTCCTAGCAAACCATTTAAAAAATGACCATCCATCTTTTTCCAAATCCCCAAGCTATCTTTTTCATAACAATATGCTCTTTCTTCAATTTGAACAGGATTCGCTAGATTAAAAAAATTTGTTTTTTCCATTCCGGCTTTGACAAATACATTTTCTTTAGCAAATTCTGCAAAATCCTTCCCACTTAATTCCTCCACAATACACGGGATAAATTCATAAATTCCATTATTGTATTGGTACTTTTCTCCAGGTTTAGTTAAGGTACGGTTCTCCTCTGAATACCAATTCAAAACATCTTTATTTTCGGCAATTTTTGTAGAATCCCATTCATTGAAAAATGCTTCTTCAGCATCTTCTTCTCCAGAAGTATGATTTATTAATTGCTCAACTGTGGTACCATCTTTAAATGTTTCGACCGGAAAAATTGAGTAAACTGAATCGTTTAATGATATTTTTCCTTCATCTACAAGTTTAAGAATAGTCAAAGCTGTAAATTGTTTACTGACGGAACCCATTCTCATATTTGTGTTTTTTGTAATTGGTTCTTTTCTCTCTAAGTCTCTCAATCCATAACCTTTTCCTATAATCATTTTTCCATCGAAAGACACAAGAATTGCAGCTCCAGGTTCATAATCTCCTATATGAGAATTGAAAAGGGAATCTAGACTCGTTTCCAATCGTTCTAATTCAATAGACTCTGTTTCTATTTTTTTATCAGATGGTGCTCCACAGGAAACAAGAATAATTAGAAGAACTATTATTAAATTTTTCATATTGGTTGATTAAATGACAGCTAACAGTTTACTTAAATTAAATACTGTGCACGCGGATAGCGCGGATGGTACTTTTGCACTTTGTTGCGTGTCGTTTTTTCTATATTGATTTTAGTATTTCTATTAATGAATAATTTCTTACCGAACCTTCAGGATGGAAAAATAATTTGAAGCTTTGAGGCCATTTCTCTCTGTAAACACTTATTGTATAAGCTTTCTTTTCAAATAAAAAATCAATCTTATCAAGAAAAGAATATTTACTTCTGAATACAGGTGGACTATTTGGCTTATCATAAATTGTAATCGTTAGTTCCAAATTGCCTCCTTTTAAATTATTCTCATATAATTCCTCATAGTCAATGAAGTCATCTCCTAA
>CAZMBP010000167.1:0-39497 GCA_964564545.1 uncultured Saprospiraceae bacterium
CATATGTATTTGTAGTTGTTCCGATTGGGAAAGCTTCTCCACTTGCAATACCTTCAGTTTGAATTGGCTCTGCTGGTAAGTTTGCATTTACTTGAATAATCCAGTTATCTGTAAATCCAGGTAATAAGCTTCCTACTGTTAATGGGTTTGGAGCACCACAGAAGTTAGACGCTAAATAAGTCTGGCCTCCTGCTGCTAAACCTGCACTATTGTAACCAGGAATAAATCCGTTAGCAAATGAACCTGGAGTAGTTAACTCAATTACTACAACTGTTCCTGCAGGAACTAATGCTGGAGTACTCAAATCAATAGTTTGGATTGAAGAACCTCCTGCTGGCAATACTCCACTTCCTGATCCTAATAATGTCAAATCACTATATAAAAATCCAGATGCTCCTGGATTAAAAGGAATACTGTATAGATTAACTGTTACGTTTGGAGCTCCAAATGTTTGGAATACACCAAAAGAAACACTACCTACTGTAAGATCAGAAGTAATACCCAATGCTGGATAATCATGTACTGTCATTGTTTGGTAAGCACCTCCTGGACAAGCCAAAGAGTTAGTAATTGAACCTACAGATAAATCATTGTTTAATGTCAATGCAATTGCTGGTCCAACTAAAGGACAGTTATCACTAGCTGTAACATCATAGCTAATTACTTGATCACAAGCACCTGGATCCAAGTGAATTGTTTGGTCACCAGGACAAGATAAAGTTGGAGCTTCATCATCAGTTACCGTTACTGTTGTTGATGCAGAACTTAAACCTGAATTCCAAGTTACTGTAGTAGTTCCTAGTGGATAAAATCCTGATGCATCTAATCCACCTGCATTATAATCGTTTGAAGTTGGGTCAGTACAAGAAGGAGCAGTTGCGATTAATGATACATTTGCACCACATTCTCCTGCGTCATTACTTACAACAACAGCAGCTGGTACATTAATAGAACAAGGTTGTCCAAAAGTAATTTGGAAATCTGTGAATGTTCCAGAGTCTCCCCCTACATCATCAAAAATATCCAAAGTCCAAGCACCGTTTACCGATGAACCGTTTGCTGATGACAATGGCTGCTCAGGTCTGAATGTACCTGTAAATGGTGGAGAACCTGCTGTAATAGCAATTGCTGCATCATCTCTAAATTTAGTACCTAAATAGTTATCACCTGCACCTCCATTATCAGAAGTCAAGTCAATAGTAGTACCATTTGGTGCCACTAAAGTAATATCTAAATCAGCATCAAATGTGTGAGTTAAAGATATTTCCACTTCTTCAAGTAGGTAGTCAGTACCTACTATACCTGGTAAGCCTGTTACAGTTGCAACAGATCCAGCAGCTGGTCCTGATGTTCCTACTGTAGGAATAGGTTGTGGGAGATTATTTCCCGAAAATGTTTGAGCCATCATTGAACCAGAGAATAATAACATGGTCAATGTGCATAAACATGTAAAAAATTTAATGTTTAATTTTTTCATGAGATTAAAAATCATTTTAGTTAAAAAAACTGTAATCATTTAAAAAGAAAAAGCTGAGTTAATTACTCAGCTAAAAGACCAAGAATTTCTTGGTGAAGTGGGGTAAGAGATGGTGTTTTACCTGCTTTTGCAGAAGTAAATGAACTAGAAGTCATACTTGTAGTCGTATTTACCATTAATACTCCTTCTTGGATAGCAGTTTCAACAGTTGAACCTGCAGCTATTCGAGCATTTACAAAATTGTAAAACTCTAACTTATTGTTCAGATACTGATAAGTAGCAGTTTTACTCGTTGCATTTGCATAAGCTGGGTTGTCCTCTATTGCTTGCACTTCAGCATTTAAGATGATTGTAGCATCATCATTTGTTACATACTGAGCACTTGCGTTTTGAACACCCACAAATAGTAGAGCGAAAAATAACATTGCTGTTAAAATTGTCTTTTTCATGGAAATTAAAATTTTGAGTGATTTAATAATTATTATAAAATTTAAGTTAAAGTCGAGATGAAGATTATGAGATGAAAATCCCAGGCAACTAGGTAACCTTTGTTAGCAGTTGTTCTGATTAGAGATTCATTATATGATGGATTGAGAACTATTTTCAACAACATAAGGTGTTGTCAAAAGAGGGGTTTCGATATAGTCTCAAGGGTTATAATTTGTTCTTTTATTTTTAATCTAAAATATGTTTATAAATTTTTCTAAACCAATTCAATGCTTAGCTTAGGAAAGACTGTTCTATATTTCAATTAAGAAAATAGATTTGTTAAAAACTTGGATTAATTGTTATTCGGTATGAAAAAAAAATTCGTTTGAAGAATCTTAGGTGAAGCTTTTATTTAGAATAGAATTGTTTGTGTTTGTTTCAATAATAAATATTCGCTTTCGCTTCTTACGATAAGGCAAAGATATACGGAAAATTGTTTTGAGTAAAGTCCTAAATATTTTTTCAAAAAAAACTAAGTTTCTTTATTAAAAATATCAATAATATATATTTAAAAAAACATTGTTTTTATTCATTTTCCTCCAGCTTTTGAAGATATAACAAAAAATAATATTTGAAAAATACCAGTATCGGTATATATTTTTCTCAGGTCTCCTCCCCTTTTTTTCTCTTTTTTCTATCAAAACACTAATGTTTTCGGCATTTGTCCAAGATTTGTCCAACCCCCGTCCAATGCTTGTCCATATTAATTTCTTGGGAAAACTAGTTATTACTCTGAAATTTGACTTATCAATCGAAAAGACGATTAAAGCAAATGTTTACAATACAAGTATTTATAAGAATTGAAAAAATACCATGAGTTAATAAAACGGAAAAGAGATTACCCAATCACCGTTCACAATTAACCATTAAAGAATATAGGGTTTTAGTTAGGTTTTTTTCTCGGTCGTGGAATTAGTGTTTTGATCATCTATAATTATCAAATGAACTTGTTCCACACCGTATTTGACAATTTCAAAGTGAAGATTAAAACATCTCACTTTTCAAAATATACGATGGAAATTCAATCGTTTAGACCATTAATTCACGGTTCGCAATTAACCATAAAAAAAAGAGGCTTTGTCTCTCCTTAATCTTTTCCCAAAAATCAAAACACTTTTATCATGCGAGGCTATTTTAAAACCGTTTTTACATTTTTCCAAAAATCAATTCAATTCATCCTTGATTTTAAAAATCGACAAAGGGATGCGATGAAGAGGTCATTCCAAAACTAATTTTTTTTTTTAACTAACAGAGATAGTAAAAGCAGTATGTTCCCTTCACATCTACTTTTTAATTAAACACAAAAACAGAAAGTAACCAATATTGGAGTTTCTGTTTTGATGCTTCCGAACTCCCAAAGAACCAAGGAAGACTGAAAACAATCACTAAATGAGATTTGGGGTATTGAAATAAGAAACTCCCCTTTTTTATGAGTAATAAATATTAAAGAATGAATAATTTCCCCAACCGCAAATTATAATTATTCATTTAAAGAACGTGTGATAGGTTGTTTGTCCTGATAGTTTCATTTGAGCTATCAGGATCTTTTTTTTAATAAAAAACCCTTTTGATAAATAAATTATCAAAAGGGTTCTCATTTTTAAAAAAGGAATCTTAATTACTGCTCCTCTCTACTTTGTCCTTCATACACTTGCATTCCAAAATTATTATTTAGAATAAGCACCAAAGGTTGCTTCTGACTATTTTCTACTGTAGATAAAGATCTTACATCTAAATAGGCCATGATTCCATTTTCGGAAGGAGATAGAGGATTGAAACCACCTTTACCATCTCCCAGTAACATAGTACCAATTCCTGCATCCGAACGGGTCGTTTCTACTTCTCTTTCGTAGTAATTTCCAGCCAAAAGAATATCCATATGTCCATCTCCGTTCCAATCTCGTGGAAGAATTCCAAAGATAGGAGCTGTTTGTGCAGCCATTGGAAGATTATAAAACTCAAACTCTCCACCTCCAAGATTTTCAATATAAATAGACTCAAACATCTTCACTTCATGCTCAATTGCCCCCTCTGCTAAGTCTCCCAAAACTTCATCAAAAGAAGCGCTAGCAAACTCATCATAGGTCTTAAATTTTTCTTTGATAAATGGCATTTGTTGTGAAGAACATTGTCTTCCTCGTACAGGACACAATGATCCATCTTGATCATAATATGCCAAGTAAACATCATTACTTCCGTTGCCATCAAAGTCTTTTACTTTTACTGAAAAAGGTCGTTCAGGTGAGGCTTTAAATTTTAAGTTTAATCCTAAATTTCCTACAATCAAATCTTGATCACCATCGCCATCCATATCAGCTGCAACAAGTTTATTCCACCAGCCTCCTGTATCTTTCATACCTTTTTTAGCGGTAACATTTTCTAGTTTCCCTCCTTCATTTTGGAAAATAGAAATCGGCATCCACTCTCCTACCACAATCAAATCTTGGTCTTTATCTTGGTCGATATCCATCCAATGTGCATCGGTTACCATTCCTGGTTTTTCTAATTCAGGAGCGAGCTCTTTTGTTTTATCTATAAATTGACCTTTGTTATTTATCAAAATAAAACTTTGAGCATTATAACCATATTTATTTGGAACTTGACGACCACCTACAAAAAGATCCAAGTCTCCATCACCATCAATATCTCCTGCTTTTGCTACACCTCCGCTAATTTTCATACTCGGAAGTTTTCCCTTTGTGAAATTTCCTTTCCCATCATTTATATAAATTCGATCTTGCAATGCAGCACTTCCTTCTTTAAATTCATTTCCTCCACTTACTACATATAAATCCAAATCATTGTCTCCATCTGCATCAAAAAACAATGCATTTACATCTTCTGATTTTTTATCTTTCGCCCACGTTTGGGATTTATTTTTGGAAAAATAACTATTAGCTCCTTGCAAGTAAAGCACTCCGGCTTGACCAGCTGCACCACCTAAATATACATCTTCCAAGCCATCACCATTTACATCCCCAGTTGCACTACATGGCCCAAGATGAGACATTCGGTGAGGCAACAAGACCTCTGATGCATAGTCGTCATACTTGTTTTCTCGATGGACATAATCAAACCCAGTATTTAAGGTTATATCTTTGAAAAGTGTAGGTTTTGCAACAACTTCATTACTTTCCCCCTTGGTTCCATCAGCTTGTTTTAGAGTCAAAACTTGATTAACTTTTACATCTTTCAGTTCCAATTCTCGACCATCTAACCATTCTACTTTTAATCGATCAATTGTTTTTACTTTTCCTAATCCAAAATGAAGAACTGGATCATTCGTAGACATGTATCCTCGATTGGGAGATACCTCTAACAACTGCATTTTATCACCATAATAAATCCAAGCCTTAGCTCCATAGGACAAGCGATTAGCTCCTTGATCACCTTCTAATTTTAATTTCAAATAACTATTTCCATTGATTTGAGTAGCTCTATTTTCATAGACAAAAGAAGGATCATCAATATTACTAGTAACTAAGTCAATGTCGCCATCATTATCAAAATCTGCATAAACTGCTCCTTGAGTCCAACTTAAATCGCCAACACCAAACTCATCCGCTTTGTCTGTAAAACTTAGATCATTATTATTAACAAATAAGTAATTTTTCAATCTAACGGAGGGTGCTAACTTAACCAATTCTAATGAATTGATACTTGGTTTTTTACCCTGTGCTCTTGCCTCATTAGCAAGAGAATCAATTATTGCATTTCGATGATTCATATAATCTTTATTTCGAGTATCCTTTGGCTGCCCATTGGATACATAAAGATCTTTGTCACCATCATTATCAAAATCTGCAAAGAGTGTTGCCCAACTCCAATCGGTCTGTGCTACACCTGCCATTTGGGCAATTTCACTAAAAACTCCATTACCATTATTCAACTGAAGATTATTAAACATGTATTGATAATGGTAACCACTATTAGCTAATCCCCAAAATTTTTCAGGGTTCATACCACTCATATTTGCCTTCGTTCGATAGTTATCGGCCGGAGCCATATCAGCAGAGTATAAATCAATCCAACCATCATTATTGAAATCAGCCAAATCAACTCCCATCGTAAAATTACTGATGTGACGCATTGCCTTGTTAATCACATTGGTAAATGTTCCATCACCATTATTTTGGTAATAGTAATCTGGTTCCTCATAATCAGAAGCAATGTAAATGTCAGGCCATCCATCATTATTCAAATCACTAACTGTCGCACTCAATGTGTAATTATAATTTGTGATTCCAGCTTGAGTAGATACATCTGAAAATTTGCCATTTCCCTCATTTCGAAATAGTCGATCAGTATATTTTGACTTATCAGCCTGAGACTCAATTCCATACTTTACATGACGACTTACAAATGGTTCATTTCCTACATAAAGATCCATATCTCCATCTTTATCATAGTCAAAAAAGTTGACCGCAGTACAATGCCCATTGTCATCAATACCATATTCCGCTGCTTTTTCAGAAAATGTCAAATCGCCATTATTGATGTAAAGATGATTTCGCCTTTTCTCAGGGTCAGATAGAATAAATTTTCCAACATAAAAATCGAGGAATCCGTCATTGTTCACATCTGCAACTGTTACACCTGTTGACCATGTTCCTTTTTTGATACCTGATTTTTGAGTAATATCTTCAAATTTCATATTGCCTTTGTTCAGGTACAATTTATCTTCTACCATATTTCCTGCAAAATATAAATCTTGCAGTCCATCATTATTAATATCAATAACAGCTACTCCTCCTCCATTGAAGACTACATCTACAAGAATATGATTATATGTTTCATTTTCATCGATCTGATTCGTAAAATCGATTCCACTTTCATTGGCTGAAAGACGCTTAAAAATAGGTGTTGCTTTTCCATTTTTGTCCTTTGCTGGAATTGGAATTGGAGCTTTAGACTTTTGACAACTTGAAAAAATTAAAAAGCCTGCTATCGTTAGAATAAAAATGACAGGATTCCGGTAACTCATGAGGATTATAGATTAAAATGATTAAATAATTATTTTTTAATTAATCTACTTTATACTAATTAGGTAGATTTAATTACATAGTAAAATTATACTTATTATATGGTAAATTACTAGCAAATGATTAGCCAATTAATCTAGAAATCCTCAGTTCAATAATTTTATTAGTATCCTATTAAAAAATCAATGGTGATATTAATCACCAAAAAGTAATTTTTAGCAAATTCAAGCTTTATTTCTATTAAAAAACTATACCTTTAAAATGATATTTTAGAGAAGATTTCACAGCTATAACCATCCAATAAAAAATAACAAAAAAACAACCTGTCCTACCTTCTTTTTTCAATGTAACCTTCTAAAACCTCCATTTTACTAGCCTTTTAACACAATTTAACAAACCTGTCCAAGTTTTGTCCTACCCCTGTCATAGCCTTGTCCATATCAGTTTCTTGGGAAATCCAGTTATAACCCTGAATTTTACATTATGAATTACGAACAACGAATAAGCGAAGATTGAAAAGTAATAATTCAAGATTATTATTTAAATCTTAGATAAAGATTTAAGATTTTAAAAAATAGAGTTTTAGTTAGGTTTTTACTAAGCATGGAGGGTTATAGTTTTTGGGCAAACAATAACATAACCAGTTGAAAGCCACATGAAAAAGAATTCATTTAAGAATGTATTCATTTTCATAACAAGCACTCGTTAAAAACTTTCCTCTATGCTTCTTTGACAAACAATGTGCTGATAACAGTAGCACTCAAGAATATAGGGTTTTAGTTAGGTTTTTTCTCGGTTGTGGAATCGAACTTTTGACAATCTATCGTTATCAAAAAATTTATTCCACTTCCGTATTTGACATCAATTTCCGATAAAAATCGGAATCAAAAATATAGGGTTTTAGTTAGGTTGTTTCTCGGCAGAGTGAAACAGGTTCTTCTAACTCAAACAACACCAGTAGTGAATAGCGGAAATGAGTTCTCGGTCTTACAAACATAGAAGTTACAAAACTAATCACTTTGCCGTATTTGAAATTTATTCTTACTCAATATATACAAGAGGTAATGCAAAACCGTTTTTTACAAAACCAATACTTAGAGAGGCTATCCTGAAATAGGCTAATTAACTAACAAAACAAACAGACGCATTATCCCAAAACCGAAAAGAGGATTTTCACAATTTTCACAAAGGTGAAAATGAAATATCCTCACACTTTGAAACAACACCAGTCTATTTTCCCAATAGACACGCCATGAAAAAGCAAGGAGGGCGATATTCCCAAAATCGTTTCTGGTTTATCCCAAAACAGTTGCGGGGTTATTTCTATAAAAACTCTAGAAAATCTTTTCCCAAAGACCGTTAGAGTTTCCAAAACTAACCACTATGTTGCTCCCTTGCCTTTCAAAATTTTAAAGTGAGAATAATAAAGACTAGAATATAAGTTGTGCTTTTTTTATAAAAAGATCTTAAAGATCGTGTGATAGGTTGTTTGTCCTGGCAGTTTTATTCTGAATTTTTGGAATAGTCTGTCAGGATTTTTTTTGGAAAAAATTCAACTTATTTGATACTCCCTCACTACTAATTTTCTCCAATCTAAATAACCTTTGATAGCTAGAATTGTATTTACAATAAATAAAAGCATAAAAAGATAAGCTCCAACAGCCCAATACATATAGACATAAATCGCATCTACGATGATCCAATAAATCCAACTCCCAATCTTTTTCTGAATAGTCATAAATGTGGCAAAAATCGCAAAAGCAGTAGTAAAAGCATCAAGATAGGTTTTCTGGGCAGGAGTATATTTTTCGAATAAAAACCCTAATAAAAAAGTAAAAACAACACCAGCAACAACAATTACAACATGTTGATTTACTGCCATTTGCGTCACAGGCAACTCATCTTTATTTCTACTACCAAACTTCCATTGATAGATTCCTATAAACCCCATTAGCACATAAAAAACATTCAAAATCGCATCTATATAATAACTGTATAAATTATATGTTGCCCAAGCCCAAAGCCCGCAGCTGAGTATTCCCCAAAACCAACACCAGACATTTTCTTTGATCGCTAAAACAATATAAATCAATCCAAAAATAGTCGCCCATATTTCCGACCAATGTAAATTTTGCGCGCCTTGAATAACGTTTGAATAAAAATCAGACATGTAGTTTCGTGTTACTTTTTAAAAATGTAAATGTATTGTTATTGTTTTTCATTGAAAATGGGCTGAAGTATGAATCGCAGAGAATATGTTTTTGGAAATAATTTAAATTCATCATGCGTATGCGCTCCCCAGCTATCATCACCCCCAACTCCCATCTGCCCAAAATCGACGTGCAAAGTAATAAAATCTTTTGGAATCAAATCGTAAGTATGCTTGAATGGTTTCTCAAACCCACCTAAATCAAAATCATCTGTAGTATATTTTTGAGCGGAAAAATCAAATAGAGGATGTCCGATTATTTTCACCCCTGTTCCATTAGAATTAGTCAAAGTCAACCAGCGGTTTTCTACTTTATTTCCATTTTCTTGAGGACGAATATAAGGATGATATTGTTCCGTAATTGTACTGTTATAAACTCCGACAAATGCACTAGTTTTTCTATCTGAATAATTCTCATGAGGTCCTCGACCATACCATTTTACATTTTCAAATTGCAAGGGCAACTCCATAGTTAGTCCAAAACGAGGTAATTCGGGGAGTTCTTTTTCCTTACTTTCAAAAGATAAAAATCGACCCAGCACTTCTACTTCTCCATTTCCTAAAACTCGATAATTAAGTTCATATTCCAACTCAACTGAAGGAAAATTAAAGATGGTTTTGATTAAAATTTCTTGATTAGAAATAACCTCTGCGACCATTTCTTTCATTTCCCTAATTTTGCTTGCATTCTTCCAATCTTGTAACCTAAGCATCATTAAGTTTCCTAAATCATTATCAATTGGAGCTCGCCAAAAATTGGGCCTTGCCCCTTTTTGTAACAATACATTTTCATCAAAAACATATTGTTCTAAAAGTCCTGTCTCTTTCGAAAAACTGATCGAAAATTCATTTCCTTGAATTATGTAATTGTCTTGTTTTTCTTTTAAAACCAAGGGGGCTAGACCTTTATCAAGTCTGTGTACTGGTTGATTGGAGTCTTGTAATTTAAACTGAAACTTAGCCATTTCATGCCCTGCAGGAATCATTGGCTCATCATTTAAAGTGAAGAAAGTTAGATTGATAAATCGCTCTCTTTGCACTTCTTCCTTTGAGAAATAAAACGCTAAGTCCAAATCCATACTTCCTTTCGGAGGAATATCAAAGTCATCAATTCGACTATTCAAAACTGATGCACCATCCTCCAGAAGATCACAATCTAACCAGACATTTTTCAAAGAAACAAAATCAAATAAATTATGAATTCTAAATATTCCTTTTTTCAAATCTATCGCTTCCACTTTAATATTTTGATACACTTGTTTTACCTCTAAAAGTGCAGGATGAATTTCTCTATTGGGAAATATTAAACCATTGATACAGAAGTTATTATCACTTGGCACATCATCACTTCCAAAGTCACCTCCGTATTTCCAATAATCAATTCCATCCTCTGTTTTGGCTAAAATCCCTTGATCTTGCCAGTCCCAAATAAAACCACCTTGAAGATTTGGAAATCGTTCAATTGCATCCCAATATTTTTGCAAATTCCCAACACTATTTCCCATCGCATGAGCATACTCACACATAATGAGGGGTCGATCATTGGCACGCTCTGCATACTCTATGATGGTTTCTATTTTTGGATACATTGGGCAAACGATGTCAGTATTTTTTGCTTCCCCTGCTTGCTCATATTGCACAGGGCGAGAATCATCTCGTTGCTTTGCCCATTCATAAGCTGCATGCATATTTTGACCATTGCCCGCTTCATTCCCCAAAGACCATGCGATAATACATGCATGATTTTTTGTTCTCTCCAACATCCGTCTTACTCGATCCAAATGTGCTGCCTCCCAATTAGGCAAAGCAGAGGTATGTGCTTCTTTATCGAATGGTTTTGAAAAACAAGACCCCATTCCATGTGCTTCAATATTGACCTCATCGACTACGTACAAACCATATTCGTCACACAACTCATACCATCTTGCATGGTTTGGATAATGACTAGCACGGACTGCATTAAAATTAAATTGCTTCAACAATCTAATATCTTCCAACATATCTTTTTCCGTGATTACATGACCATTTACTTCATCATGTTCATGTCGATTAACGCCTTTAATTGTGATAGCCTTTCCATTAACATGAAGTTGTGCATTTTTGATTTCTAATTTTCTAAAACCAACTTTACAACCTACAACTTGTAAAACACTCCCATTTTCATCTTTTAAAATCAAAGCTAACTGATATAAATTTGGAGTTTCCGCTGTCCACTTTTTCGGTTTTTCTATTTTTTCCAAAAAAGAAATAACAATATCTGTATTTGACTGGAAATCAATCTTTTGTAAAGATTCAAGAAGTATATTTTTATTTTCATCTAAGAGCTGATATTCTAACAAAAACCCCTTGTCGTTTTTTTCCAAATCAATATTTTTTAAATCAACATCGATTTGTAATAATCCATTTTCATAGTTTCCATCTAAATCTGTTTTTACAAAAAAATCACGAATATTCACTTTTGGTGCTGCCCACAAATACACTTCTCGTTCCATTCCACTTAGCCGCCAAAAATCTTGACACTCTAAATAGGAACCATCTGACCATCGATAAACTTGGACAGAAATAATATTTTCTCCTTTTTGTAAATGTTTTGTTATGTTAAACTCGGCTGGCGTTTTTGAATCTTGATTATACCCTATGAATTCTCCATTGAGCCAGAAGTAAGCCGCTGATTTTACTGCTCCAAACTGAATAAAAATTTCTTTCCCACTCCAGCCCTCTGGGATCAAGAATGATTTTTTGTAGGAACCAACTGGATTATAATCATGTGGAATATGAGGGGGATTTTTAGGAAAAGGATAACGATCATTTACATAGATGGGAGTGCCATATCCTTGCAATTCCCAATTTGAAGGAACATCTATTTCATCCCAACTGGAAATATCAAATTTATTTTTATAAAAATCCTTTGGTCGATCTTCAGGCTTTCGAACCCAATGAAATTTCCATTTTCCATTGAGCGATTTCACCCATTTAGAAATTGATTTTTGGAAACTATTCGCAGAAAAAAGATCTTCCACATTTGAGTAAGGGATAAAATTAGCATGAGGTCTAATTTGCCCTATATTAAATATTTTGGGGTCTTCCCAAAATGGTAACTTATCATCAAAAGTTAGATTTTTACTGATTTTTTGTTCCATTTCTATCAATTAAAACATTTGTTTATCAAAATCGAAAAATACTGAAATCTAGGTTAATCCTGAAAATAATTTTTTAGTAAGGTCGATCTTCAAGACTATTTCAAATAATATTACATCCTAAGAGACAGTTTTGAAATTAACTTTTAAAAGTTATTTTTGACTAATTCTTTTTAAGCTAATTTTACTTATTCAATTTTATGGAATATAAAGAACCAAAATACGATCAACCAAAACATCAAAACAAACCTCTTTTTCCAAAGTTAGGAATCCAACTTAATTGCCCAAAGTGTAGTCATGAAATCATCGCAGATGATATTAACCTTGACAAAGCTATTGCAAAGTGTAAAAACTGTAACAACGTATTTACATTTGAAGATGAAGTGAATTCTCCAATGCGAAGTCGCAAAGAGGTTTTCCTTCCTGAAGAAATTGAGATCGATGCTTATCAGGATGAACTCACTCTTTTTTATAAATGGCGAAAAGCAAAAGGGCTCAGTCCGTTTTTCGTTTTTTTTGGAGTAGTTTGGAATGCAATGGTGATTCCATTTGTCATCGCAGCAATTGCATCTGGAAGTTTGGCTTTTCTTTTAGGCATAAGTTTACATCTGATGGTTGGGGTTGGATTCTTGATTTATATTATTACCCGGCTGATGAATACAACTTATATTACTGTAGATGATTTTGAATTGTCCATTGAACATCGTCCATTTACGATTCCATTCATTGCAAAAAATCAATATTATGATGTGCAAAATATCGAGCAATTATATTCCAAAAAATATGTTTCACATCAAACCAATGGAGCGAATGTTTATGCTTATGCAGTTTATGCAAAATTAGTTGGAGGTGAAGAAATAAAAATCATTGGAGGTTTTAAACAAAAAAATAAAGCACTTTTTATAGAGCAAGAAATTGAATTATTTTTAGGGGTGAAAGATGAAAGAGTGGATGGAGAAATCCCACATTAAGGTGAGGAAAACTTAACATGATCTTTGAGGAATGAGCCAGGTTGGGAATGGCGAAAAATGTGGGTGAGGGAGCTTGCCTAGTGTTTTTAGTTCTTACTTGGGTGCTTTTCTTTTTTTCATTGAAAAAAAAGAAACAAAAAATTCTAGGCGAAAAAATAGCCTAACACAAAGCTGGCTCCCGCACCCACATTTTTCGCCATTCCCAACCCGCCCCATTACTCATTGTCCACATCTCATAGACCATAACTCATTGATTTTACTTTTTGTTCTCTATTACTTATTTTATCACACAAAACGAAAATCCATATGCGCTTTATTTTTTCAGTAATCCTAATTTTATTTTCAACCTTCTTTTTTGGTCAAGACAATCAAAATCCTTGCTTAGCTAATCAAGATTTTCACATCGTAATTTTAGGTTCTTCGACTGCTGCAGGTACTGGTCCATTATCGTCTGACAGTACTTGGGTGAATCGGTATCGTAAGTTTTTACAGAATATTAATCCAAATAATTTAGTCACTAATTTAGCGATTGGGGGAACTACAACTTACCATATCATGCCTGATTGGTTTGCCCCTCCACCCAACCGACCAGCTTCTAATCCAAACAACAATGTGAGTCAAGCAGTTGCGCTTGGAGCGGATGCGGTCATCGTCAATATGCCTTCTAATGATGCTTCCAACTACTTTGGAATTGATGAACAGATGTTTAATTTTCAAACAATTGCTGCAGTAGCTGATAGTGCGAATATTCCTGTTTGGGTGTGCACAACTCAACCAAAAACTCCCTTTGGAGCGACACAAGATGCCATTCAAATCGGTGTTAGAGATTCGATCTTTTCTACTTTTGGAAATATGGCAATTGATTTTTGGAATGGCATTGCACTCCCTTCCAATGACATTGATCCGATATTTGATTCTGGTGATGGAACACATTTAAATGATGCAGCACATGGAATTTTGTTTGGGAGAGTTCGAGATAAGAATATTCTTTCTGAAATATTTGAACCAACTTCTGGGACTGAATTAGCGATGGGGATTTATGAAGTTTTAAATCCAAAATTATGTGGTGATCCAGAAACGATTGTCCAAGGGGAAGTCATAAATATTGGAGAGGATAACTTTTCTGATATTTATATTCAACATGATATTTATAACTCTACGTCATCGCAAATTACTTTATTCGATACAATTTTTGGAGGTTTGAGCGCATGCGAATCGGCTCCTTTTGATTTTTCCGTTAATACTTTTGACTCGGCAAGTTATTCAATTGTAAGTGCTATCATTTCTCCAAATGACACTATCTCTTGGAATAACATTTCACCAGTTTTAAATTTCACCACACAAGTTCCTCCTGTTTTAATGGCTCAAAATGATACGATTTGTAAAAATGAAATAGCTTTTCTTTCTGTCGATTTTGAAAATACGGATACGATTTTTTGGTTTGAAAACTTAATGGATTCTGTTCCGGTTGGAGGAGGTAATTCTTTTATAACTTCAGCTATGAACTCTTCGCAAACTTATTTTGCCGAAGGAATTAGTGGTGATTTATTTTTTAAAGAATCTCTTTTCACCACTAATAATTCTAATAAAATTTGGAATGGTGTGATGATTAATTTGGTGGCGCATGAAACATTGACATTGGATAGTTTTAGTTTAAAAATAGAAAACGTGGCAACTCAAGGGGTAGTAGCTTATTTTAAAGATGGCTCCTATGAAGGATTTGAAAATGATGCTTCTGCTTGGACTTTATGGGGAGTGGATTCAGTTGAAGTATTGACCTCTGGAAATTTTTACAATGTAAATTATGGAAATATGATACTTGCTCAAGGTGACACTTTGGGCATTTATTTTCATTTAGAACATAGTGGAGCTTCACTTTCTTACAATGATGCAACGGATTGGGTGAGTCGAACTTCTGATGAATTAGAAATTAGAAGTGGTAGTGGAATTGCACATACTTTTGGGACTATTTATTTCCCTCGCGATTGGAATGGGGAAGTTTTTTATCATCATGGTTTTAATCCAGAAGGTGATTGTTCGAGTGGGCGAGTGGAAGTTTCAGCGGTGGTACCTGAACCAATAATTGAATTGGGAAATGATACGATGATTCTTTCTAATCAAAATATTTCGTTGGATGCTGGAGCTAATTTTACTCAGTATTTTTGGAATGGAATTTCTGGTGGACAATTTTATAACATTGATTCTACAAATTTTGAAATTGGTTCGCACGAGATAATTTTGGAAGCGATCAATGAATATGGTTGTACTGCTTTTGATACTATTGAAATTACAATTACTGAATTCGTTGGAGTTTCAAATAAACAATTTTTAGAAAATAATTTTCAAGTTTTCCCAAATCCAACTCAAGATTTTTTTTGGGTGAAAAACTTAAATTCGCACGAAGTGAAAATTCAACTATTTGATCTTTTTGGAAAAAAGGTTTTTGAAAAAGAAGTGGTTGGTGATCTTGAAATATCCGTGGAGCTTTTTCCAAAGGGTGTTTATTTTTTGAAATTAAAAAATGAGAATAATTGGGGAGTGAAGAAAATTTTAGTGGAGTAACAAAAAAAGTCCTTCCAGATTTAAAAAATCTGGAAGGACTAAATTAAGTTAACAATTTAGAAAGTTGTACTATGGTTTATCCACCTTCTCTTTTGCTTTTTTTGGCAAAATCAAAATTGGCAATTTTTTATCTGTATACATTTTATTAAATCCTCCCACTTCCTCTTGGATAATATATTCCATTTCTGCTTTCATCGTTTTCCACATTTGTAAAACCTCGTTCAACCTAAATTGAACACCAGCAGTTGGTCGTGGATCATGTGAATCCAATACACCTTTCAAGGTTAACAATTCTGTATTTAATTGATTTTTAAAATTGATCACATCTTGAAAAGTTTTCGAATTAGGCTGAATCAAACTTTCTTCCCATTCTGTAATTGCTTTCTCTACCGCTTTTCCTTTTTCCAAGAGATCTTCCACATTAGCCATATCTTCCAACAACACCACTCGCGAATTTAATTGGGTTTTGACTGTTCGCAATCGATTGACTGACTCGTGAATATCATAAACTGAATTTTCGATTTTCATCAACAAAGCTTGTTGATTTGCATACATTTTCCCATCCGCATTAATTCTTGGATCAGGTAAAACTTCGCAAGTCGTTTCTGAAACTTTTTCACCTGAAGTCAATCGTAATCTATATTTCCCAGGTGCAACCGTGTGTCCTCGATAATCACCCATCACAAAAACATTATCAATCGAAGGAAGTGTTTCTCTTCGCAAATCCCAGTTCGTTCTATTCAAACCTGCTTTACTTGGAATCACCTGTGGCGGAGGCGGTCCACCTTCCCATCGTTTCATCTTTTTAGGTTTTTGATTCGACAATGTTCTAATGACATTTCCACGGGTATCAATAATTTCTAATTTTAATTCATTACTGTCAACCCAGTTGTGAGGTAAGTAATAATCGATCGTCACTCCTGCTTGTGGATTCATTCCATGGTTACTTCGACTGCCAGAGCCGAGCGTAAACTTGATCGTTGACGCAGGTTGAATGGCAGTAATCTTTGTAGTATCAGGCTTGCCTTTCGTTTGTTGTAAAATACTCAAGTCGTCCAAAATCCAAAATGCGCGTCCACCTGTCGCAGCCACCAAGTCATTATTTTTTATTGCCAAATCATTAATTGGAACCATTGGCAAATTCGATTGATAAGCTGTCCACTTATTTCCCGAATCAAAACTAATATACAATCCACGTTCTGTTCCTGCATACAAAATATTGCTTTGTTTCGGATCTTCGCGAACTACTCTGACAAAATTATTGGTAGGAATTCCATTGGTGATTTTCGTCCAATTTTTCCCATAATCCGTTGTTTTGAAAATCATCGGAGTATCATCATTCCATTTGTAACGAGTCACAGCGATGTAAGCTGTACCTGCATTTGATGGAGAAATTTCAATTGCATTGATGAGTGATTCTTGCAAACCTTTTGGCGTCACATTGCTCCATGTCTTTCCTTCATCCTGAGTCACATGAACAAGTCCATCATCAGAACCTACCCAAATTTCACCTGCATCATGAGGAGAAGTAGCGATATAACTAAAAGTATTGTAAACCTCTCCTCCTGCACCTTCATTGGTAAAAGGTACTCCTCCATCACCATGTAGTGTGGTATCATTTCGAGTCAGATCACCGCTGATTTCTGTCCAACTTTGACCTTGATCATTACTTCGAAATAAAACATTTCCACCGAAGTACAATACGTTTTTATTGATTTGTGAAGCAACCAAAGGAGGGTTCCAATTGAATCTATATTTTTGATCGATAGGATTTGTTCCCAATTTCGCTTGAGGATAGGGTTGAATATCTTTGGTCAATTTTGTTTCCGAATCCCACACATCGATAAACCCTTGGATGGTTGTTCCAAAAACTTTCGTTGGATTATCAGGATCATTAAATGCGATAAATGCACTCTCCCCTCCTGCCACAGGATACCAATCACGAACGCCTATTCCTCCAAAAGCAGTTTGACTTGAAATCGCAACTGTTGAGTTATCTTGTTGACCTCCATAAACATAATATGGAAAACGATTATCAGCAATCACTCGATAAAATTGAGCGGTCGGTTGATTATTTTCAGAAGACCAAGTTTTACCTCCATTAAAAGTTACACATCCTCCTCCATCATTTGCTAAAATAATATTGTCAGTATTGTTCGGATTAATCCATAAATGATGTTGATCTCCATGCGGGTTTGGAATACGAGAAAAACTTCTTCCTCCATCAATTGACTTTAGCATTGGAGCATTCAAAACATACACTTTGTTTTCATCAACGGGGTCTGCAAAAATTTCAATATAATACCAAGCTCTCGTAATCGTCACTCGATCAGAACAAACTTGCGTCCAACTTTTTCCACCATTATCTGATCGAAAAACACCTCCTTTTTCCGCTTCGATATTTGCAAAAACTCTTTGAGGATTAGCAGGTGAAACATCGACTGCTACCTTTCCCATTTTTTTAGGAAGTCCACCTCCAAGTTTTTTCCAGGTCTCTCCTCCATCAGTTGATTTCCAAATTCCAGAACCATCTCCCCCACTTCGAACTTGCCAAGGTGTTCGTTGGTGATCCCACATTCCCGCGTATAAAATCCTTGGATTTGATTCGTCCAAACTTAAATCAGCCGCTCCAGTATTTTCATTGACAAAAAGTGTTTGCTTCCAAGTCTTACCTCCGTCTGTACTTTTATAAACTCCCCTGTCTTTGCTTTTACCGTATAATTTTCCTTGCACAGCCACCCAAACAATATCTGGATTTTGAGGATGAATTTGAATCTCAGCAATGTGATGTGACTCTGGTAAACCAATATGTTCCCAAGACATTCCTGCATCAGTACTTCGATACATTCCATCTCCATGAGAAGTCATCACACCCCGAACCGCATGCTCTCCCATACCTAAATAAATTACATTTGGATCACTCGGTGCTACTTCGATTGCTCCAACAGAACCTGTTTTGAGAAATCCATCTGAAATATTTTTCCAACTAATCCCAGCATCATTCGTTTTCCAAACTCCACCTCCTGTACTGCCCATATAATAAGTCATCGGATCACCAATCACTCCACAAACCGCATTGGAACGACCTCCACGAAATGGGCCAATATTCCTCCATTTTAAAGCGCTAAATTTTTTAGCATCAAAAACAGGCTCTTCTGTTTGTGTAGATTTCTTCTTCCGCTTTTTCTTTTTTTGGGAAAAAAGAGGTGAGGTAAAAATAAAAGTTGCAATTAAAATAAAAACGATTTTTTTCATGGTCTATCAGGTTTTGTTATGATAAATGAAAGGAAAGTTAAAAAAATGTGAAAACAAAGTAGGGGTATTTCTTTCTAAAACTGTCTTAATAATACAAATCACTATTAACAAAAAAGTCAATCAATGAAAAACCTCACATATTTAGACAAAGGAATTGCTTTAAAAAGTACCTTGATTACCGCCTTCGTAATGCTATTGAGTATTATTTTAACTATAATTTTTTTATAAAATAGAGAAAGAAAATTCCAATTAGGCATTATCCATTATATAATCCATCATTTGTTGAACAGTTTCATCTGGTGTTCCGCTAGCGTCAATTTCTACTATATTATCTCCATTCCATCGCTTCAAATATTGAATAGCCTTAAAAAATTTCTTACGATCTTCTTCGAGATTTTCTTCAAATAATTCTTTGGCTTGATTTCTTCCTTTCATTCTTTGATAGCAAACTTCATTACTTACATTTAGGAAAAAAATCACATCTGGTTTCCGAGCTTCTTCATTTAATTTTAAAACTTCTTTGAATCCAAATTCATCTTTGCTTTGATATACTAAAGATGACAAGTAATATCTATCACATATAATTGCACGATCTCCTGCCCTCTCTAGCCATGGATTAATTAAACGATCTCGATGATCTAAGCGATTGGCTGCAAATGATAATGCTAAAGTTCGGTGAGAAAATTGTTTTATCTTTTTTGTCAAAACTGATCTAATGTACATTCCGCCGACCATGTCATTATTGGGTTCATAGGATCGTTTGACCTTGAATTTTTTCTTTAATTTCTTTTCTAATAATTCAGAAGCCGTGGTTTTTCCAGCTCCATCCAAACCTTCGATGACGATAAAAAGTGATTTTTTTGACATAAAAATTAAATCTTATTTGTAAATTTTATTCGTTTGACGTTGAACGTTTGACGTTTTACGGTCGACAGGACAATTATCTTTTGAATAAACTTTATTGAGTTGCAATGATATAAAAACTATGGCACAATTCTTTTTAACTTTAACCTAGTTTTTACTTTTTATAAAAATCCTACTATTATAAATTTCAAAATATGAAAAACCTTATTTTCTTACTTACTTTTTCTTCTATTTTTTTCATGGCTTGTAGCTCTGATTCGAACTCAAAAAATGTAACCAATGATATTCCAGATGATAAATTATGGGCCATCTTTTGGACAGATTTTAAGAATGCTGTTGGTAAAAATGACCTTCAAAGTGTCGTCACTTTAATTGACTTTCCATTGGATGGTAATTTTTTTAAAACTAATACTGGAAAAGGTTTGTCGAAAAAGGGAGTCCTTAATAATTATGGAAAAATAATTGGGAATAATGTCCGACAAAGAGTCATTGCTGCAAAAGAAAATGAGTGGTCTGAACGAAAAATCACCTCTAAGGAAGAAGCAAAGTCACTAGGAGTCCCAGTTGGAGAAACGGTAAAAATATTGAATTTGAATTTTGTTTTTAATGAAGGAGAAGAGAACCAGACGGAGTCTGCGCAGATGTTTTATTTCGCGAAAGTTAATGGAGATTATAAATGGTGTGCAATGCAAATTGCAGGATAGATTGAGAATATTGAACAAGGATTTGTGAGTTGAGAAGTTTTACCCAAAATTGAGAACTTCTTAATTTCCAAGTCCTTGTTCTGATAATTTAGACATACTTAATAATTTTAAATCTTCATTTTTCATCTCACTCCTAACTGTTTATAAAATCCTAATTCTATCTTTTCAACGTAACATCTCCTTTGTAAATCTTCACCACCCCATCCTTAAATTCTATTTCCGCAAAGAAAACTAAAACACTCGGATTTAATTTTTCTCCATTAAAAAATCCATCCCATCCTTCTGTCGGATCATTTGGTTGGAAATTTTCATTTTGGAAAACAACTTCTCCCCATCGATTGAAAATTCTAAAGTTTTTCACCTCAGCTACATCTTCTCCTGCATTGATATAAAAAATATCATTGAATCCATTATCGTCAGGACTGAAGGCATTTGGAATAAATACATTTCTATTTTTCTCTACTAAAATAGTAATCTCATCAGTTACAAAACATCCATTTTCATCGAATAATTCTAAGGTATAGGTGGCTTGATCGACAGGTGCAACTACCTGAGTAAAACAAGTATCACAAGCTGTATTTTCAGACCATAATATATTGCTTGCCACAAAATTCGTTTGTGGTATTATTTCAAAACTTTCACCTAACTCGATAGTTTGATCATCTCCTAGTTCAAGTGTCAACTCTACAGGTTCAGGAACCATGATCGTTTGTTCGAACCCACATCCAACTTCATCTAAAATAAAAACAGTATGCTCTCCAACAGTCACAAAATCAAAAATGGTAGTATCATTGGTCACATTTGAAAATGGACCACCATCAAATGAATAGGTATAATTACTTCCTATTCCTCCAGTAATATTTTCTAAAATGATTTGTCCATTTACCGCATCCAGACATGGAGGAGCAATGCCTATTAAATCAAATTCAACTAAGTTAGGTTCGGTGAGAGTTATCGAAGAAACCTCAGAACATCCATTCGCATCTGTAACAGTTACTTCATAATCACCTGCGGTCAATTCTGAAGCGATATCTGTAGTTTGTCCATTACTCCAAAGGTATGTATATGGAGCAATTCCATTCGTAGGTGCTACAACTGCTGCGCCGGTACTTCCATTAGCACAAACTATATCATAACCTCCTACACTCGAAATTGAAATAACAATTATATCAAGTGCTTCAACTTGAACAGTCACTTGGGTACTTGGAATTACAGCAGTACAAACTGTATTCAAGGGCATTACCGACTCAAGAGAATAAGTCGTAGTAGCTGTAGGTGAAACGGTAATCGTATGTCCATCAGATATTCCATTTAAAACAGTTGGAGGATTTCCTCCTTCGGAAAATTCCACATCGTAAGTTGTTCCACCTGTCAATGTGAAAGTCAAAGTAACATCGTTACCAGGACAAATCAGATTCGTGGAAGCTGAAATTGATCCTGTAATTTCTGGCTCAAAAGTTAAATCAACTGTGATGATACTATCACAACCATTCATACTCCCGCCTAAAATAGTTTCTGTTCCAGATGCATTTAACTCATCATAAATAACATTATTGACCATGATACTTTCGCCATCGCAAAGGGTTTGAATAATATTATTTGTGGAATTTGATGTAACAAAAAGTTCAATTTCTACTGGTTGTGAAAAACAATTGCCATCAGTTACAATTGCATAGACTGAAGTATTATCTGAAGTTAAAACTGTTGGAATTGTAATCGTACCTGCTGGATTAGAATACCAATTAACGGTATTACCATTACCACCGTTAATTGTATTTTCTAATGCTGTCAAATCAAATGTCGCAGTTGCATTTCCACTTCCGTCATCACATTGGGAATCTGTGGTTGGGAATGCGGTTAAAGTATTTTCGACAGTTAATGTGATTTCAACTATTTCCGAAGCACATGTTCCATCTGTTACTATCGCGTAAACAGATGTGTTACCTGAAACAATTGTCGTTGGACTTGGAATAGTTCCTCCTGCATTGGAATACCAATTTACCGTATTGCCGTTGCCGCCATTGACTGTATTTTCTAAGGTGGTTAAATCAAATATTGCCGTACCGCTTCCATCATCACATTGAGTATCTGTCGTTGGAAATGCAGGTAAATCATTTTCAACGGTTAATGTGATTTCAACTATTTGTGATGCACAAGTTCCATCTGTTACGATGGCGTAAACGGAAGTATTGCTTGAAACAATTGTCGTTGGACTTGGGATCGTTCCTCCTGCATCGGAATACCAATTTACCGTATTACCGTTGCCGCCATTGACTGTATTTTCTAAGGTAGTTAAATCAAAAGTTGCCGTGCCACTTCCGTCATCACATTGTAAATCTGTTGTTGGAAATGCAGATAAATCATTTTCAACGGTCAATGTAATTTCAACAATTTGAGAGGTGCAATTTCCATCCGTTACAACCGCGTAAACAGAAGTATTGCCTGAAACAATTGTTGTTGGACTTAAGACGGTTCCTGCTGCATCTGAATACCAAAGCACCATATTTCCATTACCACCATTGACTGTATTTTCTAATGTGGTTAAATCAAAAGTTGCATTTCCACTTCCGTCATCACATTGAGTATCTGTCGTTGGGAAAGCAGGTAAATCATTTTCAACGGTCAATGTAATTTCAATAATTTGCGAAACGCAACTTCCATCCGTTACAATTGCATAAACTGAAGTTGAATTGGAATTAAAAGGGGAAACTATTGGAGTCATTGCTGTAGCATCACTAAACCAATTTACACTATTTCCACTTCCTCCATTTACCGCACTTGCCAAGAGATCTAAGTTAAAATCTGCTGTACCGTTTCCACTATCACATTGAAGATCAGAAGTTGAAAATGCAGGTAAACTGCTGCTCACTTCTAAAGTAACTTCAACAATTGAAGAAGGACAATTGCCATTTTCTACAATGGCATAAACTATGGTTGGAGCAGAAGTAAATGGAGTTGAAATTGAAGTTGTTGCAGCTGCATCGCTAAACCAACTCACCGTCAAACCACTTCCTCCATTAACAGTATTCGCTAAAACATCAAGATCAAAAGTTGCTGATCCACTTCCATCATCACATTGAGTATCTGTCGTTGGGAAAGCAGGAGTTGAATTAGTTACTTCAAGAGAAACTGCAACTGGTTGACTTTGACAAAGTCCATCATTTACAACGGCATAAACCATTGTTGTTTGAGTATTATAAGGGGAAGAAATTGGAATAGTGGCATTGACATCTGAGAACCAAGATACTGTAGTCGTTGGTTCAGAATTGACATCAGAAGCAATCGCATCAAGATCAAAATCTGCAAACCCAGAATTTATATCACATTCAAAAGCAGTTGTTGGATTTGCAATTAAATCATTAGTTACAGATAGTTCCACTTCTACTATCTCAGAAAAACAAATTCCATCAGTTGCAATTGCATAAACTGTAGTCGATGATGAAACAAAAGGCGAAGCAATTGAAACGGTTAAATTTTGATCTTCAAACCAAAGTACTTGATTTCCATTTCCAGTATTTACTACACTAGCTTGACTATCCAAATCAAACGAAGAAGTTCCATTTCCATAATCACAATTAGATATAGATAGATTATTTACAACAGGAACTTCTGGTGAAAGTTCCAACGATATCTCAACTGGAATAGATGAACAATTACCACTCACCACAACTGCATAAATTGAAGTCGGTGCAGTTACTAATGCATTAAAAGGTGGTGAAACCGGAATCGTCGCGGCTGCATCTACAAACCACGAAATACTATTTCCATTTCCACCTGTGATATTATTTTGAAAATTTAAATCTGTTAAATCAAAACTTGCAGACCCAGTTCCATCATCACAAGCTGCAAGAGAAGTTGAGTTTGCAGAAATATCATTAGTAATTTCAAGTGTCACTTCGACAGCAGCTGCGGTACAATTTGCATCGTTCACAACTGCATAAATTATTGTGGCAGTTGAGTTAAATGGTGATGAAATTGAAGTCGTTAAATTGATATCTGAAAACCAACTTACGGTGTTTCCATTTCCACCATTGACAGTATTTGCAATGGCATTAAGATCGAAATCTGCTGTTCCATTTCCACTATCACAATTTGCGATAGTTGCTGGGTTTGCTTCTGGGAGATTTTCAACTGTTAAGTCAATTGCTTCGATTGCTGAGGTACAATTTCCATCTGAAACAATCGCATAAATTGTTGTCGTCGCAGAATTAAATGGAGATACAATTGTTGACATTCCACTCGCGTCAGAATACCATGTTACATTATTTCCGCTTCCTCCATTAACTGTATTTTCCAAACTTGTTAAATCAAAATTTGCAATTCCTCCTCCTTCATCACAAAGTGTTGCAGAAGCAGTAAAAATTGCAGGAGCTGTAGTTACATTTAAATCTATTGCAACAGTATTTGACAAACAATTTCCATTATCAACTATTGCATAAACTGTTGTTGCTGAGGTTAAAAATGGTGAAGTTATTCCAGTCGTTGCATTTGCATCTGAATACCACAAAACGGTATTTCCAGAACCACCATTAATTGTATTTTCTAATGCTGTTAAATCAAATGTAGCTGTCCCATTTCCATCATCACAAAGGGAAGTCGAAGTTGCTGTAGCTGTTGGTAAATTTTCCACCGTCAAATCAACAGCAACTGGATCAGATGCACAATTCGCACCTCCCACAACTGCATAAACTATGGTCGTTGAAGTTGAATAAGGAGAAGCAATTGAAATTGTTGTAGCTGCATCAGAATACCAATTGACAATATTCCCAGAACCAACTGTATTTTCTAATGCAGTTAAATCAAAAGAAGCCATTCCACTTCCTTCATCACAAAGTGAAGCAGAAGCGGTATTTGCAGTTGGAGAATTACCAACTGTCAAATTAATTGCAGCTGGTTCAGATGTACAAAATCCAACTGTAACCGTAGCATAAACTGTTGTCGATGCTGTATTATAAGGCGATGAAATTAATACAGTTCCACCCATATCAGAAAAGAAATTAACTGGATCTGATGTTCCTCCATTTATTGTATTTTCCAAAGCAGTCAAATCAAAAGTAGCTGTTCCATTTCCGCTATCACAAAGTTCTGCTGAAGCGGTATTGGCCATAGGTTGATCGCCAACCATTAAATCGACTGGCACCGGTACAGAAACACAATTGCCAATTGAAACTGTTGCATAAACTGTTGTCGTCCCAGTATTATATGGAGAGAAAATTTGATTGGCTGTTCCTAAATCTGAGTACCATAAAACGGGATTACCAGTACCTCCATTTACTATACTTTCTAAACTAGTCAAATCAAAATCTGCTACTCCACTTCCATCATTAATACAAGCTTCAGCATCGGTTGGACTTCCTATCGGAGCAGAGTTAACGGTCAAATCAACTGCAACTGGTTCTGAATCACAAAAAATACCATTTACAATGGCATAAACTGTAGTTGAGCCTGTATTATAAGGTGATGAAATTGAATTAACTCCAGCGATATCTGAATACCAAGAAACGGTATTTCCGGAACCTCCATTAACTGTATTTTCCAAACTCGTTAAATCAAAATCTGCTGTTCCTATTCCAGTTTCACATTCTTCAGCACTTGCAGTATTTGCCGTAGGTGTAGGAATTACATTTAAATCAATTTGAGTTGGAACTGATTCACAACCCGCTCCATCTGAAACTACTGCGTAGACAAAAGTCGTTGGACTATTGAATGGCGAAACCAAAATCGGGTTGGTTCCATTAGCATATAAAAACCAATTTACAGTATAAGCTGGATTAGTATTTACCAACAATGCAATGGCATCCAAGTCAAAATCTGCTGTTCCATTTCCGATATCACAAGCATCGCTTATTATGGTATTAGCAACTGGAGCAGCTCCTACTGTTAATATAATTTGAGCAATATTAGAATTACAACTTCCATTCGAAACAATCGCATAAACTAAAGTCGAGGCAGTATTGTATGGCGACGAAATTGGATTAGTAGCCGCCGCATCGGAATACCAACTTATGGTATTTCCAGAAGTACTATTTACATTAATTCCAATAAGAGTCAAATCAAAATCTCCTGTCCCATTTCCGATATCACAAACTGAAGCAGAAGTATTATTGGCAATAGGCGCAGCTTCTACATTTAATGAAATTGGAACAATTGGAGAATTACAATTCCCATTAGTTACTTCTGCATAAATGGTTGTTGATCCAGTATTGTAGGGTGACGTAATTGGGAAATTACCATTTATATCTGAAAACCAATTAACTGTATTTCCAGGATCACTATTGACATCAAGAGCTATAACATTAAGGTCAAAATTGGCGGTTCCATTTCCTGAATCACATGCCGTGGCAGAAGTTACATTTGCCGTAGGCGAAATATCAATTGCTAAGCCAACAGTAACAACTTGAGACTCACAAGTTCCATTAGTTACTTGTGCATAAACATTGGTTGAAATAGTTGTATATGGTGAAGAAATTGGAATCGTTGCGTTCGAATCAAAATACCAATTAACGGTATTTCCAGGATCATTATTTACATTTATTCCAATCAAATTAAGATCAAATGTAGCCGTTCCATTTCCTTGATCACAAGCTGTGGCTGAAGTCATATTTGCTGTTATTCCTGGTGTTACAATCAACTCTATTGGCTGAATTGGAGAAGTACATAATCCATTAGAAGTTTGCGCATAAACAAATGTTGAGGCAGAAATATAACTACTTGGAAGAACTATCTGATTTAATCCTCCAATATCCTCAAACCAAGTAACTGGCGCTCCACTTCCCGCATTAATAATATTATTTACAGAAGTTAAATCAAAAACAGCTTGATTACCCAATGTAGCACATTCTTCCAAAATGGTAGAAACCGCTGGAGGAAAAGGCGTTACAAAAAGCGTAACCGCTACTGTAGAAGAGACACATGGAGCTGTTCCAACTACCGCATAAACTATCGTATTATTTTGAGTTGTGATAAAAGAACCTGGAATTGGGTTAGTTGCAGATGCATCAGAAAACCAAGCTACTGGTTCACCTGTTCCTCCATTTACATTATTGTTAATCATTGTTAAATCAAAATCTCCAAAAGTTGGAATAGTTGTCGACTCACAAACAGTCATCGTTGTAGATACAGCTGTGGGAGCTACATTGACAGTCAAAATAATTGCGACTGGAATTGAAGAACAACCATTATTGGTAACCGTTGCGTAGACTGTTCCAGAATTTGAAGTATAATTTGCTGGATTTAAAATAGGATTTGTTCCAGCACTATTCGTAAACCAATTCACCGTGAAACCTGTCCCTCCATTTACGGTAGGATTTAATGATGTTAAATCAAATGTCGCGATTCCAGTAGGAGTACAATCCGTCAAACTTGCAGGATTCGCAGAAGGAGCTGGATTAACAATTAATTGAACGGCAACTGGCTCTGATTCACAATCTACTGTACTCGAGGTTGCATAAACGGTGGTCGAAGTGGTAGAATAATTAGAAGCATTATTAATCATGGTATTCAATGCCATGTCTTCGTACCACGTTACCGTATTTGAACCTCCTCCATTGACCGTACTATTCAAACTAGTCAAATCAAATGTTGCAGTATTTCCTCCTTGATCACATTCAGTCATCGGTCCAGCAGCATTGGCAGTTGGTGTTTGCTCTATGGTCATTGCCAAAGGTGTTGGATCAACAGTTCCAGCACAACCAGAATTATCTGTAATTCCAGTCAAAGCAAATGTCAAATTTCCAGTTATAAAATTGGGCAACGAAAGTGTATTAGTTGCTATATCATAAGTTGGAATTATCCCTTGCGAACAAATATTTATATCAAAATTAGTTACCGTCGCTGGAGTTGAGATTGGGAAATTATTAACCAATGGTGGAAAATTTACTACAGCATTCAAGGTGTAAGGTGCAGTTCCTCCTGAAATCGAAACAGTAACTGTAGTACAATTATCAGTACATAAAACGCCTCCTCCAGTTATAACTGCATTTCCTCCTCCACCTGTTCCAGAAAAGGTAATTATTGCTTCGCCTGCAAAATTAGAATACGTAGGACAACCATCTGCCGCAGTAACTGAAACCAAAGAGAAAGTAGTATTGGAAGAAAGAGATACTGTTTCAGTATGTCCATCTGAAATGTTATTTAAAGTAAACTGATTAGTTCCATCTGTATAAACTACCGTAAATGGTCCATTTATCGCAGGTAAATTAAAAACTAAAGTCTCATTAATTGTACTACATCCTCCATTACAAATTGTACAATCAATTGACATTTCACTTGGCAATATTGGAAAATTAACTACTCCTGTATAATCTGGAGAAGCAGAATTATATGCTGAGCAAGATGGGTAGGAAGTCCAATTAGCTGCAGTACCAATTAACTTGATCCATTCCACTTGGGTAACAGCAGTCATTGGTCCCGTGTATTTCAAATAATCTGACTGTCCACTCGAAGGCTCCATGTGAAAACATGGAATTACATCTGGATGAAGTCCTGAATCTTTAGAATTATTTATAAAAGGATTCCAATTTGGTTTTGTATTAAAACCGAATAGAATAGTTCCATTATACGTTGCATCGTGTGTACCTGAAGATGGATTTCCCCAATCCCAAATTCCACCCTGCATAAAATACAATTGATCTCCTCCTACATTCAAATTTAAACTGGTAAATAATCCCGGAGGATTATTCAAGCTGGTAAATGTCCATCCCGGATGAGTAACCACAGAATATGATCCAGAATTATTCGCCACAAAAGTTATCACTTGCCCAGCCGGAATAGTTGTACCGGAGTAAGTCGCTCGGATAGTTCCTTCCGAGTCTCCAAACTGATTTGCATTCAAACGCTCCCAGCCATTATCTGTAATATCTATTGTTGTCCCAGTTGTTATATCTTTAAAACAGACAATACTAATCAAGTCTTCCCCATTCGCTCCGGAACAGGAAAAATTATTAGCATTGACTCCTACGACGGCTAAATCGCCACCTTCAAGACTAGTCTGAGCAATAGATTTTTGGGAAAAGAATAAGAGAAGAGCAACTATGATTAAGTAGTTGATACTTTTAAATGACTGCATCGTTCAAAGTGTTTTTGTTATGCTTCAAAGATACGAAAAAACCATCGTGTGATGCTTGGGAATAGTTAAGTTACTATAAATAAAATTAGGTAAAAGACCAGATTTAAGCTTTTAGGAAAATATAATTTTCCGAAGGAAAGCCGGAATTATTCAAAATTCTGTGTCACACCAAGTTCCAAAACATTTAAACCCAACTTTTTTAGTGAAAGCCAAAAATCAAAAATATTTACTCCGATCATTTTGAGGTTATAAACTATTTTCCCTATATATTCGTTAAACATAAGTATCTCGGCAGAGATTTTGACTTAATATTAATTATCCATTTCAACTTCCTAACATTGTTCTAATTTCTAGTACCATTGCTAGGTTTTTCTAAATAAAAGTCGTAATTACGGCTTTCTTAAAAAATTTGTGAGAAAATTATTCTCAATTATGAAAGATACCGCATTATATGAACGTGCCATTACATGGGCAAAAAAACATGGTTTTTCAAATATAAAAGCCAATACAGAAGATTATGAAATTCCTGCAGGATTTACCCGAAAAGGTGAAACCGAAGCTTATGTCCCTGATATTTCAGGAAGTAAATTAGGTGGAAAAAGCTATGTAGAGATTGCATTAAAAACGGAAGACAATGACGATCAAGTTTCCAAATACAAACTATTGAGCACAATGGCTAGTATCAAATCTGGAAAACTTTATTTGCTTGCTCCTAAAGGTCACAAAGCTTACGTTGACAAAATGGTAAAACAATACAATATCAGCGCAGATGTAATCAGTATCTAAATCCAAAGGACTTAGGTTAGATTCATTTTTGTTATTTTGATGCAAAACCTCTATTTCGTGAAAAAAGATGCTACTTACGCTTATCTTAATTATCTCGAACTCTGAAAGGATTAAGAATGGTGAGAAAAGTGGGAAGGCAAAAAAATCAGCGAAAATATCGCTACATATAAAAAAAGCTAGAAGGAATTCCTTCTAGCTTTTTTTTTGGGAAAAAATTGAACAATGATCGGTTATTTGTGATTTATTTCCTGAGCACTTTTAAAACAAAAAAATTCAATCTAAAATCGACATCTTTTTCAAAATAATCTTTCATTAATGAATTCCTCTATTCCAGATAAATATTCTTCCAAACCTGATCTACAAATAGCCTACTCTCCTATTTACAAATATCAACTTCCCGAAAAGCATCGTTTCCCGATGATCAAATATGAATTGATTCCAGAGCAATTAATTTACGAAGGAACTATTTCCGAGAGTCAACTTTTCCATCCTCAAAAACTTTCTGAAGAAACGCTGCTACTCACTCACGATTTAGCTTATTGGGAAAAATTAAAAAACCTAACCCTTTCTGCAAAAGAAATTCGACGCATTGGATTTCCTCTTTCTGCCAATCTCATCGAACGTGGAAGACATATCGCTCAAGGCACAATTGATTGTGCCTATTTCGCTTTGCAAAATGGATGTGCCATGAATGTGGCAGGAGGAACACATCATTCATTTGCAGATCATGGAGAAGGATTTTGTGTGCTCAACGACTTTGCCATTGCTGCCAATCATTTATTAAAAGAAAAAGTAGTTGATAAAATATTAATCGTTGATCTCGATGTTCATCAAGGAAATGGAACTGCCAAATTATTTGAAAACAACTCCAACGTTTTCACTTTCAGCATGCATGGCGCAATGAATTATCCAAGTAGAAAAGAAGCTTCAGACCTTGATATCGGCCTTCCTGACAAAACAAAAGATTATTATTATTTAACGACTTTACAAAAAACACTTCCTGCCTTAATTGATCAAGTGGAACCTGATTTGGTCTTCTACCTCTCTGGTGTTGATATTTTGGAAACGGATAAATTGGGTCGATTAAGTATGAGTATAGAAGGTACAAAAAATCGAGATCGTTACGTTTTGGAGCTTTGCAAAAAAAATAATATCCCCGTAGCAATTAGCATGGGTGGTGGATATTCTGAAAGAATTGCTATCATTGTAGACGCTCATGCGAATACATTTAGGTTGGCGCAAGAGATTTTCTTCTAATGGCACACCTCACTAACATACTGATAATCATATCTTTACCCTCTAATTAAAAATTTTCTAATCATTTGTTTTTCTGAAAATTAAAAATCAATCATAAAAAAAGAAAAGTGTGACTGGTTAATTTTTTGGAACGCTGTTTGCAATTAGCATAATTATCCCACCTAAATATCCCTCCGTATTAATTTTATTTTTCCAACTTTTTCAAAACCCACAACAACATGCTACTTACGTCTAAACACATTTTAACATCTTTCCTAGTATTATTTATTTCACTTACTACATTTGCTCAATCAAAAAGTCCTTGTTCTAAATCAGTTGCCTATTGCGAAGGCAAAATTACTCTTGATAATGGAAATACTTATGATGGTGAATTTGCTTATGGTGTTCCAAATGGAAAAGGATTAATGAAATTTCAGGAAGGAAGCGAATACCTTGGAGATTTTAAAAATGGAAAAATGGAAGGACAAGGTGCTATCATTTTAGCTTCAGGAGATTCATACATTGGAGGGTGGAAAAATGGAGAAGCTAACGGAGAAGGAACTTACAAAAAGAATGATGGAAGTAGTTTCAAAGGAAAATTCAAGAATGGAATGCGTCAAGGAAAAGGAATTGTTACTTGGAAAACTGGTGATACGCTTAGAGGAGAATGGCAAGAGGATAAATTAAATGGAAAAGCAATCTTCGAATTTGCTAATGGTGATATTCTAGAAACTAAATGGCAAAGTGGAAATATGAAAGTAAAATCTACTTACAAAAAAGAAAATGGTCAAAAAATTCAAGGAAGTATGAATACTATTTTTATGGTAATAGATATGGAAAACGATTTTGCTGAAACAAAAGAAGCGATGGTTTCTAATTTGCAATTAGCTTGGATGTCTGCAGCGATGGAATTTAAAGCAAATCAGAATTATGACCTAGCCGTTGATTTTTTAATGGCTGCTCAAAAATACGGACCTTCAAATCCTGAAAGCCAAGCTGTAATCGCTCAACAAATCAAAGCTATTGATACTCAAAAAAATAATAGCGGTTGGGCTCAACTGCCAAAGAAGTAAATTAATCTGATTAACTAAAATCCTAAAAAGGTTTCCAATTCATTTTGGGAACCTTTTTTTTATTTCAAAATAATAAATTTCCCTTCGTCAATAAAAAACAATAGGGATTCCAAATGAATTTGAAATCCCTATTGCTGTTAATTGATTGTGATAAGTTCTTGTTCATAATAATTCATAAGTTATTACGAACAAGAACTTAAGTAAGAGAGCAATATTAAGTATGCTCAAAAAAGTTCATTGAAAAATTAATTATCGTCATTGGCTGTATCATTACAACATGATTCCGAACTTCCTGAACAAGTAGTAGAACATGAATTTCCATCCACGGCAATAGAACAGCTAGATGAACCTGCCCCACCGCTATCACAGTTTCCGAGTACTATATCCAAGCAAGTATCTGTAGTGGTTTCGGTACAACAACCACATTCCACCGCTGCTTCAATTGTACCTCCTCCTTCATCTCCATCTGCTCTTACGTTTACTTGACTATTAACTGTTCTTTTCATGACTCCGTATAAAGATTCAATTCCATGAAAATCATCAATAGATTTATAATTTAATTTAATCCCTTTTTGTTGAACAAGACCGTATCCATTCGAAATGACTCCTACATTTAGATTAGAAAGATAACTAGGAATAGCTTCATCAACTGAAAAATAAAATCTCAAATCCTTCTCTGTTGAGTTAACTAACAAGTGCCTATGGAAAAATAAAATTTCAGCTGACTCTATTGTTTCTCTAATATTTCTCCTTTTATTGGAAGGGGTTTGTTGTAAAAAATACATTTGATCTTGTTTATTTACTTCCTTTACAAAAAGAACAATTTCTTTTTCAGTTGTTACTATTTCAATTGAAGCTTTTTTATAGATAGCCTTTTCATGTGGTAGTTTTCCTGCATTATAATTATTAATAATTTCAGTTGCAAAGTCTAAAGAATAATCTTTTTTAATAATCTCAGAATTTTGTTTGCAAGAGCTATAAGTGAAAAAGACAAATAGAGTAAGAGATGAGAAATAAATTAATGTTTTCATAAATTGAACGTTTAAAAAGTGATATAATAATATTTTGTTGCTTATCGATAAGTTGTGTAATAATAATATTATTATTATTGAAAACAAAATTTTCGTATACAAAAGCAGTATAAACATATGCCAAAAATAAAATTCTCTCAACAAAAACCTTTAAATTTCATTTACTATTTTCGCACTACAATAAAACACTAAATACATTTGAGCAACGAATCATTTCATCCAATCCAATCTTCAGGAACTTATGCTTCGGTCATTTTACCGATAGCCGTTCCTAAACCTTATACTTACTTCATTCCAAGTGAAATGATTCAAGTCGTCCAACCTGGAATGCGAGTAGAAGTACAACTAGGAAGGAAGAAATTATACTCAGCCTTAGTTTATAAAATTTTAGAACATCCAGAAGAAGGAACAAAACCAAAACCAATTCTTTCGATAATCGACAAATATCCTATCGTCGATGAAACTCAATTAAAATTGTGGACTTGGATGTCCCAATACTATTGTTGCAGCCTCGGCGAAGTAATGCTTGCAGCTCTTCCTGCTGGGCTCAAAATGAGTAGCGAAACTAAAATTATCATCAGTCCATTTTTTAGTGAAGATTATTTTATGTTGGAAGACAAAGAATATTTGATTGCGGAAGCTTTGCGAAATCGACATGAATTGACGGTAGATGATGTGCAAAAAATATTGGGGCAAAAAACCGTTTTCCCATTATTATATCGCTTGCTCGAAAAGAAAATAATTTACCTGCAAGAAGAACTCAAAGGAAATTATAAACCTAAAAAAATTGGTTGTGTTCGATTGCAAGAACCTTACGCAACAGAACCCATTTTACTCGAAGAAGCTTTCGAACTTACCGCTCGCTCTCAAAAACAAACGGATGCACTTTTATCTTTTGTCCAAATCTATAAAACGCAACAATTCGTTCGAAAACAGGATTTGTACAAAATGGCTGGCGTTGATTCTACTGTTTTAAAAGCATTGGAAAAGAAAGCCATTTTTGAATTGTATGATCGAGAAATTAGTCGAGTTGGGAAATATGAAGATGTGGTAGTCGATAAATTTGACTTAACACAAAATCAAATTACAGCTCTCGATTCTATCAAAGATATTTATCAAAATAAAAATACTGTCCTCCTCCATGGAGTAACTGGTAGTGGAAAAACTAGGATCTACATCGAACTCATTGAAGAAGCAATTAAGAAAGGAGAACAAGTTTTATACTTGCTTCCAGAGATTGCTTTGACTACTCAAATTGTCGCTCGAATTCAAAAGATTTTTGGCGATGACATTGCCGTTTATCATTCTCGAATGTCGAATGGTGAACGAGTAGATTTATGGAAAGAAGTTTTAAAAAATAAACCAATCGTCTTGGGCGCTCGGTCAGCACTTTTTTTACCATTCAAAAATCTAAAACTTATCATCGTCGATGAGGAACACGACACTTCATTCAAGCAACATGATCCTGCTCCTCGATACAATGCGAGAGATACCGCTATATTTTTAGCACATTTATACTCCGCAAAAGTATTGTTAGGAACTGCCACTCCTGCCCTCGAAACTTATCAAAATGCGAAGGAAGGAAAATATGGTTTGGTCGAAATGAAGGAACGTTTCGGTGGAATTCAAATGCCTGAAGTTGTCATAGTTGATGTAGCTGATGAATTGAAAAAGAAAAAAATGTCTTCGCATTTTACATCGGTTTTGCTCAAGGAATTGACCGAAGCCTTGCAGCGAGGAGAGCAAGCCATTCTTTTCCAAAATCGTAGAGGTTATGCTCCTACCCTTCGTTGCACGACTTGTGGTTGGGTGCAAGAATGTAAAAACTGCGATGTCAGTTTGACTTACCACAAAGCATTCAATAATCTGCGATGTCATTATTGTGGTTTTCAACAAAAACTTCCTCAAGAATGTCCTGCCTGTGGAGAAAGAAATTTGACCATTAGAGGTTTTGGAACAGAGAAAATAGAAGACGAATTACAAATCTATTTACCTGATGCAAAAATCGCTCGAATGGATTTTGATACTGTTCGAACCAAACATGCCCATGCTCAAATCATCAACGATTTTGAAGAAAAAAGAATTGATATTTTAGTGGGAACTCAGATGGTGACCAAAGGTTTGGACTTTGATAATGTGGGAGTTGTTGGTGTTTTAAGTGCGGATCAATTGATGTCATTTCCAGATTTTAGATCAACAGAAAGAGGCTTTCAACTCATGACTCAAGTAAGTGGTCGAGCTGGACGAAAAAAGAAAAGAGGGAAAGTAATTATTCAAGCATTCAATGTGGCGCATCCTGTTTTGGGTGAGGTGATTAAAAATGATTATGATCGGTTCTTCGAACGAGAAGTGGAAGAACGAAAACTATTTTCCTATCCTCCTTTCCAACGATTAATAAAAATTACGCTCAAACATAAAGACCCTCGACTACTCAACGAGGGCACTAAGATTTTTGCAAAAATCCTAAAAGATAAATTAGGTTATCGAATGATCGGCCCTGCTGTTCCTGGCATTCCAAGAGTGCGGGGAAGTTTCCTTTTGGAAATTTATCTAAAAATGGAAAAAGACAATCAATGGCTTGCTTATGCCAAACGATTAATCATCGAAGCAAAATATCAATTGCAAAAAACGAAGGGATTTTCAGGTATTCGAGTGAATGTGGATGTTGACCCAAATTGATGATATAAATCATCGCCTATCAGATGTTAAATTATTTGCATATATTATTTTTATCATTTAACTTAACAAAAGTATTCAACAACAACAAAAAATTATTCTTTCCCTTTTATTCTTTCCCTTTTATTCTTAGTTGTTGAAAATAAATCGAAATTAATAGATTGCGCACATCAATATTAATTTTCTATTATTTGTCCATGAACAAATGATAGGCTTGTACTCTATTTTTTAATTTTAACAAAAACAAAAATTATGAAAAAGTTATTTTTTGCCCTTATTGTGAGTTTTTCATTTTTACTACTTTCTGGTTTTAATAATTCCACAACCAATTCAACATTGAATGATTCAGAGTCGTTAGTAAACAATCAAACTATTACCATTAATAACACGACTAGTAATTTGGGAAATCCATGGTTAGCTAACGTTAATATCGATAATGGGTCAGATCTTGCACCTGGAGAATCAAGAACTTATAACGTTCCTGGTAGTTCTATTTCAATCGTAATACTATTTAATGAAACTCCAATGACAGATCCAGATGGAACTCCAGGAACTGCTTTTGGAGATTACTTACAAACAACAGGAGAACTAGGCAAGCCAATATGTGATAAGACATATTCATTTACAGCTACTAATAACGCCTATACTTTCAATTGCTTTACTGGGCCTCCTAATTAATATATTTTTCTTAAGAAAAGGGAATTAGAGTTATAACATTTTCTGTTTCCCTTTTCCTCTTTATAGCTATTATTACTTTTCATTTCACAATAAAATTCGAAATGACAAACCAAATAAAATCCTGTCCATTGATTAAAGTTATTATTTTCATTTCATTGATTATTACTCTAAATATTAAGTTATCTGCTCAACCCACCTATCAAAAAATCTATACTTCTAATTCCTTTCATTTTTTTTTAGATATGCATTCAACTTTTGATGGAGGTGCAGTTTTTCAATCAAGAAGAGGATTGGTTAAAGTTAACTGCAAGGGAAATATTGAATGGACAAAAGAAGATATTTATTCATTCAATACATTTGAGCACCCTCAAAAAATGTTTGTAACTGATGAAGGAGATATTTTTATGGCTACAGGAATCAAAGTTTTTCCTCAAGCTCCTGCTCAGACTCCACATATTCATTTAATGAAATATGATAATTCAGGAAATTTAATTTGGCAAAAACAGTATGGAAAAGTTCCTGGCGAACAACTTCCAAGAACAATTACTTCAACTCCAGATGGAGGATATTTACTAGGAGCAACAAAATCTGAAATGCCTTCCGATACTACTCGGGATTTTTATTTTTTAAGAATAGATTCTACAGGTAATCTACTGTGGACAAAAACATTTGGTGAACCTGATTTAGAAAACAATATTGTTTCTTCCATAGCTGACGAGACTGGAAATACTTATCATATCGGGAGCAATAAAAGAACAGATGGGATGACTGTATCTGATGAAGGATTTATTATAAAATTAAGTCCAGTTGGAGATGTTCTTTTTTATAAAAAAATGGAATACCCTGAGTTTTCCACCTTCCCTCGCGATTTAGTTTTGACAAATAATGGAGATATTTTTATCACAGGTTATGCCCGCAAAAATACTGACCTTTCCTTCTTCACTTCTTTTTTACATAAAATAAATTCCAATGGAGATGTTATTTATCAAAAAACTTTTAATACTAATTCCGATGGAAAAGTAGAATATAGCCTTTCAATTTTGCCATTAGAAAATGGTGGATATGCCATTGGTGGTTTTATAAAAAATATTGCTCAATTTTCAACTTTATATCCTACATTCCCTCGCGTTTTTATTACGTTGTTAGATGAAGACGAAAACTATATCAGTAGCAAAAGCTATAACCATGATACTTATCCACAATATGCATCTTTACAATTAAAGTCAAAAGAATCAGGAGATTATAATTTAGCTTTCGCCACTTTTGTAAGCGATGATCCATATCAATGGGGAACTACTCTGATTCAACTTGATGAAAATTTTAGCAGCGGCTGCAACGAAGCAGATATTTCTGATGAAATATTTTTGGAAGATGAAGCAGGTTGGTCTTTGGTAGATTTACCTGCCAATCCAGTTCCTTATGGTTTCCAATTTACGCATCTGTATGAACTCGAGTCATTTGAATATGACACCATCATTTCTATCTGTGATAACTTCGCTAAAGCCGATTTTTCTGTTCAAAATCTCTGCCCTGAATCTGACGAGCCTATCATTTTTCAAAATAATTCATCAGGAGAAATCATCTCGTGGGAATGGAATATTGATGATGTCGTCTTCACAAATAATGAAAATATAGTTGAATATAATTTTGCAGGAAGTCAATCTTTCGTTGCTCAATTAATCGTTGACGATGGCTGCACGATTGATACCATTTCCAAAGTAATCAAAAAATATCCTCCGAGCGAAATCGCTCAAATAGATACCGTTATTTGTAGTGACCGACCTTTTATTTTTAATGGTTCAACTTATGTGGAAAGTGTTTCAGAAGACCAAACTTTTATTTACGAAGATACTTTAACTAATATATTTGGTTGCGATAGCATTGATAGATTGGTTGCATTGATTGAAGTATGTGGCTGCGAAATGATTTTCCCCAACGCCTTCACACCAGATCAAGATGGTTTAAATGATTTTTTCCATCCCATCATTGATTGTGATTATCAGATTGAAAATTATCGCTTGATGCTTTTTAATCGTTGGGGACAACTTATTTTTAATACTAATAATTTAGAAGAAAAATGGGATGGCACTTTTCAAGGCAAACCTGTACCGATGGATGTTTTGGTTTTTAAAATTCAATATGACGTAATGGATTGGAATGGTGTTTTGATTCGTCAAGCGAATGAATCGGGGGATGTGACTTTGATTCGATGAAGCAGCTTTGCGAACTCTGAGAGAGAGCTTTTGAGAAAAGCTGGAGTTCGTAAAGCGAGTTACGGAAAGAGGTTTCCAACTCATGAC